>JAHDEL010000023.1:0-15951 GCA_020628855.1 Saprospiraceae bacterium | reverse complement strand
AGTTTGATAGATTTCTTTTTGAATCTGATAAAAGGACCCCAACGACCATTTTCTAAAGCCACTTTCTCAGCTTCCCATCTTTGAATATACCGATTAGCTTCTTTCTCAATCTTAGCTTCTATGAGCTCAAAGATTTGTTCTTGAGTGATAGCCATTGGGTCTATTCTTTTAGGAATATTCACATAGAGTTCTTTATACTTCAGGAATGGACCAAATCTTCCTTTTCCTCTTGTAACTGGATCACCTTTATAAGTAGCGATCGGAGCATTCTCCTTTCTCTTTTCCTCTATCAATTCCTCCGCTTGCTCAAGAGTTACTTCTAATGGATCTCTGCCTCTCCCAAGTGAAATAAACGCATCCCCATGCTTAACATAAGGACCGTATCTACCCACTCCTATTGAGACTGGTTGGCCATCATATTCGCCAAGTTGCTTTGGCAATTTAAACAACTCCATTGCCTCTTCGTAGGATATAGTTTCTATAGATTGTCCAGGTCTTAAGTTAGCAAACTTGGGCTTGCCTTCTTCGCCCACCTCTTCTCTACTTCCTATCTGAGCTACTGGACCGAATCTTGTCATTTGGACCATCACAGTATGTCCTGTCTCCGGATCTGTACCTAAGTCTCTTCTTCCTTTTGCTCTTTCGGCTTTTTCTATGGTAGTCTCTACATCTTCATGAAACTCATGGTAAAACCCTTCAAGCATATTTCTCCACTCTTCTTTTCCTTCTGCTACATGATCCAATCTTTCTTCAATGCTGGCTGTGAATGAGTAATCCATGATGTCCTTGAAATGCTGCACAAGGAAGTCAGAAACTACCATTCCCAAATCTGTCGCATACAATCTATTGGATGTACTCCCAATAGTTTCATCAACAATGGAAGTAACTACTTCTTTATTTGACAAATTGACATGTCTTGATTTAACTTGTTTGCCAGCTCGGCTTTCTTTAGTGACATATCCCCTATTCTCTTCCATGATCTTTGTGATAGTCGGAGCATAGGTACTTGGTCTTCCAATGCCAAGTTCTTCCAGTTTCTTGACAAGCATAGCTTCTGTGTACCTTGCTGGAGGTCTTGTATACTTTTCAGCCGCATTCATCATCTTAATATCCAAAATCTGGCCTTTAGTCAATGGTGGAAGCATAGATTTTTGGTCATCATCACTTTCATTATCTGTTGACTCTATATAGACTTTTAGAAACCCATCAAATTTGACCACTTCTCCCTCTGCAACAAGATTATCACTTTTCAATGTCGAAATACCAATATCCACTGTAGTCTTTTCTATTACAGCTTCTGACATCTGACTCGCGATAGCTCTTTTCCAGATCAAACTGTATAATCTCTGCATATCTCTATCACCTCCTACATCATGCACATTAGCATAGGTTGGTCGTATCGCTTCGTGAGCCTCTTGTGCATTCGCTTTTTTTGAGGTAAAATTTCGAGGATTAGAGTAATTATCTCCAAAGGCAGACTTTATTTCTTCTGCTAATGTCCCTATGGCGGTCTTACTTAAGGCCGTTGAGTCAGTCCTCATGTAAGTTATCTTACCTTGTTCATACAGCTTCTGAGCAGTTGACATGGTCCTATTTACAGAAAACCCTAATTTCCTGCTTGCTTCTTGCTGTAATGTAGAAGTTGTAAATGGAGGAGCCGGCTTTCTCTTTAATGGTTTTACTCTGATGTCATTTATAGTAAATGTTGCCCCATTACATGCTTCTACGAAAGCAATTGCCTCTTCATATGTCTCTATCCTTCGTTTGAGATCCGCCTTTAACTCTGCTATTCTTCCAGTGTCAGTCTTAATCTCAAAAACTGCAGTAATCTTGAAGTACTCCTTACTGTCAAACTTTTGAATTTCCCTTTCTCTATCAACAATTAACTTTACTGCTACTGATTGTACTCTACCTGCACTTAATTTATTTTTTACTTTTCTCCAGAGCACCCCAGACAATTCAAAACCAACCAATCTATCTAATATCCTACGAGCTTGTTGAGCATTAACTAAATGTTTATCTACGATGCGTGGATTTTCTACAGCTTTTTGAATTGCTGGCTTTGTGATTTCCCTAAAGACAATGCGTTTTGTAGTGTCTTCATCAAGTCCAAGCACTTCACAGAGGTGCCAAGAAATAGCTTCTCCTTCTCGGTCTTCATCCGTCGCTAACCAAACCTCACTTGCCTTCTTGGTCGCTGTCTTGAGTTCATTAACAACTTTCTTTTTCGAGTCAGAAACCACATATTTTGGTTCAAATCTGTTAGCAATGTCTACACCTTTGTCACCTTTGTCAAGGTCACGGATGTGTCCGTAGCTAGATTTTACAATGAAGTCTCCTCCTAAATATTTCTCGATAGTTTTTGCCTTAGCAGGGGACTCAACAATCAATAATTTTTTAGCCATGTACTTGGTGTGTCTTTTTCGTTAGGTGTCATTAAAACTCCACGATTGTGGGTATAAACGGGAAGTTTTGTTTTGCAAGATTACAAAATATTGCAATTAAGTGTTATGTGTTATTTCTTTTTTATTTCCTCGGAAAGCACCTTATCAATCTTCGATCTGGCAATTTCCTTTCTTTGTATGGCTAGCTTTTCGACTATTTCTTTGTTATCCAAAGGCTTCGCATTGAGGGTACGATGCAATAATACCAAAAGATAAGTAGTCATATCATCCGGATGAAGAACACCTTGCTTTTTTAAGTGATGAGATAATCTAGAACCTTCAGTGAATGACCAATTTACATCCATCCATCTTCCTAACCCAAAATGCAGTTTTTTCGCTGCTTCCCATTCATTTGCTATTAGAGAAAAGCTCTTCAAACCTTCTCCTGGTGACAATGCTTTTATTTCATTGATTGCATCTTCTTCGTCTACAGGTATGTACACCCCAGCAATTCTTGATTTCTTAATATTTTCCTGATAAATTTTATCGTATTCCTTTTTTGTTAAAACTGTTCTCTTTTCTTGAGCAAAGGAGGTGCTGTGCACGAAGAGAAAAAGCAATAGAAATGAGACGATATGAACAGTAAGTTGTTTTGTTGTCATAGGAGGACTACCATGTTTTTGTTATTTTGATAAACGTATAATCATGAGAATTATTAGTTAAGAAAATATTATATAACTTGTGTACATCCACAACGATATGACTATATATGATAAATGCCCGATTTCTCCAGAAAGTTTGGTATCTCTCTTTATTTACATTCTTATTCGCAACGACCGGAAAAGCTCAAGATAAACATAGATGCGGGTCAGATGAAAAAATGGAAGCCATCTACCTGCAAAACCCTGAGTATTTAGAAGAAATCCAACAAGGTAAGAAAGCGATGTATGCCATGAGAGCAAGCAAGGTAAGTTCTGCTAGGTCTTCCAGTATGGTATCGACTATACCTGTTCATGTTATTATTGTACACCCTCCTGGTCAGCCTATTGGCAGTGGTGATAATTTGTCTTTATCTCATGTTGAATCTCAAATCGAAGTGCTTAACGAAGACTTTAGACGGTGGAATTCTGATGCGAATAATACCCCATCTGTCTTTTCGGCAGTTGACTGTCAAATAGAATTTTGTCTTGCTTCTGTTGATCCTAATGGCCTTGCCACGGACGGTATTACAAGATTTGGAACTAATCAAAATTTCGATAATAATGAATTTTCTATCAAGAGTCAGACTGGTTGGGATAGAAGCACATATCTTAACATTTGGGTTGCCCCGACAGTTGGGCCTTTAGGATATGCTTATGTACCATCACCTTCTTCTCTACCAAATCCTGTTCTTGATGGCGTAGTAGTATTTACTGGCACATTCGGCGGACCAGGAAATGCCACTTTCCCTCCATATAACTTAGGAAGAACAACTACACATGAAGTTGGTCATTACCTAGGGCTTGGTCACATTTGGGCATCGAACGGATGTGGAGCAGATGATGGGTTTACAGATACACCTGAACAAGATGACGAAAATTTTGGTTGTCCAAATCACCCTAGTCCATCTTGCGGCAATGGTGGTGACATGTTTATGAACTATATGGATTATGTCAACGATAACTGTATGAATGCATTTTCGCAGGATCAATGTGATTACATGAATTTGATTCTTTCGACTTCTAGGTCTAGTGTAGCTGGATCCGCAAGCTTTGCCTGTGGTGTAGGTGCTAGTCCATTGAGTGCAAATATTCTTGATGAAATAGATATAGAATGTCCAGGTGATGGAGATGGCGTGATAGAAGTCGAAGCAGTGGGTGGAAGCAGTCCTTACACTTTTACTATAAACCCAGGAAATCAGAGTAATAACAATGGATATTTTACAGGTTTAGATGGAGGAACCTACACGATAGATATTCAAGAATCAGGAGGAAACTCGACACAAGTCACAGTTACATTAGACGAACCTCCAGCATTCTTTGTAAATTCAAGCATCACTAGTGAAGTCTCTTGCTTTGATAGTGAAGATGGTAGCTTTTTTGTGAATGTCTCTGGAGGCACTGGTTCACAATACTCATACACTCTACCAGGTGTGCCATCGACTACAAACCCTCTCTTTTCAAACATGGCAGCAGGTGAGTATGAAATCACTATTACTGATCAAGCAGGTTGCGACACATATGAATTTGTAGAATTATTTGCACCTCCAGAGATTGGTCTCAACATTGATACAGTACAAAACATATCATGTTATGGTGAAAGCGATGGTGTGATTGAAGTAGATCCTTTTGGTGGTTCTGGTACAAATTGGTCATACATGGTGACTGATTTAGGCAATGTGAGTGATACCTTATTTTCTAATCTTGCTGCTGATACTTTCTACATTGTGGCTGAAGATTTGAACGGTTGCACAGACACAACCGAATTCCAAATTAGTGAACCTGATTCTTTGATACTGTTAATTGATACTATTGTCAACCCTACATGTTTCGCGGATTCCAATGCAACATTAATCTTATCTCCTTTGGGAGGTTCAGGTACATTTATCTACAGCTATGATACTCTTAATATCACATCAGACACTCTTGAAAATTTATTTGCTGGTGAATTCAACATTACTGTAACTGATGTCAATAATTGTATTGACTCAACAAGCTTTACGATTGATCAGCCAGATATGGTGATGTTGAATACAATTGAACTTATGGATGCGGATTGTAGTGGAGAAGAAACTGGTAGTATTACAGTAGAACTCCAAAACGCTCAAGGACCGGTGACCTATACTTTGAATTCCGGCATAACAAATAACTCAGGCGAATTTAGTGGTCTAGGTGAAGGCCAATTTGATATCATAGCTATTGATAGCCTTGGCTGTCAAGGAGAAGCCCTACTTGAACTGGAGAGCTCAGGTACTATAACCTTGGAAGTTGGTCAAACAGAAGATGTGCTTTGTTTTGGTGAGTCGAATGCATCGATATCTGTGACAACCTCTGGAGCATCTAGCCAGTTGAGTTACAGCTTGGATGGTATTAATTTTAATACAAATTCTGCTTTTGATAATCTCTCTGCAGGAGATTACACCGTCTATGTTCAGGATGATATGGAGTGTATCACCACTCAAGAATTTTTCATCGAAGAACCTGCTGAACTCACCCTAGAAGTTGTAAATATAGAAGATAATATTTGTGCTGCTCAGGCAGATGGAAAAGCAGATTTACTCATTGATGGAGGCTCTGGTAATGTAACCATTTATATAAATGGAGAAGAGACAACTGTATCAGCTCTAGAAAATTTGACTGCTGGGAATTATGAAGTAGAAATAATCGATGAAAACAATTGTAATGTTATTCGAACTTTTGAAATCGAAGAACCTACAATCATCAATCTATCAGAAGAAAATTCTACAAATAGTAATTGTGCGGAAGCTACAGGCACACTCTCAGTAAGTGCAACAGGAGGTGCCGGGAATTATACATTCATGTTAGAAGAGCAAACGAATCAATCTGGAGAATTCTCTATGCTCCAATCAGGAATTTATACTCTGACCATTGTCGATGATAATGAATGCAGCCAAAGTTTTCCGATTGAGATTGGACAGTTTGCAACTTTGGAGCTTGAGATTGACCAAGTTATAAATGAAGGCTGCTTTGAATCGGAAGATGGTCAAGCAAACTTTTCTATTAATGGCGGAACAGGTGATATAGAAATCTTATTAAACGGTGAAGTGATTCCAAACGCAACTTTAATGGGATTGAGTCCTGGTGACTACATCTTGCAAGCAATCGATGAAGAATCATGCCAAGATAATATCATGTTTACTATTGAGTCAGCAAACGAACTCATATCATCTTTGGATAACATAGAAGAGCCTCGTTGTAATGGTGCAAGTGATGGAATGCTAACAGTAAATGCTTCTGGAGGATTTGGCCAGCTTACTTATTCCATTGATGGCCAAACTAACACTGATGGCGCCTTCGAAAACTTGGGAGCAGGAGAATATATTGTCACAATAACAGATGACAACACATGTGAAATAACCTTACCAGTCACTCTTGAGGAACCAATATCCATCCTTGTTGATGATGCTGATGGAACAGCTCCTACATGCCATGACGGATCTAATGGATCTGCGAGTGTAGTAGCAGAGGGTGGCACTGGTACTTTGACTTATTCATTGAATGGGGTCGAAAATGCCTCTGGTCTCTTTACTGATCTAACTCCTGGTGATTACTCAATCATGATAGAAGATGAGAATGGTTGTAATACATTCACTGAATTGACTATACCGAATAGTCTAGAGATTGAAGTCAACACAATCAACTCAAGTGCTCCAGATTGTTTTGAAGAAGCATCTGGTTCATTAATAGTTACTGCTACAAATGGAACACCACCATTTACCTATACTAATGGTAATGAAACTAATACTACTGGTCAATTTTTTGGACTTTCGTCAGGTGAAACAGAAATTGTCGTCACAGATGATAATGGATGTAGCGTCCAGTCTACATTTATGATTGATGGAACACCAGAGCTCATAATCTCATCAATTAATACAGAGCAAGTTTCTTGCTTTGGTTTTTCTAATGGTAGTGTTACCGTAAATGCTCAAGGTGGAAATCCAAGTTATACTTATATCCTCAATGGAGTATCAAACACTTCAGGGGTCTTCACAGATTTGGGTGCAGAAAACTATATAATTACAGTAATTGATGACAATGGCTGTGAATCAGAAGATAGTTTTGAAATTAGCGAGCCTGAAGCTGTTGCTATTACTCTTGTTTCTAGCAATGGGCCACTTTGTCCAGATGACGCGACAGGGGCAATCGAAGTAGCAGGAAGTGGAGGGACTGGTGATTATACATATACTCTTGATGGAGAATCAAATACAGATGGTGTTTTCGATGCTTTAAGTTCTGGCGACTACTCCATAATCATTGAAGATAATGAAGGGTGTCAAAGTACCATTCCTATCTCACTTGAAGATCCAGAGGCTATTAGCATCACAAATTTAGTTGTCTCAGATCCACTCTGCTTTGGAGGTAATGACGGCAGTATTAGTATTAATGCTGGAGGCGGAACAGGAGAGCTTGAGTATACTATGAGTTCTGGAATGAACCTTTCAGGGCAATTTTCCGGATTAGAAAGCCAGGTGTACGAAATTATTATATCTGATGAAAATGCTTGTAGTCTTTCAACTTCTGTAACAGTTAATTCTCCAACAGCTATTGATACTACAAATATTTTAATTTCAGGTGTTACAATTGAAGAAGGCGGGAGTATTCAAATAAATGCCATTGGTGGAACATCACCTTATCAATACTCGATCGATGGAACAACATTTGGTGAAAGCAATCAATTTAGCGATTTAGAAGGAGGTAATTATACAGTCTATGTTCAGGATAATCAAGGCTGTGTTCAATCTTATGATGTTAATATTGATTCTGATGTCATAGTCATTGGAGAACCTGAAGGAACATTTATTGACCCTAAGGTCTATCCTAACCCTGTGTTTGATATTCTCACGGTAGAATTCGGTAGTGCGAATGAACAAAAAATCACTTTTACCACATATGATGATATAGGGAGATTGGTTGAGACTGAGACCAAGACATTCGGGCCTTTTTTCTATTCAGAGACTTTTGACATGTCTTCTTATGCTTCAGGTGTATACATTTTTGCAATTTCCTCACCACTTCAAACTGATTACTTTAAGATTGTGAAGATTGATTAAATTGATGTTGAAAAATGGCGAAATTCTGGGTGGACTAAATGTATTCTTAAGACTTTATAGTGCTTTTTGAATTCGGAAATAAATCAGTGAATTTATCTGGCAAGTCATTGTTAAAACTAAGCTTCTTAGATGATACTGGATGTACAAATTCTAAAGATGTGGCATGTAAGTATAATCCTTTCCCTGTAGATATCTTTCCTTCAATGCCATAGATTCTATCACCAAGTATTGGATTGCCTAACTCAGACAAATGGATGCGTATTTGATGTTTACGACCTGTCACTGGTTTGACTTTCAGTAAGTGTAATCCTCCATACTTTTGAGAATCCAATGAAGCTAAAACATCATACTGTGTTTCTGATATTTTGTCTTTTATTGGTGAAGTAACTACTCCTGAATCTTTAATCTCACCTATTGCGACAGCATGATAAGTTTTTTTCACTTTCCTCTCCGCAAATAACTGATTAAGTTGAACAACAGACTGTCTTGTTTTTCCTATGACTAAAAGACCGCTTGTAGCTTTGTCTAATCTGTGTATTGGTTGTGGCTCTTCTATTCTATCTTTCTCAGCACTTGGTTTCAACAATCTAGGTAATGCATTTACCAAAGTTCGCTTCATGTTGCCACTTACGATTAGACCTGCCGGTTTAACAATGATAGCTAAATGATCATCTTCAAATAGGATTGGTACTGGAACATCTAATTTGATACTCTTTAATCTCTTCTTTTTATACAATTCAATAATTTCTCCTCCTGTAATGTGATCACCCGAAAATCCAATCCTTCCATTCACCTTTACTAATCTTTGTGAGATTGCTTTCTTTATTCCTTTCTTCGTTGTAATTGCCATGAATTTTCCAACCAAATAATCTGAAAGTCTGACCGTCTTCCCCAGTTCAGGAACAAGTATGGATTCAATTTTTTTCACGAGTGTGGAATTTTAATTTGATATTCAGATAAAATTATGTGTTGGTAGGATTCTTTATGGTTGATAAGATAACGCCTACAGAAAATATATTTGATTCTAGAGAAAAGACCATACTATAATACTTGAATCAAGACAGAGTTTTGGCCTCAATACTATGCAATGTATAAATGAGATAGACTATAGTAAATCGAATTAATTCTTAACGAATTTGCGATATTGTATTTCCTTGGATGTCTCTATAGTCAGTATATAAGCACCTGCTGAAAAGTGAGCACAATTCAAAACTGCAGAGTTTTCAGATATCTGGTGCTCGAACTGCATATTTCTTCCTGCAATATCCAAAATTTGAACAGAAAGAATTTCTGATGATTGAGAAGTAACAAACAAATTACTTTCAACTGGGTTAGGCCCGACAATGATGTCATTAGTTTCTTCAATACTCTCTTGTTCTTCTTGTCTGTCAATATGCAAGCGCGTCTGAGTCACGGCTCTCGGTAGCGAATATTTCTTTCCATAGGTATCAATCATGACTCCATGCTGAAAGACGACTGGGAAGTCAATATAATCCTCTGATAATCTCAAACCACAGATATCATCTTCGACAATAAATCCTACTTCCGCAATCATTCCATTCCCTGAATTCCCTCCACCTATATTTGAGAAAACAACATCAATACTACCCTCTTTCTTTTGCTTGTAAAAGCCTTTTATTGGATTGCCATAACCAGCCCAAGACTCACCATAGAAATTAACAAATACTGAAGAGCTATCAATTAATGTCGGATCAATACTAAAATTGAAAGAGAGACCAGAAAAATCATGAATCGGTGTTTCTTCGCTACCTATTTCTACATAAAAGATTACAACTTGACCACTATCCACGTCACTTTGACTTGGTATGAGATTCACTGGAGATGATAAGACATTGTATGCTTGTTGAGGAAGTAAATCATGTATCCTTCCATAGTTTGCCTCAATTAAGTCAAAATCAGCGTTATCAATGATTCCATCCCCATTGGTATCGCTATGCTTCAAGTCTCTGTAACTACCAGTCTGCCAATAGTTCCAATCTTCTGAATCCAGCCCTAACCAAATTGAACTAGTATCTCGTTCGAACCCAGCATTTCCGACATTGAATGCCAATTCCATGATATCAAGACCATTAACTATTCCATCAGTATTGACATCTCCTTCCCACACACAATCATCAAGACATGCACAGGAAGAGTTGTTATCAACATAAGAAAGAACATCAACTTTTACGATTTCACAATGCGAATCTGATGTACAATACTCAACTTCGAAAAAATCAGCTCCAGCATTTCCTTGAGGATCATAGACAAGTGTCATAACTGCATTCGTACTATCGCAGTCATTGCTATAGGATTCTTGAACAACAGTAAGAGAACCAGAGGCAGGAGGTGTGATAATTTCAAATGAATAGTTTGTGTACGGAGTTCTATGTCGAATAGGTAATTCTTTGTCGGCAGGCGTATAAAATTGATAATTTAAACCGTAAACATTCGGAGAAAAATGATCAACATGCACAACAATATTTCCAGTAATGAAAATAAAACCATTAAAGACTTTATAATAGAGTTGAACATCTCCTTGGAAATTAGGATCAGCAGCTGTGTATTCAAATTCACCATTGCCTAAATAAGTAAGGTCATTGCTGTAATCAATGATAGGTAAATAGTCGAGTAGATCGTTTTCTAGAACATTAAAAGTTATAGTGTTGCCAGGAGCTACATGCGTCTCATCATCTTTCACAAATTGGACTTCTAATGACTTATCAAACACATCTGTATAGTAAATGATTGTGGAATTACCATCACTAAATTGCAAGCTATCTATCCCAACAAAATCATTATCTGGGTCATATCTCCAACAGTTTAGCAATACTTCTTCAACAGTACCACTTGATGGGCTGTTGATTAAACTAAATGAAGATGGCAAGAATACATCTTGTACTGCTTTGTTATGCAACGATAATTGCTTGTCTTCTGCATCGCTTGCAATTACTACAATTTTTCCTTCATTGACATTACCAACTGCATCAATTGCTGAATAGACAACATATGCATTTTGAGAATTATCAATTACACTAACATCTACAGATATAGAATCCGCGACTACAGCCGTACAATTATCACTATAGACAATTGAATGTATCTCTAATGCACCATCAGTGCTTGTATCATTGTATAGCGGATAAACTTGACCAAAACCATTATCCAGTACAATAACATCGTCTTGTGTCAAAATCTCTGATTCATAACACCTGAATAGATGACTTGTGTAGAATGGGTATGGAATCCCAGGTATATCACCAATTGCGTAATATTCAAAGATCAGCTCAAGATCACCGTATTGTCCATCTGCAACTTGCAAAGTGACTTCGTACAGATCATCTCCAATATTCTGAATTCCTAAAGAATCAAGTTCCAACCTAGGATCATTTATATTGCTTGGGAGTGCTAATGAGTATAGCTCAAACTTGTACTCAACTCCAGATTTAATATCTTGAGTTTTAAAATCAGGATTACCTTGGCTAATGAGGCATAGCCAACAAATCAAACAGGTCAGTGTCAGTAAAATCCTGGTCATAGTCGTTGTACTATTCAAAAATACTGAATAATCTCCGTATTTTTATCAAATTAAAATACTTAATATATGTACTTCTTGTAAATATAAATCGCTGTGTTGTAGAGTGTCGCGCAAGTAACTGCATGTCAATTTGTTACACATTCTATTAATTCATCATAACATATTCTCTTAATTATTATTTAACAATTATTGAAATCAACCAAACTTCATACAATTCTCGGCCAATTAAGTAAGCCAAAAATTAATCGATTCTTGAAGTTTCTTGCATCTCCTTATCTTAATTCAAAAACTGAAATAGAAGAGCTTGTAAAAGAGATTATAGCATCTGAAGAAGAACATTCAAGAGAAGATTTGTTCACTCTACTTTTTCCAAATGAAAAGTATGATGATAGAAAATTGAGAAAATTGTTTTCTGACAGTATTACTAAGTTTGAAGAGTTTCTTGTAATCGAGCATCTGAAATCTGATAAATTACTCTACCATCAAGTGCTTCTTCAAGAAATTAATGAAAGTAAGGTCAATGCTCTTCAAGAAAAATCGAAGAAAAATGCCTTGAATTACTTTGAAAGATTTTCTGAAAAGGCAGGCGATTATTATGCACACAAGTATAAATTAGAAAAAAACATATTCAATCTTGACACTGAATATGAAAAAAGAAAAATTAAGAAGGGCGATAAACGAAATCTAAATATCAAACAGCTCAATCTAGAACTTGATCAGTATTATGTGATCGAGAAATTACGACTTGCGTGTGATCTCATTTCTTGGCAAAGGATCTTCAAAATACAGGAAAGACCTTTTGATATTGAAATCATCCTCAGGATGCTTGAAAGAAATGACCTTCTTGAAAATGTTGTTATTCAAGCATATAGAAGTGTCTACCTCATGCTTATTGGTAGAGAAGAAGAGGATCATTACAAAAGCTTGAAACAAACCATTTTTAAAGAGAAATCTAGCTTTCCTTTAGTTGAGCTAAAGGAAATTTTTGATTCAATGCTTACCTATTGCATTGGAAAATTTAGCAGTGACAATCAGTTTCTGAATGAAGCTTTAGAGTTGTATGATTTTGGTATTGAGCAAGGCATCTTATTGATAAACGATCACATCAC
Organism: Saprospiraceae bacterium; assembly: GCA_020628855.1. Taxonomy (GTDB): domain Bacteria; phylum Bacteroidota; class Bacteroidia; order Chitinophagales; family Saprospiraceae; genus JAHDHH01. The sequence goes on along the minus strand of JAHDEL010000023.1, from coordinate 3,150 downwards.
CCCAATTACTTTTAGGAACTACGTCATATTAGGTCTCAGAATTGGTAAAACAAAGAAAGTAGAAAACTTCATTGCACAGAAAGAACATTTGCTAGATGATAGAGAAAGAGAAAACACAATAAACTTCTGCAAAGCTCGGGTGTTTTGGTACAAGAAAGATTGGCAAAGTGTAATCCAACAATTGGCAATTGTAGGCTTTGAGGACTCTTATTATTATTATGTCAACTCCAAGATCATGCTCATCAGTGCCTATTATGAATTAGACGAATTTGATACCATAGAGTACACACTAGATAGTTTTTATTCTTACCTACTCAGAAACAAAGAACTGAATGAACAAAGAAATAATGCTTACAAACTTTACATTTCGAATACCCGAAGACTGCTAAAGATTAGACCCGGTGACACAAAAGCTTTACAAAAACTCAAGGTAGTTATTGAAGAAGAAAGTCGACCAATGAATGGGAAAAATTGGCTTCTAGAAAAAATTGAAGAACAACTCAAATAAGCAACCCATCTGACAAACACTCTTCTTTTCTCATGACAACCATTAAAATATTATCATATTTGCGCTCGGAAAAACACTCTACAATGAAACACATTTTTACTTTAATTCTACTTACGTTTTGTGCATTTGGCTACAGCCAGGAAAATTTCAACCTCGAACTCCAAGCCAATGTCTCAGTTGGAGAGACCGGAAATGATATTTGGGGTTTTGTAGATAGTACTGGTATTGAATATGCAGTAATGGGAAGTAGGACTAAAGTGTCTATTTTCAGTCTCGAGGACCCAACTAATCCAATCCTTAGATCTGAAGTCCCAGGTGCTCCAAGCACTTGGAGAGACATGAAGTCATATAAAGACCATATTTACTTTACTACTGATGAAGGCAGTGATGGATTAGGTATCATCGATATGTCGATGGCTCCTGATTCGATTACCTACACCTATTGGCAGCCTGAGATTTCGATAGATGGCTTCACTGACATCTTGAGAAGATGTCACAATTTATACATCGACGAAGCTGGTTATTGCTACTTAGCTGGATGTAATATTCCAGATCAGTTTAATACGAACGGAATCATTATCCTTGATCTTAATCAAGACCCTAAGTCTCCTGAAATCTTAGGTAATGTTACACGTGCTTACTCTCATGATGTCTATGTGCGTGATACTTTGATGTACTGTTCAGAAATCTATAATGGTGAGTTTGCCATCTATTCTATAGCAGATAAGCTCAACCCACAACTCTTAGCAACACAAAGGACATCTTCTACCTTTTCGCACAATGCTTGGTTATCAGATGATGGTAATTATCTGTACACAACAGATGAGGTCCCGAATGCTTTTGTTGATGGATATGACATTTCTGACTTCGACGATATCAGAAGAACTGATCTGTTTAAGCCAGCTGAAACTTCAGGTACTGGAGTTATCCCTCATAACACGCATTTCTACAATGGATACCTAGTGACTTCTTGGTATACTGACGGTGTAGTTATTACCGATGCTCATGATCCCAACAATTTGGTTAAAGTAGCATCTTTTGATACATTCTTTGATGAAGCGAACACCCCAGATCCAATGTTTGCTGGATGTTGGGGAGCATATCCTTTTTTACCTTCAGGACTCGTATTGGCAAGTGATATGCAGACTGGTCTTTATGTCTTTCAACCAAACTATGTTCGTGCTGCTTACTTAGAAGGAAATGTTACAGATTTTGATTCGGGCGATAATATTTCTGGTGCTTCCATAAGAATGCTAAATCAAACGAGTGCTCTAGCAACGACAAATGCAAATGGAAATTATAAAGGAGGAACTGCTGCTCCTGGAGAAATAGAACTTCTCTTCGAGCATCCTTTTTATTTCTCAGACACCATAACAGCTGAAATTGTTAGCGGTGAGGTGACAATAATTGATGCCCAACTCAAAAGTAGAGCAACGATTATCAAAGGTAAAGTTATAGACACCGATGGTAACAATGTTGCAAATGCCAATGTCCTCACTTTGACTGAAGGACAGAAGTTTGCAGATAAAGCGAATATTACTGGAGATTTCGAACTTCCAGTCCTTGAAGGCACTTCTTTAATTTTTGGAGGGGGATGGGGATACAAAACCAACTTCATGACATATAACCCCGGTGATGATCCTAACATTACCATCATTGTTGAGAGAGGTTATCGAGATGAATTTGTTTTGGATCTGGGCTGGACTATCGATGGTGATGCAGAAACAGGTGCGTGGGAAAGAGGAGTACCTCAAGGAACAACATTCGAAGGGAGTCTATCTAATCCAGGATCTGATGTGAATGATGATATTGGTGATGAATGTTATATCACTGGAAATGGTGGAGGTGGAGCAGGCGACGATGATATAGACTCTGGTGTAACCATACTTACATCCCCTAAAATGGACTTGACAACATATCAAAATCCTACAATCAATTTTGACTATTGGTTTTTTAACGAAGGTGGCTTTGGTAATCCTAATGATAAGTTAGAGATGTTTCTATTCAATGGTACTGATGTCACAATAGCATTTAATGTGGACGAAACTACCGATGGTTGGCAAAGCCTAGACTCAGTAGTAATACAAGACATTATGGAAGTTACCGACAATATGTGGGTAGAGTTCGTTACTGCAGATCAAGAAGACTCCGGTCATCTTGTAGAAGCTGCAATAGATCTTTTTGAGATTAAAGACGGTGTAGTAAGTAATACAATTGAGCTTGATCATAACTCTAGAGTCGCTCTTTCGCCAAATCCAGTTTCAGATATACTAACTATTGAAAGCAAAGAAATAATTGCAGAATTAGTGCTAGTAAATATTACAGGACAGGTAGTAAATCAATGGACTCCAGGGAGTTACGATATTCAGTTAGATGTGTCGGAATACAAAACTGGCACATACTTTGTCTTAGGTAAGACTACCCAAGGATTTGGATTTATTGAAAAAATTCAAATTTTGAAATAAAAAAAGAAGAATTAGGTTGCAAGTGAAAATTATTCATTCTTATATTTGCAGCCGCTTCTATGGCCCGTTCGTCTAGGGGTTAGGACGCCAGGTTTTCATCCTGGTAGCAGGGGTTCGAATCCCCTACGGGCTGCTTTGAATAAGGCATGAGTCACTCGGTTTCGTCGCTGAGTGGCT
>JAHDEL010000022.1 GCA_020628855.1 Saprospiraceae bacterium | reverse complement strand
TAACTCCTTTATACCGGTGGTAAAGGTGGTTGTAAATTAGTGTTTTGGCGTATAATCGGTACCTTTTGAGGTGTTTTTGTTCTGGTTATCTAGTTCCCAAAAATCTAATGGACTGACCATCTTCGCAATATTCTCCTTACTTAATCTGGTATAAATCTCGGTTGTTTTGCTGGATTTATGGCCTAAGGCATCTTGAATGTACCTCAAATTAATGTTGTGCTCCACTAGGTGGGTAGCATAGCTATGCCTTAAGTTATGAATAGTAATGCGCTTCTTGATATTACATCGCTTTAGTCCCTTTTGTAAGATCTTATCAATACTCCTTGGACTGTATCTTAGACTTGAAGCACTATTGAAGAGATACATCTTAGGTCGATACTTATAGAAATAGATCCGAAGCTGGCGGAGCAAAGGACCAGGTAAAGGTACATTTCTATCCTTGCTCCCCTTAGAATGACGAATATGGATGACACCGCGCTTACTATCGATATCCGTAATTTTTAGATTAATGAGTTCTGACTTTCGCATCCCACAAGCATAATACATCATGATGATAGTCTGATGCTTGAGATTGCGATAGCTTCTAATAAGTTGACGTGCTTCTTCTTCAGACAAGACGTCAGGAAGATAGGAGGTGCGCTTCGGCCTCTCGATTTCGTACACATCGACGTTTGGTAGATCGCCTTTTTCGTGCATGAGCTTGATGGCATTAATGAAGATATTCTGATAGCTTCTGCTGTACTTGCCACTAATGAAATAATCTGTATTAAAGCGCTCAATAATGGATCTATCAATAGCTGTGATTCCATGCCGTTTCTTCCACACATAAAATAACTTGATAACCTTGATGTAAGCATCGATTGTGCTCTCAGCATAGCGTCTTCGCTTAAGATATTCTTGAAAGTGCGTGATGTGAGCCATGTCAGTTTCAGAAAGAGTTACCTCATATTTTCTCGGTGGAGTATCATTTTCTATCTGAGTAATACTCGCTCTGGTGCTAGGGGAGGTATTAGATTGATGAGGGCTTACTGGCTTCTTATTATCAGGTATAACCGTAATGCCTTGCGACCTGAGTGCATCTAATGCTTCCTTGGTATATGGGAGATGCCATTGCTTCCGCGTACCACTAAAACGTCTGCCAGGAACGCGTCTAACACGTTTATTAATTTCATAATTATTGGGATAGGCGAGAATGTACCGCTTTTCATCTCTATGGATAGCTATGCTTACCTTGACGGTAAATGTTGGTTGAGGAGTAATCATCTTTGTAAAATAAGAATAAAAAGACTTCTAGAGTATACGCCAGCAGTTAATTATAAAAAAACCGAGGCAGATTTACTCTACCTCGGCATTTACTACAAGTGGAAAACTAAAAAAAGTATTCTTATCGGACCAAGAACAATTTCTCGGTCGTTCGTTGATGTTCAGTAATCAGAGTACAGAAATAGAGACCATCCGTGTGTTCGAGGTCATCTGCACTCAAGGTAAATGTCTGTGAGCCCTTATCCATTAGAACTCTCGTACCATAGACAAGTTCGCCAATTTCATTATGGACTAGTATTGTTACCTCACCAGCTGACTGCAGGTCAAAGTAAAGTTGAGTCTCATGAGTGAATGGGTTAGGTACTGACTTTACAAAAAGGTCATCACTTGTCACTTCACCTATGGTTGTTATTTGATCAAGAGTGATTGCATTTACCGTAAGGTCATCAGCATAAGACTCATGGTCAAATGCTTCTGTCGTCAATTCCCAATCTGTGTCACTATCAAAGCTGAACAATACATCACCACTCTCTAAAGACAAGGCTTGTGCTGTATTCCAGCTAATAGAGACCGTAGCATTCTCTTTATCAAGGTGATAATGCTCTGGCATGATGCCCAATAATGCAGAAGATAGACTTGGTAAAGTTGCTGCATCATCCATAGCTCTGAGTTGAATCTGGAAACCAAGTAAGTCAACATCAGTATTTAGTACAAATTCTAAATGATTATTAGCAGATAGTCGTTTGCTCAATTGTAAAGGGCTAGTTCTTGAGTCTACATTTTCGGTTGTAGCATTTAAGCTTGCAGAATTATTGACATCACCACTTTTCATTGCTATGAAATCAGAGTTCATCACACTGTGATCTAAGTCATACATGTACATACCTTCAGCATATGGCCAAGGGTGATTAGCATCGCTGAATACAGTTTTCTTGTCAACGAATTTCCAAGAATCACTCTGTTCGAAGCTATCGGTTATCTCTAGAATAAGCTTCCTAATATCGACGAGGTCAGCTGCAGTAATACTCTCAGAGTTATTGACATCGGCAGCTATTAACTGATATGGAGTCGACAGAGACTCTAGTGTCAAGAGGTGTCGCTGAATCAAAATAATATCTAATGTAGAAACACCAAGACCGTAATCACTCTCATATTTAGGCATAACTTCATAATTAGCATACATCGGTAAGGATTCGAAGAGGTAATGACCTGCTTCATCAGTCATCGAAGTATGAGATGCTGAGTCATAGCTCAATGTTATTTCGGCTTCTTGCAGAGAGATGCCATCTTCTCTCGTAATTTCTCCACCTAATCTGAGCATAGTAGTCTCTGGGCATACATCAAAGTTGTCTTGTACATCTATGAATGTCTCGCAGAAAGCCTGATTACCCCATCCGTCTGTGACCCACATTTGTATTGATTGGATACCGAGATCATCACACATAAATGTGATATTGGTATCGGTGACATCACTCGAAAATGAATAGATTAACTCAGACTGAGGAGTGCAATTATCATACGAACTCGCATCAAAGTCAGATGCCCATATAGTTACCATTGGCTCCATGCCTGGCATTTGATTAATATTGATAGAGAGTCCATTTAGACAAACTGGGGTAGGCGGTTTGCAGTCTATGACATTGAGAGCATAGGTGAGCATCCCCTCATTACCACATCTGTCATCAGCAATCCAAGTAATTGTGTGTCTTCCAGCAGGGATAGGGTCATTGAAAGTTGTTCCTACTCCAATCACATCAATAGATCCATCTGCATTATAATCTACACTGTAAGTGACAAGGAGATCATCTTGAGCAGTACAGTTGTCTGACACACTCACTGACTGGTTGGCATTGCCTTCTGTACATGAGCCATTGTTGAAACAAACATCTACCTCAGAAGGGCTGTCTGCAAAAACGGGGTCAACATCATCTATTACTTGGATGACTTGAGAGAACTCATATCTTCCACCTGACATTGGATCATTCGGATCATACTGACACCAATCTATAATTGTCCAATCTCTTTCGACAGTAATACATCCTGAATTTGGTGTATCATAGACAGTATCTTCATATGTCTGCATGAGATTAACACAATTGACAGGTGTTACCTGAGGCGATCCTGTATTACTTGGGTCAAGATCAAAATTTGTACAATCATTGAGCTCAACAGTAGGATCAGGCCAGGTGATTTCACTTCCGTCAAATGGGTCAGTATTCGTTACATTAATTGTCTGAGTACACTGAGATGTATTACCATTGACATCAGTCACAGTAAATGTTCTCAGGATATTACCTTCACCACAATTATCTCTATTGTCTACAAATGCTTCAGTTATGGTTGCTACTCCACAATTATCAGTCGCAGTACCATTTGTACCTGCCACGAATGTAGGGTCATAGAGCTCATCCATTACAACTATATCATCCGGAGTAGAGCCATCGGTCTCGATGCTTCCGAACACAGTCAAGTCATCAGTAGAAAAGTCAAAATTACACGAGATAGCAATATTTGATGGACATGTAACTACAGGTCCTAGATTATCTTGTATTACTACAGGTACCATGCATGAAGTGGTCATTCCAGAATCATCCATAACGACACCTTGGATCATAATGGTTCCTACGTCATCACAACAGACAGCGACACAATCTCCTAGTAGTAGGTCGTCAGGATTACCGCAATTATCTTCCATTCTTTGGATCTGCTCACTTACGATCATCCCACAATTATCTGATGAAGAAAGAATGATTTGATCTTCGGTGATTTTGCCTTCGCCATTTCCATCAAGTGCCACTACGAGTGGTGCACCATTACAACTCAGACTTGGTCCTTCGGCATCTACTACAGTGATGTCTTGATTGACCATAGTTGAAAATCCACAAGCATCTGTCACTGTCCATGTTAGAGTAGTAGTACCCACTGGAAATTCTGTATCTGCGTCGCCTGTATCCATTCTCACGAAAGTGGCAGTAGCTACACCACTGCAATCATCTGTTGCAGTAGGGAATGGTAAGACACCACTCAATTCAGCAAAGCATTCGCCGGTATCATTATCAAATTCTAGGGCCAAGAGCGGATCTACAACAGGTGGTGTCATATCGGGAAGTACTGAGAAAGTCACATCTGCAGGTACTCCCATGTTACCACATGCGTCAATCGGTGTATATCTATAGACTACGTCGAATCCAGCGCAGAAATCTTCTACAAAAGGAAGTGTGTCTACCTGTACGGTAGCAGTACTACAGCCATCACTTGCTGTCAGCACATCAGGAGCTGGAAAATCAGCATCACATGCAATATCTGTAGGAGTTGATGGTGCAGCATCTAATACAGGAGCTTCCATATCAGGTAAGATCATAAACGAAGTCGAAGTGTTACTCACATTTGAGCCATCACTTACAGACCAAGTATAGGTAATCGTCTGACCAGTACAAGAGTTACCACTCATGAGTTGGTCTTGTGTTATTATGAGAGCAGCTTCGCAATTATCAGTAGCCGTTAAAGCCTCTTGTGCAGGCATTGGGTCAGTACATGCTATGTCTGGTATATCCATTGGATCAGTATCGAAGACTGGTGCAGTATTATCTTCTACGAGTATTGTAAATGAGCAACTTCCTACATTACCACAATCATCTGTGGCTGTGTATGTTATCGTCGATAATCCTAATTCGAACTCTACGGAACTCGCATCATTGATACCAGAATTCAGGAAAACACCAGTAATAGAGTAATTGATATCATCTATTGCACAATCATCAGCAACTACTGGTGGTATGCTTGCCGTAGCAAGACAATTGTCATCAGCAGATAGAGTCAAATTAGCCGGGCAAGTTACGACAGGAGGTGTAGCATCATCCGTGAAGACAAAATCTTGATTACAAGTCGAAAGGTTGCCATCTGTATCTAGTATAGAGTACACTCTAGTGACTGTCCTATCACATGTTCCAGGAGGGTCGATCGTTTCGCTTTCGAGCATAAAAGAAGCTGGGACTAATCCACAATTATCCGTTGCTACACCACCAGCAGCTAGATATTCAGCTAGGGTAGCATAGACAGGATTGGCAGAAAGGTCACAAACATCACTCACTACGGGACAGTTGAGGCTTGGAGACTCATTATCCTGGACAGTAACATCAATGGAGCATTGTGCAGTCGAACCATTAGAGAAGTTAATCGTAAAAATGACTTCTGTAGTACCTACTGGATAGGTGTCAGAAGCATTATTCAGTCCATTATAATCATTGACTACACTAGTAATTACACAAGCGGCGTCCGTTGAAACTGGATTAGTAATAGTCACGAAAGCATCGCATGATCCTGTAGTATTCATCACATCGATGTCAGGCCCACAATCGACAGAATTTGCGAAGAGTAATGAGTGTGTCGCACACAGCGACAGGACTAGAAAGCCATGAATTAGACTTTTCATAGTAAATCGGTTTTAGAATGTACAATTGCTTTGCCAGCTAGTTTGGGACTTGGCTGAAAAGCAGAATAAGAACAAAGATAAACAAGTATTTATATATTACAAAAATATTTAATATGATTTTTTGTTAAATCTTTAGAATAGGTGATTTTGCCTTACTTTTGGATCATGATAGAAAAGCACACTCTTGCTATGATTCTGGGCTTCAGTCTGATTGGTACAGGTATGTGGATGTTCAGTGATTTGAATGATCCTGCTGTAGAGATTATCATTTATATACTTTGTGGAGTGCTCTTTCTAGTGTTGAACACAGCCATTCAATTTCAGAATAAGAATCCCTATTACTTCTGTTTTGGTGTCAATGTCTTGATCACCCCTTATTTACTCTACAGATGTTATGCACATTTACAAGGAGGCGATTTGCAATGGAAGGTTATGCTTGTGATCTTGTCTGTGATGAGTCTTATCTTATTGGTCCTACTTTGGAAGGGTAGGCCTATGTGAAGTGTTTGAGCATGAGGACTTCTTTCTTTGTCAAGAATCTTGAGTGTCCTCTTGGTAATCCTTTCTTTGTTAATCCAGCATAGTAGATTCTATCTAGTCGAGCTACGGTATAGCCAAAGTGTTCGAAGATTCGTCTGACTATGCGATTGCGGCCAATATGAATATCTATACTCACCTGATCTCTTGATCTATCTGGAATGAATGAAACTCTATCCACACTAACTGGCCCATCTTCAAGTGTAATACCATCAGTAATTTGATGGAGGTGTTCTGGTTTGACTTTGTCGGTAAGTGTGATGATGTATGATTTGATGACCTCTGAGCTAGGATGTGATAAATTTCGCGCTAAGTCGCCATCATTCGTTAGCAAGAGGAGTCCAGTTGTCATTCTATCGAGCCTCCCTACAGGATAGATGCGATCATTCACTTTGTCTTTGACCATATCCCAGACAGTTTTTCTCCCACGGTCATCTTGGAGTGTAGTGAGTACGTTCTTTGGTTTGTTCATGAGCAGGTAAGTATATTCCTCTACTACCTTGAGTATTTTGCCTTTATAGGCTACTTTATCTGCTTTTGTAACTTCTGTTGCAGGGTTGGTGACTACTTGGCCATTGACGGTTATATCACCATTTTTGACATACTCTGCTGCTTTTCTTCTTGAGCAGAGCCCACTATGCGCAATAAATTTATTGAGTTTGTAAGTCTTTGGTTTCATAATCAAAACTCAAAGTCCATCTCATCATCATTCATTCGAGATGGTTTTTTCATGAATTGTCTGGCATCATTTTCATTGGCAAATGGATCAGTGATAATATCTCCAAAGGATTGGAAACCACCTTGGTATTCGACAAACTTGACGTAATCTTGAAGGAAACTCAGCTTGACGGTATCAAGAGCACCATTTCTGTGCTTAGAAATTATGATTTCTGCAAGGTTACCAGCTGGATCATCATCAGTAAATCCATAATAGCCTGGACGATAGATAAATGTTACAATATCAGCATCTTGCTCAATGGCTCCTGATTCCCTCAGATCTGATAACTGTGGTCGTTTTTCTCCTGTTCTACTTTCTACAGCCCTTGATAACTGTGAGAGTGCAATCACTGGTACATTCATTTCTTTGGCCAGTCCTTTGAGTGCTCTTGATATTGTACTAATCTCTTGCTCTCTATTTCCTCTCCTAGAATTAGGGCCTGCTGACATCAGCTGAAGGTAATCGATGATTACCATCTCAATATTATGATTTTGCTTGAGACGTCTGACTTTTGCTCTCAGTTCGAAGATATTAATGGCAGGTGTATCATCGATGAATATTGGCAATGTTGACAGTTTCTCGACAGCCTTATGTAGTCTTGGCCAATCGGCATCTTCAAGTTTACCACTTCTGAGCTTGGAGGAATTCAGCTCAGCTTCCATACTAATGAGACGCTGAGTCAATTGTTTTGCTCCCATCTCCAGTGAGAAGATAGCGACACCTTTCCCATCTTCTGCAGCATTCTTACCTATTGATAAGGTAAATGCTGTCTTACCCATACCTGGTCTTGCTGCAATGATAATAAGATCAGAAGGTTGCCATCCATTCGTGAGCTTATCCAATCCATCAAACCCTGTTGTCACCCCTGTAAGGCCATCTTCTCGCTTTGATATTTCATCTATCTCATCGAGTACTTCTGGCGCTAGTGATGCTACTTTCTGAAATCCAGTATTGAGGTTCTTATCTGTGATGTCGAACAGTTTGCTCTCCGCTTCATCGAGTAGTTCGAGGACGTCTTTTGTATCTTCGAATGAATCCTTTATTGTATCTGTTGATACTCTGATGAGTTCTCGTTGAATATACTTCTGGGTTAGGATCCTAGCATGATATTCTATATTGGCAGCAGAAGCTACTTTTTCTGTAAGCTGGACGAGATAGGATATGCCTCCTACAACTTCGATTTTGTCGGCTTTATTCAGTGCTTCTCTGACAGTGAGAATATCAATAGGTTTCTGAAAATTATAGAGTGACTCCATAATTTCATAGATTTCTTGATGTGCCTTGAGGTAGAATGTTTCAGGCTTGAGAAATTCCGTGACTGCAGACATAGCTTCTCTATCCAACATGATTGCACCCAACACTGCTTCTTCAAGTTCGAGGGCTTGTGGCATAATCTTACCATACAGCATCGGATCGACATCCGTAAATGTTGGTGAGTAGTTGGGGGATTTTGCCATGTAGTTAGAATCTTCTCAAGTTAGTTCGAAGCTCCACAAAAATATAGAGAATATCACTATATGAAGATGGAAGTCTTCAACATCATCATATTGAAAACTTGTGGATAACTTAGATAAGTTCCAAAGACCACTGATTTACTTACTCCTATTAAAAAGAACAGGCTGCACTACAATGAGTACAGCCTGTTAATATCTTTTTGAATGATGTTAGCGTTTGGAAAAGTTTACTTTTTTCCTATGCTGTTGAGTTTTTCTTTGACTTTCTCAATTAGTGATTTTTGCTCTTCGATGGCAAACTTTTGATCATCTTGATTTTTGATATTTGTCACGATAGCATTTTCTGCTTCAGCAATCTTTCTTTCGTACTCTGCAATGTCCTCGTGGAGCTTCTCATTCTCTTTTTCAAGTTTGCTTTGTTCTTTCTCAAGCTGGTCGAGATTCTTCTCTTCAGCCTTGAGTTCATCTTCGACAACAAGTCTATATGTTGCATCAGCAAATTCGTTGAGGAATAACTCCAAAGCGTCGCTTGCTTCAGCATTATTATCAGCTGAGATAAACTGCATCCCATTATCAACAAAGACAGCTGTGCTTGTCATGCCTTTCCCTTCTGTAATAGTAAGATATACATCGAGTGGCTTGTTAGACACAGTTGGGATAGTTGCTTCGAGCGATTCCCAATTCTTTGATTTTCTGTTGAATTTAGGTTTGCCGTATTTTTTCATTACATCTTTCCAAGCAGCTTCAACATGTTTTTCAGAAGCATCTTTATGCTCTTGGGTAAAGGCTGTCTGGGAACCTAAAGCCATAGTTTGCGTTTGTTGCGTAACCTGTCCTATCATGCAATAGGCCATGCTTGAAAGTACTATGCTTAAAATAAGTTGTTTCATAATCTTCTATTTGTGATTCAGTTAATTGATTAGATAACGTCTCTGATCATCAATAAGCTGACTGCTTGTTGATTAGGCGTTATATCCAGCGTCACTTCTATCGATAAGTCTAAATCCATTTCCATGAATATTGACTATCTCTAAATCTTCGTCTTTGCTTAGATACTTTCTCAATTTTGTAACAAAGACATCCATACTCCTAGCGGTGAAATAGTTATCCTCGCCCCATATCTTAGTCAATGCAATACTACGTGGTAGTACATCATTTTTATAAATGGCAAAAAGTCTAAGTAAGTGTGCTTCTTTTGGAGAAAGCTTATCCATTGACTTATCACCACCATTATAGCTCAGTTCTCTTAATGGGTAATTGAAGTGGAATTTACCAAACTCGAATTCCTTAATATCTTCATTCGGATCTACCTTACTTCCAGATCTTTTGAGAATAGCTTGTACTCTGAGCAGTAATTCTTCAGAATTGAATGGTTTTGTGATATAATCATCAGCACCAATCTTAAACCCTTCGACTACATCTTCTTTTAAAGTCTTTGCTGTGAGAAAGATAATAGGTACCTCTGTATCTATTTCACGGATCTCTTTAGCAAGTGTAAATCCATCTTTCTTCGGCATCATCACATCAAAGATGCAAAGGTCAAATTTATCTTTTTGAAAGTTAGTATATCCTTCTTCACCATCAGTGGCTAGAGTAATATTGAAGTCATTCATTTCTAGATAAGATTTCAGAACATCTCCGAAGTTCTGATCATCTTCAACTAAAAGAATTTTTTGATTATCCATATTTGTTTCAAATTGCATTGTACTCTTAAAACGTTAAAATCTACTGTTGGTCACTTTGTGTGAAAGGTAATCTCAAGATAAATTCACTTCCTTTGCCCAACTCACTTTTGACAAATACATCTCCATGATGTGCATCAGTTAATGCTTTGACATAACTCAGTCCTAAACCGAATCCTTTGACATCGTGCCTGTTGCCTGTGTGGACCCTGTAAAACTTGTCAAAAACATGCTTCTGAGAATCCTTAGACATCCCGATACCATTGTCTTCAACCGATATTTCTATGCCACTTTTGACATTGCGGGTTGTGACAATAATCTGAGGCTCTTCTGGAGAATATTTCTCTGCATTGTCAAGAAGGTTGTTTATCATATTCGCAATATGATTCTGATCTGCAATAATTACATCAATTTTTGCCCCTAAGTTGGTTTCTATGCTTCCATTTTTTAACTCAACTTTAAGCTTTGCATTTTCTACTGCAACCTGTATTATATGGTGTATACTTATTTCTGTGAGATTGAGCTCAAACTCTTTTTTGTCTATTCTCGCCATTTGTAGGACCTTCTCAACCTGATTGAGCATCCTACGATTTTCTTGTTTGATGATCCCTGCGAATCGTTTGATTTTCTCTTCATTAGAGATGATTGACGGACTGGTTATAGAATCACTTGCCAGTGAAATAGTAGCAATCGGCGTTTTGAACTCATGAGTCATATTATTAATGAAGTCAGTCTTCATTTCGGATACCTGCTTTTGTCGGAAGACTACATACATAGTATAGACAAAACAAAATCCAATGATGGCAGTAAAGAGAAGACTACTTAATAATGGCAAGAGAAGACTCGAAAAAATGAAGGAGCGCTTCGCTGGAAAGTTAATCTTTAAAGAGCCGACTTTTGATTTGAGATCATCAAAGAGCTCAATACTGTAGAGCGTATTGCTCAGTATCTGATTCTGATCGGACTCAATATCACTGGCACTACCAACTACCATTGCAACATAATTACCATTCACACTGGTAAAGTCACCAGCTTCTTCAGAATAGATTCCGTAATCGTAATTTAGTATCAGACCTCTATTGTCCAAGGATTGTTTCAGGTAGTTATCAACAACTTCAAGGTCAAGATTTTCAAGCTTAGTCTCAGGCTTCAAGATATATGGCATGCTTGAGAGCTCATAGTTCCTCAGACCTGCCGACCATCCTTCAGATGGTTTTGTGAGGTACTTACTAATCACTTCCCCTCCGTCTTTAGAGAAAAAATTCGAATTCTTCTTTTTGAAGATTTCTAGAGTAACGTTTTCGGCATCCGACTCAAGTTTGGACTTGACTTCGCCGAGCGCTTCGAAGACTTTATCATTGAACTTCTGATTGTCTAACTGAAACTGCCATCTTATCCATACCATTTGTAGCACCACTAAGCCGATCATGGCTGTGATCATGAGTCCAATTACAATCCAAATAGCTTTACGGGTCATGCAAGAATTACGTTCTAGTTGGCAAGCAAGTATTTGACCTTACAAACATAGCCCCAATTTAAGTATTGTTTAACTGCTTTGAAATTAAGTTAACTTCGTAACCTTAATAAATCATCATATTTGATCATCAGTATATGCAACAAAAAGTAGAACATATAGGTATAGCAGTCAAAGATTTGAAAGCAAGTGAAGCCATTTATGAAGCACTTCTCAACACCACGGTCTATAAAAGAGAAACTGTTGAAAGCCAAGGTGTTGTCACTTCTTTTTTGCGCAGCGGTCCCAATAAGATAGAATTGGTAGCTAGTGAGGATTCTAGAGATGTTAATAATGTCATTAACAAGTATATCTCCAAAAAGGGTGAAGGTCTCCACCACATTGCTTTTGCAGTAACTGATATTAAGGCTGAAATGCTACGTTTACAGAATGCAGGATTTACGTTGCTCTCTCAAGAACCACTAGATGGAGCAGATAATAAGCTGATTTGCTTTGTACATCCAAAGAGTGCCTCTGGTTGCCTTATAGAACTCGTACAAGATCGAGATATAATTAGCTAAATTACTTATATTTACACATTGTAATTAATTATAATATTTATACTAAAACAAAAATATTAGGTGTAGATCCAGGGACAAATATCTTGGGATATGCGGTCCTCGAAGTTGATGGTAAGTCCCTCAAGGTACTGGACATGGGAGTCTTGCATCTCAAAAGTTTTGAAACGCATCAAGAGAAGCTCAAAGAGATATTTCTCCAATTACAAGAAATTATAGAGACCTACTTACCACAAGAGATGTCAGTAGAGTCTCCATTCTTTGGTAAGAATGTCCAATCAATGCTCAAGCTTGGAAGAGCTCAAGGTGTCGCCATGGCAGCAGCTATGACCATGGGTGTCAATATTACAGAATTTAGCCCCAAGAAGATTAAGAAAGCCATTACTGGCAATGGTAATGCTTCAAAAGAACAAGTCTCACATATGCTCAAGAAGATGCTTAAAGTGACAATAGAGAGTAAGTATCTTGATAGCACAGATGCCTTAGCAGCAGCAGTTTGTAAGCATCAAGAAATGACAAATCCCATTGTTGGCCTTAGTCAGGGTAAATCGTGGAAAGCATTTATTTCAAATAATCCGGGAAGAGTCAAATCTTAAGAAAGAGAGAAATAATCTCTCAATAGGTGCAACATCCTATACAGAGAGAACTCATGAACACTCTGTTTTATGTATGCTTCTGAAGTTAATCCCGAGACTTCTATTGGTGCGGTAAATTTGATTGCATAATCATATACAGCAGGACTTCTGTACCCATTAAATATCTGAACATCAGCATCTATCTCAGCATAGTAAGTGTCAGTCAACCAACCATCTTCCACCAGTTCAAGGTTATAATAGAGTTCTTCAATACAGACTTCGATATGGGCGTCGTGGTCAATAATTCGCTCAAATCCATCAAGACTGATATCAAGCCGCATTTGAGCAAACTCATGCACAATTGATTCCATTACTTCTTGTGGGTCATGAGAGACTTGAAACATGCCCTCTTCAAACCATCGGTAGGTGCTGACCTCTCTGATATTATAAGGGCTACCATGCCATTCTCTATCATAGAGTACAGTCATAATATCGGGGTACTTGAATTTTGCACAATGAAATTGCAGTATTCCAGCTTGTCTGCAAATAACAAGCAAGAAGAAAATTAGGAGTCCGATACTATATCCATACTTCTGCATGAACTGAGGATTTACTTAACGATGAGGAACTTAGTCACAAATGTATCTGGATCACGAAATGTATCCGTAGTTGAACTGAAAACTAAATAAACTCCTGTACTCGCTTTTCTACCAGTATAATCGAATCCGTCCCAGATAGCTTGACCACCCAGAGAAGTCCCTTCATACACCAGTAGACCATTAACATCAGTAATTTTGAAGTTGACATTCTCTCCTAAGCCGGAAATGGCAATTGGTCCTTCATATTCTGGACGTACAGGATTAGGAAAAACGGTCGCTGTCCCCGAATGGCTAAAGTTTGCACCTGTAGCCTCTGTTCTTAAGGCATTAAGTCCACTGTTTGTAGCAATGTACATGATGCCATTATCTTCATCATAAGCGAAATCAATTATCGTATTATCTAGTAGTGGACTATTGGCAGTGGTATAATGGTGTACTTGAGTCTCGGCATTGGCAGTCTGGACATAGATACCATTTGTCGTACCAAACCACTTGCGATTTGCTCCATCTATATGTAGAGCTCGGATAGACTCAGTCTGTAGAAGAATAGCAGGAATACTATCTTGCAATACCTTCTTAGTAGAGCCTTGACATTCTCCTTCAAACAGACTCGGACCACATTGGAAAATAACTGGTCCCATATCACTACCGACCCATACATCACCATCATTATCAATGGCAATCGAATGAATAATATTCGTTTCTAACTCGGATCTGCTCGAATTGAAGAAGTAAGTATTATCGTCTAATGGATTAGCAATAGTACCTGCATCATCATAGACAAGGACTCCGCCATTTGTTCCACCGACTACAATCCACTTATAGCCAAAGTTATCTATGACAATGTCTGTCAAAAATGTGGTGTTGCCAGTAGGGAAGCTATGCCATACTCCATCAACCGTAAATACACTGAGTGGTCTGCTGCTTCCAAAATTGCTAATCCATAAATTACCTTCTCGATCATACTTCATCCCTGCCACTCTCGTCCGTTTGTCATCTCCAACAGCTCCCTGTAGGGAAGTACCAGTGTATTGATTATAGACTGGTCCAGTCCTAGTATTTAAGTCAAAATCTAATATGCCATTCCAGTAAGTTCCAACCATCAGGTTATCCGTACGTGTATTCTTCGCTAGAGCGTAGATATTGATCAACGAGCTATCAGCGATGATTGGAGTATTAAATTCATGATAGTTAGTCCATTTACGGTCGGCAAATTGATATAAGCCGGCACGTTCGTAGGTATAGGTAAAATTATCTGCTACCCCTCCTGAAGCCACATAGAGCGTATCATCAAAAAAGAGTAATTCGCTCATCTCTGATGAACGTGGTCCGATAGAATACAATCTTTTGCATTCTCCATTTTGAAGATACCTGATGTTCTCATATTCATCGGCAATCCACAGGATACCATTCTGGTCAAGTACTGCTCCGTTTGTTCTATCAGTACAAGAAATGTCAAGTTGTATTAACCCAGAAGGAGTAATTTCGAAAAGCTCTGACTCTTCTCCAACTTTTGCGGCGCAATGTAAGTTTCCTTCATACTCGAAGATGAATTGAGGTTCTGGACTGCCAGGAAGATCAAGCACTGATTCGAAATTAGTCTCATCTACCTTACGGTAAATGCCGCTATCTGTCGCTAAGTACAAAGCACCTTCTTGACTTATATAGAGATCCTTAGCTTCATAGAGAGCTTCGAGACCATGCATATCTGTTAGTAATGTCCAAGCTGCAAAATTTGCTGGATTAGCAGTACTATTTTTATCAAAGCTGTACAACCCATCTTCTGTAGCAGCATACCAGAAGCCCTCATGTTCTATGAAAGCATTTGCCTTGAAGTCTGTTTCTGCGAAAAATCCAAAAAGTCGACTCTCCATGTCAAATTGTACTACCCCAAATCCTGTGGATAAATATGCAAGACCTTCATCACTGATGAAAATATCGTAGATTGATTTATCACCTAATATGGATTTTTCGAAGATATCATTGACTAAATAGACTTGATCACCTGCGATTACATCAATCTTAGTATTCTCATAAACGAGTAAGAGTTGATCAGTGTTTTCGTCATAAGCTAAGGCATTAATTTTGACATCGCTCAATCCTTCTTTTTTCGTGATGTAAGTCCGTTCAAAAGTAGACTTGTCGATTTTCATTAAAGCAAATTGGGATGCATAGTAGATGCTTTCGTTGCTTTGTGTGACGTGTTGTCCAGCCTTGAAAGGTAGGTGAACTTCCCATTCACCAATAGAAAGCGCTGACTGAGCGGAAATACCAGTGAGCCCAAGGGCAAAGCAAAGTATCAAGAATGGTCTCATCATATTGCAGGTTTGGATTGACTGAACTACTTGGAATTAACGGCAATCTCTACTATTTAATTACAAATAGAGCCTACTGTCTTTGATGGTTTCGTAGACTTTGTCTGGTACAAGGTATCTCACGCTTTTTCCAGCTTTGATCTGAGCTCGAATATAGCTTGCAGAAATATGGAGTAGTGGCGTGTCTTCTAGTACTGTGACAGAGCTATGATTTGCTAATTCACCTAACTCATATCCAGGCCTGCTAAAAACATAGATATGGTGATATTTGAGTATAGTTTCGTAGTTTTTCCACTTATGCAAGGATGCAAGGTTATCACCACCCATAATGAGATTAAACTCCCTATTGTCAAATTTTTCCGCAAGGAATGTGAGAGTGTCAATGGTATAAGAGGGTTGCGGTAGATTGAATTCGATATCACTTGCCTTGAGACGAGGATTATCACCTATTGCTTGTTGAAGCATGTGATATCTGTCATAGTCGTTAGCTAGAGATGATTTTTTTTTGTGTGGATTGTGTGGTGTTACCACCATCCAAAGCTCTTCAAGATCAGATTCGTTGAGCAAATAATTAGCAATCACAAGATGACCAACATGGACAGGATTAAATGAACCGAAAAAAAGACCTGTCTTTTTCATAGTTAGGTTGTGTGATATTAGTAAGCAACCATTACTGGCATAACTAACATAAGTAGGTCTTGACCTTCTTCTTGTTCACTTGGCACAAGAATACCCGCGCGACTTGGTCCATCTAGCTGAAGCTCCACTTCATCTGATTGGAGAATGCCTAGCATTTCGATGAGGAACTTAGCACTGAAGCTAATTGTGATTGGTTCGCCATTATACTTACAACTTAGCTGTTCAGTAGCTTCATTGGCAAAATCTAAATCCTGAGCTGAAATAGTCAGGCTACTTTCAGCGATATTTAATACAACTTGATTAGTCGTTTTATTTGCGTAAATGGCAATACGTCTAAGACTATTCTGAAAATCACTTCTTGAGATGGTCAAGACGTTTGGACTACTTGCAGGTATAACAGCATTATAGTCTGGATACTTTGCATCTATAAGCCTTGCTATAACCTTCGTCTCTCCGAATGTAAAGAAGACATTCTTATTATTATATGAGATAGTGACATCATCATCAGAAGACATCACATTCTTTACTTGAAGTATAGATTTTTTGGGTACTATAAATGCATCAGAAAATTCAGAATTTATACCTGCGACAGAGTGCTTAACAAGCTTTTGTGCATCGGTAGCCACGAAGATGATTTTATTATAATCTAACTGCATGAGCACACCAGTCATCGCTAATCTCAATTCATCATTACTCACAGCAAAACTTGTATTGTTAATTGCTTGAACGATAGCGCTACTTTTTGAAGTAAATGTTGAAACCTCGTCTTCGGTAGGTATTTCTGGAAAATCAGCGGGATCATTACCAGTTAATTTATACTCCCCGTAAGATGAAGTAATCTTAATATCTAGGTTCTCTTCATCGATATTGAATGAAATAGGCTGATTAGGCAATGCTTTTAAAGTATCCAAGAGAATCTTTGCCGGGACACAAACAGTCATATTCCCATCAGCCATCACATCTACCTTTGTGATGATGGTAGTCTCTAAATTCGTCGCAGCAATGGTCAATACATTATCTTCTAGCGTAAAAAGATAATCTTCCAAAATTGGTAAAACAGGATTAGAACTTAAGGAACCACTACAAATGACCAAGCCCGATAACAACTCTGAAGACGAAATATCAAATTTCATGAAAACCTGTTTTGAATTGAACCTCTAAAATAGATGAAGTAGGGAGAAAAACATTGAATTGCTTGCAGTATTTTTGGCGACTAATTTGACTCGATGAGTATACACAGCCTTAAACCAGCAATTGTTACAGACTATGATCTTCAGTTCCCAGAAGTGCAGCGTCGAAGTCTGTCAAATGGCATGGAAGTACATATCTTGAAAGGAGCTCAGTCAGGCATCATCCGTCTTGATCTTCTTTGGCAAGCTGGGAGGGTCACAGAATCGAAGAAAGGTCAATCTAGAAGTGCAGTCAAGTGTTTAGCAGATGGCTACCAAGGAATGAACTCTTACCAACTTGCAGAGCACTTTGACTATTATGGAACAAGTATAGGTCATCGCTCTGGAATGGAGTCGATGCGATCATCACTGTCTTTTCTGACTAAGGATATTCAAGCCTTGATTCCAGTATTTGCGAAGTCTCTTTTTGAAGTCCAAATCTCTCAAGAAGAGTTTACCAAAAGACAACAAATTTTTCATCAAAGACTTGGCAATGAGTTAGAGAAGAATAACGTAGTTGCCTATAGGGAGTTTACAGCTCAGCTTTTTGGAGAGACCCATCGCTATGGTTATAATACCTTGCCAGAAGATTATCCTGCTTTGACAGTAAGTGATATGTACGAATTTCTACGTGCAAGTGTTGTTACTCAAGGTTGTCATGTTATTCTTTCTGGTGATGTTGAAGATTCCCATCTAGATCTCATTTGTTCAGAACTTGGCAAGTATTCGGTGGAGACACAACAGCGTTTGGATGTTGAATTTACGCAAAGTGTAAACACAGAAAATCAAATACAACTCCCTGGAAAACAGCCAAATCAAGTGTCAATCAGACTCGGCAAATTGCTTTTTGGAAGAGACCATCCAGATTATAGTAAGGTGAGATTTGTCAACGTGCTAATTGGAGGATACTTTGGATCAAGATTGATGACAAATATCAGAGAAGACAAAGGCTATTGTTACCATATAGATTCTTCAGTAGACTGTATGGAACATGGCGGGTATTTTAGTATTGGGGCGGAGGTGAATAAAGAAACTTATGCGCTCTGTCTTGAAGAGATCC
The DNA here is from genome assembly GCA_020628855.1 of Saprospiraceae bacterium. Taxonomy (GTDB): domain Bacteria; phylum Bacteroidota; class Bacteroidia; order Chitinophagales; family Saprospiraceae; genus JAHDHH01. The sequence continues at coordinate 31,858 of JAHDEL010000022.1, read as the reverse complement.
AGCATGAGATGAATAGGTTGAGAGATGAGTTAGTTTCTGACGAAGAATTAGCTAGACTAAAGCAATATCTGAAGGGTCAAATCCTTATGGGAACCGATGGTGTATTCACTGCAGCAGGTATGTATCGAAAATTTTTGCAAAATAATAGTGATCAAAGAGAATTTTATAAGCAGGTTGAAGTTATTAATGCTATCTCCTCTGAACAAATCCGCGAAATATGTAGAACATATTTACTCTTTGATGATTGTCTGATACTGACTGTCGGTGGAAGAAATTAGTGCAATATCTGAGAGAAGAAAGATGACGGAATAGTTTTTGTAATTAGTATTAGAATAGGAAGAGATTCATGGGATTATTCAATTTTTTTAAGCAAGAGTTAGCTATTGATCTTGGCACTGCCAATACCTTGATTATTAGAGAGGGCGAAGTGGTTGTGGATGAGCCATCTATTGTGGCTATAAATAGGACGACGAATCAGGTTATTGCGGTTGGTAAAAAAGCAATGCTCATGCATGGTAAGACCCATGAGAATATCAAAACCATCAGACCGCTCAAAGATGGTGTGATAGCAGACTTCCAAGCTGCAGAGAATCTCATTCAAGGATTGATGGAGCTCATCGAAGAAAAGCGAAAATTATTTTCTCACCTCAAAATGGTAATCTGTATCCCTTCTGGAATTACTGAGGTGGAGAAAAGAGCTGTCTTTGATTCAGCTGATCATGTAGACAGCAAAGAGACTTACCTCATTCATGAGCCAATGGCCGCAGCGCTTGGAATCGGACTTGATGTACAAGCACCAGAAGGCAACATGGTTGTAGATATAGGAGGTGGAACTACTGAGATCGCAGTCATTGCACTGTCAGGAATTGTGACTGATCAATCAATCAGAGTTGCTGGAGACGAATTCACCAATGATATTATCGACTTCATGAAGCGTAAGCACAATCTTCTGATAGGAGAGCGTACTGCTGAAAAAATAAAGATACGTGTCGGATCCGCATTGCCTGAGTTGGAAAATCCACCGGAGCCCTATCCAGTAAATGGGAGAGATCTACTGACAGGTATTCCGAAGCAGGTGGTTACCAACCATGAAGAAATTTCAGAGTCACTAGACAAATCGATTTCAAAAATAGAAGAGGCAGTGCTCAAGGCATTAGAAGACACACCGCCAGAATTAGCTTCGGATATTTATCGAAGAGGAATATTTTTGACTGGAGGAGGAGCATTATTGCGAGGATTGGATAAGAGATTAAGTCTTCGAACTAGACTTGATGTTCATATTGCTGATGATCCGTTGAGAGCAGTAGTTAGAGGTACTGGACTAGCATTGCAGAATTCTGACGAATATTCCTTTCTGATAGATAGACAAAGTCTTTAATTTAGGGTTTTGCTATGCAGAACCTCATCCAATTTCTCATCAAGTATGGCTATCTAGGACTATTCCTTGTATTGCAAGCTATTTGCTTCAATTTGATTGTAAATTATAACCAAAGTCAAGGTGAAATTTGGATTAACTCAGTCCATTTAGCATCCTCAAGAATCAACAACGAATCTCAGGATGTCAGGAATTACTTTAGGCTTTCTGAAATTAATGACAGCTTAGCATTGGTCAATGCAGAGCTTCTTGAGCAAATTGTTAACTACAAGGTCTATTCCAAAGACAATTCCTATCAAAAATATCAAACTAAAGATAGTGTTCCATATAGGTTGATTCAGGCACCAATTGCTTCGAAAACTCTTGGCTTAAGAAACAATTTTTTCACAATTGCAAAGGGCTGGGACCAAGGTATACAAGAAGATCAAGGCGTGCTATGCTTTGATGGAATAGTGGGGACAGTGATAAAAACATCAAAGCACTATTCCAAAGTGTTGTTGATCAATAACTCAGAGTCAAAAATTAGTGCAAAAGTGAAAGACAAGGGATACTTTGGTAACTTGAAATGGACCGGGAGTGATTATACGACATTCACACTTGAAGCCATTCCAAAATATGCGGAAGTAGTCATAGGAGATACCATTTTGACTAGCGGATATTCTACACTCTTTCCTAAAGAACTTTTTATAGGAGTGGTAGATGGCATTGAGGTCGAAGAGGGTAGTAGTAATTTTTCTTTATCTGTCAAGACGAAGCAAGATGTTACACTACTAGACTATGTCTATGTCATAGATCAAGATAATGTGGAAGAATTAAGAACCATCAATGCCAGCGGACTGAACGATGAATAATTGGACGCGCATATTACTCTTTTCATTTGTGGCTATTAGTCTACAAATACTGGTATTGAATAGGGTTGACCTGAGCTTTGGTCAGTTCAATTACATCCAATTGATGTTGTATCCTTATTTGATTCTTTCGCTCCCGTATTTCTTCAATCGTTACTATACTTTATTCTATGCTTTCTTGGTAGGTATTATAATTGATATCTTTTGTGGGACCATAGGTATTCATGCTAGTGCTACAGTATTTTTAGCATTTGTAAGACATCCGGTTATTGCTCTATTTGCGCCAAGAGAAGGTTATTTGCCAGGTCAGGTTCCTTCAATAAGGAATGAAGGTTTTGCCAATATTTTCCTACAAGTCTTTTCACTCTTATTGCTCCACCATTTTTTCTTTTTTTGTGTTGAAGCATTTTCTTTTATTTATATTTCAGAAATTCTACTTCGTACAATATTCAGTCTCTTGGTTTCTACCTTGATTGTTCTTTTGGTCTTCTTCATTTATAACCCTAAGTAGACCATGTTTAACACGAAGCAACAGTCCATCCTCATTCTCTTTGTCTTAGCCTTTTCGGCCTTGATAATTAAGGCTGCACAGTTACAGGTAATAGATAAGAGTTATCAGACTCAAGCCAATAGAACTACAGTTGTAAAAAAGAAAATCTATCCAACACGAGGGCTTATCTATGATAGGAATGGTAAACTATTAGTACAAAATAACCCAATCTATAATCTTGATGTCACCTATAATGCTCTGCCCGAACAATTCGATACAGCAAAGCTTTGCCAACTCTTAGAGATTGATCAGACCTTTGTAAGAAAGCAGCTTCAAAAGAACTGGAGGGATAAGCGCTATAGTAAGTCTGTTCCTTTTACTTTTTTATCTAAAGTTTCACCCCAGAAAATGGGAAGATTTTTGGAGCACCTCCATGATTTTAGAGGCTTCGCACCCACTATTAGAAATATCCGGACCTATCCCCATACTAGTGCATCACACCTATTGGGGTTTATGGGAGAAGCAGACCAAAACGATATTGACAATGGTGGGTTTGACCTTGGTGATTATTTAGGGAAGACTGGTATAGAATTGCAATTTGACTCTTTACTAAGAGGTGTGAAAGGTCAAGAATTTGTCCTTAAGGACAATGTAGGTAGGGAAATTTCAGAGTATCAGGGTGGGAAGAATGATGTTGCACCAGTCGCAGGTCAGGACCTAGTAACAACATTGGACTTGGAGTTGCAAAGTTACCTTGAAGAATTGATGGTAGGTAAGAAGGGCTCCATTGTGGCGCTTGAGCCCAAGACAGGAGAAATCTTAGCCATGGTTTCAGCTCCAAGTTATGATCCCAATGCTCTTAATATTGATGCGGATAGAGGCGAAGTTTTTCAGAGTCTTTTGAATGATACACTGAATAAGCCGTTTTTGGATAGGTCATTAAATGCTAAATATCCACCAGGCTCTATATTCAAGCCAATATTATCTCTCATTGCTATGCAAGAAGGTGTTTGGGAGAGTAAACGTTTTATAAGATGTCCAGGATATTATCAGTATCGGACATTCAAATACGGATGTCATGAGCACCCTTCTCCATTAAGTATGAAGGCAGCAATACAGACATCTTGTAACAGCTATTTTTTCCAAATGCTCAGAGATTTAGTAGAAAAAGAAGGGTGGAATAATCCAGAGATCGGATTAACTATACTTAACGATCATTTGAATGATTTTGGATTGGGAAGACCTTTAGGAATTGATCTCCCAGGCGAGCGTAAAGGTTTTATTCCGACGCCTGCATTCTATAATAAACTGTATAATGATCGGTATTCTTCATGGAAGTCTACTTATATCATGTCTATTGGCATTGGTCAAGGAGAGCTTGAGCTAACAACTTTGCAGATAGCCAATCTTGCGGCAATCCTAGCAAATAGGGGATTCTATAGAACACCACATGTACTAAAAGCACTCATAGAGCCAGGCACAAGCCTTACAAATCAATTAGCGTATCAAACGCATACAGTTGATATAGATAAAGTACACTTTGAACCCGTAATAGAAGGTATGCGTCGCACGATCGAATATGGAACTGGAGGTTTTGCGAAAGTGCCAGGGATAGTGGCGTGTGGTAAGACAGGAACGGCACAAAATCCATTTGGAGAAGATCACTCAGTTTTCTTCGCTTTTGCTCCAATTGATGACCCTCAGATTGCAGTAGCTGTTTTTGTTGAGAATGCAGGGTTTGGAGCCACAGTTGCCGCACCTATGACAGGATTAATTTTAGAGAAGTATCTTAAAGGTGCTATTAGTCCCTATATGAAAAATACAGAGAGAAGAGTGAAGCAAATGAATTTCATAAATTAAGGTTAGCAATGAAGATTACGTGCATAGTAGCAATGGATAAGAATAGGTGTATTGGCAAGGATAATGACATCCCTTGGTACCTTCCGGCTGACCTCAAATATTTTAAAAAGAACACTATCCAGAAGTCAATTTTGATGGGTAGAAAATGTTTTGATTCTATAGGTCGTCCTCTTCCTAAAAGAAATAATATCATTATCACTCGTAACCCATTCTTTATACTTTCTAACTGTATTGTAGTACCTTCAATAGCAGAAGGCATACTTTGGGCCAAAGAACAAGGGGAAACAGAGTTATGCATTATCGGCGGAGGTACGATATATGAACAAACCATAGACCTCTGGGATACATTATTGATTACAGAAGTAGATTTAGAAGTTGACAATGGCGAGATTTACTTCCCAGAAATCAATATGGAAAATTGGACCTTAGTCAATGAAGAACGTCATACTAAGGACGAAAAAAACGCTCACAACTATACATTTAAAACTTATGTAAGACGAACATCCGGATAGTATGGAAGAGCACATACCGAGTGAGGCGTTCTTGCATTTTGTCTGGAGGACCAAGCAATTCTGTAATACTCAGTTTGTTACTACAGAAGGGAAGCCTATTCGTATAGTTAAGGCAGGTCATCTGAATACAAATGCAGGACCAGATTTTTTAGAAGGAATTATCAATATTGCAAACACAGAGTGGCATGGACATATAGAAATGCATCGTCGTTCTAGTGATTGGAATAGGCATAATCATCAGACTGATGCAGCATATAATTCTGTAATTCTTCATGTTGTATGGGAGCACGATGCTGAAATTACCACGCTGAATGGTAGTATACCACCAACACTGATTCTCAAAGATTATATAGCACGATCGATTGTTCAATCGCATCAGAATTTGATGCAATCTAAGACTTGGATTCCTTGCCAGTCAACTCAAGGAGCTGCGACTGATCATCGTTGGCAATTCTGGTTAGAAAGCGTCATTGTCGAACGCATGCAAGCCAAAACAGGATGGCTGGCTTCATTAGTACAACATTGGCAATATGATTGGGAACAGGTCTGTTATCTAGCTCTTGCTAAATGTCTAGGCATGCATGTCAATGGCGAAGCATTTTTGCTCTTGGCTGAACGTGTCCAGCTTAAAATTTTACTGAAGTATAGAGATAATCTTCACAAGATGGAAGCATTGCTGTTTGGAGTTGCCGGCTTTCTTACTGACTCTCATACTTGTGATTCTCAATATTATCATAAGTTGAGACAGTCATATTGTCTGCTAAAAGTGAAACATAGTCTGAAAGAAATGCAAGTCAGTCAATGGAAGTTTATGAGATTGAGACCATTGAATTTTCCGACTTTGCGGATTGCTCAACTCGCTCAAATAATTGCCACATCTGGGAGGCTTTTCCAGAAAATTCTTGAAGACAATGATGCTCGTACTTTATCAACTCTGTTCAGTGTTAGACTTCCAGAATCCTCATATTGGACGACACATTACAAATTTGGGACTGTAGCAAAGCCGCTGCCAAAGTCGATAGGTAAGCGACTTCAGTATAATATTCTTATTAATCTTGTTAGTCCTCTCTTATTTTTATATGGTATCCATAGGCAAGAGAATAGACTAAAAGAAGCTGCATTAGACCTTTTAAGGTCTTTGCCATCAGAGGACAATGCTGTAATTAGAAAATGGAATACTTTGAACATTTTGTCTCAAGATGCTCTTCATAGTCAGGCACTCTTACATTTAAAGCAGAACTATTGTGATGCCAAACGGTGTTTAGAATGTCAGATTGGATATCGAATACTAAGAAATGCTAGATAATATCATTGTCAAAATCCTATTGTATCCTTTCTCAGTGATCTATATGATCATACTGGGAATTCGGAACCTCTTATATGATGCCAACCTTCTCAAGTCAACAACATTTAATTTGCCTGTGATTAACATTGGCAATCTTGCAGTCGGAGGAGCAGGTAAGACACCACATGTAGAGTATCTCATTCGTCTTTTGAGACCATATCTAGGAGTAGGGGTCATGAGTCGTGGTTATAAGCGTAAGAGCAAGGGCTTTAGAATAGTAAGACCACAAGATGGAGCAGACCTATCTGGAGATGAGCCCAAGCAGTATGCAATGAAGTATCCTGATATAACTGTGGCGGTGGCAGAGAGTCGAAATACTGGAATACCAGAAATGCTGAAGCATAACCCAGGAATAAATACCATCTTATTGGATGATGCTTATCAGCATAGGTCAGTCATTCCTTCACATAACATTTTGTTGACCAACCATGCTAGGATCTATACAAAAGATCTCCTCATACCAGCTGGAAGACTGCGCGAATATGCTTCAGCTGCTGAGCGGGCTGACACAATTATCGTTACCAAGTGTCCATCTAATTTAAAGGAAGAACAAAGAGATGCAATACTTAAAGATCTGGATGTTATGCCTCATCAAAAAGTGTTTTTCACACACTATAAGTACTACGATCCTTACTATATGTATGATGGCAGACAAAGAATGAAACTGGACAAAGGCAGAGAAGTCATTTTACTTTCAGCAATTGCAAATACTGACTATCTAGAATCTTATCTGGAGGATCAATGCACTATACTGAATACAATCAAATTTGAAGATCACCATTATTTTTCTGAATTTGATGTTGATAGGCTTATCAGAATATTTAAGGAAGAAGATCAGAAGGATGCAATTATTTTAACGACTGAGAAGGATGCAACCAGATTACATCTTCATAGAGATAAGATACTAGCGGAGCGATTGCCTGTATTTATCTTACCTTTGGAAGTGGATTTTTTGTTTAATCAAAAAGCTGAATTTGACCAGGATATTAAAGATCACCTTTTGGCCTTCAAATCTTAAGCTCAGCAGAGCACTCTCTCTTTATCTAGCTTCATTTCTCTGCTTGACATCTGCGCTTCTAGCCCAGTCACCTCATTATCAAAGGTATACTAGTCAAGCACAAGGTTTTCAAAAACTACAGGCTCTCAACCCTAATAGCTTTGGTAATGTCCATACTGGTTTTGGCAATGTATGGAGAAGTGATATGAGTGTCATTGATTCTTTAGAATCGGGAGAACTTACAAGTTATCTCATAGCTGATAATCCCGAATTTTACCCAATCGAAAGGAAGCAAAGGAGTTCAAAATTCTGGAATACTTTCTATCCGTATCAGTCTACATTTTTAGCTGTTGAAAAAGATCAATTTAAGCTCTATGTAAATCCTCTCCTGCATCTTGAAGGAGGAAAAGAATCCACTCAGGACAATGCTATCTTTCGCAATACAAGAGGCTATGCCATTCGTGGCTATGTTAATGATCGCATCTATTTCTTTACGGATTTGCTTGAGACTCAAGCTAACTTTAGAGACTTTCAGAATACTCGATTTGCCGATAATTTTGCTATCGATGGTCAGGGTTTTTATAAAGATTACAATAGTGCTGTTTCATCATTAGAAGGTTTTGACTTCCTTAATGCAAGAGGCTATCTAGGTGTGCCGATATCCAAGAATATTACATTTGAGATTGGTCATGGAGGACATTTTATTGGTCATGGATATCATTCTTTATTGCTCAATGACTATGGAAATAATTATTTCTATATCAGTCTGGATACAAGAGTGTGGAAGTTGCATTACAAAAATATTTTTACTGAGCTTGCTGCAGTGTCAAGCAATGTGACAGGATCGACTTTCTTACTACCGAAAAAGTACTTTGCTGCCCACTATCTCAGTTACAAGCCTGCGCCATGGTTTGAAGTGGGATTGTTCGAAGCGGTTATATTCAGCAGAGAAGACCACTTCGAATTTCAATATCTTAATCCCATAATATTATATCGGACAGTAGAGCAACTACTCGACAGTCCAGATAATGTTCTTTTGGGTCTGAATGGTAAGATAAATTTGCCGAAAGGCATTATGCTTTATGGTCAGTTTGTATTGGACGAACTTCGGTTTAATAGGCTCTTTGATGGCTCTGGATGGTGGGGGAACAAGTATGGTCTACAGGTCGGTTTGCGTCTGTATGATGCAATAGGAATACAGGGATTAGATCTTCAGCTTGAGTTAAATCAAGTAAGGCCATTTACATATAGTCACCTTTGGTCAATTGAAGGCAATGTCAATTATAGTACTGCAAACTATAGCCACTTCAATCAGCCTCTGGCACATCCACTCGGAAGTAATTTTAGAGAAGGGCTCTTCAGAGCAAATTATAATTGGAAAGATAAATGGTTCGTAGAAGCTAGGGTACTACTTGCACAAAAAGGATACAATGCGAACGGTGTAAATTATGGCGCAAATATCTTGCTTCCAAATGGGACTCGAGAAGGTGATTTTGATCAATTTTTATTGCAAGGTGATACTCGACGATTGCTTTCATTTTCTACAGTAATCAGTTATGCTGTCTTCCATAATGTTAAGCTCCAAGCTACAGTTAGAAGATATGATGATCCAATTTTTCAGAATTCTAACTACTTTGGACTCGGAATTGCAGTAAATACTTTTGACTATCCATTAGATTATTAGCATGCGCAACCAACAAAGTGAACAATCGAATGATGATCTTTCTTTCAGAGAGGTGCTCTTGACGACGTCTGATTATCTCTCAGAAATCTGGAAGAAGAAATTTTGGATTGCACTGTTTTGTGGTATTATGATGGCAATCTTTTTGTTGAGTGCATTTTTGACGAGACCGACGTTTCCTGGCGTTCTCACCTTCATGGTGAATGAAGAAGATTCTAACAGTGGCAATATTGGAGGACTGCTTGGACAGTTTGGCTTGGGTGGATCCTCTGAATACAATTTGGATAGGATTCTTGAACTCTCTAAGTCACGCCGAGTATCACAGAATATTCTGTTTGATACAGTGGTTGTCCAGGGTAAGGCTGATATGATAGCGAACCATACTATTGACTATCTGGAATCAGAGAGAGAATGGGGTAATCTCAATATACTCTATAAGTTGCTCTACGGCAATGATCCTCTCCCATTAAAAGGATTCAGATTTAAGCATCCTGTAGATTCACTTTTTGGTCCGCTTGAAAATAAAGCTCTTAAGGCTCTACACATCAAATTAGCAGGTACTCCAGATGGTGGAAAGATAGGATTAATCACTACGGATTATTCTGAAGACAGCGGTATCATGAAGTTAATTGCAGAAACACATCGTCCAGAGCTTTCGGCTCATCTAGCGACTTACCTGTATGAAGAATTGAGTCGATATTATATTGCAAAGTCTACAGAGAAGCATAAAGCAACCTATGAGATTGTCAAGACAAAATCTGACTCAATTGCGGCTGCACTGAATACAGCTCAATATAATCTAGCTGCATTTAATGACCAGAATCTAAATATCTTCAGAAACAAGGATAAGCTTACTGAACAACGCTTACTCATCGAAATAGAAAAGTTAATGGCTATGTATGCCAAAGCTGAAGAAAACCTTCAAGTTGCTGACTTTACCCTGAAGAACAAAACTCCTTACATTGATATTATAGATGAACCTATCTTACCGCTAGTAGCCAATAGACCATCCATAGTTCAAGCCTTGATACGGGGCATGATCTTAGGATTAATCTTAAGCTTGTTATTCGTGATTGTAAGAAAGTTGATTAGAGATACCCTTGCTTAGTCTGGTTCGAATCCAAGAACAATATTGAAGTTTCCAAACATCCCAGGATTATCAAATCCCCAACCATAATCAAATCCAAGTAAACCAAACATAGGTAAGAAGACTCTCAATCCACCTCCTGCTGATCTTCTCATTTCGAAAGGATTGAAGTTTTTGAATCCTATCCAAGAATTTCCTCCTTGGACAAATGCATGGACATAAATGGTGCTACTTGGATTAGTCGATAATGGATAACGTAATTCCATAGTTACTTTGTCAAAGATCGAAGCACCTCCTAGGTTATTATTTACTGGTAAATCACTTACTTCATAGCCTCTTAAGGCAATAATGTCTCTTCCAGTGATACCTACATTTTGATTGGATAATCCATCACCTCCTAGCTCAAAACGTTCGAAAGGACCTATCCCAATATCTTCATTGTAATAACCTACAATTCCAAGTTTGAGGTTAGCCGCCAAGACGAGTTTCCCAACTATACTATAATACCATTCGGCATCAAATCTCCACTTATGGTATTCTAAAAACTTAAATCTTCTTGCAAGAGATTCTGAATTAATAGCGTCTGCATAGTCTGCAGCTGTTGGAGGGTTTGCTGGACCAAAATTGAAGTCCAGTTCTTCCATAATTTCATCTTGTCTCGCTTGAGAAATCTCACCCGCATCAGAGTTATCTCTGAATAAAGAGTAAGGAGGAGTTAACTTCAGAGATAAGGAAACTCTTGATCCACTAGTTGGGTAGATTGGTTCACTTATACTACTTCTTGTAAATGTCTGAGTCAAACTAATATTCTTAAAGACTCCATTTCTGATAGGTGTGTTATTCACAAAGAAGCCAGCAAAACTATAGTTCTCAAGGCCGATATTCTCATAAGTCAAAGTTGTACTAGATGAGAAGAAGTCATCAGGCCACTTTAATTGTCTACCAAGTCCTGCGAATACTCTGAAGATATTCAACTTACCCTGGCTGAAAAGAGAATAATCTGATCCTGTATAGACTGCACCTATTGTGAAAGCATTTGGTTTTTTGCCACCTAGCCATGGTTCAGTGAAACTAATATTTGCTGACCGGAAGAAACGGCTATTAGATTGTACCCTTACAGAAAACTTTTGGCCATCTCCTTGAGGAAGCGGATTCCATTGCGTTCTGTCTTTGATATTTCTAATCGAGAAATTATTGAAGGCAACACCAAGAGTTCCTATTAATCCTTGGAATCCACCATAACCAGCTGATAGTTCTAACTGGTCAGACGGTCTTTCTACTAACTTATAGTTGATGTCTACTGTTCCTCTCTCTTGATTTACTGGAGTCTGAATATCCATTGTCTCTGGATCAAAGTAGCCAAGATTAGATATTTCACGTTGTGATCTGATAATATCTGATCTACTAAATTTTTGACCGGGATGTGTACGAATTGCTCTTCTAACTACATGCTCATTCGTTCTATCATTTCCGGCAATGGTCACTTTGTCAATAGTGGCTTGTGGACCTTCATAAATTCTCATTTCCAGATCAATACTATCATTTTCGACAGCAATTTCTACTGGTTGGACATCGAAGAATAAGTATCCATCATCTAAATATAACGAAGAGACATCTCTGCCATCCAAGGAGAACCTGAGTCGCTTTTCTAAGAGTTCTGGATTAAAGATATCACCCTTAGCTAACCCCAAGACCGTATTGAGTTGGTCATCCGAGTATTTGGCATTTCCTTTCCAGGAGATATCCCTAAAATAGAAAATATTGCCTTCTTTTATATCAATGCTGATCTCCATGAGACCATCCTTGTTTCTCCAAGTGGTATCAGTGATGATTTTTGCATTTTTATACCCTCTAGTATTATAAAAGGTGACAAGATCTTGTTTGTCTACTTCATAATCAGCTTTGACGAACTTTGACTTTTTGAAGAGGGTTTTCTTGCGCTTGGTATTTTTTAGTTTTCTTCGCAATCTTCCATCCTTGAAAGCATCATTGCCATTAATGTGGATGTCCGCTATTTTGACTTTCTGATTTGGCTTAATGTCAACGATGAGTCTAACAGCATTCTCTAATGTCTTATCAGGTATCTCTCTGATCTTGACCTTTGTATCTAAGAATCCCTTACCGATAAAATACTCTTGAATCTTGTAGATGAGTAATTGCTTTCTATCATCAGTGATTATGCTTCCTTTAGCCAGAATATCTTCAATGATAGTATTGAGGTCATCGTGGTGTAACTTTTTGACGCCTTTATAAGAGTGCTTAGAATAGGTAGGTCTTTCTCTGAGGTAGATAATAAGGTAGAGTAGGTCGTCTTCAAGTTTTTCTTGAATGATTTGGACATCATCAAAAAGTCGCAATTTCCAAAGAGACTTTACTGCATTGGAGATGTCATCACCAGGAATTCTAATCTTTTTGCCTACTTCAAGACCTGATATTGAAATAATAGCATTTCTATCTCTAGTTTCAGCTCCGGATACTTTGACTCCGGCTACTTCATATTCTTTAATCTCACTATAATCAAACGTTTCTAAGTCGTCATACTCTTGTCCGAATACTGGAAGCGTGACGCCTATTAAGACGATACAGATTACTATGTTAATTAGCCTAAACAAGGTCATTTCCGGTGATTTTAGAAGGGGCAAAGGTCTGCATTTTTTTTGTTATTCAATAGTCGGGTCAAATTGTCGTGATTTGTTCACTGATTTTTCCAAATCTCCGTTCTCTAGATTGGTAATCCAGAATTGCTTGATACAGGTCATCTCGCTTGAAGTCTGGCCAGAATGTATCAGTGAAGTAGAGTTCCGAGTAAGCGATTTGCCATAGCAAAAAATTACTAATCCTTTGCTCACCGCTTGTTCTGATTAATAGCTCGGGATCTGGCATACCTGATGTTGTCAAATGATCTTCAATGATGCTATAATCAATTGCATCACTACTAAGCACACCTGACTTTACCTTTTCTGCAATGCGCTGAGTAGCTAATAACATTTCTTCCTTTGCACTATAGTTAAGAGCTAAGTTGAGTACCATCCGGTCATTCTGTGAAGTATCCTCTATTCCTGCCATTAATGTATCATACGTTTTTTTTGGCAGTTTACTTAGGTTGCCTATTGCATGCAATCTAATGTTGTTATCATTTAATGTCTTCAGCTCTTTCTTCACCGTCTCTACAAGCAGTGACATCAGAGCATTGACTTCTAACGCTGGTCTGTTCCAGTTTTCTGTAGAAAAAGCATACAAGGTCAAATATTCAATACCCAATTCAGCACTAGCCTCAGAAACTTCCCTTACTGCAGTCACCCCATTCTTATGGCCAAAGACTCTCGGCATATTTCTATGCTTAGCCCATCGACCATTTCCATCCATAATGATGGCTATGTGCTTTGGTAGCTTCTCTAGATTTATCTGATCTTTAAGTAATGACATAGGCGTACAAAATTAACTCAAATTTATTTACTCAAATTTCATGACTTCCCATGAATTCTAGCAATATCTCCTTTTAATTTGGTTTATATTATTAAAAAAGAGCATACAAACACACTATCTTTGAAATTCGCTAAAGCAAACACACTTGTATTCTATCATCTTAGCATTCATCACAGCATTTTTGCTGACGTTCTGGGCAATCCCGTCCATTATTTCAGTTGCGATGAAGAAAAATTTGGTAGATGAGCCAGGAGAAAGGACTTCACATACGCGGAGCACACCTTCGCTTGGAGGTATAGCAATCTTTGCTGGTACTATATTTTCGATTATTATGTGGACGCCATTTAAGTATTTCGGTGATCTGCAATACATACTCTGTGCCTTCATTATCTTATTCCTTATCGGTGCAAAAGATGATATTGATCCTGTCCTGCCTTATCAAAAGTTTGGAGCTCAAATATTATCAGCCTTAATTCTGGTCTTTGTTGCGAACATTAGGATAACAAGCTTTTATGGAATTTTTGGTGTAGAAGAGCTACCATATTTTGCAAGTATCTTACTCAGTATCTTTACGATTCTGGTCATCATCAATTCATTTAACTTGATTGATGGGATTAATGGTTTGTCAGGCAGTGTTGCAGCCATCATATCTATTGTTTTTGGATTATGGTTTTATCAAGTCGATAAGATTGAGTTGTCGATTGTTGCATTTTCGATGACCGGAGCAATCATAGCTTTTCTGAAGTATAACTTTACACCTGCTAAAATATTTATGGGGGATACGGGCTCCTTGTTGTTGGGGTTGGTAAGTGCTATTCTTGCAATTCAATTTATTGAGATGCATCGATACTTAGAAGATACTACTTATGCTACGCTTTCAGCACCAGCCGTAGCTGTGGGTATTTTGATTATACCTCTCTATGATACATTACGTGTCTTTACTATTCGAATGCTGCGAGGACGATCGCCTTTTTCCCCAGACAGAAATCATATACATCATTTGATTATTGACTCAGGTTTTTCTCATATGCAAGCAACAGGCATATTAGTGCTTTTTAATATCGGTATCATCATCTTAGTCTACCAACTCCAAGACCTTGGCTCCCTCAAATTAATGTTAATACTGCTTGTGTTGGGTTCGATCTTTACCTTGATATGGTTTATGGCAAAACGTAGAAGACAAGCCGTATGAATGTTGTCTTGGTATTCTTAGGTGGAGGTCTTGGCGCTGCATTACGTTATGGGCTTTCTTTGTGGACTTATAAGCCAGGAAGTGGATTTCCCCTAGCTACCCTTACGGCAAATGTTGTTGCATGCCTTGTACTCAGCATTGTAATCTTTCGATTGAGCGCTTTTGAGGAATGGGTAAAGTATTTAATAGCCATAGGTTTTTGTGGGGGCTTAAGTACCTTTTCTACATTTTCTTATGAAGTATTCGATCTGATATCTAATGGACAAGTCATGATGGCTATTGCTTATATAGTTATTAGTATGGTATGTTGTGTAGCCATTTTCTACGGCTTCACATTTTACTTAGAATAGCTAAGCTTTATTGAATAAAGCAATCCCTAAGAAAGCAAAGAGAAATGCTATTACTATATTGACCAGAGAAAGAAACTGGTAAGGTGCATAGTCTAGACTGCTCACACCTAAAGTGGTAGCCATAAATATACCTGAAGGAGTCCATGGAAAGAGATTTTCCATCATTGTGCCTGCATCTTCTAACGATCTTGATAGTGTTTTCCGATGTACTTTGAGCTCATCATATTTTTGTTTGAATGCTTCACCAATAATAAAACTTGTAGCATATTGGTTCGAAGTCAATAGATTGGTGATTAGGGTAGATGCCAACGTAACACTCACTAGTGTTCTAGCCGAATGAAGACCTCTCAAAAGAGCTTTCAATATGGTGTTGAGAGCATTGATGACATCCAGTGTGCCAATAAATATAAAGACTAAAAAGGCTATGACTATGCCATCGATCAAGCTGTAAAGCCCACCTCGATTCAAAATGCCGAGAGTAGCAGCTTGAGCATCATTTAACGAAAGCATATCAGTCGAAAAACCACTTTTCAGAGAAGTAAATATGTCGATCAATGTAAATTCTTGAAAAAGGATTGTAAGTGCTAGTGCCACCCAAGAAGAGACAAGAAGAGTCAAGAATATCGAGCGTTTTGTGACTGATCCATAGATAACAACAAGGAGAGGAAGCAAGAGTAGAATATTAAAATCAAATCCAGATTTTAAGCTTGCTAGCGTAGTCTCAATAATTTCTGGAGAGGATGCACCATCAATTGGGACTCTTGTAGACAATACCCAATATGCAATACCAGCTATCAGTGCAGAGGGGCCAGTGGTATAGATCATACTCTGTATATGATCAAACAATTTGACATTCGAGGCAAGTGCTGCAATATTTGTTGTGTCAGAAAGCGGAGACATTTTATCTCCAAAGAAGCTACCTCCAACAATTGCTGCAGCATTCATGGCTATATTCACTCCATAGACTTCGCCTATGGTTATCATAACTATACCAATCGTCCCAGCGGAGCCCCACGAAGTACCAGTAAGTAGTGAGAAAAGTATACAAATCAAGAAAGAATAGAAATAGAGCAATTCAGGATTGATAAAACCTATGCCATGATAAATTAGCATTGGGATAGTCCCGCACATGATCCAACTGGCGATGAGCACACCCACTGAGAACAAAATCATGATAACTGGTACACATTCGCCAACTTTCTTTACTATGTGTTCTTGAATTGTTTTCCAAGAATACCCATAGCGAAAGAGCAATAATCCTGAGCATGTCGTAGCAAGTAGGATTAAAATTTCTATTGCTAAAGCTTGACTGCCAATCCACTTTGGGTAGACAAATAACCCGAAAACTAACAAGCTGATAAAAATAAGCACTGGAGTGAGTGCTTGTGAGAAAGTCGTTGTTTGACGTTGGTTCAAAGTGTGAAATATTATCTAAATATAGTTAAAGAAGATTACCTTGAGCTGAGATTAGCGTCATACATACCAAAGACATTTATTACACATGAAACAAATACTATTTATACTACTCGTTGCAACTCAGATAGCTTGTGTATCTGCAAAAAAGCAGGGCAATATGATAAATGCTCATCAAAGCGCACTTTCTATGGCATTAAAGGATGACCTGAATTCTGAGCAAAAGTTAGATATCCTTGGAGAGACACTGGTTGATATGATGCGAGAGAGTCTCAACTTTAAGAATCCAGTAAAAGGAGGGAAATACGTTAAGAAATTTGGAGATCAGAATGGTAAAATGATCGAAAGCATTATCCGAAGTCTTGAATCAGAAACTAAAAATCTAGATCCAATGTCTCAAATTAGTATGGGTATGTCATTAATGAGTAAACCCTATTTTGGTGAGCTCCTTGAGTTACTTCCAAAGTTTGAGCAAAAATTTAAGTCCATTGCATTTGTGGCAAACCTAGCAAGTAAGATTGGCAAACCATTTAAGATGCTAGGAGGAGCGAAGAATGGTGGCCTCAATTTGGATGGATTACTCAAAGGTCAAGAATAGCACTTGCGAATTGTATCGACGGTTCCCTCGTTAACAGAATTACTTGCAGATCTGCGGTTAGAGCAGGAAGTCGTCGGTATAACTAAGTTCTGTGTGCACCCAAGAGAATGGCGACAAAGTAAGCAAATCATTGGAGGGACTAAGCAGCTTCACCTAGATCGAATTAGGAAGCTAAGACCTGATCTCATTCTTTGTAACAAGGAAGAGAATGTCAAAGAGCAAATTGTTGACTTAATGCAAGATCATCGAGTGCATATGACTGACGTAAAGACGGTTGAGGACGCCATCAGTCTCATTGCAGAAGTCGCTGCAATAACGCAGACAAGCAATGAAGGCAATCTGCTTTCGCAAAGGATTGGACAGGCTTACGCACAGTTAAAAGCACCACAGATCCAAGGTCTCAAAGTGCTGTATCTCATTTGGAAGTCACCTTATATGACAGTAGGTCGTGATACCTTTATCCATGCCATGCTTGATCATATTGGTTTTGATAATCTTGCAAAAGACCAGACGCGTTATCCCCAAATCACTCCAGATCAGATGATTGCAATGGAGCCAGATGTGCTCATGTTGTCCTCAGAACCTTATCCATTTGCTGAGAAACATGCGGAAGAACTTAAAGCAATGCTACCTCATACTCAAGTAATACTTGTCGATGGTGAAGCATTTAGCTGGTACGGAACCAGAATATTGAAGAAAGAAAAGTACTTCAACCAGCTTCTCAGTCAATTGGCGCTTTAGCAACAATATGCACTTTTGAATCGGGCAACTGCCTTTAAGAGACTCCCTTTGATTCTTTGTGAACTTAAGTACAAAATGCTATGATAGCTCTTCTCACCAAAATCTAAAATGTAGTCCATTCTCCCATCTTGATCTAAGTCACCCATCCACTTTATAGTGTGGAGATCACCTCTGTTTCTAGATTCCATGATATACTGGTATTCATGCTTGTGTTTTATCTTAAGAGTAAAATCATAACTTCTATCGGAGTAATCTCCATAACTCTCAAAATAGGGTTCGCTAAAGGCTAGATAGTTTGACTCTTCCCGTCTATATTCATAGCCATTAATTTGAAAGTCTTTGACTACTTCATTTATTGGTCCAGTCTGCATAGGTTTCCTGCTTCCGACGATAAACAAAAGGTCTGTATCCTCTTTCACGATAGTTTGGACATCATTCATTTCTATGACATTTCTGTTCATTTCAACCTTGATGGGTTTTAGGGTACAATCAGATGCATTGCTATAGTATCCGTACCAATAGTATTGAGAAAGTTTGACATAATTACTCACGCAAGTGATACCTGGGTAGAGTAAGACAAAGTCATTGTTATAGAGATGGTTGTCTTTTTGAAAATCCCAATCTTTGCTTGTATTAAGGTAGGCATTATTGACATATCCTGAGATTCCCTTATAGCTGACTTTTAGCCAATACCCAATTACCTTATAAGAATTCTTTTCGGTATCTATCTGCTGTAGAGTATCTAATCCATAATGCTCTCTGTGCAGTATTTCGACAGTCTCTCCATAAGGAACATGCCCTACTTTTTGAGACTGCGTTGTTGGCTTAGCTCTCAGATTAAGCCCACTATTTGCCACTACTTTATTCATGTGCGGCTTATAAAAATATTCTTGAGCGAGAAGGGCTGACCCAAGAAAGAAAAGAATAATACAGCTGATGTGTTTCATGATCGTTTGCTTCTTACAACAAATTTAGTGCGATGCTCACTAGAATACATCTAATATGAGTATTTGTCCATTTCAACCGTATTTTCGTTCAGAACAAATTACTATCTGTTAGATGCCAAGAGGTCTTCTTTTAGAGTCTTTTTATATCGGGAGTCACAAATATTGGGCTGACAATGTTGTCAAGATGAGTAAGCATGATATAACTCTATTGACATTGCCAGGCCGACATTGGAAATGGCGGATGTACGGGAGTGCTCTCTACTTCGCCAAAGAGGTAGCTGCATTGTCAAGTCAGTTTGACTTTATTCTGTGTACAGATATGATGGATGTAGCTGTATTCAAAGCACTCGTACCTCATAGGATACCAATACTATTATATTTTCATGAGAATCAGCTAACCTATCCATGGAGTGCAACAGATCCGGATGTTCAGAAGGGTAGGGATCATCATTATGGTTTTATGAATATCACTTCGGCTATAGCTGCTGATTCAATACTATTTAACTCACACTATCATCTGTCTTCTTTCTTCAAAGCTGCATCTCAACTCTTGCATGCAATGCCTGATCATAAACCTTTGGCTGAGTTAGAAACAGCGCAAAAGAAGGCTGCTGTACTTCCGATTGGCATTCATCTACCTCCCACAATACTTAAGCGGACAGCAAAAATTCCAAGAATAGTTTGGAACCACAGGTGGGAATATGATAAGAATCCTGAGTTGTTTTTTGATGCACTCATGAAACTGGACAAGGAAGATATAGCGTTCGAACTCATTCTTTTAGGTGAAAGGACTTCCAAGTATCCGAGGATTTTTGATGAGGCTACGAAAGTATTGGATTCAAAAATAGTGCATGCAGGTTATGTTGAGACTAAGGATGAATATTATCAATTATTACAATCAGCCCATCTTGCTCCGACTACTTCTATCCAAGATTTTTTCGGCATTTCTGTTGTAGAAGCAATGGCAAATGGATGTACACCGCTGCTTCCTGAGAGGTTAGCTTATCCCGAACATCTTTCCGTCGAAACATTTCCTCAGTTGTTTTACAAGACTGATAAAGAATTTTATGCCAAGTTAAAGACTTGCACCCTGAACTATAATCGATTACCACAAGTAGATCACAGTATTCAATCATATGCATGGCCAGACATCATAATAAAATTAGATGAGAAGATATCTTCACTTCTGTCCTAATCCCTATTTTGTGCGCTCATGAGAATCGGGGTTAACGCGAGATTATTATTACCAGGAAGAAAAGAGGGAATCGCAAGGTTTGCAACTTCTGTTCTGAAGAGGATTACTCAAGAGCATAGCGAGCATCAATATTATTTTTATTTTGATAGACCTTATTCAGAGGAATACATCTATAATGCATCTATCACTCCACGTGTTCTTGGTCCGCAAGCACGTCACCCGATACTTTGGAATTGGTGGTTTAATCGAAGTTTGAAGAGACAACTCAAAGCAGATAAATGTGATGTGTTCTTCAGTCCAGAAGGGTATTGTTCATTGACGAGTGATGTCCCTCAGGTCATTGTAGTTCACGATCTTGCTTTTGAGCATTTCGATAATCATATCAAATCCAGTCATCAAAGGTACCTCAGAAAGAACTCACCTCTGTTTTGTAAGAAGGCTAAGGTGATATTAACTGTTTCAGAATTTGTTGCCGAGGATATTGAGAATAAGTATGCTATTGAGCCTGGCAAAATCAAAATAGCTAACAATGCGACTGAGTTATCGCCGCCAGAGAATGTGTCAATTACCGTAACCAAAAATCACCCTTACTTTGTCTATGTCGGAGCCTTGCATCCGCGGAAGAATATTCTGAGGATTTTAGAAGCGTATGCTACCTTTAAGCAACAAGACGATCAAGATACCCATCTTGTTATAATAGGGCGATTTGCATGGGAAAGTAAAGCTATACAGAAAGCACTTGCGTCATCACCTTATAAGGATCAGATTGTACATTTGGACAAGTATTTGGGAGATATTAGCCCTATATTATCGGGAGCAAAGGCACTCATTTACCCTTCTCTCTTTGAAGGATTCGGGATCCCGATTTTGGAAGGTTTTGCTTGCCAGATTCCTGTTATAACGAGTAATGTCAGTTCGATGCCGGAGGTTGCTGGAGATGCTGCGCTTCTTGTCGATCCTCATTCCACAGATGCTATAGCAAATGCCATGCGTCTTATTTCAAAGGATGAAGCATTAAGACAAGAACTCATTAAAAAAGGTAGTCAAAGAATCCAAAACTACTCTTGGGATAGGGCTGCAGATATAGTTTGGCAAAGTATTATCACAGCTGTGGAATGAAAACATTTGCAGATCATATTATAGACTTTTACTTCAACCTAGATGGGAGCAGTTGGAAATTACCTGATGGAATTTCACTCTTAGATCCATTTAAAAGCACTGATGTTAAACCTCTGTTTACACAATTTTACAAGAAGTATTTTGATGATAATCAGCAGCGCCATCTTATTCTTGGCATAAATCCTGGAAGATTTGGAGCAGGCGTCACCGGGATAAGTTTTACTGACCCCAAGATATTGGAGCAATATTGTGGAATAGCAAATACATTACAGAAGAGAAATGAATTGTCAGCAATATTCATTTACGAAATGATTGACTACCTAGGCGGGGTTGAGTCTTTTTATAAGCGATTCTTTATCAGTAGTGTAGTGCCACTTGGTTTTGTTAAGAATGCCAAGAATATCAATTATTATGATGATAAAACCTTAGAAAACGATCTTAAACCAGTCATCGTCGACTGCTTGGCGAAGCAAATTGAATTTGGAGTGTATACAGACAAAATATTTATCCTCGGTCAAGGAAAGAACTACAAATACTTTCAGCAGTTAAATGAAGAATTAGGCTGGTTTGATCAAGTTATTCCGCTGCCACACCCGAGGTGGGTTATGCAATATCGGTTGAAATCTAAGCAATTATACTTAGATGAATTCTTAGGAAAGCTTACTTAGCAGCGTCTTCTTTCATGTCTTGTTCCAAATGATCGAGATAAAGAATGCCATTCAAATGGTCAATCTCGTGTTGGAAAATCACAGAAGTGAATCCCTCTACTGTTTCTACTGTATCTCTTGTAGTAAAATTGTCATATTGGATCTTGATTGCATAGGCTCTGGTTCTAGTGGTATCAGATCTATCTGGAATCGAGAGGCATCCTTCTCTACAGTCTTGTTTCTTTTCAGAATATTCTACAATCTTTGGATTGAGGTAGTACTCAAATGGAAAGGCTTCTTTATCAAAGCGTTGGACCCAAATAATATTCTTCAGAATTCCTACTTGCGGTGCAGCTATTCCAACGCCAAGAGACATGCTGTCTCTCACTGTAGTGTAGATTCGATCTATACAAAGCTGCAAAGTCTTATCATTAGGGTCAGGGATGACATCTTCACACTGTGTCCTTAGCAGCAGAGAGTCCTGTTGGTTAGTAATCTTATAGACTCTCATAGGTGTATCTTGATCAGCAGACTCAATCAGTCTCTTCTGTCCAGGAGTAAATTGAGAAACAAGTTCGACTTGTTTTTTAGGAGTGCAACTGACGACTGCAATGCATAAGACGAGAATGAATGTCCTCATGTGAATTCTATTTAGATCATAAAGATAAATAACCTTGAGTAGCTCTGGAGCGAGTGTAATTTTTGAGAAATGAGAGGAAGCTATAAAAAGATATATTAATTATATTTGTAATATATAAATAGTTTATTTTGGATTGGTTATCAGCAACAAAGGGCTTCGAGTCTTATCTATTATTGGAGAGATCGCTCTCTAAGCATAGTATTGCAGCATACCTTTCTGATGTAAATAAATTGGAGTCTTTTCTTCAAGACACAGGGAAGAGTGTCGATGAAGTTATCCAACGTGACATTGAATTATTTCTAACCTTTATTCATAATATTGGTATTACTGCAAGATCACAAGCCAGAATCTTATCAGGATTGAAGGCTTTCTATAAGTATCTTATTCTAGAAGATATTGTCAAAGTGAGCCCGTTGGAATTAATAGAAGGTCCTAAAATAGGTAAGAAATTACCTGTAGTACTTCATCAAGATGAAATAGATGCCATGATTGCAGCTATTGATCTGAGTCAACCTCTAGGTCATAGGAATAAAGCCATTATTGAGATTTTGTATGCTTGCGGCCTTCGAGTTACAGAGCTTGTCAATCTCAGACTGAATAATGTGCATGACAAGCTTGGATATCTTCAAGTGATAGGTAAGAATAATAAAGAAAGAGTCATTCCTATTGCAGAATATAGTCTAGAACAGTTGAGATTATACACTGACCATGAAAGGAAGCAAATAGATGTCAAGCCAGGCTTTCAAGATTTTGTGTTTCTGAATCGACGCGGAAAGTCTTTGAGTAGAGTCATGGTCTTTAACATTGTAAAGGGATTAGCTAAGGCTGCAGGAATTGAAAAGTCCATCAGTCCTCACACCTTCAGACATTCGTTTGCAACACACTTAGTCGAAGGGGGTGCTGACTTGAGAGCAGTTCAACAAATGTTAGGACACGAGTCAATTATAACTACTGAGCTCTACACTCATATGGATACTGATTTTCTTCGCAGTACTCTTGAGAATTTTCTTCCAATATTCAAGTCTTAGGCACGTTACATCTCCATGGCAATAGCAGTAGTACAAGGGAGTTCTAGGCAGAATGGTCACACGGCCAAAATTATTGATGAGCTAAGTAAGCATATCTCTATTCAGAAATACGATTTGTTAGACTATAACATATCGCAATATGATTATCATAACAATAACGCTGGTGATGATTTTATACCTTTGATGGAGGAGGTCATTGAGAAACACTCTCAGTTGATTTTTGCAACTCCAATCTATTGGTATACTATGAGTGGAATAATGAAACG
This sequence comes from Saprospiraceae bacterium, assembly GCA_020628855.1. Classification (GTDB taxonomy): domain Bacteria; phylum Bacteroidota; class Bacteroidia; order Chitinophagales; family Saprospiraceae; genus JAHDHH01. The sequence goes on along the minus strand of JAHDEL010000022.1, from coordinate 8,101 downwards.
ATTCTTGGACAGATGGACCGATTTGGTAACTATCCGTAAGGATTTGGGCAGGTCAATGCAAGGCATGCGCATGAGTGTTCTCAGTTGTGGTAGTGATGATGACTTACCTTCTGGTTTTTTTGCTCCTTTCAGCTTGACAGCTGGCTACATGGACATGGTGTATTTATCAGAAGTACATGTTTGGGTTGACGGGGTACAACTTGAAGAACAAGTAAAGCATCGACTAGAGACTTTCGCTAAATCATTGAGAGATGTCTAATTCACAATGCTCAATTTTCTTTTCTCTACTTTGTATTATGCTTGTGTGCTCATGTGCAAGAGTCAATAGTACACTTGGAGGTGGCGAGAAAGATGAAAGTGCACCAGGCATTCTAACGGAGTATTCTACAGAGAATATGCAAACTCAATGGGACGGAAGTCCTGTCTCCATCCAGTTTAATGAATGGGTCAAGTTGCAAAACAAAAGTCAAATAATAGTTTCTCCTCCGCTTGAAGAAACACCAGAAATAAATCTAAAGCGTAAAACGCTCACATTCGAACTTCACCCTGATGAAGTACTCAGAGACAGCACAACTTATGTCATCAACTTTGGTGAATCAATAGTGGATTTCACGGAAGGTAATCCTGCTGAGAATTTGACCTATGTCTTTTCTACTGGAGATGTAATTGATAGCCTGGAGGTTACTGGACGAGTGATTGATGCGATAACGCGCGAACCAATAGAAGGGGTAAATATCCAATTGTATGACGATCTAGCAGATACAGTTCTCACAACAAGTAGACCGTATTATTTAGGGCGGACAAATGAATCAGGAGGCTTCAAAATTTCGAATATTAAGAATGATACTTTTCAAATCTATGCTTTACTAGATAACAATCTCAATTTCACCTACGATGGTCCCCCTGAACTAGTTGCATTTGCAGATTCGACTCTAGTAATGAAATATGATTCTACAGTTACTCAGTCAGTTGAATTATTGATGTTTTCTGAGTCTTCATCAGAATTGTTGGACGTTCGGCATCATCACCCTCAAAAGCTATGCATTGCCATGACAGCCGAACCACAGGATCATGATATCCTTTGTAATAATTCTGAAGTTATCTATCAAGAATGGCAGAAGGATACATTATTTGTCTGGTTTGATAGTCCATTAGATACTAATTCTATTGTAACTCTGAGCCTTGATGAAGTTACAGATACGCTGAATTGGCGTAAGCCAAAAACAATTGTTGATAGTCTAATGTACTTACAGAGCTTATCTCCAAGATTACCTCAGACATATCCAAGCTCACCTCTCGAATTGCGTATGAGTAATCCGATTGATTCCTTGGATTTAGATTTCTTTTCTTTGAAAGATACGAGTGAGCAATTTGTCAAATTGGAAGTAACACATAAAGGTAGAGACATTTTTATCGAAGGAATACGAAAAGCGAAGGAGCAATATATTTTGAATCTCTTTCCAGGAGCTGTGAAAGATATCTATGGGCAAGTAAATGATAGTCTTGAATTAATATTTGTTACCAAAGGATCAGATCAATTCAGTAAAGTGAATTTGACATTTACACCTCCAGATACGATAGCGCAATATGTTTTTGAATTATATGATGAAAAGCAGAAGAAGGTAAGAGAGTATACTTTTGTAGGTAATAGCACGCAGAGTATAGACGCACTTGCGCCAGGAAATTATAACGCTAAGATTATAGAAGATCAGAATAACAATGGTAGATGGGATACGGGATCTTATGAAGAAAGAAGATTTCCTGAAATAGTCAAACAAGTAAAAATTGAAGGATTAAGAGAAGACTGGGATATTGAATTAACAATAGATTGGGATAGTATAGAATAATATGACTGTATTAAGAGCAGAAGAACTCGTTAAAGTATATGGCTCTAGAGAGGTTGTTAGATCAGTCTCTCTCGATGTCAAGCAGGGTGAAATTGTAGGGTTACTTGGTCCTAATGGAGCTGGTAAAACCACAACATTTTACATGACTGTGGGTTTTGTCAAACCCACTAAAGGAAGAGTATATTATGATGATGAAGATATTACTGAGCTGCCAATGTATAAGCGAGCACAAAAAGGCATTGGTTATCTTCCGCAAGAGGCATCTGTATTTAGAAAGTTATCAGTAGAAGATAATATTGCTGCCATTCTTGAAATGATGACTTTGTCAAAGTCTGAACAGAAAGACAAGCTAGAGTCTTTAATCGAGGAGTTTGGGCTACAAAAAGTGCGAAAGAACAATGGAGATAGCTTAAGTGGTGGAGAACGGCGAAGAACAGAAATAGCAAGAGCACTAGCTAGTGATCCCAAGTTCATTTTATTAGATGAGCCTTTTGCAGGGATCGATCCAATTGCTGTAGAAGACATTCAATACATTGTAGCAAAGTTGAAAAATAAGAACATTGGCATATTGATCACTGATCATAATGTACAAGAAACCTTATCAATAACCGATAGGGCATATCTCATGTTCGAAGGAAAAATATTGAGGGCTGGTTCGGCAGAAGACCTTGCGAATGATGAAATGGTAAGAAAAGTGTACCTAGGCCAGAATTTTGAACTAAAGAAAAAGAATATCCAACTCTAATGCTGAGGTTAAGTATTGTCATCCTTTGTTGTTTCTTTGTGACAAGTTGTGGAGAGTATGAACAACTAGAGAGAAAGAAAGTGCTAGAGAGAAGAGCTGATTCATTGTACTCAAGAAAAAGGGATAGTATCAGACGATTAACTGACACCTTATGTGATAAAGATTTTGATCAATATTATCAAGAAGCACTTGACTCAATTAAATTGAAACAAATCAAAGAAATTAGAGATCTAATAGAGAAATAATGTCGCATGCTCACCGCTATATCTTGCTCTTTTTAGTTTCGCTCATGTTCCTTTCATGTGTACAGAAATTAGATGAAGAGAAGATATTAAGGGAGCGCTTCAATACAAGAATTGCTGAATACAAGGCTGGTAAAATACAGGAATGTAAAGAAAAAGCAATTGACCAAGCAGAGTTCTATGTTGATTCATTAATAGATACTTGGGTTGGTAGAGAGGTGATAGACACAATAGCTTTTCCTGAGAAACCTTCTAAGCCTCAAAGACCCGACCCAATTCTAGGAACACTTAAGAAATTTGAGGTGAATTAATATCACTCAATTCTCCTCTGCTATAACCTTCAATTATACAATATTGTGCTAAACCATAGGTGAGCATTACCAGTACATTAATTAATAATAGAGGAGTGACAAACTTATCTACGGCTAGGAGGGTATCACTTACCATAAAGAGAAGAGCACCGAAGACTACCATGAAATAGCCATTAAGAGCTTTTTTTCTAAATATAGCAGCAATCGTCATTGTAGCAATGATGACAATATACATTACTACATGATTCATCAAACTTCCAGTGTGAGGAATAAAGAAGACAATGGCCAGTATAGCGGCTCCCAAAACAGATCCAGCAGATATCCAATCAGTGATAACAATATCACCTCTATCTTTCCAGAATAAGTACAGATACATTAAATGCATAATCATGAAGCAGAATAGCCCCAAGACGAAGAGGTTTCCGATATTTATCAATAAGAAGAGATCACCGAGTAATGCAGTTATCAAAGCAAGCATAACTAGAGGGTTCTTCACTTTTGAAGTAGTGACATAAAAGATGAGTAATACTGACATAAGTAATGGCTTGGTGATCCACCTTGTGACACTTTCAAAGTAAATGCCGAGTAATTCGCCTAATAGTATTGCAAAGTAAAGTGCGGTGAGTATTTTCTTCATCTCTTGGTTATCTCGTGCAAAGGTAGGAAAACCAAATAGGGTAGGTACAAATAAAAAGACCAAGTCAATGAAGACCTGGTCTTTTTTGGAAGTTGTGTTATCGGGCTTTCCCGACGTGTTCTAAAATGACCTTAACTTATTTAATGCTGAGCGTGGTAGTGGTGAATTCTTCACTACCGCTTAAAAGTAAATTGAAGGAGTAGTCACCTGCTTCAAAATTTTCAAGTGATAAATGGACAGAGCTACTGCCAATAGGCATTTGGAACTCGACCTCACCTTTATTATTAATCAATTGTACAAATTGGATTACGTCTTCAGTTTGTAAATTGAAACTGTTGTCTGAGTAATTGATTGACTTAAATGCTGAGTTTAAACTTGCTTCAACAACAAATGTCACCCCTTCTTCTTCTAGTAGTACTGTTGTATTTGATACAGGATCAACATTATTTGCAGCTACTGTAAAAGATAAGAACATGAATGCTAAAGCAGAAATGGAAGTGAAGTAAGTAGTTCTCATGATTGTAAAATTTAAGTTGTCTAACGATTTAATACTTCAAAGATATATCAGCTTCTGAAGGCTATCAAGATATCGTCTACTACACGCTTTATACTCAAGTACTACAAAAGCACTACAGAGTGTAAGGTATTGATATACAGTTAATTAGAATATGATAAGGGAGGGGAAGGATACTACTGAGGAAGCCCGAGAGGTTTACCTTTATATTGTTTGACTATTTACGATTCTTCTGTTAAAACCAGTTCTGATCACCTAATCAGAAATTCAAAGAAATTTGGTAAGTCGTGAGGCATAATGATTGCTCAGGCTTCTCAATTGCAGTAGTTTTTGGAAAAATGCTAAAAAAAAGTAGGCCCATCATTATGGGCCCATTCAGTTTGGAAGTTTTATTTTATAGTTAGATAAGTTGTACTAAACTCATCCGAACCTTCATGGAGTAACTTAATTTCGTAGTTACCGCTTGTAAAATTTTCGAGTCCAAGATTTACAATATCACTGCCAATCGGCATTTGAAATTCGATTTCACTATCTTGATTAACTAATTGTATGAATGCAATAGTTGTTTTTGCAACAAATCTCATATTCTTATCAGACTCAGTCACAGAAATTAATTGACTATTCTCAGCAGCATATACTTCAACAGATGTATTAGTTAATACTGCAGTATTAGTATTCTCTGGATTGTTGTTAGCAAAGAGTAATGTTGCATTCAAGATTACTACAAGTGCTATGATTAATTTTTGGAAAGTCGTTGTCATGATTGTTGTGTTCTAATTACAATACAAATGTAAGAGCGTGTTATGCGGGTTTCAAGATTTTAGCTACTACCAAAGAATCTCATGAACTCTACAAATCCACTACAAAGAGTATAATTCACCAAGGAATCAAGGGAAATTACAGTGGGAAGACCCTACATATTATTATTTATTATTATATATATAGTGCTTTAATGCAGCATGATAAAGATATTTATTTCGAAATAGAAAATTATTGTAGGGGCTGAGAGTGTAAAAATCACTCTATTATGTAGGTCTTAAGAAATCATTAGTACGATATAGAACAACAACACAACTATATTATCTAGTTGTGCTGAGAAAACGTAACACTATGGATCTGCCGAAGATATTGATTGTAGATGATCGATTGCACGATCGTCTATTGTATAGGGAGTTTCTTGGAGATATTAATTATACTATTTCTGAGCTTGATGATGGTGAGCACTTGCTAGCAACAGTAGGTGAAGACAAACCTGATATTATATTATTAGATTGGCAAATGCCAAGAGTAGGTGGTCTTGAAGCCTTGAAGACTATCAAGAAGCACAAGGTATTCAAAGAGATACCAATCATTATTATCACTGGCCTTCAGGATGAGAAAGTATTGGAAGAAGCTTTTGATTATGGTTCAGTTGACTTCATCAATAAGCCAGTTACGCGTGTACAGTTGAATGCCAGAGTGCATAATGCATTGAAATTGTATGAGAATACACAATTGTTGTATAAGCAAACCTCTGAGCTGAAATCACTGAATGAGATTATTTCTTTTCAAAAACGGGAGTTAGAAAAATCTATTGAAATCAAAACTGAACGCTATCAGGAGAATATCAAGTCTTTCGAGGAAGACCTAGAAAAGAAGAATAAGAAGGCAATAACAATGGAAATTGACTCGACAAAGTTGATTGGAGACATCAGAAGAATTAAGTCATCTCTCAACGACTGTCATGATCAATTACGCAGTGAGAACAGCGAAAGTCAAGTCATTAGAAAATTGAAGAGCGTAATCAGAGCCATAGATAGCCTGGAAATTCATGATGATACGTTTGATGACTTCAAAGAAGCATTTGAGAATATCGACCAAGAATTCTACACTAGATTGACTGCAATTAACCCAAATCTAACATCATTAGATAGAAAACACTGTGGTTACATCAAACTCAATCTTGATAATTATGAGATCTCAAGACTCCTAAATGTGGAGTTAAAGAGTCTACAAATGTCTAGATATAGATTGAAGAAAAAATTGAAATTAGAAAATGCTGTAACCCTACGTTCCTTCATTTCCACTCTTTAGAGTTGGCTGTTTCTTTAGTGAAAAATGAAATTCACTTCCTTCACCTTCTGTCGACTTTACAGAGATACTTCCTTGGTGAAGGAGTACAATCTTCTTGCATATCGTCAGACCGAGCCCAGTTCCTTCATAGATGTCTGAACTATGGAGTTTTTCGAATATCTCAAAGATTTTACTTTGATTGGTCTCACTAATACCTATGCCATTGTCTTTGATTTTAAATAGCCAATGCGTGTCGTTTTCTTGATGTTCAATAGTTACCTGAGGTGTAGAACCAGGCTGTTGAAACTTGATTCCATTGGAGATGAGATTCGAGAAGAGTTGATAGATCATGGTTTCATCACCAAGTATAACCGGTAATTCAGATTCTTCAATAATAGAAGCATCTGTATTCATTAGTACGACATCCAACTCACTCTTAATTCTGAGAATCAAGTTTGGCAAATGCAGTTCTTGAATTTTTTTCTTTGTTTCATTTACTCTTGAATAGACAAGAAGATCATTAATTAGCAGCTCCATATTCTTAGAGCTCTTTATAACAATGTCTAAATATTGCTGCCCCTTTTCATCTAATTGGTCAAAACATTTGGACTTCAAGAGTTGAGCAAAACTTGTCAAAGAACGGAGAGGAGCTTTCAAATCATGAGAAGCGATGTAGGCAAAATTCTCTAATTGGAGGTTAGATTCGATGTATTCATTCAATTCTGCATTCTTCCGATCCAATTCGCTGAGCTGCTCTTTGATTTTCTCTTCTAGCTTGATTGTCTCAGTAATATCTCTGCTCACTTCAACAACACCGATAATTTTGTCCTCACTATAGACAGGCGAGTATTTATTCCATACAAAGAGGTCTTGACCTGATTGCTGTTTGACATTACCTTTCCAACTCAGTTTTTTACCTTCTAATACTTTATCGTAGTAGACTTCATACCAGCGTTTGAGCCTTTCTTTTTCGATAACATCATTCAAAAAAATGCCTTCCTGAATTTCGTAACCACCTGCAATTTTGAAATCAGAGATTGCTTTCTGGTTGGCAATGATAATCTTGCCTCTCTCATTTATTGCATAAATACCATCATCTGATGCGTTGAGTACTGCTCGTAAGGTAGCTTCGGATTTCTGTATTGTTTGGTTGAGTAAAGTATATTTTGTGAGGTCAGCCACAGTGATGAAAATGCCGATAATTTCTTGCTGACTATTCTTGAATGGTCTAGCTGCGACTTTGATATGGCCGAATCCTTTAGGAATAGGAAAGCGCTCATAATATTCAACACTTTGATCATTTATGACGTCTCTAATCTTATGAGTATTCTTTAAGACTTTACTCAGTGTGAGTTTAGTCTCAAATATATTGATGCCATCTGCTGCTCTCAATCCAAAATATTCGTAGAGATAATCTGCGAAAATATTACTCGTGTAATAAATGTTGAAGTTTGTATCTAGGATTACAAGGTGATTTGGAGATGGTGCAACAGCTATGTCGAAATATTGCTTCCAGCCAGAAAGATGATCTATTGGATTCGAAGTGTTCACTGAATAAAGATAATTTTTTATGATCACATAGCAAAAATCTGCACCAAACTCAGCTTAAATATAAATAGTAAAGGAAGTGAGGAGGACCGACAGAAATAGATAATGGGAATACCAACCAATCAGATAAAAAAGGCTCACTTTGAAACAAGTGAGCCTTTGTAGCGTGAGGCAGGCTTGAACTGCCGACCTCAGGATTATGAAT
>JAHDEL010000070.1 GCA_020628855.1 Saprospiraceae bacterium | reverse complement strand
AAACACGGTAAATCCATTACCGACCAAGGTATACATAGGGCCAGGACAAGCACCAGAGAGAGCCCACCCAAGACCAAAAACAGTTCCTCCGAGCAACCCTTTGGCAATCCCTTTTTCTTTGTCCTTTATTGTAATAGGCGTTCCTTCTAAAGATATATAGTTACCTCGCTTAAGGATTTGTGTAATGACAATACCACAAGCCAAAGCAGTCCCTATAATTCCATACATATGGAATGATTGAAAACGAAACATCTCCTGGATACGATACCATGAGATCGCTTCAGATTTTGTCATAATAATGCCAAACAAGATTCCTATAAGTATGTATTTGATATACTTCATTTCACTAGTTTTTTAAAAGATGAAAGGATAGATGAGATGCGTCATAATCAGGCCTCCTGCAAAAAACCCAATGACTGCAATCAACGATGGCATTTGAAAGTTAGATAAGCCACTTATAGCATGCCCGGATGTACATCCTCCAGCCCATCTTGCTCCGAAACCTACCAAAAAGCCACCGACTATAAGAACCAAAAATCCTTGCCCTGTTGTCAATGCACTCCAGTTAAACAAAGTATCCGGAGCAGCACCGCCATTAAAAGGAATATTGAATGCAGCTAGGTCATCGATGGTCGCTTGAGATAATGAAAGATTACTGCCTCCTCCTAAAAAGTTGCTTGCAATATAACCGCCACCGATTGCTCCTAAGACAAAAAATAAGGCCCATGCCTGACTCTTCCAATCAAAATCAAAAAATGGAATACTCTTGCCTGCTCCTCCTATGGCACAAAGGCTTTTTAATGTTGAGCTCACTCCAAATCTACCTCCTGAAAGCAAGAGAAGCAACATGACTAAAGCGATCATAGGGCCAGAAACATACCATGGCCATGGTTGTGATATAAAATCAATCATAATCTATTTTTTCTTCAAGACACTCCAGAAAAACACTTGTTCTTTTTGTGATGGAGTGATATGGGTTTCTACAAAGTGATCAACAAAAATACATTCTGGTTCGAAAATAGAGGCTATGCTCTCATAGTCGTGTCGACAGACTTCTAATCCACTACACTTTAATGGTCCATCTTGTTTTGAAAAAGCCGCAATAATCGCAATTCCTTCTTCTGACAATGTGGATAATACCTTTTGCTTGTAGCGCTGTTGGTCTTCAGGGTTTGTAATAAAATGAAAAACTGCTCTGTCGTGCCAGAGCTTTACTTGCTTATCGATACTTAAGTCTAGAACATCCGATTGTATATACTTTACTTGATGTTGTATTTGCCATTTTTGTTTACTTAAGTCTAAGGCACTTTGCGCTATGTCTACAACTGCAATTTTCTCATACCCTTTAGGATATAACAGGTGTGGTAAGTGGCTATCACCACATCCGAGATCCAAAATCCAGTGTTCTGTATGTGGACAGTGTTCTGCAATAAGTTTGAGGCTTGTTGTTGGAACCTCCTGAAACCAACTCACTTCTGTGGTATCTTTTGTAGTAAATACTTCTTCCCAATGCTGACGTTTGGTAATGGTGTCCATCTGCTCTCTGAATTAAATATATCTTCATACAAATATATGTTCATTCTTTCATATAATTATACTTTCCTGTATCTTTGACATCTAATTTAGAATTATGTCTGATGTTACTTTTTATTCGGATCCGAAACAAGCTGAAAAGCTAGAACGCATAGCTTTCATTCTTAAGACCATTGCACATCCTTTGAGGCTTGGAGTCATTCATTTACTAGAACAATATCCTAGGCTTTCTGTAAATGAAATCTGCGAAAAGCTTGGTTCCGAACAATCTTTAACATCACACCATTTGCAAAACATGCGATTGAAAGGTATTCTCTCTGTGAAGAGAGAAGGAAGAAATATGATGTATTCTTTAAAAGAGCGAGATGTCTCCCTCATTATGGAATGCCTTGAAAACTGTAAGTGCAATATGTAATTCACTCAACTTATTATTTCCTCAAAAGATTTTAGAATACATGCAACAAGTAGAACAGATTTATACAAGCTGTCTTGCTCAAGGGTCATACTTTATTGAGTCCAATGGTGAAGCAGCCGTTATTGATCCTTTAAGAGAAACTTTTCCTTATATACAACGTGCCAAAGAAAGAGGTGTGAAGATCAAGTACATCTTCGAAACACACTTTCATGCTGACTTTGTTTCTGGTCATCTCGACCTCTCGAAAGAAACTGGTGCCCCAATAGTATATGGACCTGATGCTCAAACTGATTTCGAAAAGATAGCAGCAGAAGATGGTCAAACTTTTTCAGTTGGAGCGCTGACAATCAAAGTATTACATACCCCAGGTCATACTCCAGAAAGCACTACTTATCTCTTGCTTGATGAAGAAGGAAGAGAACATGCAATTTTCACAGGAGACACCTTGTTCATAGGTGATGTCGGACGACCTGATCTAGCACAAAAAGCAACCAACCTTACACAAGAAGACCTTGCTGGATGGTTGTATGATAGTCTAAGGTCTAAAATTATGCCTCTACCTGATGATGTCATGATTTATCCCGCTCATGGTGCAGGCTCTGCCTGTGGCAAAAACATGAGTAGCGAGACGTGGGATACTCTTGGCAATCAAAAACAGAAGAACTATGCTCTCAGAGCTGACATGTCCAAGGACGAGTTTATCGCTGAAGTAACAGACGGATTAATGGCTCCTCCTCAATATTTTGCAAAGAATGCAGCTTTAAATAAGCAAGGTTATACTAGTATTAATGATGCGATGGCTAAAGGTCTCCGAGCATTGAATGTTGAGGAGTTTTCTCAAAAGAGAAGTGATTCCAGCGTACTTGTTTTGGATGTAAGAGACAGATGGTCTTTTGTATCAGGTCATATCACAAATTCTGTGTTTATAGGTCTAGATGGTGGTTTTGCACCTTGGGTAGGAGCATTAATTACAGATATAAATCAAAAAATATTGTTAGTGGCTGAATCTGGGAAAGAAGAAGAGGCTGTGAGACGTTTGGCAAGAGTGGGTTATGATAATTGTATTGGTTATTTGGATGGTGGGTTCGAGACATGGAGAGCCGCAGATCAAGAAATATCGAGCCTGAAGACTTTAAAAATGCAAGAGTTCATCAATGCTTATAAAGAGTCGATGTCCGTACTAGATGTTAGAAAGCCTAGTGAGTATGAAACAACTCATTTAGAGACTGCGATTAACTTACCTTTGGACTTCTTTCCTGACGTTGACTTGTCTTCTGAGCTTTCAAAGGACAATCACTATCATTTGCATTGTCGATCGGGGTACAGGTCGACTGTTGCATCATCCATATTAATGCTAAAAGGGTATAGAAACTTGGTCAATGTCATTGGAAGCTTTAATGATCTGAAAGAGTCTGGTTTAAGTGTAAAAGGGAGCTGTCCCAGTCTTGTTTCCTAAAAGATGATAAACTTTCCGGCACTTAAGTATAAAGGGGATTCATCATCCGGTCTAAAAGCAGATCTCATAGCTGCACTGACTGTTGTAATTATGATTATTCCGCAAGGGATGGCATATGCCACTTTAGCTGGTTTTCCTCCTATCTATGGTTTGTACACTTGTTTAGTGCCTCTCTTCATTTATCCTTTTTTTGGTACTTCCAAATTTTTATCTGTTGGTCCAGTTGCTCTAGTGTCTATCCTGTTAATTAGCGGACTTAGCTTAATGGCAGAACCTTTTACTGAGGAATATATTCAAATGGGAATATTCGTTGGTCTTGCGGCTGGAGTCATCCAGTTGTTATTTTCTGTATTACGTCTTGGGTCTCTGGTCAACTTCCTTTCGCTTCCTGTACTTTCTGGGTTTACGTCTGCTGCAGCAATTATCATCATTACAAGTCAGTTGAGTGCATGCTTTGGTTTAACTATTGAACGTGGTGGTACTGTATTTGAATCATTACTTACCATTTGTCAGAATTTGGGTTCCTCGGATATTCCAAGTGTTTTCATCTGCAGTCTTTCCATCCTGTTTATTCTTCTGATGAAAAAGGTTTGGAAGGCATTCCCATCGTCATTATTTGTAGTAGTATTATCAAGCTTGATGGTTCATGTCTTACACTTGAACACGGTCAGGGTAGTAGGAAGTGTACCTTCAGGTCTTCCTCAATTGATTAATCCATTTACCTTGGATTCGAATACAATGCTAAGCTTGCTTCCTCTTAGTCTTGTTATTGCTCTAATTTGCTTCGTAGGGAGCTTGGCGATAGTCAAATCACTAGAATCAAAACATGGCGTGCATAGAATTGACTCCAATAGAGAATTGCTTGGTCTAGGCATTGCTAAGATGGCTGGTGCATTCCTCCAATCTATTCCTAGCACTGGAAGTTTCTCGCGTTCAGCAGTAAACGAAAGTGTTGGAGGTAAGTCAGGTTGGTCCTCAGCTTTTGCTGCCATAATTATTGCAGTCTGTTTGCTTCTCTTTACTCACCTCTTTGCTTACATACCTTATCCTGTCCTAGCTGCTATCATTATTTCAGCTGTAATCAAGCTCATTGACTGGAAAGAAGCCAAGAATTTATTCTATTCGGATCGTGCAGATTTCTGGGTATGGATGATGACTTTCTTAGCAACGCTCATCTTTGGTATTCAACTTGGAGTAATAGCGGGTATAGTCCTTTCTATTTGTATGATTCTTAAAAAGGTATCAAGTCCTCATTTTGCCGTGCTGGGTAAAATTGATGACTCTGGAATCTACAGGAATATTGATCGTTTTGACCATGCACAAACAGAGGACGATGTGTTGATTATTAGATATGACGACGACATCTTTTTTGGTAATGCAGAGCATTTCTTTGATGCGGTAACTTCAGAGTTAAGCCAAAGACCACAGACTAAGCATTTAGTGTTGGATGTTTCGTCTGTTACTAATATTGATAGCACCGGCGTAAAGAAGTTGAAGCTCCTCATCTCCATAGTCAAACAGAATAACATCGAAATACACTACTCTGGACCAAAAGGACCACTCAGAGACAGACTACAACAAGAAGGTCTTTTTGAGGCAATTGGTAAAAGTGGTTTTCATCACAATATTGAAAAAACCTTAGAAACACTTGGCTAGAATCAACCTACCACAGCTTTTTTTAGGCGTTTTATCAGGCCTGGACCTTCATAGATGAATCCAGTATAGACCTGTATCAAATCTGCGCCTGAGGAAAACTTAGTTTTTGCAGAATACTCATCGTGAATACCACCTACTCCGATCAGCGTCATAGATTGGTCTAATTCGTTCTTCACTTGATGTAAAATTGCATTAGAAGATTCGAATACAGGTTGACCGCTTAATCCTCCGTTGCCTATTGCTGTAATTTTCTCGTGCGAAGTCTTCAAGCCGGATCTGCTTATTGTAGTATTAGTCGTAATCATGCCTTCTATTCCTAGCTCGTTGAGTAGACTACAAATTTCACTCACGGCTTCTTGTGTAAGATCTGGGGCAATTTTGAGTAGAATCGGTTTTGGATTCTTTTTTTGAATATCCGTGTCTTGAATACTTCCAAGAATCTTCATGAGACTCTCTCTGTCTTGCAGTGCTCTTAAGCCAGGTGTGTTAGGGCTGCTGACATTCACTACAAAGTAATCTACAAGTGGGTGCAGCTTTTCAATGCATTTGACATAGTCAAGATGTGCTTCTTCATTAGGCGTTACTTTGTTCTTACCAATATTTCCTCCGATCACAGCCGAAATCTTAGTCCTATCTAATCTTGTCAGTCGCTCAACTAAGGCATCAACACCTGCATTATTAAAGCCCATCCTATTGATAATTGCTTCGTCTTGTTTTAACCGAAAAAGCCTAGGCTTAGGATTCCCCGATTGCGGAAGAGGGGTCACTGTACCGACTTCAATAAATCCAAAGCCAAGCGCGTCCAAAACCTCGATATATTTTCCATCCTTATCAAAACCAGCTGCTAAACCGACAGGATTAGGAAAGGTTATGCCCATTTTACTAACCTTCAGTCTGTCATCTTCAAAAGAGAAAAAAGCTTTAATAAGCCATCCAAGGATAGGAATGTTTAGTAAGATAGAAAATCCCTTAAGAGCAAGATGATGAGAAGTCTCAGGATCAAGAAAGAAAAACAGAGGTCTGACGAGCAGTTTATACATTCATTTCGGCCTTTAATTTCTCCAAGTCTCTTATCAACATTCTTCTTCTATCGAAAGTGATAATATTCTTGTTTCTCAATTCATTCAGTAGCGTAGTAACTGTTTGTCTGGAAGTTGCACAAATATTAGCCATTTCTTGATGAGTTAACTGATTCCTGATAACCCATTCATAGCCTACCTGCTGACCTCTAGTTCCTACTTGGTCGACAATAAATTCTAAGATTCTAGTTTTACTGTCTTTGAACACTAGAGACTCCAGTCGTTTTTCCATTTCGAGGACTTTAGACCCCATCAATTTCATAAAGAATAAGCTCAATGCATTGTGATCCTTAATGAGTGTCTTCATTTGTTCAGTAGAAACAATGCAAACATTTGTATTCTCCATTGCAACTGCAAAGTCTCTTCTTGAGCTTTCACCAATGATTGACAGCTCTCCAAAGACTTCTCCTTTTCCAAGTATTGCTTTAGTGATTTCTTTTCCTTGATCGTTCATCGATCCTACTTTGATGCTACCTTCTGCAATAAAAAAGATCTTGTCACTACTATCATCTGGGAAATAAACGTAGTCATTCTTCTTGAATGACTTCATCGAAGAGTGTTCCATGTGCTCACCCATTTTGGTATCACAGAAGATATCTCCAACATCGATATTCTCAAGGTACCACAACTGTTGCTTGTCCATGATCTTGTGTTTTTCCTTTATTGATCGAACTCCAGGTCGAGCTTCTTTCTAAGCTGCTCCAATGCTGGGTTCTTTTTTACCATTTCCTGATATTTTTCCATATCAGTCTTTGGTTTAACTTGATTTCCTCCATCGTCATAATCAGGAAACCTTTCTTTATCAATAGATATTTGATGTGAAATGTTTTCCTGTTTAAACCTTGCACTAATATCGACAAAATAATTGCTATCCAATAAGACTTCTTTGATGCGCTCTGTCGGTACGAAGACTTGAATCGAATTTCCATCGGAAGTAAACTCAACATGTTTGAAGGCTGCTATTACTGATTTCGCAGATATCTTACTTCGAAAGGTATTCCAATCTTCTTCTAATGCACTAGCATCAAAGTCAGGTAAGGACTGTTGTTTTGCTTCTTCTTTTTCCTTTATGCTCGATATTAAACCATCAAGATCTGAGGTTACTCCTATAGTATTTAACTTAGGCACCGATCCTATGTAAGGACTTTGTTTCGGCCTTGAAGCTGGTCTAGTTGGGGTGTTTGGCTGTTGTTTGACTTCAGCTTTTGGTGGGGTTATACTAGGCTCTTCTGAAGGACTGGAATTTTTTTTTTACTGTCGACAGTAAATGCTCGATGCAGATAAGTGAGTTTACTCAATGCTACCTCTGTATGCAGATGCTTGTTAGAAGCTTGTGGAAGATTGAGGTCCGCTTTAGCTATAATATTCATTCCATTCATGAGAAATCCTAGAGTGCAAGACCTAGCCTGTTCTTTATATCTCATTGTTAAGTCTTCTGAAGTATTCAAAAGATCAACTGTTCGTGCATCTTTGCTGAGAAGCAGTTTCCTGATATGTTCTGCTAATCCTCTGAGAAATAAACTTGCTTCAAATCCATTACTCAGAATATCATGAAATATCCTGATGACACCAGGAAGATCTTCTTGTAAGAAGCCATCTACAACTCTGAAATAGTAATCATAGTCGAGTATGTTGAGATTCTTGATTACCGAGTCGTAAGTAATATTGCCTTGTGAAGCACTGGCAACTCTATCGTAAATAGAAAGCGCATCACGCATTGCTCCATCAGCTTTTTGAGCAATGATATTCAGGCCTTCCTTATCTGTTGATATTTGTTCCTGGCTAGCAATATGCTCTAGCTGTTGTACAATATCATTCACCTGAATTCTCTTAAAATCATAGATTTGGCATCTTGATAAGATAGTAGGCAAAATCTTATGCTTTTCTGTTGTCGCAAGAATGAAGACAGCATAGGACGGGGGCTCCTCCAATGTTTTCAGAAAGGCATTAAAAGCAGATGTTGTCAACATGTGGACCTCATCAATAATGAAGACTTTCTTTCCTCCTTGAGCTGGTTGTATCCTTACCTGTTCATTCAGCGTTCTGATGTGTTCAACAGAGTTATTCGAAGCTGCATCAAGTTCTAGAATGTTGAAAGAGGCATTGTCTTCGAAAGACTTACATGAGTCACATTCTCCGCATGGGCTTGAAGGGTCAGCTGTATCTGTACAGTTTAGGGTCTTTGCAAGTATTCTTGCACATGTTGTTTTCCCTACTCCTCTCGGTCCACAAAACAAATATGCATGTGCTAATTGTCCTGAAGTGATGGCATTCTTCAATGTGTCAGCGACATGACTTTGCCCAACTACATCTTCAAATCTTTGAGGACGATATTTCCGTGCCGAAACGATATAATTACTCACATAAGCGAAGATACATGTTTGAGAGTTACCTTTGTTAACTAAGACAGATTACTATGAAGATCACGCTAGGACAGATCAATTATCATATAGGAAATTTTGAAAAAAATTATCAAAAAATTCAGTCAGTTGTTGAAAAAGCAAAAGCTGAAGGTAGCGACATCGTTGTCTTTGGTGAGTTAGCAACTACAGGTTATCCTCCGAGAGATTTTCTAGAGTTTCCTGACTTTATAGCGAGATCTAATGCAGTACTTGAGCGAATACGATCCTTGTCTGATGGTATAGGTATCATAGTTGGTGCTCCAACTATTAACCCAAAGAAAGAAGGCAAAGACTTATTTAATTCTGCTTATTTCTTTGCGGACCAACAGGTCATTCATGTGCATCATAAAACCCTACTACCTACCTATGATATCTTTGATGAATATCGCTATTTCGAACCCAATTATACTTTTGAAGTTGTAGAATATAAGGGATATAACATCGCTTTGACTGTCTGCGAAGACATCTGGAATATCGGAAACGAAAATCCTCTCTACCCAGTCTGTCCCCTTGATGAAATGATGCCGTTAAATCCTGATTTTGTTATCAATCTCTCAGCCTCTCCTTTTTCTATTATGCACGCTGAAGAAAGAAAAGCTATAGTAAGAGAGAATGTAAATCGATACAAGATCCCAATGTTTTATGTCAATCATGTTGGGGCGCAGACGGAAATACTCTTTGATGGAGGCTCTATAGTTGCCAGTGGAAACGGAAAAATTTTCAAAGAGTTGCCCTACTTTGAAGAGTGTGTAGAGACTGTCAATCTCCATGATGTCATGAATGCTCAACAAGAAGATGTCCAAGTAGATGATAACATAAAAGAAATGCATGATGCTCTTGTCATGGGTATCAAAGAATACTTTGGTAAGCTTGGTTTTAAGACTGCGGTTCTTGGGTTGTCTGGAGGTATTGATTCTGCCGTAACTGCTGCATTGGCAGCACGCGCTTTAGGTGGAGAGAATGTTCGAGGACTCTTAATGCCTTCACAATTTTCATCTGAGCACTCTGTAGCTGATGCGAAAGCTTTGGCAGAAAACTTAGGGATGCCTTATGACATCATTCCAATTGCAGAAATCTATAAGTCTTTTGATGATGCGCTAAGTCCTGCATTTACAGGAACAGAGTTTAATGTAACAGAAGAAAATATTCAAGCCCGAATACGAGGTGTATTGAATATGGCTATCTCAAATAAGTTTGGAAATATCTTACTTAATACCTCTAACAAAAGCGAAATGGCTGTTGGGTATGGGACGCTCTATGGCGACTTATGTGGTGGGATGTCAGTAATTGGGGATGTCTACAAAACAGATGTCTACAAATTGGCAGAGTATATCAATGCAGATGGTCTTGTAATACCAAGAAACACCATAGAAAAACCACCAAGTGCTGAACTGAGGCCAAATCAGAAAGATTCTGACAGCCTTCCTGATTATGAGATTCTCGATCAAATACTATTTCAATACATTGAGGAAAAGAAAGGACCTCAAGAAATTATTGCCCAAGGGCATGATGCTGCATTAGTAAATCGAATCCTGCGCCTTGTTAATATCAATGAATTCAAAAGATATCAAACTGCACCTGTACTTAGAGTCAGTTCCAAATCTTTTGGGATGGGAAGACGTCTGCCGATTGTTGCTAAATATTTAAGCTAAA
>JAHDEL010000021.1:29294-50499 GCA_020628855.1 Saprospiraceae bacterium | reverse complement strand
AGCACTCACTTATTTATTGGACAATCTAGTGTGTGCACAAGGAATTTATGTTGTGAGAGTGACAGGAATCAATGAAGAAATTTATACAGGTAAAATAGTAAAGTTCTAAAATGCCTTAAGCCTTCATCCAGCTTAGATTTTCTTGCACATATTTACCTAAAATGTCAAACTCGATATTCACAGGATCTCCTGAATTCAGATATTTGAACACCGTATGTTCAAAAGTATAAGGTATGATGGCAACTGAGAATCCATTCTCTTCTCTAGTCACAACTGTTAGACTTACCCCATTTATAGTAATAGAGCCTTTCGGGACAATCAATCCTTGATGTTTCGTATCATTAAATTCGAATGAGAACACCCAACTCCCATCAAAGTCTTGAACTGAATTGCAGACAGCAGTAGTATCTACATGTCCTTGTACTATATGGCCATCAAGACGTGAAGAAATCTTCAAACATCTTTCG
Source organism: Saprospiraceae bacterium (assembly GCA_020628855.1). Classification (GTDB taxonomy): domain Bacteria; phylum Bacteroidota; class Bacteroidia; order Chitinophagales; family Saprospiraceae; genus JAHDHH01. The sequence goes on along the minus strand of JAHDEL010000021.1, from coordinate 50,032 downwards.
ATATTCACTGGGTTTCCAACGTTTAATCGACCAAGATTTGTTTTGTCTAGTGTTTCTTGAATTGCAATGACAGAGTAGCTCTTGTCATGAATTTCGGTGACAGTTAGACATACTCCATTATGAGCAATGGATTGATCTATATAGACTTCGTCAATAAAGGCACAACTCACTGTGAGTTTAGTATTTGATCCTTCTACCGAAATAGCCTCTATAGTGGCAACTGATTCTATGATTCCTGAAAACATTAGCGTAATACTTCAATATATCCACTTAATAAAGATTGACCTTCTAGTATTCCAATGTCATTGGCTTGGAATATTTCACAAGAGTAATAATATGTGCCGTCGTCGACTTCTTTTCCTCCCATATCTTGACCATTCCAATTGAGTTCAGGGTCAGAGGTCTTGTAGATAAGATTCCCCCATTTGTTGAACACTCTAAAATCTACTTCCTCAACAAAGAGATTTTTTCTAGGTACAAATAGATCATTAAAATTATCCCCGTTTGGTGTAAAAGTATTGGGTAATTCATAGATAGAACATTTGTCTACACAAATGGTATCTGATGGTGGGCTAGCATTGTTGAGTTCGTCTAATGCAATGATGTAATAACATCCTCCAACCACTGAAAACCTTTCATCGATGTATTCAGTTTCTGATTCATTTACACTCCCAATGAATTCGAAGTTTTCTTCATTTGGTGAGTAGTATATCTCATAGTTTGTTATGTCACTATTTTCTGGACATTCTATAAGATTCTTATTCCAGTTGAGAATATTAAAATATTCTTCCAGACTTGGATTTTCTGCAAGCTGATCACATGCGCTAAGTATGCCAAGAGGCAGTGGGCATGGTGGCTTATTATCTATTGGGGTAACACAGACGATTTGTGAAAAATTGATGACTGGTTCTGGAAAAGGTTCTATAGAAAAAGTACCTCTACTTTCAATCAAGTAACAATATTCAGTGCCATTCTCAAGATTTGTGTCTCTAAAGGGTGGAGCAGAAGTTTGCCCTATTTCTGTAAAGACATTATTTATCTCCTTGTATATACGATATTCAATATTCTGCCAAGGTACATTTTCATTCCAAGACAAGATGACTTCTTCATCTGTTGCAAAAGGATCTAAGAATACAGTTGTAGCTTCTACAGATTCATTTTCTTCAACACCTGAGATGAGTTTAACAAAATAGTTACCTTGAAAATCTAAGGTATTTATCCCAGAATGGCTGAAGGAATCTAATACGATGAGATCATCAAAGTATTCCTCATCATATGTGTAAAGCAAAGTATTAGTGCCTTGTTGACCATTGGCAAATAGCTCTACTGTGTAAGGTCCGGTGAAAACTGTAGTATCATATTGTGTAGGGTCAGGAAGTAACCATCGAACCTTATTAGTTCCATTATTAGGGTCTGTGACTTCGACTGTATTCTGAACTATGAATGGTACATCTCTTGAAGAGAGTATACATACTTCCTTGCTAGGAATCGATTCAACGACATTAATCGGTGATTGGGCAACTGTCAACCTACTCAGTAGAGCAGTAACTCTGTAACAATAGATTGTATTTGGTTCAAGATTGTTGTCTATGAATTCGTACCTCCCATTGTTGGATTCATCAGTAAGAAAAATAAGTCTTTCGTATCCTTTGCCTTCTAGTCCATGATCACATTCTTCTTCTGGCAATGGAATAGAACCAATGCTTCTCCAAACACTAAATCCTAAAAAGTTATCAGTTGTTGTTGCATCGCAAGCATAGGGTAGTTCCCAACTTAGAATATTTGATTCTGCAGTGTTCATCACTTCAACATCTTCTGGCGGAGGAGCAAGGACCTTGATCCTTACTGTATGTAAGTCAACTAAACCATCCAAGTCTACTGCTCTAAACACTACTTGATAATATTCTTTTTGTACATGATCACAAGTAGTTTGCCATCTGAACTCAGCATCAAATGGTGCATCAAAAAAGGCCTCTGTATCAGTCAGAGATGCAAAGGGACTTTGTGTTAAGAAAGGCCCTCCATTTGCAGAAAGCAAAACTCTATCCCCAAAGTCGGGATCTGATATCTCTAAAGGCAACACAAGCTCTTCACCTGCTATGATACAAATTTCTTCATCTGAAGCAATGTTAGGGGGAGAGTTATTGCAGTCATCTACAAAGATTTGCATATCTCTTACAGTACTACTGATTATTTCACCATTTCTATACTCGGATATCTTAATTGCAATGTTATATTCTCCTGCAGCCTGAGGAGTATTCCAGACAAAGTCTCCTGTCAATTCATCTAAAGAGATAATATTATCTATTCCAGGCATGATAGCATCAGGATATTGATAGTTTGGTACTTCAATGTCAACGTCCATAAAGGGTACAATAAGCTCATAACCGATACTATCTCCATCACTATCAAAAGCATTAGGATTATGAATAAATATTTCGTCCCTACAAGCATAATCAAGTGGAGGGTTAAGCAAAAGCACTGAATTATTTAATCCTTGGAATTGGGTGTTCAGTAAGGTAAAAGTCGTCTCAAGATAAAACGGAATATCTACGCTATTAGGAAAGTTGACATTCAAGATGTCGCTTACTCTGTTCGGATCAATAAATGAGAGTGTATATGTCGCTCTGGATGAGTAAGTATGCTCACCAACATAACAATTGATTTTCACATCTAGACCAGAAATCACATCTCCTTCTCCACCATTATTTGCACGGAGCAAAATATCAGATGTTCCATCTCCCCAAAATAGCTCTAAGCTGTCTCTATCTGCAGCTACACTAGATGCCTTAGTATATGTCTTAATTGTTGCTCTGATTGTCAATGGGCCAATCTGCTCATAGATAATTTCTCCAGCACGGTTATGCGTAGCACTGAGTTCACCAGAACTACAGAGAAAGAGGATTAAAATTATGCTGTAGAGTCGCTTAATCATGCAAATTTTGATGACCTAGTTATAACTTAAAAATACACAGAATAGTTTGTACACAGATTACTTAACCTCATTAAGACATTCTCTAAGACACTCTTTCCAAGTTCTGGGTACGATACCAAATGTGTCATTCAGCTTTTGATGAGACAATACACTCCACTTTGGTCTTGGTGCTGCTGCTCCAAACTCTTCAGTTGTTTGTTCTTTTACGACACATGGAATATTGCGAAGTGCAAAGATTTCTCTAGCAAAATCTGCCCAATGAGTTACACCACTATTTGAAAAATTATAAGTGCCATACTGGCTGAAAGCAGAATCAGAGTTCAGTGATTTAACAATTGTTGCTAGCGTTTGAGCAATATCCGGAGCATAAGTGGGAGCACCATATTGATCAGACACAATTGTGAGTTCATCTCTATCTTTTCCAAGCCTCAGCATGGTATTCACAAAATTATGACCATGTTGATCGTAGACCCATGATGTCCGAAGTATAATATGATTGTCAAGAATGAGCCTAATAGCTTGCTCACCTTCATATTTGGACCTTGCATATACACCTTGTGGTTTGCATGGGTCCGTTTCTTTCAAAGGCCTATCTGTAAAGCTATTATAAACATAGTCACTAGAAATATATATCAAAGTTGCTCCTGAGGCTTTACAAAGATTTGCAAGCGTCTTTGTGGATTCAGCATTTATTTGGAACGCAAGTTCTTGCTCACTTTCAGCTTTGTCGACTGCAGTATATGCAGCTATTTGGATGAAAATATCAGGCTTGTAACTGGTAAATGCAGATTCGATTGCGGACTTGTCTGTTAGATTACAAACAGAACTATCGATTCCTTTCCACTCTATGTGTTGGTCCTCTGCAGTTAAAGCATGAAGTGCTTTACCTACTTGACCTGTTATTCCATTATAGAGTACTTTAAGCATAGTTAATCAAAGATAAAATGATCTCCCCACTTTGGTTGATTCTGATCTTTTTCTGAAAGTAAAATAGCTTCATTGTCCATTCCCCAATCCAAATCTAATTCAGGATCTAGTGCAAAAAGTCCAGAATCATACTCTTTAGCATAATGATTATCACATTTGTATGAAAATATCGCTTCTTCACTCAACACGATAAAACCGTGAGCAAAACCTCTAGGTACATAAAAAATCTTCTTGTTTTCTGCACTTAGTTCCACTGATATACTTTGCCCATATGTTGGTTCTGATTTTCTCAGGTCAACAATGATGTCTATGACTTTACCTTGGATAACCCTTATGAGTTTTGCCTGTGTATAGGGAGGTTTTTGGAAATGTAACCCTCTTAAGACACCGCGCGTAGATTTTGATTCATTATCTTGAACAAAAGGGCGATCGGGTAAGATGCCTTTCCAAGTTTGTGTATTAAATGTTTCTAGAAAATAACCTCTCTCATCACCATAAACAAATGGTGTGATAATTTTTACATCTCTGAATGCTGTCGATTCTACTTGCATTATTATTTGGATCTAAAGTAAATGGTTAGAGGTACACCTGTAAAATTGTATTGCTCTCTAATTTGATTTTCTAGATAATGCTTATAGGATGCTTTGATGTGTTGAGGATGATTACAGAACAAAGCAAAGGCAGGATAAGCAAGAGGTAGTTGAGTTGCATATTTTATTTTAATAAACTTACCTCTATGCGACGGAGGAGGTACTTTTTGAATTGCTTCAGCTATAAAATCGTTGAGCTCAGATGTCTTAATTTTTAACTGTCGATTTTTATATACATCCATTGCTATATCGATAGCCTTGAATATCCTCGTTTTTTCTAAGGCACTGATGAAGATGATAGGGACATCAGTAAAAGGTGCAATACGTTTATGGATCTCCTCAGTATATTCTTTAGCAGTATTCGTTTCTTTATCTGTTACAGTATCCCATTTATTCACAAGGATAACTATGCCTTTCTTTCGTTTTTGTGCTAATGAGAAAATATTCAGATCCTGAGCTTCTATGCCATTTTGAGCATCAATAAGCAGCAGGCAAACATCTGCTTCTTCGAGAGCGCGTATCGCTCGCATGACGCTGTAGAATTCAATATTTTCATGGACCCTTGCTTTCCTCCTGATACCTGCTGTGTCAATGAGTAAAAAGGTCTTTCCATATTTGTCATAACGACTATGAATTGAGTCTCTTGTTGTTCCGGCAATATCTGTAACAATATTTCTCTCAATGCCAAGTAAGGCATTTGTCAAAGAAGACTTACCAACATTTGGCTGACCTATAATAGCTAATTTGGGAATATCTTCTTCATCCTCATCAGTGTCAGCGGGCATGATTTCTGTCATGGCATCCAGTAATTCACCTGTACCTGTGCCTGTGATCGATGAAAGGAAAAACGTATTCTCAAATCCTAAGCTCCAAAATTCATTCGCCAGGAGTTGCCTAGATGCACTTTCTACTTTATTTACAGTCAGAAAGACAGGCTTTGGGGACTTTCTTAGAATATTTGCAAGGTTTTCATCTAGATCTGTAATACCTGTCATCACATCAACCATGAAGACAATTATATCTGCTTCTTCCATAGCAAGGATCGCTTGCTCTCGAATGGCAGACTCGAATACATCGGTAGATCCTTCTACATAGCCACCAGTATCAATAACTGTAAAGTTCTTACCATTCCAATCTGAAGTCTCATAAATCCTATCCCTAGTCACTCCACTGACATCTTCAATAATAGCTTTACGCTCCCCAATCAACCTATTAAATAGTGTTGACTTGCCCACATTAGGTCTTCCCACAATTGCTACAACTATACCCACTTGTTAAATTATCTTTAGCTAGTGCAAATATCCAAAAGATTTGAGGAGGTTATCATTATCTCTCCACTTTTCTTTAATCTTGACATGTAATTCTAAGAAGACTTGGTTCTTGAGATAGTCTTCTATGCTCTTTCTAGAGTCGATTCCAAGTTGTTTTATTGACTGTCCTCCTTTGCCCAAGAGTATACCTTTCTGACTGCGTCTCATGCAAAATATAATAGCATAGATATGGATTATTGGCTTGCCATCTTTTTCTTTTTCTTTGAAGCTGGTCACTGCTACTTCTGTTGAATATGGGATCTCTTGATGATAGAGCTTTAGTATGTTCTCACGAATAAGTTCAGCAACGAAAAATCGTTCAGGCTTATCGCTGAGTTGATCTTTGGGATAATAGGCAGGGCCGATGGGTAATAGCTCAAGTATTGTGGACTTCAGTTTTTCAATCCCGATTTTTTCAGTTGCGGATGTCTCCAAAACTGCTTGCCATTCACAGACGGGGAGCAAGGCTTGTTTAATAGTCTCAATTTCTTGTTCTGATTTGCCATCACATTTGTTCAAAATTAGCAATTTGGGCACTCCTTGTTTTTGAAGTTTTGTGGCTAATTCCTCTAAGGCAAATTTTGGGTTCGAAAGATCAATGACAACAAGAATGATATCGGCATCTTCAAAAGTTGAGAATGCTGCATCATTCATTGCCTTTTGCATCTTATAATTAGTTTGCTGAATAATGCCGGGTGTATCAGAAAAAACAACCTGATAGTCAGGAGCATTCATGATACCAAAAATGCGATGTCTTGTTGTCTGAGGTTTGTTGGTAACTATCACCATCTTATCACCTAAAAGCGCATTCATAATGCTTGACTTTCCAACATTAGGTAATCCAATGATATTTACAAATCCTGATTTATGATTCAATAGTCTAATTGTTTGATTTGTGAGTTGAGAATGTTCTCTACTTGCAAAATAACCTGTTGAGGCAGTCTTCTTCTCCAATCAAGATCTTCTAGATCAGCTCCGAGATTGGTATAATATTGTATTTGCGCTCTTTCCATTTCTTGTTGCACATGCTGAAGTGTATTTATAAAGCATATGTAGCCTCCTTCATCTTTGATCTCGTCCCACCACTCTTCATAATAGCTGTTGTCATCTCCGTGAAAATTGAGTACATGTTCACAAAAGAGTATGAATTTGGAAACTCCTTCATCAATTAAAGGATTAACCACCTTACGCTTCAAGAACATGATGTCATTGTAGAGACTGTCATTCCACTCTCCAATGAGTTCGATCATTGCAACTTGTTCATGATAATCAACAAATAATACTTTTCCGTATAGAGTTTGAGAACCAAATTTGTCCCATTGAGGGTGAATGAAATAGTTATATATTTTATTGGTGAATTTGAACTCATCGTAGGTCGTACCATAGAATGGAGATAGCTTATCTTCAGAAGCTATATAGTAGTTTCTCCACTTATAATATGGTTCGATGTCATGCATGTGGTGTCAATAATTAAGTTAGTCAACCCATGACAGCCTTTAAAAGTTCGCTAATTAAACGTTGAAGTTTAATATTGTCTGTTCTATGATATCGCAGCATTGATGCAGTTCGTCTTCTGTCATGACCAAAGGAGGCGCAAAACGAATGATATTGCCGTGGGTTGGTTTTGCTAAGAGACCATTATCTCTAAGTTTCATGCAGATATTCCAGGCAGTCTTACTTGTTTCAGTATCATTGATTACAATAGCATTCAACAAACCTCTACCTCTGACTAATGTTACCAAATCACTTTTATCAACAAGCCCTTGCATTCTTTCTCTGAAGATTATGCCAAGCTTTTTTGCATTCTGAGCTAGGTTCTCATCTTTGACAACTTCTAGAGCAGCAATAGCAACTGCACATGCTAATGGATTTCCACCGAATGTAGATCCATGCTCTCCAGGTTTGATGCATAACATGATTGGATCATCCGCAAGCACAGCCGAAACAGGGAAGACACCTCCGCTCAATGCTTTTCCAAGAATCAGAATATCTGGTCTCACCTCAGGGTTTCTTTCACACTGATTTGCACAGCTGCAATTGCCGCAAGTAGCAAGAAGAGTACCTGTTCTTGCAATCCCAGTTTGTACTTCGTCGGCTATCAACAATGCATTGTATTTTTCACAAAGGGCTTTGGCTTTTATTAAGTAATCTGAATCAGGAACAACAACACCAGCTTCTCCCTGAATTGGTTCTACTATAAAGCCTGCCACATTGTTATCTTGAAGCGCTTTTTCTAGTTGATCTAGATTATTGTAATCAATAACTTCGTATCCTGGCATATAAGGCCCAAAACCACCTTTACTATCAGGATCAGTCGAGCCTGAGATGACTGCTAATGTTCTACCGTGAAAATTGCTTTTTGCAAAAATTATCTTTGCTTGATTTGTGGGCACACCCTTTTTTTCATAAGCCCATTTTCTTGCCAATTTGAGTGCAGTCTCTACAGCTTCTACACCTGTATTCATTGGCAGTACTTTGTCATACTTCATGAGGTTGGTTATATACTTCTCATATTTACCAAGCATATCATTGTAAAATGCTCTTGAAGTAAGTGTCAAATTTGCTGCTTGATCATTCAGCGCTTTTAATATCCTTGGATGACAATGTCCTTGATTGACTGCTGAATAAGCACTGAGAAAATCAAAATATTTTTTGCCTTCTACATCCCAGACATAGACGCCTTCTCCTTTACTCAGAACTACGGGTAGAGGGTGATAGTTATGAGCTCCATAAACATCTTCCATTTGCATGAGATCCTGAGAAGAAAGTGTTGTTTGCATTGTCATAAGATATAAGGTTAGATATTAGTATTTATGCTGCTAAGATAGCAAGATGAATTTTAAGAATTTGTGGTATCAATGGAAGTTTTCCATCATTAATTATGTGGTAGTGACTTCTCTCAATCTTTTCTTTTTGAGTGATCTGATTTGACATTCGTGCTTCTATTGATTCTTTCGTCGCTGAGTCTCTTTTTATTACTCTATGAATACGAATGTCATCTGGAGCTGTGACTGTAATGATTTTATCAAAACGCTCTGGAAAGTTCGATTCAAATATTATCGCTGACTCTTGAATGGTATAATAATACCTTTGTGCATCGTGCCAACTATAGTAATCGTCAGCAACAGCAGGATGTACAATATTATTAAGTTTTTCAAGCTGCTTTTTATTATTGAAGACAATATTTGAGAGATACGCTCTATTGAGAACACCATCCAGATAAGATTCTTTTCCGAAAGTTGATATGATGTTCGATCGAACTGGCTCTTCTAACATCAGTGCCTTCGCTCTTGTGTCCGATAAATATATCGGTGCTCCAAGCAATTGAAAATATTGAGAAACTAAAGATTTGCCAGCACCTATACCACCTGTTAATCCAATTTTCAGCATTTTATTTGGGATTTATAGATTTTAACATTTCATAGATTGGTGTTAAAACAATGAATATCAATAAGCTAAACATTATGATAATATTTATGTGATAGCCTTTTCAAAAAAGTTAACCTAAAATTTCAACAACTCTAATTTACACTATACATTTGTTGCGGAAGTTGTTCTATAATGATTGGCCCTGCCGCTCGGCGGGGTTTTTTTATTTCACCACTTTTCTTAATTGATTTAGTACTGCTTTAAAATCTTTTTTGAGCGGCGCTTCTATTTCTATTGGTTGTTTAGTGGTTGGATGTTCAAAAGCAATAGTATTTGCATGCAGTGTCTGCCTATAGATAAGAGGTCTCTCTTTTTGTTCAGCTTTCGTTTTAAATTTTCTCTTAAATTCAGATAAGTAAATTGCATCTTGAAAGCCATAGAGCTTATCTACAGCTAGGGGATGACCAGCAGATCTCAGATGTACTCTAATTTGATGTGTTCTTCCAGTGATAAGTTTGCATCGAACTAATGCATACTGACCAAGTTCTTCCTGGAGTTCTACGATAGTTGTCGCTGGCTTACCCAGTTTTTCTTGCTTTGCAATCAAGGTTTTTCCTTGATCATATTTCAATGGCTTTTCTATTTTGAAGTTAGGAGTGGTAGGAATTCCTTCGATTAAGGCCAAGTAATATTTGTCAACCTCGTTGTTAATTTGCATTTCAGTAAATTGCTGTTGGATAATGGGGTTTTTACCAAAGCAAATCACACCACTTGTGTCCATGTCAAGCCTATGAAGAACAAAGATGTCACCATATATTTTCCTCAAGATAGACTTCAAGGAAGGTAAATTCGACCTATATCTATCTGGTGTCGAAAGTAACCCAGCATCTTTATTGATAATGACAAAATCATCATCTTCAAAAAGTATTTCCAGTTTGTGTTTCATAGATGTAAAGATTGAAACGTTTTCCGTCTCCTAATGTAATAGTCGATAAGGATAGACCGTCTACTTCTGCCTTCTGTATTTGGTTTGCCTATTCTGTATTTCTCAACGATTTCTCGAGCTCTTCTTCTTTTGCTGAGAATACTTCTAAGAGAGACATATGCAGAAAAGATGCCTCTGAGAATAGCGAAAGTGTGCCTTAACTTGCCTTGTAATAAGTAATAAAGACTTGAAGCTGTATCAGAACAAAACCTAAATGGAAGGATGTAGAGTAGATGGATCCAACGTTCATTCTTGAGTAGGAGCCAATGATTGTTTCTAAAGTTTAGGTAGGTTTTACGCGGATTATTGTAGTCTAAGGTACTTCCGCCTACGTGATAGACCTGGCTTTGGCCGATGACTTTAATTTGATAACCTGCTCGCTTTAATCTCCAGCAATAATCTATTTCTTCTTGATGTGCAAAGAAACTAGTATCGAATCCTTCAAAATTGATAAAGAGATCTCTCCTTGTCACAAGCGCTGCACCTGATGCCCAGAAAATAGGGGATACGTCATTATACTTTTCTTGTATTGGCTCAATTGTTCCAAGTATTCTGCCACGACAGAAAGGAATACCGTATTTATCAATATAGCCTCCAGCAGCGCCAGCATATTCGTAGTTTCTTTTATCTGTATAAGAAAGAATTGAAGGCATACAAGCACCAATGCTCTCATCTGCATCCATGATAGCAATGATATTATCCAACCAATTTTTAGTTATCTGAATATCATCATTTAATAGGACGACATATTTTGTTTCAATTTGCGGAATCCCTTTATTATATCCACCAGCATATCCATGATTCTTGTTCAGCTGTATCACATTTACCTCTGGAAACCAATCTTGTGTGACATTGACAGTTTCATCAGTGCTATCATTATCAATTATAACAATATTGAAGGGATTTGTGTAGCTTTCACTCATCTCAGGTAAAAAGCGCTCAATCCGATCTACACTATTATGTGTCAAAATGATGATGCTGACTTCTTTAATGGGCGGAGAATAGTTATCTCTATTTTCGAAGTATTCTTTTGTGTTTGACTCATCTATCTGCAATTGATGTTTCAGTTGGTCCAAAGACTCGAATTTTATATCCTCTCTAATGAAGTCATAAATACTGATAGTTAATTGTTCTTCGTAGAGAGTGCCATCAAAATCAAAAAGATGCATCTCTATAACATTGGCATTTGACCCACTAAGAGTAGGTCTAGGACCAATGTATAGCATCCCATTGTACACTGCATTGTTGTATTCACACCTAGCTGCATAAACTCCGACTTTAGGGAGCAATTTAGACTTGTCAAGGAGCTCTAAATTGGCAGTTGGGTATCCTAGAGTTCGTCCAATCTTATCACCTTCTTTGACAACGCCAGAGAGGAGATACTTATAATCTAATAAGGCATTTGCTTTGTCAATTTCTCCTGCCTTAAGGTAGGATCTAATTTTGCTAGAGCTAATGGTTATGTTATCAATTTCTTTTTTTGAAATCTCAAGTACACCTGCTACGAAATGATCTTCATACTTCTGGAGTAGGGCTAGCCCACCTTGTCTATTATGGCCAAATTTGTGATCATAGCCAATGACGATACATGCAGGCTTGATTTTAGAGATTAAGAAATTTTCGACATATTCTTGAGGAGTTTGTTGTGAGAATTCAATAGTAAAGGGAACAATAATTAAGTTGTCTAAACCCAAGCTCTCAAGCAATTTGATCTTTTCGTCGAGAGTATTTAGCATCTCGACGCTGTCAGGGTCGATAATCATTCTTGGGTGAGGATGAAAAGTAATGAGAGTACTTTCACCTTCAATCTCTTTTGCCACTTGTTTTATTCGGCTGATGAGCTTGCGATGACCCAAGTGCAAACCATCAAATGAACCAATTGTGACAACAGGTTTATGAATTTTTGGAAGGTTATTGATATCCCTTAACACTCTCATGGCTGCAAAGGTATTGTGTTAGGCTAATTATTCATCAAAATCATCATCCAATAGGAAGGAATTTATTTTGTATTCGTCTATTTCTCGACGTTCTTTTTTTGTTGGCCTTCCATCACCTTTCTGCCTTCTTTCAGCTCCAGCTTTACCAATAAACCAAGATTTGTATTTATTCAATTCTTCTTCTGGTGTTATGTTATCGTAGCAGGGTTGTGCTAATGTTGCAGAGACTCTAGATTTCAATAATTTGTTTACCGTAAATAGAAAGTTGAATCCTTGTTTTGCAATTTCTATTGTGTCACCAGGCTTCACATGTGACGATGGTTTTGCCACAAGTGTATTGATTTTGACTTTGTTTTCTTTGCAATATTTTGTAGCAACAGTGCGACTCTTGCTTAGTCTCACAGTCCAAATCCACTTGTCAACTCTAACTGACTCCATCTGCTAGGACTGGATATTGAGGGTCCATTTCTTTGAGTGTTTTTAATACTGTTTTTGCTACACAATAATCTCTATACCAACGTTTGTCGACGGGTACGATATTCCAAGCAATCTTAGATTCATTTATAGCATATTCATAGGCTTTCATATAGTCTTTCCAATGCTTTCTTTCTTCCCAATCTCCAGGATTATGTTTCCAGTTTTTCTCTGGGATATCAATCCTTTCCTGTAACTTTTCAAGTTGTCTTTCAGGAGAGAGGTGGAGATAGAATTTTAGAACACGTGTATTATTATGCTTTGTTAAGAGCTCTTCGAAGTTATTAATCGCTTCCATTCTTGACTTGACTGTCTTTTCATCAATCCAGTTATGGACACGTTGGATAAGAATATCCTCATAGTGGGATCGAGTAAAGATCATAATTTCACCTTGTGCAGGTGCAACCTTATGTGCTCTCCACAAAAAATCGTGTGCAAACTCAAGGTCTGTGGGTTTTTTGAAAGGATATGCTTTTACAACATGAGGACTACATTTTCTGAAGACTTTCTTAGTCGCTCCATCTTTTCCACTGCTATCCATGCCTTGAAAGACAATAAGTAATGCTTGCTTCTTCTCTGCCTGCAATTTTTTTCCTAATTCGGCTATTTCATCAGTAAGTGCAAGTGTTTGCTTCTTGATTGATGCTTTGGTCAATTCTTCCGGAGGAAGAGTAGATATTTTTGACAAATTAATTGACATGATTATGACAACATTTTTTTTCGTTTCACTAAGTATTGTTCGAGTATAGGTTTGAAACCTTTATTAATGTCTGCTTCAATAAAATCAATTTTGTATTGCAAACATTTTTGTAATAATTGCTCTTTGTAGGCTTTAATCTTGGGGACAAAGTACTCTTTGATGTTATTCGATTGTAGTCTGATTTTCTCACCAGTCTCCATATCTACGAACTCATGAGGTCTGTTCTCAAAATTGAAATTTGTTTCTAAGTCTTCATCTAGAACATGAAATAAAACAACTTCATGTTTATTGTATTTGAGATGTTGTAATGCTGAAAACAAAGCTTCTGAGTCTGAGTTTTCAAACATATCACTGAATATGATAACTAGTGAACGTCTATGTATCCTTTCAGCAATTTGATGTAAGCTTTCTGTCGTAGATGTATTTTTATTTAATCGATTATCATTAATGAGTCTATCAAGATAGGTGAGCAATAACCTATAATGCGTTTGACTGGATTTACACTTTGTATGCTCCAGTAGTGTCTCATCAAACAGAGAGAGTCCAAATGCATCTCTTTGTTTGAGTAATAAATTCATCAATGAGGCTCCAGCAATTGCAGAAAACTGGAGTTTGTTTAATGGTTTTCCTTTTTGGTTCTTTGGAAAATACATTGAAGAAGAAGTATCGATTACAATCTGACATCTTAAGTTTGTTTCCTCTTCAAATTTCTTTGTGTATAATCTGTCAGTTCTTGCGAACACTTTCCAATCAATATTTTTGATGGATTCTCCAGGATTATATAATCTGTGTTCTGCAAATTCGACACTGAACCCATGGAATGGAGATTTGTGCAAGCCTATAATAAATCCTTCTACAACTTGCTTTGCAAGTAATTCAAGATTGTTTAGTTGACGAAGGTCAAACTGCTCTAAAAAATTCATGTATCAAAGATGAAGAAAATACTTAATATACTGTGCCAATGTCAGAGTTGGACAGCCTTACATTCAATTTAACGCTAGACTTACAGATGTATTTTCTTATGGATTAAAGTTGGCTAAACCATCAACCAACCATTCTGCCAAAGCTTGTCTATTACCTGGTAATGTGATTCTTTTCTGATCACTTGGATTCTTAATATTTCCTAATTCTACCAATACAGCAGGAGGCAATGTATTTCTGACCACATAGAGACCTCTGCATTTGACACTTCCATGATATCCGCGATTAGCTTGATAGTGTGCATACTTACTCTTCATGGTTTCTTGAAGCGTACTTGCTAGTTTCTTCCCTGTTTTGCTTTGTTCATGGTGGAAGAAATAGACATCCATGCGTTTATCTTCATGGTTGGAATCGATATGCATAAATAAAGCATATTGTTCTTTAACGCCTTCTGCTTTGTGTTTTTTGTACAACGCATTGACATGATTTGTTCTTTGAGCTAACCTATCTTTTTGCCTAGGTAGTACTTTCTTTCCATCAAGACAGACTTCATCTTGATCACACTTTAAGTATTTGCTATCTCTTATACCATCATTGTCTTGCACAATGACGTGTACTGTTGCTCCTTGCTCCATGAGTGATTTTGCCATTCTGAGACTGACATCATAGGCATACTCATCTTCACATAAAGTGTGTGCACAATCAGTACATCTAGCTCCTGGGTCAATACCACCATGACCTGAAACTATATAATAGACCTTGCCTTTTAATGCATTTGATGAAACAACCACTTCTTGATGTGTGTCACCAAATAACGGATAAGTAATAATAGATTTGGATTTTGGGGTGGCCTCTCTATTCTCTGCAATAAGTATTTCTGGTTCTTTGACTGATGATTGACAGCCGTACAAATGATGCGGTACCCAGAGTATTTTACTATCGATATAATTCGTTTGTCTGAGTTGTTTTGAAAGAATAACCTCATTGTATTCTTTAATTTTCACTGCATTATCCCAATCTTCTATACCAATGGTACTTCTTATGCTGCGGCCATTATACTTTGTAATCATAATTGGCAAAACATATTCTCTATTTGCCTTTAGACCAGCATCTTTTGTAAGATTGTTGAGTTTGTAAAACTTCTGAAAATTGCATGGTTCTTTATCAAGATTATACCTCCTGAGTAAAGAATACACACCATCACCATTTTGAGCTGATGTTGTGAAATAGTAAGACTCAAATCCGTAGATCAAGGAACACCAAAGGTTCAATGCGAAAATGAGATATAAAACCTTCATAATAATAGCTTTCTTATAACCGGAACTCTAATATATTATAAAAAATTGTAATATGTAAAGTGTTGTAAGATTTCTTTAAGGATTTATTCAAAAACCCTAATTCTAGTGAATAGCTATCTGTATTTTTGCGAAGTGTTGAATCAACTACTCTTGTATTTTAGAAAGGATCTCAGACAAGACACTCGAAGTCTTGCTGGAATAAGTTCTGTTTTGTTGTTTCTTGTAGGTTCGGCTTTTATCGCGGAAAAGTGTTTTGAAGATATCCATGCGGTAGGCTGGATAGCATTGTTTTGGATACTGTATTTATTTGCAGCAATAAGTCTGACTACTCATATATTCAGTAAGGAGCGGTCAAGTTCTGGAATAGCTACTTATATCTATAACAAGAGTTTGCTTTTCTATTTAGGCAAGTTACTCTACATGGTGTTCTGCCTTCTTTTGCTTGGTGCCTTGTTAACCCTGTTGTTGAGTCTCTTTTTTGATTCTCCTGTTCAAGATTGGACTTACTTTATTGGTTGTCTTGGTTTGACAACATTAGGTCTATCAGCATTGTTAACATTCACAGGAATGATAGGTGGTTATGTGACAGGCAATCAATTGGCGACTGCAATAATGATAATTCCTTTGTCCATACCATTTCTCTTAGTAGCAGTCAGATGCTCTATTTATGCTTTAGGACTAGTAGTAAATACTGATATGACAAGTGATTTTCTTATTCTTACTTCCATTTCAATATTAGCAATAGGAGTATCAATATTACTTTTGCCATTTCTTTGGAAAGCTTAGCAATTATGAATTTTATATATCAATCTTGGTGGAAAATTCTTTCAGTTATCATTCTGTTGTATGTAATAATTGTAGGAATGATAGTACCGCTGAAGCCTGGTATTCTTTCTTCACAACCTCTGAAAGCTCAATTTGATTCTTCTGTAGTTCTTGAAGTTGAATGCTACAATACACACTTAGATCAGACTTCAGAAGTGCAAGCGTTCCTTAAGCATGGAGATGCAGTCATCAAAGCAAATAAAATAGAGATAACTGATGCCACTCATGCAAATTTGTTCTTTGATTTACCGGCTAGTCAAGATAACAAACAAATTTCTCCTACATTACTCATTGATAATCCTATTGATGGTATAGCAATATTACCTTCGGCTTTGATCATTACGGGAAATGGAAATAAAAATACCTTGCAGAAGTGGGCACCTTTAGATATTGAAAGTTTGCATCAGAACGAAAATTTTTTATTTCCATTTAGGAATGTCCTTCATGAAACGATTCGAAACACATTTTTTCATGTTGCCATTTGGTTTGCTATGTTCATACTGTTCATTGTTTCATTAATTCACAGTATTCGCTATTTAAGGAAAGGCAATCATTATCATGATAGAGTTGCTTTAGCATTCACCCAAGTTGGGATTGTTTTTGGGTTGGTAGGTCTTGCCACTGGGTCAGTTTGGGCAAAGTATACCTGGGGAGCATTTTGGACATCAGATATAAAACTCAACATGTCTGCTATTGCTATACTCATCTACCTAGCATATTTGATTCTAAGAGCATCAATTACGGATACAGATAGTCGAGCTCGATTGTCAGCTGCGTATAATATTTTTTCTTTCTGTATGCTAATACCTTTAATCATGATTGTTCCAAGACTAACTGATAGTCTTCACCCGGGTAATGGAGGCAATCCTGCCTTAGGAGGAGAAGATATGGATAATACGCTTAGAATGGTTTTCTATCCAGCTGTGATAGGTTTGACCTTATTAGGCGTTTGGTTATCTTCTTTGTCTTATAGAATTCATGTATTAAAAGAAAAGTGGCTTTCTGAGTAAATATTTTTGTGGATAAGCTGCCCTTTATTCTCATTTTTTTACTTTTGGCAACGAATACTATTTCGAATTTTCTTTTTGAAATATAGAATGTTGCAATCACTTTATTCGTTTAAGTAGCATTCTATAAAATTTTATTGTTTGAATTACAATTTACAATTGAAGAATTTTTATCTAACCTCTTTTGTATTCTTTCTCCCAGTTTTGCTATTTGCAGAAAGCACAGACTTTCTTAGAAGTACTGGTAAGATTTACTCAGTAGTTGCAGTCATTGCAGTTGTCTTTCTTGCTATAATCCTTTTTATAGTTAGTCTTGAAAGAAGAATACAAAAACTCGAAAAATCACAGAAACACAATGAATAAGCAAGCATCTTTCTTTGAAAGTGTATCCAGAAATTTTGACAAAGCTGCTGCCTTAACATCTTATCCCAAAGGATTACTAGAGCAGATTAAGGTAAGTAATGCAGTGTATAGAATGCAATTTCCAGTGAAATTTGGAAATAAATACGAAGTCATTGAAGCCTTCAGAGTTCAGCATAGTCACCACAGACTTCCTACAAAGGGTGGGATTAGGTTTAGCCATCTAGTTGATCAGCATGAAGTTGAGGCTTTAGCTGCATTAATGACTTATAAGTGTGCATTAGTTGATGTACCTTTTGGAGGTGCAAAAGGTGGAGTCAAAATTAGTACTCGGAAGTATAATGCAACTCAGTTAGAAAAAATAACGAGGAGATATACTGTAGAATTAGTTAGAAAGAATTTTATCGGTCCTGGCATCGATGTTCCAGCACCAGACTACGGTACTGGACCAAGAGAAATGGCGTGGATTCTTGATACTTACCAGCAGTTAAAGAATGGAGAATTGGACTCAGCAGCCTGCGTTACTGGTAAACCGACAAATACAAGTGGTATTAAAGGAAGAACAGAAGCAACAGGAAGAGGTGTCTACTATGGTTTGAGAGAATTCCTTTCGATTGCAGAAGAGACTAAGGCTCTCGGACTTGATCCAGGTATCGAAGGTAAAACCATGGTTATCCAAGGATTAGGTAATGTAGGAAGTTATACTGGATTAATATCTACTCAGGAAGGTGGCGCAATTGTAATAGGTGTCTCCGAAATTGATGGGACTATTTACAATGAAAAAGGTATTGACGTCCAAAAATTATTGAAGTATAAGAAAGCCAAAGGAACAATCATGGGATTCCCAGGTAGCAAGAAAATGGACAGAGATGATTGGGTTGGTATTAAGTGTGATATTCTTGTTCCTGCAGCTCTAGAAAGTCAGATAAGAAAGGATAATGCAAAAAAGGTCAAAGCGAAAATTATTTGCGAAGCGGCCAATGGACCAGTAACTGCGGATGCAGAAGAAATCCTATTGAAGAAAGGTGTTGTCATCTTGCCTGACATGTATCTTAATGCAGGAGGTGTAACTGTTTCATACTTTGAATGGTTAAAGAATTTGAGTCATATTAGATTCGGAAGGATGGAGAAAAGATTTGATCACAATGCATATTCAAATCTTGTTGACCTTGTTCTTAAATTGACTGGAAAAACTATTTCAACAAAAGAGAAAGATTTCCTAACTAGGGGAGCAGATGAAGTAGATCTTGTAAGATCAGGACTAGAAGAAACCATGATTACTTCGCTTCATCAGATTAGAGATAATTATAAAAGAAAGAAATCTGTTACCGATTACAGAACAGCAGCATTTATTACTGCTCTGGACAAGGTGGCTAGTGATTACATGACATTGGGTATATTCCCATAATTAAGGAGAAGTATGCAGTCAATCTGACTGTATACTTCTTTTTGTCAAATTCTGAATTATGGCTGAGAAACTTGATAAGATTGATCTTAGAATATTAGAACTATTACAAGAGAATAGTAAGATTACGAATCTTGAATTATCAAAGAGAATAAACTTAAGTCCTGCTCCAACTTTAGAACGTGTTAGGAAATTAGAGAACGCGGACGTTATCCAATCCTATCATGCCAAAGTCAATGGTACTGCATTGGGTTTGAATGTAAATTCTTTTGTGCTAGTCTCCTTAGCTTGGAATAAAGAAAATGCCTTTGATAATTTTATAAAGAAGATAGAACATATTAGAGAAATCACAGAATGCTATATCATCACTGGTGATGCAGACTTTCTGCTTAAAATCGTGTGTTCGGATTTGCCGTCTTATGAGCATTTGTTATTCAAAGAATTATCAGTGATAGAAGAAGTGGAAAGGTTGAAGACTTTGATGAGCTTGAATAAGATTAAGAAAACTAAAGTACTTCCATACAATTATGATCCAGACTAGCAAATGAGCTTGTTTTGGAAGGTTACTGCCCCAGGTAAACCGACATCCTATATTTTTGGAACTATGCATCTCCAGAGTAAGTCTGCTTACTCACATTTTGCGTGCATGCAAAATTTAATTCTCGAGAAACCAAGGTATTTCGCAGAAACAGATTTGGAAGACCTCCGTGCTAATCAGGCGCTTGTAGCTGAAGCTTATACTTTTAAAGATTCCAAGCTGCTTTCTGACCATGTTGAAATATCTAAATACAGAAAATGGAAGGCAACTGTTAAACGATTTTATAGCGTTGACCTTGATGGGTTAAGCCGGTACATTCCGTTCTACATTTCTAATTTGCTATTAGCTTTTCATTTTGATAAATCTTATCACCAACCATTAGATGGAGCACTTTGGGATTTTGCTAAAGCAAATAATAGAGAGTTAGCAGGATTGGAAAGCGCAAAAGAGCAAATTAATATACTGGATGCTATCCCTTTAGAAAGTCAATTCAAGCAACTCAATGGTGTATTGAGAAAGCCCAATAAAGCAAAGTTAAAAGGTCAGATGCTTGGACGGCATTTCGAGAATCAGAATATCCGAATGCTGTATCAAATCACAAGATCAGACCTTGGTTCATTGCGCAAAATGATGCTTTTTCAGCGCAATGCAATTATGGCTCAACGAATAGATTCTCAGTTAGAATTTCCAGCTTGTTACTCCTTTGGTGCAGCTCATCTCGCAGGTAAGTTTGGCGTGCTAAATTTGCTCAAACAGAAAGGGTGTGTTGTTAAATCAATCAAAACGACAATTCAAGCAACTTAATCGAAACTTTTTTGACGTTCATATATTAACTAATTAGAAAGTGAATGTCTGTCAGATATTTACAATAATTACGAAAACCCTATGATTAAGCAAAGTTCTTTTCTTTTGATGTTTCTGGCATTTGTTTTCAATGCTAGCAGTCAAACTTCATACACATTAAGTGGATATATTAAAGATTCAGTTTCTGGTGAGACCTTGATAGCAGCTAATGTTTTTGACCTGTCAGACCCGCAACTTGGTGTATCTTCTAATATCTATGGCTTCTATTCGCTAACTCTGCCTGAAGGAAATTACACTGTAAGGGCTTCTTATCTCGGATATTCAGATCAGGATTTTGAAATCATTCTTAATAA
>JAHDEL010000021.1:0-29194 GCA_020628855.1 Saprospiraceae bacterium | reverse complement strand
ATGCCTGCCTATTATGGAGGAAGATTATCTTCTGTTGTTGATGTTCAAATGAAAGAAGGAAATAACAAATACTATGCTGCAGAAGGTGGTATCGGTTTGATTTCTTCGAGGTTAACCTTTGAAGGACCAATCATCAAGAACAAAAGTAGCTTTATCATTTCAGGTCGAAGGACCTATGCTTTGGATTTAGCGCAACCAGCGCTTAAGGGTGGTGACTTTGAAGGGACAAACTACTATTTCTATGATCTGAATACAAAAGTAAATTTTAGAATAAGTGATAAGGATAGATTATATCTCAGCGGTTATTTTGGAAGGGATGTTCTAGATTTCAATCAGCCAAAGAGGGATTTTAACTTTAGACTTCCTTATGGAAATCGGACAGCAACACTGAGGTGGAACCATCTTTTTAATGATAAATTATTCTTTAATCTATCTGCAATTTATAATGATTACGAGCTACAGTTTGATGGAGGGCAAGCAGATTTTGTGTTTAATTTGTTTAGTGGTGTGAGGGACTATAATGTGAAGTTTGACTTTGATTATTTTCCTAACCCAAAGCATAATATTAAGTATGGTGCGAATTACACCTATCATAAGCTTACCCCAAATACAACATCGGCTACAAACGGAGAAGTTGACTTTAGCTCACCTTTCGAGCCTAAGTATGGACAAGAGGTTGCATTGTATATTCAAGATGATATTAAATTCAACCCCAAGTTTAGTATGAACATTGGATTGAGGTATTCCATGTTTTCACAACTAGGACCATATACAAGTAAATTGACTGGAGAGGAGTTTGGTAATTACGAATTTGTTGAGACGTATGATGGACTTGAGCCAAGATTGAGTTTTAAGTATTCAATTGATAACACACTTTCACTCAAAGGGGCAGTGACATTAACTAACCAATATATTCACTTAGCATCTAATAGTAGTAGTACTCTTCCAACAGATTTATGGGTTCCATCTACAGAGATCGTTGCTCCTCAAAGATCTATACAGTATGCGGCAGGAGTTTTCAAGAACTTTAAGAGTAATACTTATGAAACAAGTATTGAAGTCTATTATAAAGATTTACAAAACCAGATTGACTATGCTGATTCCCAAGTTCCAACGTTATCAGCTGAAGATGAAGATTTGTTTGTCTATGGTATAGGTCGAGCATATGGTGCCGAGTTTTTCTTAAGAAAGAATGTTGGAGATTTGACTGGCTGGATTGGATATACCTTGTCTAAAACTGAACGCTCCTTTCCTGATATTGAAGAGGGACGATGGTATCCGGCAGTCTATGATCGAAGAAATGATTTATCGGTAGTAGCAAACTATGAAATATCTCCAAAGTGGGAATTGGGAGGAGCTTTCGTCTATGGGACAGGAAGATTTTTCACTCCGGCAGAATCATTTGTATTCATAGAGAATAAACTGAATATTCTGTATGGCCCAAGGAATAGCACGCAATTTCCTGCATATCATCGAATGGATCTTTCATTGACTTACACGCCAAAAGCTAAAAAAGATAAGAAGTTTAAATCAAGTTGGAATTTTTCAGTGTATAACCTTTACAACCGAAAGAATCCATTTTTCATTTATTATGACCCTCAAGTAACCGATGCCAATACAACGCTGCAGGCGTACAGCGTTACTATTTTCCCGGTGATTCCATCTGTAACATGGAATTTCAAATGGAATCAAAATAATTAAACAGGAATGAATTTTAGAACTATGAGATTAAAGAGATTTGAATTATGTATCCTGGCTTTTTTGAGTTTAATGATTATTGGATGTCAGGAAGAATTTACTCCACCAGTAAGCGAGTTTGCAGATCAATTAGTCGTCGAAGGTTACATTGAGGCTGGAGATTTATCAAATCCTACATATGTACTTATCACCCAATCGGTTCCTTTTTTCAATGAATTAGATGCTAACCAATATGCTAATCTCTTTGTTAGTGGTGCTGAAGTAAGCGTTGATGATGGTGATAAAGAAGTTGCTTTGACTGAGCTTTGCCTAAGTGAGATACAAGATCCGGTCTTCCAACAGGCTATTTCAGAAGAGTTAGGCATCAACATAGATGAGATTGAAGTCGACATCTGTGTCTATATAGACTTATTTGATGAACTTGTTAGAGAAGAAGGAAGAAGCTATCAGCTAACTATTCTATCTGAAGATGAAACGTTGTCTGCTACAACAACAATTCCTCCCTTAGTAAGATTGGATAGTTTTGAGTTTCGTGAGATTCCTGGAGAGCCTATAGATTCCTTAGCTTTTTTGTATTGCTTTATTAATGATCCAGAAGAGCTGAACTACTATCGTTATTTTACTGATGATGATTTTGGCAATCTAAATACACCATTTGGTTCTATTACAGATGACATTCAGTTTAATGGTCAAGAATTTGAGTTTCCTTTGCAACAAGCTGATCTCCAAGACACTTTCGACTTCAATACCTACGGCTATTTTAATGTTGGAGATACAGTGACTATTAAATGGACAACCATTGATAAAGCGCACTATGACTTCTGGAATACATTCGAGTACAGTTTAAATGGACAAGGAAGTCCGTTTACAGGGTACACCAGAATCTTGGATAATATCGAAGGAGGCTTTGGGATTTGGGGTGGATACAATGTACAATTAGAAGAGCTTGTAGTCGAAAAAGTCGAATAACTAAGATCTATCAATAAACGATTTTTCTCTTCTTCTCATGAAATAGAATGGAATTAGGAATACTCCAAACAAGGTAATAATGACCAATTCAATGCTGAGATTATAGTAAGGCCAAGGTCCTAAGAAGTTATAGAGTGTCTTTCCTGGTGGCCAAGCCCTCATGTACATATAGTTTGCATCCAAAAAGACATCGACGACATACATGAACAAGCCGAGAATATTCATGCAAATTGCGGATAACAAGGCATCTGATAGATAGAGTCTATAGCCATTAATAAAAATAGGATACAGAGCGATTATCACAAGGCCTGCATGTACTATCCAATACCGATGATATTCATAATGTGGAAATGAGTGCTCCAAGGTAGGAGAGAGCAAGGCTTGGAATGTACCTGCCATAATCCAGAAAAAAAGAATAGCCCAGATAAGGCGTTTATTAATCAATAAAGCAAATGGTATTACAAAAGGCATCATGTTACAGAGATGCAAGGGAAGGTCAACTGTATAATCAAAAACTCCAAGGTAGAGTCTGCAAATGATTTTCATGACTTGACCGCCTAACACAAACAATCCAAATAGGAAAAGAGTAATACGTTGTTGCTTAGGGTTCAACAATCGTTTTGAACCAATGATAAAAACAATTCCGATAATAAGCCAAATGAGTAATGTTACCCAATGCTCATTACCATAATTTACGAAAGTGAAGTTGTCTTTAAAGAAAGGATGGTTTTCCATTGCTATACCAATGTAAGCAATGTTATTTAATATTTAAAACCCAATTGATGGTTGATCGGAGGTCATATTCTTTTTCAGATCAATCATTCGAAGAGCAGTAACAGCTGCTTCTATCCCTTTATTTCCATGTTTGCCACCGGCTCTATCTTTTGCTTGTTCCATGGTGTTTGGTGTGAGTACACCGAAAATACATGGTTTCCCGCTCAGGATAGACAATTGAGTTAGGCCAGTCGCCACAGCATGATTGATATATTCATTATGCGTTGTTTCGCCTTTGATTACACAACCAATTGCAATAACTGCATCGATATCACCATGCTTCTGAAGTAAGATTTTTGCTGCGACAGGTAGCTCGAAAGTACCAGGAACACTCGATAGAAAGAGTTGCTCCCCAGGAATGCCTTCAGCTTCTAAAGTTGCCTTGCAAGCATCTCGGAGCGAATGTGTGATTTCTGGATTCCAGTCAGCAGTGATGATCCCAATCTTCCATTGTTCACATCCTTCGAGATTGAGTGGAGCGTAATCTGATAAATTTGTCTTTTTTGAAGACATAATTAGAATCTCTTAATTGAGATAAAATTCTACAGAGCCTGCTTCGTTACTATTAGGATAATCGTCTTTAATTTTCTGAAAGTATTGCTTGGCTTGGTCAGCAGAGCCTTGACTTCTCAACAGTTGTCCAAGTTTATTACAATAATATGGTGTGAGATAACTGTTGTCCGAATTAACAGCTTTCTTGTAATAACTAATTGCGTTATCATAATCTTGAAGTTCACTATAGGCATCACCAAGGACACCGTTCTTCATAATAGGAGAAATATCTCCAGCAGGGCTAAAGTCTTTCATGTAGTCAATAGCCTCCTCATATCGACCAAGATTAAGATACGATACACCAGCATAGTACTTTGAAAGGTTCGCAGCTTTCGTACCACTGTAATCTTCAATAATGCCGAGAAAGCCACTGTACCCACCACCTGGGTTTTCTAAAGCCAAGGCAAATGAATCTTTAGCAAATTGTCTTTCAGCATAGATGATTTCATTAGAGGCTTCTTTTTCTCTAGGTGCTTTATACGCAAATTTGTAAGCAAGAAAACCCACTATACATAATATTAACAGAGTAATTCCACCTAGAATTGCGATTTTATTGTCTTCGAAAAACTCTTGAGCATTGTCTCTCGCCTCGACTACATTAATCAGAGTTTCTTCTTCTTTCTTTTTATTTTGACTTCTTCGTATTGCCATGTCTTATTTCAAAATTTGCGCAAAAATAGTAAAGTTTATTAAGCGTAAGGATAGATTAAACTTTTTGTTTATATGAATTATTAATCCATAATAAATGGATAGTCTTCTTGGACATAATTGTCATCATACAATTCTGAGCCGAGAGGGAAAGGTGAGTTGCTTGCAAACTCGAATGCTTCATCTATTTCAGCTTTAATGTTAGCCTTTATTTTATCGATATCTTTTTGAGTTGCAATTTTATCATTTAGCATTTTTTCCTCAGTAATGACAATGGGATCAATATCTAGATAAGATTGTAATTCTTCTTTTGAACGATATTTAGCCGGATCGGAAACAGAGTGTCCTTTGTATCTGTATGTCTTAATCTCTAAAAAGTATGGTCCTTTACCACTTCTGATATGCTTAGCAGCTCTTTCTATACCTTCATGAACAGCCTCAGGGCTCATACCATCTATTTGCTCACTAGGCATATCAAATGAGGAGCCGATTTTATAAAGATCATGGACATTACTTGTTCGTTCAACAGAAGTACCCATCGCGTAGCCATTGTTTTCAACAATGTAAAGTACAGGTAGCTTCCATGTCATTGCCATATTAAATGATTCGTATAGTGCGCCTTGTCTTGCAGCTCCATCACCAAACATTGTCACAGCAAGATGTTTTGTTCCTCTATATTGTTCAGCCAATGCTATTCCAGTACCGATAGGTATCTGTGCACCAACTATACCATTGCCTCCAAAGTAGTTGTGCTCTTTACTAAAAAAGTGCATCGAACCACCTTTACCTTTTACACACCCTGTAGATTTTCCAAATAATTCAGCCATACAACTCTTACTATCAAGACCTCGGGCTAATGCAACACCATGCTGTCTGTATGCAGTAACCAGCTTGTCATCTGCTGTGATAGCAGTTGTCAATGCAGCAGCGATTGCTTCTTGTCCAATATAGACATGGCAGAATCCTCTAATCAACTGCTTACTATATGCGAATAAAGCTTTCTCTTCAAATTTCCTTACACGCAACATTATTTCATACCACTTAAGATAAGTAGCTTTTGAATACTTAGACTTTGCTTTTGTAGATTTCGCCTTCTTCTTTGAAGTAGATTTTTTAACGAGTGTCTCTGGCATAGTAAAATTTTAAAACAGCAAACAAAAATACAGTCTGTATACCATATAACCCTAACTTTATTGACTATTTTCCAATTGCATGTCTTTCCAATCAATCAAGTCTATCTCATTACACAATTTTCGCTGCTTTGAAAAGCTCGAATTGGACTTTTCAGATAGACTTAATATTATCTCTGGGTTGAATGGTACCGGTAAGACGAGCATCATAGATGCTATCTATTGTTTAGCTTTCGGCAAAAGCTACTTCGTTTCCAAAGAGCAATATTTGCTAAGAGACGATTCGCACTTTTTGAGATTAGAAGGCCAATTCCAAAATGAGAACGATATGGAGTTTATTAAGCTCATCTTAGAACAGGGCAAGTCAAAGAGAATAGAAGTGAACGGAGTGAAGAGGAATAAGTTGATTGATCATATTGGTCATATTCCCATTGTGTGTATTGCTCCTTCTGATATATTCTTAGTTGTTGATAGTTCTATTACTCGCAGAAAGTTACTCGACAAACTCCTTTGCCAAATAGATAACAAGTATACTTCTGCTCTGTATAATTACAATAGGTTACTCAAACAAAGGAATGCCGTATTGAAGAGGCAGGTTCAAGACAGAACCTTAATAAATACGTTAGATACTCAAATGGAGTCTCCAGCGACTTATATTTTCGAGCAGAGAAAGCACCTGCTTTCGCATTGGTTAGAGTTATTTCATCCTATTCACCAAAGAATAACTGGTGAATTGGAAGTTTGTGAATTTGACTATAAATCCCAATTATTATCGAAGACCTTCCACGAGGGAATTGCAGAAGCCAAGGAAAAAGATAGTATTCTTAAACGGTCAAATTTCGGTATACATAAAGATGACATTGTCTTCACTATCAGACAAAGCGAATTAAAGAATGTTGCTTCTCAAGGACAAATTAAGTCGTTTCTTTTTGCACTGAAGATGTCCATGATGCACATCCTAAAAGAGAAAACCAAGAAGACTCCGATACTCTTGCTTGATGATATCTTTGACAAACTTGATGAAACGAGAGTATTACATGTTTTAGATTATGTGTACACTGATGTGGGGTCTCAAATATTTATTACAGATACTTCTTCAATTAGATTGGAAAATATAGTGAAGAAGCAGAACTATTCTCACCAAATTATACATTTATAAGAGTACGCATGAAGAATTTAAAAGAGACGATAAATCAGTATATCAAGGAAGAAGACCGACTAAGGGATAAGTATCAAGAGTACTCTTTGGACTCAATTTGGAAAGACGTAGCTGGAGCAACTGTGAGTAAATACACAACTAAAATCCAACTCAGAGGTGATGTGTTGACTGTATTTATCCAATCTGCACCATTAAAGCAAGAGTTACTGTTTGCTAGTGATACTTTACTGCAAAAGCTCAATGATCAATTACAATATAAATCTGTAAAGAAGTTAATCATTAAGTAAGTGCAAAAAAAAAGCCGTCCAATTTTGGACGGCTTCCTTTTTATATCAATGTACCAGATTATTTCTGGACCATTATTCTCTTAGAAATCATTCCTTCTTCAGTGAAGATATTCAACATATAGATTCCATTGTCAAGGTGTCCAGTATTCAAGTTTAATGTTTCATTCTGAACATTATTGAATGCATGTGTATCGACAACCTTACCCTCTAGGTTCATTACTTGAATATTTACAATATCAGAGACGTTCTCTAGTCTCATTTCTACTTGTACATACTCGCTAACCGGGTTAGGGAATACTCGTGTGCTGATAGCATTGTTGACATCTACTGTATTAGATGCACAAGAGACTCCTGTCTCACAGATTCTCATAGCACAGAACCATGATAATGCACTTTGATCAGCAGGATCAAGATTTCTAGCATTTAAGTCATCAGGAGTTCCACTAGATCCCATAAAGTCTGACATAGAACCAGGTCTTCCAACACCAGTTTCTTGTCCAAAAGCAAAATCCGCTGGCGCATGATAATAATCCTTATTACCATTATAGTTATCAAGGAAACCAGAAGACATTGGAGCCATAAATGTCTCCTCTGCAGGTGCAGTCAAAGGAGAGATATGTACCATTGCGATGTACTGAGTATTATCCTTCATCTCAATAGATGTACCAGGTACAGCATCCAAAGGCATTGTAATGTCTGCTAAAGGAATTGGTGATCCTGGATCTAGTAATAATGTACCCTGTGCAATAATTTGAGTTTCTGTTGCAAGGTTCGCAATTCCATCTCCATTTTGATCAAGAATCCACTCTCTCACTTCACCTACTAAAGTAGTAAATCCAAAGTCAGTATAAATGTCTGTTGAAATACCGAATCTTAACTCAGAAGGTTGGAAGCCAGTACCATTTGGAGCATAGTATGCATTACCAAAAGTTACATAAGTAGCATTTTGACCAAGACCTGTCATGTATGGTACTTCTGCTTCAGCGTCTGGTAATACTTTACCAAACCAATCATCAGTGATTTCGAAGCTTGCTCCAACTGTATTATTTTCTGGATCAGTCTCATCAAATTCACCTGTAGCATTTAATGTATACTCTACATCATATGTACCAATTTCACTTTGCATATCCCAGAATCCAGCAACAACGTTCTCAACGTTCGCACACTTAGGTAACCCACCTAGATCTTGAGTAGTGCTGAAAAGTTCAGTACCATCTTTACTGATCGTAGCAGTGTAAGAAGCAGCGTCAAAATCGACATTACCATTGTTGTTAGCATCCACCATTAATGGAACTTGATCCGCTTGAGAAGCAGGAGTTCTATAGTTAGCTGCATGCGAGAACCAACCTTCGAAAGCTTCAGCATCAGCAATTGTCTCATCAGTGATGTAAACATCATCAATTGTCCAGAAATAGAAGTTGCCATTTCCAATAAACTTCAATCTAAATTCAGCAGTGTTACCTACTTCCTCATCTGAGCAGAATGGGAAAGTGATCTCCTCAGAATCAAATGACTCAGATTGTCCTCCTGTATTGATAAAGCTACCTGTAAATGCAACGGTATCTTGCCATGTAGAACCACCATCACGTGAATAAGTTAAGAATCCAATTTCTTGACCCTCACTTAATGTATTCATATAGTGATTGAAATGTATAACTGGTCTAGCGACTCCAGTTAAATCAATAAGCGGAGAAATCAAATCAGAGTGGTGAATAGGGTATGGCTGAGAAGGATTTGGATTTGGACCAAAAGTCAAATCAGCAAAGTCCATCATTGCAGCACCATTACACACTGTTTCTGATTCAACCTGTCTAGGAGCACCAGTTTGTCCAACAGGTGTCCCATCTGCATCCCATCTCCAAGTTGCATCTTCAGCAGAGATTCCTACTGCAATCCAGTCTCCAAGACCGCAAGCAAATTCTCCTTCTCTGTTATTACCCCATACAGTACTAGCAGGGTATTCTTTTGTTGCACAGTCCGCTAAACACGGCGCTTCAAAGAAGTCAATGTTCGCAGATACTCCAGTTCCTAACTCTGCACGGATCGTTTGGCAGTCTTCAAAACTTGCCATTACACATGCAATTGTAATGTTCGGATCATCTCCGCCCATTGGAATAGCACCAGCACCTGGCTCGTTGTTGCATACTACTAAAGCGATAGCTCCAGCAGCTTGAGCGTTATTTGCTTTGTCAACAAATGCACAAGCTCCTCTGTCAATCATCGCAATGAAGCCTGTCATATCATTGACAGCACCAGTACAACCATCAGTAACTGGATCGGTACCGTCATCAATCAGGAGAAGTTCTCCAGTGATAGGGTCTCCAGACATATCGCCAAATGTGGCAATTATTACACTATAATCCCCAGCAATGGAAGCAGGAGCAGTGACTTGCAATCTGTTAAGTGCTTGTGCATTAAGTGAAATGCCAAATCCTACAAGAATGCAAATCATGAAAAGATTTGTAAAATTCAATTTCATAATTATTGTTTAGGTTTTACTAAAATATTGTGGTAGGCTCAAATTTATGCAATAATCGATAAAAACACTACATCTGACTATCATTTAAGTCACTAGGTCGACAATGTCAAGATATCTGATTGTAGATTGTTTGTCATCTTAGTCGTAAATACGACCAATTTTGTTAATTACTGTTGATGATGCTTGCTGGGTCCCCATAGCAAGAACGTCTTGAATATTGACATGTGGAGGTCGACTTGCAATGAAGTAAATGATTTCTGCTACATCACTACTCTTTAATGGATTAAACTCTTCATAAATCTTTGCTTTCTGAGTATCGCCTTCAAACCTGACTTTAGCAAACTCAGTGTTTTCTACATGTGCAGGACTAACCTGCGAAACTTTAATATGATATTTATGAAGATCTAGTCTCATTGCCTTTGTTAATGCATCAACAGCATGTTTAGAGGCACAGTAAACATTCCCTTTCGGATAGACTTCATGACCTGCAGTTGAACACACATTTATAATATGGCCTTTACCGCTGTTAACCATGAGTGGGGAGATAGCTCTAGAAATATAGAGTAGACCTTTGATATTTGTATCTAGCATGGTTTCCCAATGCTCAATATTGGCTTCATGGAATTCATCGAAGCCAAGGGCAAGACCAGCATTGTTGATCAGTATTTCGATATTCTGCCATTGAGTATCTAGTCGCTGCACGAATGCAGATACTTCATCTTTTTTCGTAATGTCAAAGCAACCGATCTTTACTTGAATGTTGAATTTGGTTTCAAGCTCTAGTTTGAGTTCCTCCAATCGTTGTTTTCGCCTTCCACAGAGGATGAGGTCATGACCTTTGCTAGCAAACTCTTGTGTACAAGCCCTACCAATTCCAGATGTTGCTCCTGTAATTAATGTAAGATTATTCATTTGTCAAATCGTTCAAAATAGCACGAAACTTGGTATCGAAATTCTCAAAATCTGGTGTTGCTGGACCATTGAATCCAGTATGGATAGATCTTATTTTATTATTACTATCTAGGACCAGCAAGGTTGGGTAAGAAAGTATGTTTGATAGGAAGGGAAAGTCTTCACTTGATTTTTGCTTAGAAGCCCTTCCTCCATAGCGGAGAGGCCATTGAATATCGAGTGCTTGCTTATACCTTGAAATGGCTGCTAAGTTTTTCTCTTCCTCTTTATATCTTTCATAACAAACTGAATACATTTCAATATCTTGATAAGCCTTTTCCTTCAATAGTGATTGGAGATACTTGACTTCGTCTTTGCAATTTGGACACCAACTTCCCATAATATTGATCAATTTGGTGTTTTTAGATGCTGTATTAATGATAGGTGTTGACTTTCCTGTTAAATCCTTGAAAAGAAGTTTGTCCCAATCAACTGAATGGTTGGCAGCGGTTGTCAACTCAAAAGGACTGGTTAACTCAATATCATCCTTTTTGACAGCTTGCCAATTAGAAGAATAGTGCTTTCCACTTCTGAATACACCAAATAAAGTATCATTGATATTCTTTGATTCAAAATAGAAAGCATGACTACCATCAAAAACTGAAAGTTTCATCTTTTCTCCTAAGACATCTCCTTCAAGGAATCGATAGTCTCCTGTCTCAGTTAAAAATGTACCTTCAAGCTGATTACCCTTTTGTTGGAAAACCCCAATGGCTTTATAGGCATCATTCGGTTTGTCATAATCAAAAGTTACATCCCACCTTCCTGCAAAATTGAGGATGTCGGTAGGGTTGTGATTGATAAATCTATGGTCTTGTCCATGATAGGCAATGAATGGAATTGAGTAACCTTCTTTATAATTGACAACCCATTGTCCTTCCATGATATTTTCTTCTATGATTCCTTTTAGATAGGTGTCATATTCATCAAATGTGATTACAATGGTATCCTTGGCTGTAGATCTATCAAGACCTATGTCTATTGATGATACTTTGATGTTCTCTTTACCATTGCGGAATGTTACATAGAGTGAGTCAGTTGTATTTGTAACATGAAAATTAAATGGCAGTTCTGTGTAGTTTGAAACAGCCTTTGACCTATCTGAACTTGCATCAAACTCAGCATTTTCAAGTTTGAGTACACCTCTCCATTCACCTGGAGGAATACCTTCATAACCTTCAGGAACAGCAACACAGCCAATACAGAGACCGAATAAAAGTAAAATAAAAGCCTTAGCTGCTCTTCTCTCCTTTAAAATGATCTTCTTTGTATTTGAAGAGAACGTTAAATGTGGTGAGACTTCCATAGATTCTTGTAATGTATTGTTGCAAATTAACCTTTTCTTCATCAGAAAGTTTTGAACTATTGATTCTTTGCTCCATTACTCTGAGTCTGTCCCTTACCATGACAATTTTATGAAAAAACGTATCAATCGGTATTTCTTTGTCTTTCAAACTAGAGTCACCCGGCTTTAAAACCATGATCCCATCATCCCATTTGTCTCCGAGTCTGACTTCCTCTGTTATGCCTGACCATGTGCGTAAAATCTTGACTAGAGAGCGTTCTGCCTCTGAAAAACTTACGGCTTCATCCGGCGGAATGGCTTCTATTACTTCCCAACTTTCATAGTTTTTTCCAACGTTCTTTATTCCATAAGTAATAAAACAAACCTTGTAAGCAACAACTTCTGCCCCTATGATAACACCATCTCCATAAGCCGGGTGCTTTACTCTTGAACCAATTCCTAAAATTGTATTACCAGACATAGATTAATGCTTATAAATTGTGATTGATTTTACTAAAGTATTCATATCTACGGAGACTATATAAGCTCCTGGTCTTAGATCCCTTAAATCTATTATACTCCCAGCAGCAAAATTGGCATTTGACAAGACAACTTTACCTTGTGTGTCGCTAACTGTGATAGGATAGCTTCCTTGGTTTGGCCCAATGTCAAGAGTTATTCTGTCAGTAGTAGGATTAGGATAAGCATTTAAGACAATTTCATCTGGAGCACTTTCATCAAGATTGCTTACTCCAGGTTCATCAGTTATTTCAAAGTCCCATATCCCTCTTCCATATGTTCCGAATCTAGCTATATTGGTATGTGGAACTATTTCTACACTCCAATATGTCTGTACAGGTGCGACTGTTCCACCTAAAGGGTACCAAAACTTATCTTCAGTAATATAGATGTATGGACCAGCCTCTGTTGCTGCATAAATGTATTTATCGTCTTCTGCAACAGCAATATCGAATACAGTTGTTGGAGGTAAGCCAATTGACATGTTACTCCAAGCACCTCCACCATCTGCTGACTTGAGAACTGGTGGGTTAGAATATCCACTTCCAGCGATATAAAATAATCCTTCGTTGTATGGCGATGCTACAATATGTGCTCCATAGAGATAATGATCATCTGGAACTGAAATAGCAAAAGTTTGGAAAGTTTCACCACCATCTTCAGACTTGTAATACTTTCTATTGGTAGTTGTAACAAACCATTTGTCATGATTATTAGGGTCTATACACATAGCTGCAATTTCACCACCACTACTTCTAAAATTGAATGGAAGTTGGTCTTCGATGATCTCACCATTTTGGTATTCTAATTTTATAATATAAGATCCACTACCTCCATCTATACTTCCACCAGCAGCATAGACTATGTCCTTACTCTCATCTGGATGAGCAATAATTGGTGGTATCCAAACACTTTCATCTGCTGAATCAATTGTGTAGCTTGCAGATATTCCTCCACCAATAGGATTGGCATAACAGGTTATCCAACCAAAAGGGTAGACCGTCCAAAGTTTTTGTCCAAAATCTGTAAAAACGATGTGTCCATAATCTCCACTAATAACCTGCTCTAAATCTGCAACATTCTCATCTTCTAGACTGATTTCTCCTCTTTGAAATCCTTGGTCTTGTGCACCTGCAAAAACATAGGTTGGATTGACGGGCGAACTTCGAACTGAATAATATTGAGAAACGTTTAAGCCAGACAAGCCAATATTCTCAAAATTCAACCCATTGTCGTAAGAAACATACATTCCACCATGGTTACAATTGAGGACAAAATCTTTGCCATCTGAAGTTGTAAATTCATCCATGAGCATAATATCTGCATGCAGTTTTGTAGCAGGATCAGAATAGTAAGCTCCCCAGCCATTGACAAGAAACCATGTATGACCTCCATCATATGACCTAAAACATTCAACACCACCTATTTGGAGATGATCAGGATCCAGCTTGCTAATGCGCATACCTACTTCCCAAGGCGTTTCATCAAGTACTGAGATATCAACCCAAGTTTTACCAGTGTCTCGAGACTCTTTTACAATATCATCTCCAGTGTAGAGAATAAACTTGAGCGCATCATCGTCAATTGTTGATACTAGATTTGCTCTTCCCTGAGAGCCAAACCCAGCAGGAGATTCCTCCACCAAAACTTCTAGAGTTTTGCTCTCATTATTCCATTGATGCAATTTAGTTCTTTCTCCACCTATCTGTTCAATGATAAAGATATCTTGAGAATGGTGTCTTTCTGTCATATACAAGTTGCGAGGCTCACTAGTATTGAAGTTCTTTTTTGTTTTGAATGTTAATCCATAATCATCAGAATAGTATAGCTTATAAGATGCATTTTGACCTGCTTTGTAGAGGAAAAAGAGCTCTTGAGTTTCTTCCATCAGGATGGCATTTCTTAGATTGCTGCCTCCATTGTCTGGTAGACTTTCTGAAGGAGTCCATGTATATCCATCATCTTCAGAGTGATAGATCTGATTGTCTATTGCTGCTAGAAGCCTAGGTGTACCTGTGCTATCTTGTGTTAATATCAAGAATCTATCATCAAACTGTACATCTTGGTTGATGACTTCCCAACTCTCACCATCTATTCCTCCTTTCCATAATGTACCACCTGCAGAAATGCAATACAGATTGTCATTTGTTGAATCAAAGACGGTTGCAAGCACACTACCTGCCTGATTGTTAGATCCTCTCTCTATCCACTTTCCAGTAATTTTTCCATCAGCAACTTCAACTTCTCCATTTCTAAACTGAGTATGGAGTTTTGCTTCTTGTCTTTGTTGAAAAGTCCTCATCATATTCTCCTTTTCAACCTTTTTCCAGTCAGTACCAGGAGCAGCTGAGTGCAACAGTTCAAACCACTCTGATCGTGCAGACTTATGATGAAAGTCTTCCATATCTTCTTTGACAATAGTTTCTGTTGGCTGAGGCAAAATATGTTGCTTCTCTTGATTACAGCTCACAAAGATTAGAAGACTAATCAATATGAAAAAGGGTGTGTATCTCATTGTTTATTGTTTATTATAATGGTCATCCCAATGCTTTACATCTGGATCACCCAATTTGTTTTCTAATTTGGCTACAATCATTGCTATAGTAGCATCCCCAGTAACATTTACTGCAGTTCGACACATATCCAATGGTCTGTCCACAGCAAAAATCAGAGCAAGTCCTGCTTCAGGCACCCCAATTGCGCCCAACACAATTACTAACATCACCATTCCTGCTCCTGGAACTGCGGCTGACCCAATTGAGGCTAGG
This sequence comes from Saprospiraceae bacterium, assembly GCA_020628855.1. Taxonomy (GTDB): domain Bacteria; phylum Bacteroidota; class Bacteroidia; order Chitinophagales; family Saprospiraceae; genus JAHDHH01. Next base: position 13,975 of record JAHDEL010000021.1, on the reverse strand, counting down.
GAAGCTGTCAAAACAATCGTTAATTGATCACTTATTGATAAATCTACACCTAAAGCCCCAGCAATAAATACAGCAGCTACAGCTTGGTATAAACTAGTCCCATCCATATTAATTGTTGCGCCAATCGGTAAGACAAAACTTGCAACTTCTTCGTCAACACCTAAATGTTCTTCAGTCCTTTCCATAGTAACAGGTAATGTAGCGGCGCTACTACTTGTACTAAATGCTAAGAGTTGAGCAGGAGAGATTCCTTTGAAGAAGAAACTCGGCGACTTGCCTGTAAAAAATTTAATTGCAGTTGGGTAGACGACGAACATCATAAGCCCCAATCCAAGAACAACACTCAGACTATACCAAAGCAAAGAAATGAATACATCTCCACCAGGAGACTCGACTACAAGCGCTGCCAAAAGTGCAAATACACCATAGGGAGCAGCAAGCATAATAAGGTCAATCATTTTCAAAATAACCTCATTCAGACCGTCAAAGAAAGCTTTAACAGGCGCAGATTTTTTTTCATCGATGAGAATGATGCCAATTGCAAAAAAGATTACGAAAAAGATGACTTGAAGCATATTGCCATTTGAGGCTGCTGCCTCAAAAATATTAGAAGGCACCATATCCACCAGTGGGTCTAATGGTCCTCTTTCTTTTGCAGCTACTGCAGCTTCTATTTTTTTTGAAGCATTGGTAGCAAAACCATCCATTAAGGCTTCTCTATTCTCAGTGCTAATTTTTCCTCCTGGATTGATAATATTTACAACAGTCAGTCCAATAGTAATAGCGATGATTGTTGAGACTAGATAGAGTCCAATAGTCTTGATTCCCATACTAGAGAGCTGGCTCAAATCCTTCAGATCTGTGATGCCTTTTATTAAGGATGCTATAATTAATGGAATAGCAATCAGCTTCAATAGACTAATAAAAATTTTGCCAAAAGGCTTAATATAATCTACAATAAAAGCTATACCAATCTCACTCCCTGAGCATAAGATCCCAACTAATACACCTGCAAGCATCCCTAAAAGAATTTGCCAGTGTAATGCAATGTTCTTCATATGCCTAAAGGTAATTGTTAAGCCTTATGAAATATGGGATAAAGTGAAAGTTTTCCTACGAGTACAAAGTTGTAGGCAAAGTAGAGTAATAAAGCAAAGACAACATCGCCAATTATTGAAACCCTAAGAAATGGTATTGCGCTTTCATACGCCAAAAGTAATCCTGCTGCATTTTTAGGGTAGAAATCATATGCCACCCAAGTACCAAAATTTGTAATAAGAAAGAAGAGTAGACCAGAAAATAATGCTCCTAGAACCACGTGTTTTGCTAATGCTCTACGCATTAAGAATGCTGAGAATACAATGATTAACAAGTAACTTGCGTAGGTCCAGTACATAAAATCAGTCCAGAGGATTACTGAAGAATCAGTTTCAATAAATGCTCGACCAATCGTGTTGTTGATTAGTAGGTCACTAAAATAGAGCATGGCAATAGGTACTATGAATGCCAAAAACCTTAAACCAAGTACCATTCCAGAAAACAAGCATATTGCATTCATTGGAGATACATTTGGTGGATGAGGTAGTATTCTCATTAAAATAGCTGATAGACTCAATACCACCAGCCAAAGAATTCCTTTTCCTGAAATATTATAATTTCCCATTCAAGTAATAACCTGCTTTCGTTGCACAAGTTAGTAAACTTTGTATTGCAAGAAAAGTTTATAACTGATAGAAAAACGAATTTGTCGAATTGTACACAAGAGCAAAAAGATTCTTTCTATTTTGCGCATCCTTAAAATTTCAGATTGAAATATGAGAAAATTTCTGCACCAAGCACTGCTTGGGCTTAATGATTGGTACAGATACCTAATAGTGTTTTTGCTAGCGGCACTAGGCTACTTTTTAGGTCAAGTCCCTTTTCTTTTGGTTATTTGGAGAGTCATGGAGAGTGATCAATCAATAGGGGAAGAAGAGTTTAACCAGTTTCTTTCTAATCCAGACTTCACCTTATTTAATCTCTCATCAAATGTAGGTTTTTTGCTTATTCTATTCACCTTCATTTGTGCCATGGTGGTTTTCTATTTTAGTTTTAAACTCATTCATAAACGTTCTTTTTTAACCTTAATTACCCCTCTTACTCAGCTGCGCTGGTCAAGAATAATTTTTGGATTTGGTCTTTGGTTGACCCTGACAGCCCTTTTAGAACTCTATTTCTATTTGCAGGCACCAGAACACTATACTTTCCAGTTTGAATTAAAGGACTTCATCTGGTTAATGGTAATTAGTATCTTCTTATTACCTATTCAGACTTCGTTTGAGGAAATTTTCTTTAGAGGTTATCTTATGCAAGGGATTGCGAGTGCAGTTTCAACACCAGTTATTCCACTAATCTTGACAACATTAGGCTTTGCTTTGATCCATGGTTCTAATCCTGAAGTGACAAAGTTTGGACTAGGTATAATGATGACTTACTATATTCTTGCAGGTCTCTTTCTTGGAATAATAACTTTATGGGATGATGGATTAGAGTTAGCTTTGGGCGTTCACTTTGGTACCAACTTCTTTGGTGCCGTCATTCTCGGGTATTCAGGCGCAGCAATCCAAACTGACAGTTTGCTTAAAACTTCTGAGTTAAATCCTCAACACATGGTGGTTGGATTCATAATTTGCGCCTTAGTTTTTTTGGTCATTGCTGCATATACATTTGGATGGAAGCAATTTAACTATCTCTTTCATACTATATCAGATGACAGAAAGCGTTTGAAATCTGAGACAGAAATTGATTACTCAAAATTCTTAGTTGAAAATGAATAAAACTATCATTGGGTTGACTGTTATGCTGTTGCATTTTACTCTATCGGGTCAGTATTGGCAGCAAACAGCAGATTATACCATGGACATCACTCTAGATGTAACCAATCATCAATATATAGGTAGCCAGACAATTGAATACACAAACAACTCACCTGATGATTTGGAGAAGTTATACTATCACCTGTACTTCAACGCATTCCAACCAGGAAGTATGATGGATGTCAGATCACTGACCATTGCTGATCCTGACAAACGTGTAGGTGATAGAATATCCAAATTAGATTTTGAAGAAACAGGATGGGTTTCTGTTAAATCAATTAAAGTCAATGGTACGGCTTGTGATTTCGAGGAGGATGGAACGATACTGATTGTGTACCTGGAAGAAGCTATCCCATCTGGCACTAAGGCTAAATTGGAGATGGAGTATAAGTCCCAGATTCCAGCCCAAATTAGAAGAAGCGGTCGTAACAATAAAGAGGGAATTGATTACTCTATGACACAGTGGTATCCTAAACTTTGTGCTTATGACAAAGATGGGTGGCATCCCAACCCTTATGTAGGCAGAGAGTTTTATGGTAATTGGGGGAACTTTGATGTTTCAATCACCCTTCCGGGAAATTATATTATTGGTAGTAGCGGGGAATTGCTCAATCCTGAAGAAGTTGGTCAAGAAGTAAATGAATCACAAGTGACATACGCAACAACAAAGAGTAATAAGACTTGGAAGTTGAGAGCAAAGAATGTTCATGATTTTGCTTGGGCAGCTGATCCGCAGTACACCCATCTTCGACAACTAGCCGGAGATGTCCAAATGGATTATTACTTCATTGCTTCAGAAAAAACTCAAGAAAACTGGAATGCATTACATAGTTACATGGTTCCTTCTATTGAATTCATGAATGAAAGATATGGTACCTACCCATATCCACGCTATGCAATAATACAAGGGGGTGATGGTGGAATGGAATATCCAATGGCAACCTTAATCACTGGAGAAAGAAGCATAGGTAGTCTTGTTGGAGTTTCAATTCATGAGTGGATGCACAGTTGGTATCAAATGGTATTGGCAACAGATGAGGCTCAATATCCATGGATGGATGAAGGATTTACAAGTTTTGGTACATCTGAAGTCACCAATTACTTGCGCGAAATAGGCATGTTAGAGGGTGAAGTTCAACAGAACCCAATTGCAAATAGCATGATTAGATATGCAGATTTTGCGCTTTCAGGGTATGAAGAACCTTTGACCACACACGCAGACCACTATTACACTAATTCTGCTTATGGGGTAGGGAGTTATGTCAAAGGTGCAGTCTACCTCAAACAATTGGAATACATCGTTGGCAAAGAAGCTTTTGATAATGGACTTCTAGCATACTTCGATAAATGGAAATTCAAACATCCTACTGCTAAAGATTTTCTTAGAATAATGGAGAAAGAAGCAGACATGGTACTAGACTGGTACCATGATTACTTTGTCAATACAACAAAGACCATTGACTATAGCATCGAGAATTTGAAAAAAGGAGATAATAAAAAAGAAACAGAAGTTATTCTTCAGAGAAATGGGCAGATGCCTATGCCAATAGATATTCAGGTAGAAACCAAAGATGGAGAAGTTTTAAACTATACTATTCCTTTGAAGTTGATGAGAGGTGAGAAGAGGGTTCTGGGGCAGAATCACCATGAAGTGTTATTAGACTGGCAATGGACTAACCCTCAATATTCTTTTGTGATTCCTCACAAGTTGAAAAAAATTCAGCGTATTGAAATTGATCCCTCACTAAGACTTGCAGATGTTAATCTCCTGAATAATGTGTTTCCACATCTGCAGCCTGAAACCGAAGAAACAAAGGAATGACAATTGGTCTCATTTCTGATACTCATGGCAAGATTACAAACGATGTACTTGATCATTTGAAGGATTGTGATGAAGTGTGGCACGGTGGCGATCTTGGAACAATTGATGTCAAAGATCAGATAGACGCTCTAGGGATACCATTTAGGGGGGTATATGGCAATATTGATGGTAAAGAAATTAGAGCTGAACTTCCGCTCAATCTAGAGTTTGATGTTCAAGGTATCAAAGTATTTATCACGCATATTGGAGGATATCCAGGCAGATATACAGGCAGAGTCAAGAAAATCTTACATGAGTCAAGACCTGATATTTACATTTGTGGACATTCTCATATCTGTAAGGTAATGCGTGACCAAGAAATTGGCACCTTACACATGAATCCTGGAGCATGTGGGCACCAAGGATTTCACTCTCTTAGAGTTATGCTCAAATTTGAGATTAGTTCAGGTAAAATTGAGAATCTCAGGGCAATCGAACTTGGCAAACGCGGGAAATTAAAGTCCTAATATCTTACAAAGGTTACGGGTCAACATTAATATTAATGCGTACAGTAGAGTTGTTTTTTTGTTGATGTACTTCTGACTTAACAGCATGAACCAGTTGCTTTATTTTGGCGATGGCAGTTCTGTCTTTTTCCATTTTTATTGAGACAAGTTGAATATATTGATTCCTAATTCTAGCAATAGAAGGGGTGGCTGGGCCTATGACTCTTTTGCCTAGTACATCTGTCAAACGCTGAGCTATGAATTGAGCAACAGCTTGCGCTTTTTCTTGTGATTTATGTTTGATGGTTAGGGTAATTTGTCTAAAGAAAGGAGGATAAAGGAATTGTTCCCTTTCTGATAACTCACGAGTATAGAATTTTTTATAATCAAGGCGAAGCGTTTCCTGTATAACATCATGCTGTGGATTGAATGTCTGAATCATCACCTTTCCTTTTTTCTTCCTTCTTCCAGCTCTTCCTGCAACTTGTGTGAAAAGTTGGAATGCTCGTTCATTGGCTCTAAAGTCGGGGAAGTTCATAATTTTATCTGCCAGTAGGACGCCAACCAAACCAATATTATCGAAATCAAGTCCTTTGGTAATCATCTGAGTACCAATTAGAACATCGGTATGGTGATGCTCGAAATCATAGATAATGGATTCGAATTGATTTCTAGTCTTAGCCGTATCATAATCGAGTCTAGCGACTTTGGCGTCTTTGAGATATCTTCTGAGTTCATCTTCAATTTTCTCTGTCCCGAACCCTAGCTTAACCAGCTTGTCATTACCACAAGCAGGACAGGTTTTTGGAATGGTATGTTTGTATCCACAATAATGACATCTTAACTCAGAATGATATTGATGAGTGGTTAGACTCACGTCACAATTTGGACATTCACCTGTCCATGAGCACACAGTGCATTGCAGAGTAGGAGAGTAGCCTCTTCTGTTTTGGAAAAGCAGAATTTGTTCCCCTGCTTCCAAAGTTGCTTTCATAGCTGTCAACAATGGAAGACTAAACATTGATCTCATCTTGTTCTTAGCATACATGTCCTTCAAATCAATTATCTCAATGTCAGGCAATGTCGCTTCTCCATATCGATGAATGAGATTAACAACACCTAACTTGCCTTCCTTTCCATTCAAATAAGTCTCCATGGATGGTGTTGCGCTACCCAGAATGACTTTGGAATTCGTGAGCTTAGAAAGGAGTAGTGCAGTATCTCTACCTTGGTATCTCGGTGCAGGATCACTTTGCTTGTATGAAGGATCATGTTCTTCATCAACTACGATGAGTCCTAAATTTTTGAAAGGTAGAAATATACTAGAGCGAGCACCAATAAAAATTGACTTTTCACCAAGAGCAGATTGGAAGAGTTCAACTCGAGATTGAGGGTTTAACCTACTATGATAGACACCTACTTCACTTCCGAAAGTTTTGCTTAGTCGCTGAACAAGTTGAGTGGTAAGCGCAATCTCAGGTAGGAGGAAGAGCACCTGTTGTCCATTTGCCAATACTTCTTGAATTATCTCTGTATAAATTCTAGTTTTTCCGCTACCAGTGACTCCAAAGAGTAAAACATTTTTATCCTCATCAAAGAAGTCCTTAATCGCTTTATAAGCCGCCTCTTGATGTTTTGACATTGGTGGAAGCCTGTAATCGCCATCTCCAACCTCTTTTAATCTACTCACCTCAAAGTGTTCTTTTTCAAGAATGTTTTTCTTAACAAGCGCACGCATCACAGTACTATCAGCTGAGCATTTCTTATATAGATCGGACTTGTCTACCCATTCCATTTTGGGAGATAGACTCAGCATAGCGAGCAACGTAGATGTCTGTTTTTCACTGCGTTGGGTCAGTTCAAAAGCATAATCTATGCTTGTTTCTTTAATTCTATAGCTTTCGCTAAATCTAAAGAAGTCTTGAGTTTTTGGTTTATACTTTTCTAAAAGATGTTCTGAGATAGAAATTAACCTCTGATCAAGTAAAGATTTGATTTTAGGGTAGACACTATTTTTACCTAATATTGATCTGAGTTCATCAATTGAAATTTCAGCATTATTGGTAAGTGCTTCAGCGATCATAAATTCATCATCGTCAACAATGTGTTGAAGATGTGCTTCTAAAGCCAAAGTGGGAGAGATGCGTGTTTCACTATGCAACTTGAGCCCTGAAGGAATAGCAATATTCATCACCTCTCCTAGCGTACAACAGTAGTAAGATGCTATCCATTTCCACAGCTTGAGTTGAGTTGGTGTGATAATCGGTTGAGCATCAATTATTGAAATGATTGATTTTGGGTTCACTAACTCATCAGGCTCTGCATCTAATGAGACAACTATTCCAGAATAGAGTTTTCTGCGCAGCGGAATTTCGACTCTAATCCCAAACACAATTTGTGATTGCAAATCTTCGGGAACAGAATAAGTGTAACTCTTTGGTATGGCAAGAGGTAGCAATACCTTTATAAGCATAGGCTTACTAATTCATTAAATTTTGAGGAACTCCATCTTGATGAACCATTATAGCAACAGTCTTCATCATAAAATAGGATTCTGACATGTAAATATACCCTTTGTATGGGCTGATTGGTCCCCAACTATTTTTTATGATATAGTACTTCGTTCCTTTTTGATCTTTTGCTGTGCCGATAAGGTGCATGAGATGGTCATCAGTAGTACTATAACTCATAAATGCTGCTTGCCTATCAGCTTGTGTAACTTTCATTTCTTTTCCTGGTTTTGAATACAGGTCCTCTCTATCAGGTTCAGTTGGTAAGATTGCTATTCCTTCCTTTGCACTGAATCCCTTCTCACTCACATCACCATCCCAAGCTACTGTCATGCCTTGTTTTAATGCATTATCCACTATCGATTTAAGATCTTCAATTGGAATATTTATAAATGCCCCGTTAGAATAGTTATCTGGTATTTCCAAGATGAATTCCTCACCAAACGGATGGTGGGTAAACGAAGTATAACTTTTGTAGGCATCAGGATTTATTTCTAGATACTCTGCATAGGACTGTGGGGTATAAGTAACACCATCAACATCAAATGTAGCGGGACAACTCCCCATATACACATCCATAATTGCAGACAGTCCATCGAGCCATTTCGGACTCAGTTGCTTTGATTTGCTTATTCCATCTAAGTAACCCTTCATTCCACTTTCCATTTCAGAATGATTGTATACCGATTCTCCTTCACGAAGACCTGAATAGACAGATTGAGGTACCACACCTACTTTGTCTATCATTCTAATCAAATCATGCGATAGACTTCCTTGGCTGAAATTTGCCTTGCCCTGCCTCATGATATAATTCATTGCTTTATCAGCATAGATATTACGAACTATATGCATTTCGCTAAGATCAATATTACCTTTTCCTAACCTTTGAAGTTCTGATTCGATGAGAGAAACTGTTGCAAATGACCAACATGTCCCTGTCCGTTGTTGGTTTTTTATGGAGGAACAATCTAGCCTAATATCATCAGTAAATGTATACTGAGCTAAGCCAGCATGCCAGAAAAATAAACTTATAAGGATTGAGTAAAATACTTTCATGTCTATATGTATAAAATGAGTAGTTATTAATGCATTCTGTCACCACGAGGTGTGAGTTCTTGCATTAGCTGTGCTTCAAATTCTAAATATTCCTTCCATCTCTTAGCTACGAATTCTTCACCACCATGTTTTTTAGCCAATCGAAGAAACATTTTGTAATGATCCGCTTCCGCAACCATGAAACCATGATAAAATTCTCTCAGTTCTTCTTCTGCAATATGTAAGGATAGTAGTCTGAATCTTTCACAACTGCGAGCTTCAATAAGGGCAAAAGTGAGTAGTCTTTCAACAAGACTATTTTCTCTGCCGCCTCCTTTTTTTGAGAATTCCATTAAGGCATTGACATATTCGTCCTTTCTTTGAAACCCAAGCTTCAGATCTCTTTTATCCAACTCCTTGAGGACAAGTCTAAAATGACCCCATTCTTCGGTTACAATTGGCGCTAACTCTCTTACAATGTCAAGTTTGTCAGGATACCTTTGAATTATACTGATACAAGAAGTGGCTGCCTTTTGTTCGCAGTAGGCATGATCTGTCAATATTTCACCCAAATCCATTTCAGCAAGGTTAACCCACCTTGGGTCTGTTGGTAAGCGTAAACCTAATGTTGTGAGACTCATGATTTTTTTGATTCAAGACATTGTAGTAGCTGACGGATGAGATTAATATTTTCTACTTCATACGTTTCTGTACCGTACAGATATGTAACCTCCATTTTCATAATTGGAGATTCTAGGAGCTCTTTTAATTCAAACTTGTCAAGCATATAGGAAGCCTTGAAATAGGAGAGTTCTTCACGATTGTTAATCTTGCCTCTACTCATTCTTAAGTTATTAAAAAACAATGCTTCATTATTCAGCAAAGTCATTTTTACAGGGCTACCTTTGGCAAAACCTCCATAACTATCAACACCTTTAGGGGTGTTATAAACGTATTGAAGATCAAGGAAATAATTCTCACTTCCAGATGAAACAGAAACGAAAATCTCCAACAATTGCTCATTGACTAAGTAACGCTCAAGTTCTTTATGGGTATGTCCGAGTAATTTATGATAATCCGTTTGCAACATGTTGGATGCATTCCTATTCAAAGTGCAGTCCATGCTATAAGTCACGGATTTCTCTTGTAATGGTTTAAATTCTACGTATGGATTGTTGTTGTTTTGGCCTTTGCAATTGGGCAAAATACTCAAGAATAGTAAACCAAACCAACTTAAAAATAGGTACTTACTCATCTGTAAATTCATAAAATAAAGGTACAAAGCGTCCTCTAAGAAAACTAATAAACTAGAAACGTCTTATTTGACAGATAATTTTCTGCAGAATGAAAATAAGTAGTAGCTTATCTCAGTTCAATACCTTGAGCAGTATTAAGAATGGATTATCTAATTTGATAATTAATTCCAAAGGAGGTAAACCAACTTTGCTGATAAACACTCCCAGAATGTATTGACGCTTGCATTCCAAAAGAGAGCTCATATTCTACTTCTTTAAGTTTGGATGTCAATTGTAGAGAAGGTCGCCAGATTATATCCTGGATTGTTCTTCCTTGACTTGGATGTTGCCAATCTGAAAAAGCAACAATCCTAGAATCAATTAGAGTTAATTCATTTTGATGTGTGAATAAAGGAAAGTAGGCTGCTATGCTACCTGCACAGCTTAAAGTATTTCCAATAGGAAGTATATAAGCGATTGAGATTGATGGACCAATTGATTGTAATGTATTTACATGAGAAATATCGTAATGATACGTATTGAGTTGTTGGAATGTCGACTCCATTTCACTGACTGAACCATCTGCATAGGTGATAACTTCTGTAACTCCTTCAGTTTCTTCACTTATTGCAATAGACTCTTTTAAGCGAAAGTGCGATCTAATGAGTTGATATTCTACTCCTGCATTAAATCTGAATCTATCTAATGTTTTATAATAACTCAGATTACTTAGAAAGCTTGGTAATGAAGTATGAAGTGTGGTATTGCTCTTATTATTATTCACATAGCCTAATTGAAGCGAAAGACCTTGTGTGCGGTTCATCATTTGAGTCTTCTGGATATGCTTCTTCCATTGTTCATAGACACGGGATTGATACTTGTCTATTGATTTTGCAACTTGGATGTTATTCCATTTCAGATGTGGATACAACAGGCTTAGTTCATCAGGTGGAGGTAGGGTTTGTATTAAACTTTCTGATTGTTTGATCGAATCTTTATTGTCAATACTTTTCATTAAAGCTGTAGTATTACTCAAATTGGTAGTAGTCTGAGAAGTATCTTCAAACTTGGATCGGACAACCTGCTTAGATGTTGTACTTCTTGGTCTGTTAATATTTTGAAATTCTTGTTTTGAGTTCGTTGTCTGTTTCAAAGAGACTCTAGGCGCTATTGGTGGGTAGCCAGTGTTAGAGACTCTCTCTTGAGCAATTGGAACTGATTCTTTTAGGGTATTTAGTTTTTGATTATCCTCATCTGTGAGAGTTGTTTCCCTTACTTCTGAATTCGAGTTTTGTAAATAAGATGATGCAAGGAATACGCCCAACAGTAATGCAATTCCTACCATAAGAAAGAGGAATATTTTGCGATTCCGTCTTCGTGGTTTTACCTTTTGCCACATTGCTTCTTGATCAAATTGGGCAGCTTGGTTGTATAATTTATCTTGAAGATCTTGATTCATAAATGTTACGATTTTTGGTAATTGAGATAGTGATGCATTTGACTCTGGAGTTTCGCTTTAGCTCTTGCTAAATGTGCTCTAGATGTACTCTCTGCAATGCCTAGTTGACTTCCAATTTCTTTATGAGAATAGCCGTCAATTTCGTAGAGATTGAAGACTAGCTTAGGAATTCCTGATAGTGTGTCAAGAATCTTGAGAATGTCTTCAGCATCTAGAGAGGAAATATCCCATTCACCTATTTGGTGTTGTTCGCTCAATTGTACAAGACTGCCAGAAAATTTCTGTTGCTTTTTGAGAAATTTCAAACAGTTGTTAATGACGATTCGGTGAAAGTATTCTCCTTTTCCAATCTTATCTGGCTTAATGCGATGTATGGATTTGAAAATCAGTATAAAACTGTCTTGGAGGATATCTTCAGCATTTTGATGATCAAGATAACGCTTGGCAGTAGTCATCAAATAGGGTGACATCATCAAGAAGAGTTTCTTGAAAGCATGTGCTCTGTTGTTTTGACAATCTCGTATAACTTCAGGTAAATTCAACTCTTATTGCTCGATGATTACATTAAATGTGATATTGAAGTCTGGGTTATTGATCAAATCGTCATCCCAATCATACCGATATTCGCCACTGATCTGTTCACCTGGCAATCCTCTGCCATAATACATGTAGACTTCTCCGCCACCGCCTGAGGCCGTCCCATCAGAATTAAATCCATCAGCTTCAAAATAAGTGTCATAAACATTAGACGGCATGAGTAAATCAAACCTATCATTTAGTCGTATTCTGATCTCAATGTAGTTTTCTCCATCATCTGCGATTATTGTTACTTCTCTAGAGTCATCATCGATCCATTCCATAGTTGCATCCACTTGATCAGTATCCAGACAACATTGTGCTCCAATGGTATTTAATCGTTCATCATCATAGCAATGGACGACATCACCTAAGTCTTCAATTTGAGACAGGTTAGAAATGGTGCCACCATAAAGTCGACTATAAGTCTTGGTGGCTGCATCGTATGATTGATAATGATAATTGCCACCATAAAGGCAAGGTCCTAGGTTGAAGGTGAAATATCCGTCTTGATCCGTCTTAATCGTAACAAATTCTCTTGTATCTAAGGTTATATCAATATTAGGCATACCACTACCGACACAATCAACAACTCTACCTCTCACTATATAAGGTGGCAAAGTACCATCAATTACAATCGGTCCCAGGTCAGTATCATCCGATAATGGCGGAATATCAGCAGTAAGGTCGGGTACACAGTTTGCCGCACCAAAGTAGAGGAGAACTGTCATTCCGACATCTGCAGGGACAACTCCACAGATATAGCCATCAGAATCTGTGTAGCTGAATCCGCTAAAGAGTCCTTCGTCTGTTTTCATTTGGACATGTGCATTGGCATATGGAATTCCGTTGTTATCTGTAAGTGTCATTGCTAACTTTACAGTCTTCCTTGGGAGATCGCAATTCCAAAAGCTAAAGTGACTTACTTGACCAACATATCTACCATCTATCATCTGTGCAGATCCTTCTTCCACCCAGATGCCAAACACTTCATCAAAATACCATAGAGGGATTGTCTCGGGTGCCATTCCGATTATTTGTGCACTGATTGGAAACGAAAGTGTAGCTTCGCTGCCAGTCTTAATATTAAGTTCTTCTCCACTCATTGATTGGAGTTCTATAGCAGCCATTGCATAGGACTCTAGAATCACATCTTCATCTTGATTATTTATACCAGTAAGATTTCCAGGGGTAAGTTGAGTAAATAAAGGATCTTCTTGTTTGATTAGCCTTTCGAAAACTCGGACATCGCCTTCGTATACATTACCATTGCTATCAATAATCGAGTTTGGTTCGAATGTTATCGTCGTCCGATTTGTATTACCAATAGTCCCACCGATGCTACTTTCAAAAGTTCCAAGTATAAGCTTGGTTTGCATGACCGCTTGAACAAAGATGTCTTGTCCTGCTTTTGCTGGAGTGACTTTGTAATTTGTAAAGTAATTATCTCTTTTGAATGTGATGAGATTAAATGCTTCATCAAGGAGTATATTATCGAATCGAAAGTTACCTCCTATATCCGTTTCTGTAGTATACTCTTGAACTTGTACAGTTACATTTTTTGCTGGTTGGTTATTTTGAGCGTATATTCTACCGTGAAGATTTGCTTCAACCAATTTAACAATTTCAGGTCCTTCTCCTTGTTCGATAACTGTGTTATCAAATTCATCTATACATCCAGAAACTAGAATATTTAAAGCTATCAGGCCGATCAAGTAGGAAAGTCTTTTCATTGTGGTGTTTATTACTTATATACCTTGATTGCCTCAAACGCTTAACTTGAAACAAGTTTTTTTCTTAGTCTTTGTATAATAGGTTAAAAGACATCCTTGAAGTTATCTCATATCGTAGACTAATACGCTATCTTTGCACAGGTTACTAAAACTCGACTCTATAATGAGGTCTATCAACTGGATAGTCCCGATGGAGATCGGGATCGGCAGAGAGGAATATACTATCACGACAAAAATAATCTGGCCGCGTAGTTCAACTGGATAG
>JAHDEL010000069.1 GCA_020628855.1 Saprospiraceae bacterium | reverse complement strand
TAGAAGAGAATCAAGAGCTTTCATTCAAATCTTCTTTTCTTGCAGCCTTGTACCTCCCTTTTCCAAACTTTGTCCCATTAAAGACTTCTGTTTTCTTTAATTCCTTTCTTTCAGCTTCATCAAGTGAGAGGAAAGTTTTACATTTTATACTACAGGTTGAATTATAGTGTTCTGCACATTCCGGACATTGAATGAAAAGTATGTGGCATGCATCATTAGCGCAATTAACATGTACATCACTTGGATTGCCACATTGATGGCATTTTGAAATGATATCTTCTGATATTCTTTCTCCTAGTCTATCATCAAAAACAAAATTCTTCCCAACAAATTTGTTTTCTAAACCTTGTTCTTTGACTTGTCTAGCGTATTCGATAATACCTCCTTCTAATTGAAATACATTTTTGAAACCACGATGTTTATAATAGGCAGAAGCCTTTTCACATCGGATACCACCTGTGCAATACATGACTATATTATGGTTTTTTTTGTCTTCTAACATCTCTTCAATAATAGGTAGCGATTCTTTGAATGTCTCCACATCAGGTGTAATCGCTCCTTTGAAATGTCCGACTTCACTCTCATAGTGATTGCGCATATCTATGAGTACAGTATTTGATTGTTGTGTTAGAGTATTAAAAGCCTGTGCATTGAGATGGATACCTTTGTTAGTCACATCAAAGCTTTCATCAGATAAACCGTCAGCTACAATCTTGTGCTTCAGTTTGATCGTGAGTTTATAAAACGATTTCCCATCATCTTCAATCGCATAATTGAGTCTAATATCCTTAAGAAAAGTTATTGTATCTAGTGCTTCTCTAAAATTCTTTAGATGGGAAGTTGGAACAGAAATTTGCCCATTAATGCCTTCATGCGCAACATAGATGCGCCCAAATACACTGATTTTCTCTAATAAAAGAAAGAGATGGTCTCTAAAGAATTTAGGGTTTCCTAAATTATAATATTGATAAAACGACAATGTAGTTCTTGGTGTCGTTTCATTGCGAAGTTGCTCCTTCAGCACTTCTTTATTGACTTTATTGTGTAGTGTTTTCATCGCTTTTGCATTAAACGTGAAACTGTAAAATTACTAGAAATCATTACGTCGGACACAAGTTAATAGGCATAAAATACGTTGTGATAGGAACTTTTTACCCTTAGAATCTATTTGACCTATATTACAGTACAATTCAACACCTATGAATAAGAATGAGATACTAAGATACTCTGACAATGATCTTAAAGAATTCGAAGCAGTTGTCAATAAGAAATTGGCTGAAGCTAGAGAACAATTAGAATACTACTTAAATCAAATTAGTGAATTTGGACAGTCAGATGCAGGAAAGGTGAGAGGACTCGATGATAGCAATAGCACAGTTGAGCAAGAAAGGATGATAAACCTAGCAGGAAGGCAGAAGAAACTTATTCAACATCTTGAAAATGCACAGTCTAGAATTCAAAATAGAGTCTACGGAATCTGTAGAGAGACTGGAAAACTCATATCGAAAGAAAGATTACTAGCTGTCCCGCATGCAACATTAAGCATTGAAGCGAAGCAAAGAATGAAATAATTCTTTTCTTTGCAGCTTAACTCACAAAAAGCAATAAATTGAAAAGAAGTACTGCAGTAGCTTTAATCATAATAGTAGTACTAATATTAGACCAGTGGCTTAAGATTTATGTCAAGACTTCAATTCCATATGGGAGAGGTTTTGACATACTTGGGTTAGAGTGGGCCAAGATACATTTTGTGGAAAACAAAGGCATGGCATTTGGTATCACTTTGGGAGGTGTTATTGGTAAGTACATCCTATCGATTTTCAGAATTATAATGGTCTGCTTTTTATTCTACATCATAGCTGGCTTAATTAAAGCCAAGGAGAGAATGGGAGTGATTGTCGCCTTTGCATTTATTATTGCTGGAGCAATTGGTAATATCATTGATAGTGCACTTTATGGATTGATATTTTCAGAAAGCACATACCATGGTGGATTAGCTGAATTATTTCCGGCAGAAGGTGGATATGCACCATTTTTACAGGGGCGGGTAGTAGATATGTTATATTTCCCACTTATAGATACAACCTGGCCAGAATGGGTGCCGTGGAAAGGTGGACAGGATTTTCGCTTCTTTAAGCCAGTGTTTAATTTGGCAGATTCTGCGATTTCCTTGGGTGTGATAATTATTACATTGTTTTATCGACACCTTTTTTATAATGACCTTAAGCTAGGTGATAAGAAAGAAGAACCCTCTATTGAATAAGAAGATTCGAATGAGATGAAATCTTGAAAAGGAAATGCTATTTCCCTAAAAATCTATTTACAGCTTTTTCTGCTCTTTCTACTACATCATATTTGATGAAGTATTTTGCATATTTTCCTTCTTTCACATAATCAACAACTCCTGCTGTTCGTAAAACTTTAAGGTGCTGAGAGGTAATGGACTGCTCTATATGTAAGGTGTTGTAAATCTTGTTGACATTAACATTATGATTTCTATCGAGAAATTCAAGAATCTTAAGTCTAAGAGGATGAGCTAGAGCACGTGCTAATTCCGCAGAATAGTGTAGCTTCTCGCCGTCAATGACGACTTTAGTATGTTTCATGTGTTTTCTTATTTATTCCGACCTTGGAACAAATATGAGAACTTTTTCTAATATAAAAAATTAATATTAGTTTTTTTTTTAATATAAATGAAAAAACCTGCCGATTGGCAGGTTTATCATTTAACGCGTTGTTGTTGTTTTTTAATCTACTTACCCAGCGAGATCTTCAACTAAATTCGAGATTTGAGCTAGTCTGTCATGATCTAACGAATAGTATATAAACTTACCTTGTCTTTCCGTTAGTACAACTCCTGCTCTTCTCAAAATTGCTAAATGCTGGGATGCTACTGACTGCTCTAATCTTAATTTAATATAGATATCTGTTACAGTCATCGTTTCACTCTCCTCTAATAAGTCGATTATTCTTTGGCGAAGCTTGTGATTTACCGCACGTAGTACCAATACAGCTTTTCTTAGATCCGCGTAATCTAATTGAACTGTACTACTTCCTTTCTTAAGTACTACTGTTTCGCTCTTTTTGTTTCTCATAGGTAAGTATTAATTGTTTTCGGAATACGGTATACATAAAGCTAAAACTGTTCCAATTTTCAACTATCATTTTATGATAAGGTTATTTTCAATGTATAAAACCCTTGAAAACCAATAAGTTCTGTATTGATTAGTGTTAATTATTTTTTAACAAAGGGGGTAAAAAGACTTGTCTTCTTGCTTTTTGTGATCAAAGGGGATTTGATATAATTCAAGTCGAAGTAAGCAATGTCGTCAAATTGCTGATTTTTGAATCTATTATAGCCAAGTAGTGCAAATTCAGAACTTAGACCAGAAGATTCGATTATTTGGTATTCAGTGTTTAGATGATCTTTGATCACTCCTACTCCTGTTCCACAGAGTAGACTAGAAGTATTAGTAAGTAGAGAACTTACTTTAACCCAATCTGCGGAATCCACTTTTATTGGTTGCTGTGTCAACTCTTGCTCTCCTAGACCATTATATATAGCAATGTAGACTTCATCCTCTCTGGCCTTTATACTGGAGACTATTTTCAGACCTGGGTCACCATTATAGTGATGTGTTGCAAATGCCTCCAAATGTGGAATCGCCATTAATGGAATATTTAATGCAAATGCAAGTCCTCGAGATACCGAGCTTCCAACTCTAAGACCTGTATATGATCCAGGCCCAGAGCCAAGTCCAATTGCGACAAGATGAGAAGTAGTTATATTACTAATACTAAGAACTTCTTCTATTAGCAGTGTCAAATGACTACTATGTGACCTTTCTTTTGTTGCCTTTACTTCATTGACAAGATGAGGACCATCACACAGACTGACGCTACATAAATCACTACTAGTTTCTATATAGAGTATTGGATTATCCAAAAGGTTAATTCAAGAAACTTTGATATTTAGCAGTATCGGTCAATAAGTCTATGCACGTTTTTATCTCAGAATCTTGATCTAGTGTTGCGAATATTTCTCCTTTTTTATAGTAGAACCTGGAGGCAAGCTCTTTATTTATTTCTACAAGAATTAGATCTTTATATTCTGAAATAGCTTCCTTCTCCATAGACTTGACTTTATCTCTCAGAACATTGAGATCATTTTCAATTCTAGGGTAGTACTCTTTTTCTTCACTTGCTTTTTCGAACCTATCCATTTCTTCCGTGATGTCGGAGATATATCTAAATCCAGCTTGAGTTGAAAATGTAACAAAATCAGAAAAATCGGTAAAAGCTATCTCTTCTAGAGGTAGTGTATCTCTTGATTTGTCAACGAGTTCATTAACGAACTTAAAAATGATATGATTATCATTCAATTTTGTGATCACATCTGGAAGTTCAGGAGCTGGCAATTTTAAGTCTGGTGTAATGCCACCACCATCTAACACCTCTCTGCCATTTTTCGTTTTAAACTTTGACCTCGCTGCATCATCAATATCTTTTGGTTCACCATCTGCATATTCTACGCTTTGGATACATCGTCCCGAGGGTATATAATATTTTGAAGTAGTTAACTTTATCCGACTATTATAACCTACTTCTTTATGATTTTGAACAAGTCCTTTGCCATAAGATCTTTGCCCAACGATAACTCCTCTATCAAGATCTTGTACAACTCCAGAAACAATCTCTGAAGCTGAAGCACTCTTCTTGTTTATTAAGACAGCAAGCGGTATCTGCAGGTCCATTGGATTTCCTATTGTCTTGAACTCTTTGTCGTTTTCTTCAAGCTTTCCTTTAGTACTCACGATTAGCTGATCTTTCGGCATGAAAATGTTAGAAACATTCACAGCTTCTCTTAATAACCCTCCGCCATTATCTCTAAGGTCAAGTATTAGTCCTTTTATTGATGGATTCTGGGTTTTAAGCTCTTTGAATCCTTTAGCAATATTTTTCGATGCAGCTTGAGTAAAGGTTGTTAGTGCGATATAGCCTATATCTTCAGAAACAAAACCATAGTAAGGTACATTCTTGACTGATTGGTTAGTCCGTTCTAGATTATATTCTGTTTCTTTTCCTTGTCTATTCTTTATTGTAAGGTTCAAACCACTTCCGCCAACACCTCTTAATATCTGATTAGCTTCATCAATTGATTTTCCTTTTGTAGAAAGACCGCTGATTTTAGTAATCTTATCACCTGCCTTTATACCGGCTTTTGCAAGGGCGCTATTTTCAAAAGGCTGCATAATTGTGAGTTCTCCATCAACTATATCCATAGTAGCTCCTAGACCACTGTAGCGGACATCATCGCTTAGTCTATAGCTCTCAACTTGAGATTCTGAAATATAATTAGTGTAAGGATCTAGAGATGAAACCATAGCATCAATTCCAGTGCGCATCAATTTGCCTGGGTCGATTTGATCTACATAGTTCGCATTAAGCTCTTTAAAGACATTGATAAAAATCTCAATATTTTTTGAAATTTCAAATATTCTATCATTCGTAGTTACGAATGAAAAGCCGAGTAAAGAAAGGCATAAACCAAGTAGTACAGTAATTCTTTTCACAAAACAAGATTTAACTATAAAAGACGGATTAAGAACGTGAGTCGATAGTACAAAAGTATACATTCACCATAAGTCGAAAGAGGAGAATTTGGTTCTTATTAAAGAGAGTTTAACTCAAAAATTCAGTAATCTTTTGAATCAATTCAAGTGGCTTGTCAGCATGGACCCAATGACCTGCATCATCAATGGTATGTATGTCGGCATTGTTGAATAAAGAATCAATCCTGCTATTATCTTCTTCAGAAATATATTGTGAGTTACCTCCTTTAATAAATAAGGTTGGCACTTCAATTACATCATTTAAGGTGTTACCTCCCATGATATGTTCTTCATAAGCAGACTTTAATACAGGAAGATTCATTTTCCATTGGAAGCCACCTGTCTTATTGCGAGTCAAATTTTTCATTAAGAAGAGAATTACACCATGATCATCAATCGATTGGCTTAATATACTTTCAACTTCCTTCCTTGATGTTATGTTGTCGATAGGTATTGAGGAGAGTGCATCAATAATCATTTCGTGGCCACCAGAGTACTGCTTTGGAGCAATATCAACTACAATGAGCTTTTCTAACATTTCAGGAAAGTTATGCGCAAACTGCATTGCTGCCTTTCCACCCATCGAATGACCAAGCATATTTGCTTCATACAACCATTGATCTTCCATCCAAAACTTGAGATCATCAGCCATGAGTTCATAGGTATGCTCATCTGCATGTGGAGATCTTCCATGATTTCTAAGATCAACAAGGTAGATCATATATTGGTCTGCAAGTTTAGTAGCAATAGACTTCCAGTTATCTAGCATCCCAAAAAGACCATGCAGAATTATTAATGGCTGACCGGATCCATATGTTTTGAAGTTAAGATTCATTTTAGCGTGTATAATGACTAAACAATATTTAGTGAAGTTGTTGTTTAAATCGGTAAATTGCTAACGAGAAAACAAATCTAATTTTTTGTGCACTCACTGAACTATACTCAGAATCATATTTTAATAAAGAATCTTTTTGTTTTCTTGTTCTTCTTAGGATGTAAAGGACTATTTGGGCAGTTTGAACTCATAGGAGATGCTGTTCAAATTGACGATAATACATTTATGTTAACTGAAGATATTCTCAATGAAAATGGTTCTGTTTGGCACAGACTTAGACATGATTTTACAACAGATTTCGAAGTAGAAGGCACATTCTATTTTGGAGAAGATGAGGATGGTGCAGACGGGATTGTTTTTGTGGTTCAGGATGTGTGTATCGGAGCTGGTGGTCTTGGGTTGGGAATTGGCTATGGAGGCTTTCCAGGCAATTCGTTAGGAATAGAGTTTGACACTTACGAAAATGCTGGAGGTGATGTAAATGATCCAAGTTTCGATCATATTGCAGTTTCTCAAGATGGAAATGTGAATCACCTATTTAACCTGTTAGGACCTATACAGATGCATCCATCAAATGCGAATGTTGAAGATGGGAATTGGTATAACTATACTATTAAGTATACTGCGAGCACTAACTTGATTGAAGTATTTTTTGACGGAAGTCTACGTCTCAATTATTTTATTGACATTGTTAACACTGTTCTAGATGGCAATCCATATGCTTATTGGGGCTTCACATCAGCGACCGGTGGATTCAGTGCCCCAAACTCCCTTTCCATAGATAACTATAAAGCTTTCATTATTGAAGATACAGTTCTGTGTGCTTCTTCCTCAGGAATTACTATCGACATGCAATTTTCTGGAGCAAGTTATACGTGGTCTCCAGATGATGGATCTATTGATGACATTAATGGTCAAGTCGTTACACTCACACCACAAGAGACAACAACTTATACAGTTTCGCAATCAGATGATTGTTTAGGTTCTATAGAATCAAGCTTTACGATTTTCATTGAATCGCCAATAGATATTAATACAATGCTCGAGGTAGCAGGTTGTCTTCCTGAGGGTCCAAATGGATCCATACTTATTGCAGCTGAGAATGGTTCTTCACCTTATCTGTATTCTATAGACGGTGGAAATAGTTTTGTGCCGGACAACCTATTTACAGGTCTTGAAGCAGGAACATATGCAATAGTTGTAACGGATGCGCTAGGTTGTGATGCTACGACTTCCGTAGAAATAGTGACAACTCAAACAGCGGTTATTATGTCTGCTGGTACTGACCAAGTAATTCAACAGGGAGAAAGTGTCTTGTCAGATGCCTTTTTGCAAGTAGATGGTAACTTGTCTATTGTTTGGACACCATCAGAAGGTCTGTCCTGTGATACTTGTATTAATCCATTAATGAGCCCAACGATGTCAACAACTTATACATTGAGTGGCATTGATGATTATGGATGTACATTTTCTGATGAAGTCTATATTGAAGTTATTCTTCCTCAGAATCAAGAGGAGAATACAGTGTTTATTCCAAATATATTCACCCCATTTTCAAATGATGACAATAGCACATTCACCATATTTGGCAATGAAAATTTGGAAGTAATTTCCAAACTACAGATTTATGATAGGTGGGGGAATCTCATTTTTGAACAGAATGACTTTGAGCCAAATTCTATAGATGGATGGAACGGAACCTATGATGGCCAACCCGTTCAACATGGTGTTTACGTCTATTGGCTAGAAGCCGCATTTGTAGATGGAACCAAAAGTCTATATTCTGGAGATGTAATGGTGATCAATTAGCAAATTATATAGCGTAGTTTTGATAGTTAAAACTTACTGACTCTATGGCATTCAAATTGGAATCAAAGTATTCTCCTACTGGGGATCAACCTAATGCAATCAAAGAGCTAACAGCAGGTGTCGAGAGAGGCGAACACGCCCAAGTATTGCTTGGTGTTACAGGATCAGGGAAGACATTTACTATGGCAAATGTCATCAAAGAGCTACAAAGACCAACATTGGTTCTTACTCATAACAAGACTTTGACGGCTCAACTTTATGGAGAGTTTAGAGAATTCTTCCCTGAGAATGCTGTGGAGTATTTTGTAAGCTACTATGATTACTACCAACCAGAAGCATACATTTCTACATCTGATACTTATATAGAAAAAGATCTCTCTATTAATGAAGAAGTAGACAAACTGAGACTCAGAGCAACGTCTTCTCTTATGTCTGGCAGGAGAGATGTGATTATAGTTGCTTCGGTAAGTTGCATCTATGGAATGGGAAATCCCGAAGATCTTGGATCAGGTATTATCCGGATTGAGAAAGGGCAAATGATTGCCAGAAACCAATTTCTGTATAACTTGGTTGAGAGCCTCTACTCAAGAACAGAAACAGACTTTAAAAGAGCAACATTCCGAGTCAGAGGAGACACTGTTGACATCAACCTACCTTATGCAGACACTGGTTATCGAGTCACTTTTTTTGGAGATGAGATCGAAGGAATTGATAGGATAGAGACAGAAA
This sequence comes from Saprospiraceae bacterium, assembly GCA_020628855.1. GTDB lineage: Bacteria > Bacteroidota > Bacteroidia > Chitinophagales > Saprospiraceae > JAHDHH01. The sequence continues at coordinate 1,342 of JAHDEL010000069.1, read as the reverse complement.
CTTCAAAGCGAATTGAAAGCATGGACCATGCTGCTATCTTCCCAGCAAATCTTTATGTCGCACCTAGAGACAGAATGCATGGCATCCTAAGGGAAATAGAAGATGAATTAGAGGAACATGAAAAGTTTTTCGAGAAAGAGATGCGATTTATAGAAGCCAAGCGTATAAAAGAGCGTATCACTTTCGATTTGGAGATGATGCGCGAACTTGGTTATTGCAATGGAGTTGAGAATTATTCTCGATATTTCGATGGTAGGAAACCCGGGACTAGGCCATTTTGCTTGCTTGATTACTTTCCTGATGATTATTTAATGATTATTGACGAAAGCCATGTAACCATTCCTCAAGTTAGAGGAATGTGGGGAGGTGATCGTGCTAGAAAGATCAATCTTGTAAACTATGGATTTAGATTACCTTCCGCTATGGATAATCGCCCATTGAATTTTGAAGAGTTCGAATCACTAACTAACCAAATAGTCTATGTCAGTGCTACTCCTGGAGATTATGAGCTAGAAAAGACCGAAGGCGTGGTCGTTGAACAGATTGTCAGACCAACAGGGTTGTTAGATCCTCCCATAGAAGTGAGACCTAGTATTAATCAGATCGATGATCTGCTCGAAGAGATTCATCTCAGAGTAGAGAAGAATGAAAGAACTCTCGTTACCACTTTGACCAAGCGAATGGCAGAGGAATTGACAAAGTACTTGGTCAAATTGGACATCAAGGTGCGCTATATTCACTCTGAGGTAGACACTATGGATAGAGTCGAGATAATCAGAGATTTGAGACTTGGTAAGTTTGATGTTCTTGTGGGAGTAAACCTATTAAGAGAAGGATTGGACATTCCAGAAGTTTCTCTGGTTGCTATTATAGATGCAGATAAAGAAGGGTTCTTAAGGAATAATAGATCATTGACCCAGACAGCTGGAAGGGCAGCTAGAAATGTTAATGGTAAAGTTATCTTTTATGCAGACAAGATAACGGATAGCATGCAAGGTACTATAGACGAAACCAATAGAAGGAGAGCTGTCCAGATAGCTTATAATGAAGAACATGGCATAACTCCAAGGACACTTGCTGCAAGTAAGGAAGATATCTTGAGCAAAAAATCTATTCTCGATATTAGAGGCAAGAAGAAGCAAGCTTATATTGAACCAGAAGAAGCTAGTGTTGCTGCAGATCCTATAATTAGTTATATGTCTCGTGACCAATTAGAAAAACTGATAGAGGATACTGAGGTTAAAATGAAAAAAGCTGCAAAAGAGTTAGACTTTATTACTGCAGCACAATATCGTGATGAGCTCTTTGAACTCAAAAAGAAATTGAAAGCGAGTATTTAGTA
>JAHDEL010000020.1 GCA_020628855.1 Saprospiraceae bacterium | reverse complement strand
GATCATCATTGTTATAGTTGGAAAACATAACAGAAACGCCTATTGAGGAATTGTACCAGTGTTGATTGAACTCATATGATATTTCCGATATATTTAGAATAGAATATGCATAGTTATACTTTATTTCATGACTGTACTTTCCTTGACTGAAGGACTGTTTTCTTTGTTGTCCACACAACACAATAGAGAGGCAAAGTAGTCCAAGTAGAAGAATATTTCTCGGCATTTGCTCAATATAATACACGATAAACTAATAAGAATACAATGCTAGCATCTTCTCTTCCTCTTTTTGCATTAGTAGTTTAAGCTCATCCTCCTTATCGTCAAAACCTATGAGATGCAATAGACCATGAATAATGACTCGAAGAGTCTCTTGTTCATAAGATACACCAATCCTCTTTGCGTTGTCCTTCACTCTATCTAGACTAATAAAAAGATCTGATGTGATATTTTCTGCACTTACTTCTAGAGGAAAAGTAATAATATCAGTGTAGTAATCATGTTGAAGGTATTCTTGATTTACCTTAAGAAGATACTCATCATTACAGAAGATATAATTAAGACAATAGGATGGTATGGGGTGTTCTTTTGCTAATATTTGGTGTAACCAATTAGTAAACTCAGGAATCTTGTAGGCGTCTTTTGCAATGCCTTCTAGAAAGACATTGATCTCTTTAGGCATGGATATTAAAGGCTATCTCTACAGTACTACCATTATTCTTATACTGGACCTTATCGCATAGTGTCCGCATAATCATGACACCTCTACCCCCTTCGAGATGAAGGTGTTCTTCTGTTAAAGGGTTTTTTACTGTAGCAGGATCAAAGCCTTGACCTTGATCACTAATTGTAAACACGACCTTCTCACCGATGTTTCGAGATATAATGTCTACGCATTTTGATTTATCCCTACAATTACCGTGGATTATAGCGTTATTGACAGCTTCAGTAAGGCTAATAAGTATATCAGGATACTTAGTCTGATCGATATTAAATCGCTCAGTGACCACCTTGACATAATGCTCGAGCTTACTTACCTCACTAGGGCAAGAGGTAATTTTTATTTCATAACTAGACATTGACTAGTCGTTTTTTAAGGCGTTATAATACTTTTCTATCATCTTCTGATAATGTGGATAAACATCTGGAGATACCTTTTTATAAATTTCAGTTTCGGACTCCTTCTCCTTTAAATATTCTTGCAATTCAGGTGGAAGTTCACGCTTAATCTGTTGAGCAGTTTCTCCCTTTCTTTTGTTCTCCTTTTCTCTCTTTCTATCTGCTTTCTCTGCTTTTAATAATCTGGTCTGTATATCCTGCTGTCGTTTCAGCAAATCATTATTCAACTTCTTATTGACAAGATCTGTCTCTATTTTGTTCATCAGATCTATGATTTCTTGCAACTCTTGTCCTCCTTGACCTTGTTCTTGCATCTCTCTCTTAGCATCTTCCAAGGCTTTTCTTAAAGCTGCTTGCTTGGCTGCAGCCTCAGCAAAATCTTTAGCACTATTGCCTTCCTTCCCAGGTTTACCTTGCTTGCCGGCCATTTTTTCTAAGTCTTCACCAAGTTGTTGTTGGCCTTCAGAAATCTTGTCTTTAGGAACTTTTCCTTTTTTCCCTTTTCCTTCTCCTCCAGGTTTGTTACACTGTTGATTGCCTGGCATATTACAAGCCATAGCTTGTTGCATTTGATTCATACTCTCACTCAACATCAGTGCTAAATCATTGACATTCTTCATGATCCTCCTTTGATGATCATCTGCTTCTGGCTTTTTACGTTCTTCAAGATCTTCTAAAGCTCGAGTAAACCGTGTTTCTGTTTCAACTAACTTCTCAGTCACAAAACTTTCTATCTGATCCACTCGCTTACTTAGGGCATATAAGCTATCACTAATGAGTCCAAAATCTTCCTTCAATTTGAATTGTTCCTGGACTAACTCCACATATCTAGGAGTGTTAACTTGACTTCGTTGTACATTAGAAATTAACTCTTCTTCATCATAAGAAAGCGTCACTAGATTTTCAAGCAACTGACGTAATGCTTGCATATCCTCTTCATAGCTTTCTTGATCACTTTGCTGCATCTGTTGTTGCAAAGACCCTGCCATGTCCTTCATTTTATCTGATGCTTTCTTCTGTGACTTACTCGCTTTCTTATTTTCTTTCTTGTCTAATTGTTCTTGGCTCTTCTGGAGTTCTTCTTCGACCTCCTTACTGTCTTCCTCCATCTTTTCTTCATCGAGGTCCTTAGGGAATTCAAGATCCTTATTGTCTTCTTTGAGTTGGTCAAGTTCTTCTTTAAGCTCTTCAAACTCTTTATTTATCTCCTCTTGTTTCTTTTCTAATTCCTCTTGTGGTTTTTCTTCTTTCTTAGTTTCTTCAGCAAGTTCTTCCTGTTCTTCAGCAAGTTCTTCTAGCTTATCAAGTAACTCATTCATTTCTTTTTCGAACTCTAATTGCTTGAAAAGCTCTTCAAGACGTTCCATCTCCATTTCCTGCATTTCTTCATTCATCTCGAAATCTTCCAGTTGTTCCAGCATCTCCTCTTTATCCAACTCTTGCATGAGTTCTTCTATTTGTTCTAACAAGCTTTGCATTTCTTCATCCATTACTTCTTCAAACATCTCTTGGATTTGCTCTTGCTTATCTCTTATCTCTTCATTTTGCTTGTTGAACTCCTCTTGATTCTTCAGGTTTTCATCAAATTTCTCCTTGGCTTCCTGAAGCTTTTTATCTATTTCTTTCTGTTTTTCTAAGAGTTTTTCAAGCTCTTTTTGCTCTTGCCATGAGAGCTCTTTTTTCTGAAGGAGTTTTTCTCTGAGTTTTCGAATGTCTTCTTTGAGTTTTTTTGACTCCTTGAGTGCTTCTTTTACATTCTCTTTAATGTCTTCTTCATTCTCATCTTCTGCCTCTTCAAACTCTTCAAAAGTTGGCTTCTCAAAAGTCAAGATTTCAGTTTTCGCAGACTTGTTTCCATTCACACCATCATTATCCCATACTTCAAAGAAGTAGGTTACTTTATCTCCAGGAACAAGATTAAGTGAAGTGATATCAAATACATAATCATAAGTCCACTCTGATTTAACCGATTTGGGGATGTTGATTGTCTGACTTGCTCTAGGTTTACCAACCTCATCTGTAATTGTATAATTGAAGTTCAACTTTGTTAATCCATAATCATCTGAAGCTTCTCCAACAAAATACCTCACTGTCTGCTCAGTAGAATCAATAAATTGTTCTACTGTAATAACAGGGAAATTATCAGGCGAAACACTCAGGTTATAGATTGAGGAATCTGGTTTGTACAAATGAGTATTATCGATATAGACTGTATAGAGATCACTATTCATGATCCTCTTATTGAACGTAAAGACATTGTCTCTTACCTCTTCAAGTGATTCAGTGTTTGTTGAATTAGAGAAACGCATTCCCACTTCATCTGTATCTTTTGCATTGAATGTCCACTTGATTTTTGTGCCTTGAGGAATGAAAGCATCTCCAATATTGTAGAGAGTCTCGTCTTTTCTTCCTGTATAAGAAGGGTAGTCTAATTGAATTGAAAACTCTTCAATATTGGGCTTAGGCAAGAGTGTGATTTTACGTTCTTTGGAATAAAACCCACTAGAAAATAGCTTAAAATAGGTATCTTTTTGGACGTTTTTAAACGTGTAAGAAAAGATGTCTTTATCAATTTGCTTTAATCTGTACTGAAAGTCATCAACTTCAACAAAGACTTCATCAGGGAGAATACTACCTTCTATTTTTGTTACAATAGTAAGGTCTTCGGATTGCAGAACTGAGAGTTCTTCGTTTTCTAGAAGAAAGGAGAACGGTGCTGCTTTTTCGAACTCAACATCATTGTTAATAATTCTATGTGTGCTATCCTTTATGAGAGATGGTGCAGCAAAGAGCAAAACAAGAAGTAACAGAAAAGGAGGTAGTGCGAATCTCGCGTATTTTTTATTTTTTGTTAAGTCGATGGCTGACCGAAAAGGCACAATCTTCATCGCATCAGTCTTTTGTTCGATACTAGCTTCTATCAGAGCGGCATTGACTTGACTTGTAGATGTTTGATTTTTGAGTTGTAGAATATTCAGCAACTTGTCTTTGACATTTCCAAAATGATCACCAATAATCACAGCAGCCTTTTGATGACTTATGGTATTGCCAAGTTTGAAATACTTGCTCAATGGCAAAAGCACCCAACCACCTATTGCAAGAATACTCACACCAAGAAAACTGAAGAACATAGTCTTTCGAACCTCTTTTTCGAAATAGAAGTGGTGTTCGAGGAGGTTAAAAATCAAAAATAATCCAAGAATGACTGCTACAGAATAGAGTAAACCTCGGATGAGTTTATTGATGTAATATTTCCGAATAAATTTATCTAGTCTCTGAATTAGAAGGTCATAGCTGCTCTTACTCACGGGGTCCAAATTTTTGTTAAAGACACGATTTCACCAATACCTAACAAATAACGGCTAAAGAAATAATTAAATTCCTGTAGCATACAATTTTAATACATTCGTTCAGACTATAAATTTCCTACTTTTATCAGATACATGTTGGATAAATTTTTCATTCTCTTATTTCTTGGTGCTATGCTTCCACTATTTTGTCAAAAAACAGACAGCATACAAGTAGAAGATATCTTGATTGAAGCAGATCGATATAGACCTATTGATGAGAACTTGCGCACCGCAAAACAATCAGATATAACGCAAATATTGGAGGACCAGACCAATCTCTTTCTGAAAACAAATGGAGCTGGAACAAGTATCACAACCTCTTTTCTCGGTGGTAATGCAAGTCAAACAACAATTACAGTAAATGGGATCCCTTTTTCTAACCCTCTCATTGGTCAAGCAGATTTCTCATTGCTCAAGGGACTGCCAACCAAGGGAAGACTCATTGATGACATATCCGAAAAAGGGAGTAACGATGGGGTAGCAGGTGAAGTGAATCTGTTATTGGATAATGAGTTGGAAGGATTCGATATTGAGCTCCAATCCAAAACATATCATCATCAAGAAGGGAGGGTGAGATATAATATTGTAAAGGAAAACTGGAATTTTGGTACCAGCCTCAGCACCATCCAAGCTGACAATAATTATCCTTTCTATGTTCCACAACTCAATGAAACAAGAAAACAGGAAGACGCCAGAGTGGATGCATGGACATCTTTAATAACATTAGGCTATAATCCATCAGTACAGCACAAGTTAAGCGCGTTTGCTTGGTATCACTCTCAGGATCGTAGAATACCACCAACACTTACACAGCAAGAAAACGATCAATTTCAGGAAGATAGATTCATTCGAACAGGACTCAATTGGAGAATGTTACTCAGAGAGAATATTTTGGAAGTTAAAACTGGATTTTCTGATCAAGAAATAAATTTCTATGATTTTGGGAAAGGCTTTTTGGCAAACTTCGAGCAGTATTTTGGCAATATATCATTCAGTGGTCAGACACTAGGATTTGACAGACAAATTGAACTAGAATACGAACACTATGTTGGTGATAATCATTCCTTTGAACAAGAAGAGAGACAAACGGTATTGAGAGGTAAACTTGGTTTAAGTAAAGACATAGGCAGCACGAATGTAGAGCTCAATACAGATCTCATATACTCTCCACATGTTAAGCAGAAGCTCAATCTAGCTGGGCAAATCAGAGCTAAACAAGATGTAGGTGAGGGAAGAGTAATTCTTTCGTTAAGAAGGCTTTGGCGACAGCCAGCCATGAATGATTTGTTTTGGACAGGTGGAGGCAATCTTGAGTTGTCTCCCGAGTCAGGGTTTGGTCTAGCATTGGGATATAAGACCCAAAAACCATTTACATTCAGAGGGCAAATTTTTTCAAGATGGGTGAGGAATTATATCATTTGGCTTCCAGATAACAATACATTCCTTTGGGGTGCATCAAATATTGATAATGTGTGGAGTAGAGGTATTGATTTGCAATTCAGCAAAGCCTTGTACCTAGGCGAATCTACACTTACACTTTTGTCCAAACAACAACTGGTCTATTCTTCACCAACAGAAAAAGTAGAAGCATTAAACATTCCAGAATACCAGCAGCTGATCTATACACCTGTGCATACCATGCGTAATGCACTTGCATTTACAAAAGGAACTATTGAAATTAGCTGTTATGTTAGAACCACGACTGCTTATCAAGGAATTAATGAAGAAGTTCCTAGTCAAACGGTGGTGGATTTTTCTATTGAAAAAACATTTAATATCTCCCGAGAACACAGGCTTCAGCTACAACTTGGAGTAGATAACGCCTTTGATATTCCCTACTTTGTTGTTGAGAGACGGCCAATGCCAGGCAGAAATGGTTATATAAAAGTTCTATATTCGCATCATAAGTCAAAGTAAATGAGATACTTCTATCAAACTATTCTGGTTCTTATTGTACTTCTATCGTACCAAAGTCAAGCACAAATAATTGCAGACTTTGAAGATTTTGATCTCGCTAAATCTTCATTCTTAAATCAAGCGGAGTTAGGTCAGTTTGATTCTCGGGGACTTTTATTGGATAATGACTATAACCCTGATTGGGACTCATGGTCAGGGTTTGCGATTTCTAATATTAAGGACAGTTCAACGCCAGGATTTCTGAATCAGTATGCATCTATTGCTGGAGCTGGAAATGCAGGGTCAGAAACCTATGCTGTTTCTTTTGTTTTGGGACAGTCTTCCATTGAGGTAAACAAGGAAGCAATGATTTATAGTGTTGATGGATTTTATGTAACGAATTCAACCTATGCTTATTTATCAATGAGAGATGGTGATGCATTTGCAAAGCAATTTGGCGGGATAACCGGAGACGATCCAGATTTCTTTTTACTAACAGTCAAAGGATACAGGGACGGAGATCTTTTGGATAGCGTGGAAGTCTATCTTGCAGATTATAGATTTGAGAATAATGACCAAGACTATATTCTTGATGAATGGGTCTATGTTGATTTATCAGAAATGGGCAAGCCAGATAATGTGACATTTGAATTATCTAGTTCTGATGTTGGTCAGTTTGGGATGAATACACCGGCGTATTTTTGCTTGGATGACGCAGAGATGACTCTAACAGCCTCAATCCTTGAAAGAAAGCAGTCAAAAGAGTTTAACATATCACCAAACCCTGTGAGTACGGCATTACACCTTGGTAATACTAGCCAGATAGAAATGCTTCAGATAATTGATAGTAGGGGTAATGCTGTGATTTCTCATTCTACTATGGATATTGCAACAATTATTTCAGTTGAGCATTTACCGAAAGGTATCTATCTCTTAAGAATCAAAGACCAAGATGGTGTATTTGTTACTAAGATCTTTAAAGAATAGTTTAGCACTCGTTCTTTTCTTTTCATTAGGTTTTCTCTCTGCACAAGAATCCAATTTTGATATGGCTAAGGCAGCTATCCAGAATGCAGAGAACGGTGTCTTATTAGTCGTCGTTGAGCAATTCGAAAACAACATAGCTGCATTAGAGAAGCAGGTAAAGAGAGAAAAAAACACCAAACAAAAAGAGAGACTCAAAGACCAAATAACCTTCAAGCAGGAATTCAGAACACTGTATGAAGAAGCAGCTTCATACGCACTCGAAAGACATTATACTTTCGGTAGGTACAAGATTGTGCACGATACTGACCTCAAGGCGACTAGGGATTCTCTCAAAGCAAATCAAGAAGGATATCTCTTACTAGTTCATCGGTATTCTGCTGATGAACTTGCACTACTGAATAGTGATAATGTCACAATTCCAAAGCCTTTTCCGCAGAAGTTTGAAGGGTTATTAGTCAACATTAAACAGCAGGTAAGCAAGGACTTCCATGACCCGATCGTGTATCGTAATTTTTTTGCTAAAAGCATCTATGAACTGAACCGCCAACTTCAAGATCAAAAACGTAGAATCAATTATAAACACCAGAAGAAAGTAATCAAAGAGTTGTCTTGGTTAGAAGGAAGTTGGAAGCTAAAGAGGGAAAATGGTACAGAAATAACAGAAACCTGGTCAAGAACAGAAACAGGATATCTTGGAGAGAGTTTGGTCTTCGATGCTGAGAATACGCGTTTTCAAGAAAACATGAAGCTGTATTTTGAAAATGATACACTTAGACTAGTAGTGAGTGGTAACAACTTTGGTCCGACGATATTCAGCCAAATAGAAACAGATGTTGACCGCTATATCTTTCAAAACTTACAGAACGACTTTCCAACACATATAGAATATTGGTCTGAAAGGGGTGTAGTGAAAGCAAGAATATATTCAGAAGAAAAAGAGTTGAACTACGACTTCGAAGAAAATAACTTCTAACTTCCTTTTATAACCTTGAGGCTTAAGTCAAGACATCCTGCAGAATGGGTCAGAGCACCAGCAGAAATATAATCTACACCAGTCTCGGCAATTCTCCTCACGGTTTTTAAAGTAATGCCTCCAGAAGCTTCGGTTTCGTATTTCTTATCAACAGTTGCTACTGCTTCTTTTAAAATTGGTAACTCAAAGTTATCTAGCATTATTCTTGTGACACCTCCTACATCCAAGACTTTGTGCAATTCAACTAGATTACGTACTTCTACCGTGATCCCAAGAGCACGATCAAGGTCTTTAATATATTTATTGACACTTCGAATGGCCTCTTGGATACCACCAGAGGCATCAATATGATTGTCCTTAATCATGATCCAATCATATAGACCATCTCTATAATTATAACAACCTCCAATGCGCACTGCCCATTTTTCTAAAAACCGCATGAGAGGTGCTGTTTTTCTAGTGTCCAGAATTTTGACGGGCAGATCTTCCACCTCCACAGCAAACCTGCTACTCAAGGTAGCAATACCACTCATCCTTTGCATGGTATTTAGCACTAGTCGTTCTGCCATCAAAAGTGCTCTCGAATTACATTCAACTACAAATGCAACATCACCATACTTGATATCAGTACCATCTGAAATGTTTGTTTGGAAAGTAGAGTCTGGATCTACAGCCTTAAACACATGTTTTGCAAATTCGACTCCAGCAATGACGCCAACATCTTTGACAAGTAGTCTCGCTCTACTCTTATCATTAGGGTTGATACAAGCTTGAGAAGTATGGTCACCATCGCGAACATCCTCGTGAAGAGCTTGTTCTATAAATTTGTCTAATTCTTTTTTATCAACACCTTGCATAATACTCGTCGAATTTTAATCATACAAATGTAGATTTATTTCAACAATGATACTAAGTGAGTATAGAATTTCGATTAGTTAGTGATATTAGTTAGTTATGATGAATGTTGACTCCTTGCGGATAGTGTTTTTATGTTTCTTGAGTATGAGTTTATTCATATTGCTTGGGTGCTTCGGTGATGAAAGAATACCAAACGTAAGTAAGCATATTCAGGATGTCTCAATACATCGATATGATCGAGACTTGGATGAGATAAGTAAAGACTTCTCAACTGATAACCTGAGTGCATTTGCTAGCCAATATCCTGATTTTTACCATGTTTATTTTCAACAACTCCTTGGATTACCAATAGATGACGAGTCACGAATTCAGGAATATTTGGAGGATAGTAGGGTGAAATCTATGCTGGATACTTTAGGTGTTCTGTTTCCAAATTTGGAAAAATCAGAAACAGAATTAGAACAAGCATTTGCTTTTGTTAGGCATTATTTTCCAGAGTATGACATTCCACAAGTTGATGCACTGTTTGGAAACTTTAGTTATCAAGCATTTCTCTACGAAAAACAACAGAAAAGTGCCATTGGGCTATCCTTGGAAATGTTTTTAGGAGAATCATTTCCTTATAAATCACTAGACCCGACAAATCCTTTGTTTTCGGATTATATCGCCGAAAGGTATAATGCCAAGTATTTAGTAAAGAAAACAATGGAATTAGTTGCTGAAGATATCCTTGGCCCACAACGAGGCAAACGCTTTCTGGATCATGCCATTTATCAAGGAAAGAAACTTGTATTAATGCAGAAATTCTTACCAGAGACTTCGTTGGACATTCTTCTTGAATATAGTGAACCTCAACTCGATTGGTGTCAACAAAGTGAGAAAGCCATTTGGGATTTTGTACTTGAACAAAACCTCATTTATGAGACAAATCAGCAAAAGATTAACTCTTATGTCAATGAGGCACCAAGGTCTAAAGGCATGCCAGAAGCATCACCAGGACGTACGGCACATTTTTTGGGGTATAAAATAGTATCAACGTATTTAGAAAAAACAGGAAAAGATATCAATGCTTTGATTTCGGAAACAGACAACGAATCTCTTTTTCAAAGATCAAAGTATAAACCAAAAAGAAACTAGAATTAAAATTAAGAAACTATGGCTAGAGCAATACCAGTAGTAGATCTTTCAACTTTTGTCAATGGTGACCAGGAACAAAGAACAGCATTTGTTGAAAAACTTGGAAAAGCTTTTCATGAAGTAGGGTTTGTGGGAGTAGTTAATCATGGAATTTCTAAAGATTTAGTGGACCAATTTTATACGGCTTCAAAAGAGTTTTTCTCTTTGCCAGTAGATACCAAAAGAGGATATGAGGTCAATGGCTTGGCAGGTCAGAGAGGCTATACTTCTTTCGGAAAAGAGCATGCCAAGCAGTCACAGGTTGCAGACTTAAAAGAGTTTTTTCAGATTGGTCAATTTGTTGATCAAGATCATCCCTTAAAAGCGGAATACCCTGACAATGTGAAGGTCGAAGAGGTATCTGCTTTCTATCAATTGGGAAAAGATCTTTATAAGTCTTTTGAGAGTTCGGGAGGGCACTTGCTCAAGGCAATTGCAATCCACCTTGACTTAGGAGAAGACTACTTTGAGCAGAAAATAGAAGACGGGAATAGTATCCTAAGGACAATACATTATCCGCCGATCACAGAAGAACCAAGGACAGCGATTAGAGCAGAACAGCATGAGGATATTAACTTGATTACATTATTAGTTGGAGCTTCAGCTGGTGGCTTGCAGTTGCTTAATAATGATGGGGAGTGGCAAGATATTACTCCTGGGGAGAATGAAATTGTGATTAATGTAGGGGATATGTTGCAAAGACTTACTAATAATTACCTAAAGTCAACTACGCACAGGGTTGTCAACCCTCCAAAGGAACAATGGCATGTGCCAAGATTATCAATACCATTCTTTCTACACCCAAAGAGTGAGATGGATCTCACATGCTTAGATAAGTGTGTCACAGAAGCAAGACCGCTAGCTTATGAGTCAATAACAGCTGGTGATTATCTGGATGAAAGGTTGCGAGAAATCGGACTCAAAAAGTAGTATATTTGGAATTCAAATTAACAACAATATGCTAGTCATAACTTTAATCAGCTTAGGAGGACCAGAAATTATTCTTGTCGCCTTCGTAGTATTGCTTTTGTTTGGAGGAAGAAAACTTCCTGAGCTTATGAAAGGACTCGGAAAAGGTATTCGAGAGTTTAATAATGCTAAGGCAAATATTGAACAAGAAGTGAAAGACAGCATGAAAGAAATAGAAGAAGGGAAATAAACCCTTCTTTTTTTATCCCCCCAATCAAAACAAAAACAATATGTATCTAGGATTAAAGCACGCTCACTCTGGGTTACGATGGATTGTACTCATTTTGCTATTAGCCGCTGTAATAAACGGTTTGATGAAGATGAATTCGGGAAAAGACTATTCATCCACTGATCGAAAAATTGGAACTTTTGCGCTCATTTTCACGCATATTCAGATATTGATAGGAGCGGTTCTCTATTTCTTGAGTGATAAGATATCTTATGGGGAAGGATGGATGGCTAATTCTAGTACAAGGTTCTATGGAATGGAGCACATTGTCATGATGGTGCTTGCTGCAATTCTGATTACTGTTGGAAATTCAAAGGTGAAAAGGCATGATACAGCCAAAGGCAAGTTTAAAACCACATGGATTTTCTACGGTATAGGTCTACTCTTTATTTTAGCTGCTATTCCGTGGCCTTTTAGAGGTCTAGGAGGTGCATGGTTTTAGTGTTGATTTCATCACAAGTTTTATATTAGTTTTTTCTATTAATAAGGGTAATACTAGAGATAGAGAGTTGTAATATCTTTATCCCATGGAAGCGTATGCACAAGCTCTAACCTATGGCATTCCATTCTTTGTTGTCCTCATTCTAATAGAGTGGGGAGTCTCTCGCTTGAGAGGAGTACAAGTTTACCACTCTATGGACACCATTGCGAGTTTGAGCTCAGGAATGACCAATACGATTAAGTCATTAATAGGTCTTTCATTGGTTATTATCAGTTATGAGTATATGGAGACTATGCTTGGTCTTTTTGATATAGAGTCAACTCTTTGGTTATATATTATTGCATTTATAGGCATCGACTTCGCCTCTTATTGGAGTCATAGATTTAATCATGTGGTGAATATTTTTTGGAATAGACATATTGTTCATCACAGTAGTGAGGAGTATAATCTAGCCTGTGCCTTGCGACAAGAAATATCTGCGATTGTATTGATTTATTTCTTTCTGTATATTCCGCTTGCAATTCTAGGAGTACCCCATGAGATTATTGCTTTTCTTGCTCCTATTCACTTGTTTGCTCAGTTCTGGTATCACACTAAGCTAATTAACAAGATGGGAGTATTGGAGAATATCCTAATGACACCATCTCATCATCGCGTCCATCATGCTATTAACCCCGAATATATCGATAAGAACTATTCAGCAATTTTCATATTCTGGGATAAGTGGTTTGGAACATTTCAAGAAGAAGTAGATACAATTCCTCCAGTCTATGGAACAATAAAACCAGTGAATACTTGGAACCCTCTTTATATTAATGTTATGCATGTCTGGCAGCTTTGTAAGGATGCGTGGAGAACCCAGAGCATAAAAGATAAACTTAGAATATGGTTTATGCCGACAGGGTGGAGGCCTGAGGATGTTGTAAATCGCTATCCAGCTCCTCAGCAAAAGAATATTTATGAGAGAGAGAAATACAACCCGGACACATCTGACTTTCTTGTTTATTGGTCGTGGTTCCAATTGATAGTCATCAATCTCTTCATTTATCATGCTCTAGTTTCCTTTGCTACGATGAGCTATTGGGAGGTCATCTATTACTTAGGTTTTTGTTTTGCAGCAATACTTGCATATACATCACTGATGGAATACGCTAAAGTGGCTTTAGGTTTCGAAGCAGCAAAGCTGAGTCTTGCATGTGGAATTTTATGGCTGTATGGTTCTTGGTTTGATATTGACTTAATAGTCACAGGTTTATCGTATGTGGTGGCCGCGTATTGTGTTATTTCATTTTTCGTTACAGTATATGTATTGTTTTTTGAAGCAAATCTGAAGCAAGCCAAACCAAAGGTATCAAATGTCTGATGTGCCTTCTTACTCAACAAGATGTTGAGCAAGAGAATTTCTACCTATCTCTCTCCTAGCATATCTCAAGTCTTGTTTGATTGTACTAAGATTTGACCAGTAGATAATCCAAAGGATCATACCAACAAAGCCAATTAAGAGAAAGAAAACACCAGCAAGAATACCTACCGTTTTTCCTCCAGAACTGATTATTGGGCGACGGTTGAGTAATTGGTATTCTTTGATAATGGAGTTGCTAAGTACTACTGCACAGTATAAAAGACCAATAAACCCAAGAGATGGGATGATGAATAGAGCAGCCAATGGTTTGGAAAGGCGCCTGTTTTCAATACTTATTAAGGCGTCAACTTCAAAGACAAGCTTTAGAAAAAAGATCTTAGGAATTATAAGTATTACGAAAATGAAAAGAAAAGCACCAACCATGTTGCACAAGATACAGAAGTGAAAGAGAACAATGTCTGATTTTTCTGATTTATCTGATAAATTAGACTATATTTGAAATATGATAGAATTACCAAAGGCAGAAAGGGAGGGTTGTTATGAAATAGAAGCAGTTGTAAGTTTTGATGAAAGAGGTCAACTTGTTTTCCCAAAAGATGTCAGAAAGAAGTTTAACCTCAAGGCTGGAGAAAAATTCGTCATGGTCAGTTGTACCAATGAGAAAGGCTTATGCTGTTTTACCATGGTGAAAACACAGGCGATAAATGCATTAGTAGGGGAGACATTAAGCCCAATGTTGAATAAAATAGGGTGAACAAACCAAGCTTATTTTTTCACCTAAACATTGTCTTATGTTAATGTTACTGAGTTTTTTGATCCCATGTTGTCCTGAAGGATGTTGTGGAGGATCATGCTGCTAACTACTGTTAGTAACACGCAAAGCGAGGAAGGTCTTATTGACCTTCCTCCACTTTTTTCTAAAAGAAGTAATAAAGTTAAGCATTCAGAAGAACATTGAAATCAATCAGTGGTTTACTCTATGTTAGTGTATCTAATAGAATATGAGAAAACCCACAGACCATTGGATTTTAAACCATAGAAAAAGTATTCTCTGGGCATATGCCTTTTTGACAATAGTTGCTTGTCTGTCACTATTTAAGATAAAATTCTCTTTCAAATTCGAGCAATTCTTTCCAAAAGGTGATCCCGATCTTGAGTACTTTCAAGAGTTTAGTAAGGATTTCGAAACAGACGACAACTTCTTACTCATAGCAGTTGAGTCTGGAAGACAAAGTGTTTTTCATCCTGATAATATTCATGCTGTCAAAGAGATTGCTGAGCAATGTCAAGAACTTCCCTATGTCACTACCGTTCAAAGTCTGCCAACGCTAAAAACCCCAAGATTTACTCCTTTTGGTCCCAGCTTAATCTCAGCGTTATCGCCTGAGCCAGATAATAGAAGAACTCAAGACAGTATCAGGATAATGCAAGATGATCAGTTCTTGAAAAACTTTGTTTCAGAAGATCAATCTGCAATGTTGATCATGATAAAACATAAGGACAACCTCAGCATGGCAGAGTCAGATAGCATTATGACTGCATATCGTCAAATTGAAGCAAAAAATGCTAGCGAGATGCACCTGCTTGGTAGAGCATATTTTCAAGATGAGTTAGCATCGATGCAAGAAAGAGAAATTATCGTTTCGACACTGGTTTCGATAATTCTAGTTAGTATCATCTTTTTCTTACTCTATAGGCAAAAGTGGTTAATACTTATCTCTCTAACAACTATTGCGCTAGGCATGCTATTATTTGTTGGTGGTCTATCGCTGTTTGGAAGGGAGTTTAACGGAATATCCGCACTCTATCCAGTATTGATGCTCATCGTTGGTACTAGTGATGTGGTGCACATTGTTTCAAAGTACATAGATGAAATCTTATTAGGCAAGACGAAATCAGATGCTTTGAGCATAACAGTAAAAGAAATTGGACTGGCTACGTTTCTGACTTCTTTAACCACTGCAGCAGGTTTTGTTTCATTGTCTACTTCAAGAATTGCACCTATCCAGGAGTTTGGGCTCAACAGTGCTATAGGAGTCATATTGGCTTATGTTGTGGTCATTACATTTACCTTGGCTGCAGTAAGTATGATTCCGAGGGAATCCATTACTCAGACCAAGTTTCATCGGTTTTGGTCCAACTTGATGGACAAGTTTTACAACTTCACCCTAAATAGAGAAAAAGGAATACTATTTGGGTCTTTAATCTTAGGTGGTCTTTTTGTTCTTGGTATTAGTAAGATTACCACGAATTACAACATTGAAAGTAATTTGCCGAGAGGAGCAAAGATTACGGAAGACTTCATGTACTTCGAGAATCAATTCAGCGGATTTAGACCATTCGAATTTGCTATAGAGATTGCAGAACCATATAATGCGTACTCTCCAGAAGTGATTAGGCAAGTAAAGCAGATTTCTGATAAGCTCAAATCATACGAAGAAATCGGAGCTGTCTATTCAGTAGCAGATATAATTGGCTCTATTCCTCTTATGGACTTAGATGCTGAAGGTGCATTACAGGATTCTACAATTGTGGCAATGCAACCTTTCTTGAGCAAAATGAACACCATTGGTGGAGCTGTATTAGTCAGTAAGAATGAGCAGAAAACAAGGATTACTTCTAAGATCAATGATAAAGGAGCAGATGTTGTTAATGAGCTTGGTGAAGAGATAGATCTGTGGATACAACAAAATACTGACCAATCCTTGCTCCAAGTAAAACGAACAGGAACCGGTGTCATCCTAGACAAGAATGCAGAATATGTCAGAGTCAGCTTATTACAAGGAATGGCTTTGGCCCTGCTCATAGTAGTGATTATTATGGCTTTGCTTTATAGAGATTGGAAAATGCTTTTCGTAGCTCTTCTACCCAATGTTATTCCACTACTATTTGCAGCTGCCTTACTTGGCTTTGCAGGTATTGCCTTGGAAGCTACTATCTCAATCATCTTCACTATAGTCTTTGGTATAGCTGTAGATGATACTATTCACTTTTTGAGCAAATATAAAATTGCAAAAAACAAAGGCCTTTCAAAAGAAGATGCTATTCTTTCCACTTTCAGAGATACAGGTAAAGCCATCACATTTACAACAATTATTCTCTTTTTTGGCTTCCTAGTATTATTGTTTTCGATCCATCCGCCAAGCAATATCATAGGAATACTAATATCAATTACATTACTAACAGCATTGCTGTCAGATTTTTTGATAATTCCAATCTTATTGAGGAAGCTCTTTTAAGAAACTAATTTAACTGAGTTTCTCTAGCTATTTTGATAGGAGCGGCGATGCACTTCTTTTCCATATAGTCCATCATCTTTAGTACTAATTCTCTAGTATTTGTATCCAGGTTTTCGATATCTGACTTAAATACTTGATTGACAGCTCTGTCTTTTACAGCTTTGATTTCAGAAGGAATTGACTTCAGCGAAAGCTCAAGTCTGCGCTCCTGCAGGAGTTCTTCGAAGGCATCTAGGTTTTCATCTATGATGACATTAGCCGAAACTAATTCTTGCTTTCTAAAAGCCATATTAGCCTCAGCAAGAGACCTTATGCTTTCCACATCAATATACTCAACGTCAAATTGCTCGACAATCAAAGGATCAATATTTCGAGGAACAGAAAGATCAACTAAGACCTTCTTACTAACATCCTTATTCAGCAAGGAGCGATATAGACTAATATCTATAATTGGCTTCGTAGAAGCTGTACAGATAATAATTGCATCAAACCCACGAGTATAACTTTTCAAATCTGTGAGATGTAATGCTTCGGTATTCAGCAATTTGCTCACCTCACCCGTGGTATGCAGAGACCTATTGAATACAGTTACATTTTCGAAACGATGTTTGCTTAGGAAACGAGCAATATTGGTATTTGTCTCGCCAGCACCAATCATCAAGACCTGAGCAGTATTCGAGATATTACTAGCAAGTAATTTTTTAAACGCAAGAGAAGCAACTGATATAGGTCTTTCTCCAATTTTTGTTCTAGTATACACAGACTTTGCAGTTGTAACAACGTGCTTTTCAATAAGCCTTAAAAAATCTCCGCAAAGACCAGCATCGCTGCAAAACTGATACGCCTCTCTAAATTGCCTAAAAATCTCTCGCTCTCCAATGACCAGCGAATCAACAGAAGAAGCAACTTGGCAAAGGTGTCTTATCGCTTCAGTTCCATGGTAATAATCCGTATACTTCGGAAGTTTCTGAGCAATTTGTTCCTCAAGATTCGGATTAATCATTTTGAGAAAACGTTTAATCCAATCATGATCTATCCTAATATTTGCATACATCACAAAACTTACTCTGTTGCATGTATTGAGATAAAGCAACTCATCAATTTCGAAGTGCTTTTTGATTGACTCAAGACTGGAAACAACCTCTGACTTAGAGTCTCTGCTTACAACAAAGTGTCTCAGCTCTTCAACCGATAGGTTCTGATGAGTAATAGTGATGATATGTAGCTTGCGCGAATACAACTCATACAAAAGTATTGAGAAGTAAGACACGAAATGTCACAGTAATGTCATGAAGTCTTGTCCAGAGTTATTTAGACCTAGTCTAAGTAGCGAGTTGTTCTGAACACAAGGTCAAACTGTGTGTGGAGTTCAGGATAGAGTTCTTTCATCCTATCACCAAAAGCAAAATACATGGATATGCCAATTGGAAGCATATCAAACCTAGGAAGCCCAATTGTTTTCTTAATTCCACCAGCAGTAAACTTGCTAATATGCTCGATAGTGGACCAAGGAAGCGGTTCAGGATATTGCAGTTTTGGTTGCTCGAACATAAATGCTTCACCAAAGGCATGATATCCAATATGATAGAATCTTACAGGATCAGTAATTGCTGCAGCTAGGTAATCAAGAGCCATAAGGATGACACCATCTTCTGCATGAGTCTCCACTGTGTGCAACTGCTGGATTTTTGGAGTGGGGAAAGGATGTTTATAGAAGATAATGCGATCATAATTATCATATAATGGTTTCTCTCCAAAAAAGGAGACTTCGAGAGCAACCATAGCAGTGAGCAATTGGATATCATAAGGCACAGCTTTATGTTCTTTTCCGATGGCTACAAACTCTTTTGTCCTTACAAATTGATAGACTCTGGTCCCAAATCGAATTTTGTCGGTTTCGTTTAACCCTTTAAAAAAGACGGAATGCTTCTCTAGTAATTGACGGTCTTGATCATCAAGAGGGATAGGATATTTTTTGAGCCACCATTCATTTATCTGATACTGGAAAACATAGATGATGGAGAGTATTACCAGGAGTGGGATTAACCAATAATAAGAGCGATTACTAATACTTTCATCTCGAAAACTCTGTACTAAGATCAGTACAAAAACAATTCCAAAAGGCATTCCAAGAATCCGTGAAAAGTTATAGATCTTCATATGTGCAATTATGCAGGCAAATAAGCAAACTGATTACCTAAACTACTCAGTATAAAATAACAATTGTAGACAGAACTATCTTTGTAGGTTTCCCTAAATGCATCCACTTTATTCATTGCAATTACATTCTTAGTTACTAACTCCTCTAACGAACTTGCATGAATCGACCATAGTGCAGTAGTGGTCTGATGATTAATGATGGAGACACCAAGTTCTACCTCATCTTTAGTTGCTATAAAAATGGGATACTTCGTAATATCATTATCCAATATTGTTTGCTTTGCTGCAGTAACAATAGCATTGTGTTCGAGCAATTGCTTTTCAATAATTAATAGTTGTTCGGTAATACTCATCTTAATTGTAATAACGCAATATTTTCAATATGATGTGTATGTGGGAACATATCTATGGGTTGCAACGCAATAACATCATACTTTTCATTAAGCAGTGCAAGGTCTCTTGCTTGAGTTGCAGGGTTACAAGACACATAAAGAACACGAGGAGCTCCAAGTTGTAACAACATTTGGATAACTTCTTTGTGCATCCCTGCTCTTGGTGGATCAGTAATCAGAAGATCAGGTCTGCCGTGAGATTTCCAAAACACAGGAGATAAAATGTCCTTGACATCGCCAGCATAAAAGGCACAATTATCAATATTATTTTTGCTAGCGTTCAGAATAGCGTCATCTATTGCCTCTGGCACTTCTTCTATTCCTACCACTTTTCCTGCATTTTTGGCTAAGTAGAGGCCAATACTCCCAATACCGGTATAGAGATCATAGACCACTTCTGTTCCGGATAAGTCCGCAAGTTTGGAAATATGTTGATACAGCACTTCTGCTTGCGTCGTATTAGTCTGAAAAAAAGACTTAGGACCAATTAAGAATGAGACATGATCAAGAGATTCTTCTAAGTGTTCCTTGCCATAGAAATGGATGGCAGTCTGATCACCAATAGAGTCGTTAGGCTTTTGGTTAATGATGTAATACAGACTTGAAATTTGAGGAAACTCTTTTTGCAACCTTCTTAATACTTCAAAATGTTGACCATCTCTTTCTTCACGAAAACACACAGTGAGCATCCATTCTCCCATCCTGTTATTCCTTAAGAATATGTTTCTTAGAAATCCAGTATGTTTTCTTGCATCGTAAAACTCCCAACCTTCTTCAAAAGCCCATTCCCTAATGGTATTACGAATAGTATTCGTCAAGTTATCCTGAAGGTGACAGGTCTGAACGTCTACGACTTTATCAAAAGCTCCAGGAGCATGGAAGCCTACTGCTGGAGATTGAGCAATCATTGCGTCTTCTGATTGTATTTCAGCAGTTGTCAACCATCGCTTAGTGCTAAAACTATATTCTATCTTATTACGATATGATTCTTGGATTGAACAGCCAATTATCTGGGAAACATCCAAATCTATTTTACCAATCCTGCGCATAGCATCACGGACGACAGTAGCTTTTTGTTTCAGCTGTTCATCATATTGAAGGTTTTGCCATTTACATCCACCGCATTGACCAAAATGTTTGCAAATTGGCTCAATTCGATGAGGAGATTCTTCAACTACTTCACGAGTAATGCCTTGGTATACACCTTTCCTTTTTTTTAATCGCAGTATGTTCACGACATCACCAGGAACGGCGCCTTTAACAAAATAGACTTGTCCTTCAGGGTCTTTGCCAACTGCTAAGCCTTTGTCAGCAATACCGATGATTTTGACATTTTCAACAATGACCGTCTTGTTCCTTCTCCTTCCCATTACTGTACTCTAATAACTTTTTGAGAAGTGCAAACATACACGATATCTGACTCCTGTGGATGTATCGTCTTGCTTCCTGTGAAAGAACCGAATGCTGGTAACAAGCCTAACCTGTGTCCAAAATGAAAGCAAGGCAATCTTAAGTACTGTCTTCCTTTTCCTTTCATTCGAACAGCAGGGTGGATGTGTCCTGAAAAATTATAGAGTTCATGTTCATCCTCAAGGGGAATGTGAGTGAATACAAAAGGCCCTTTGATAAATTGATCTACCATAAGTAGGTTTTTCGAAGACAAGACTTGCTTGCTATAAATATCATGATTACCCTCTGTAAGCACAAAAGAGATAGAATCAAATTGATCAAGAATCTGAAAAAGCGTTTCACACTCAGAGTTATAATCGGAATGAATTAAGTCTCCTAGAAACAAACAAGTTTCTATATCGTGGTTAAGCAACAGAGTGGTGAGATTTCTCCAGTTTTGATGGGAGACTTCTCTTGGGATGCCAATGCCAGCATTTCTAAAATGTTGAGTTTTGCCAACATGCAAATCAGCAATTACTAGCATCTTTTCTTCCTTCCAAAGCATTGCCTTTTCGGGAAAAAGAAGGAGGCACTGATTTTGAAACTGATATTCTACTTTTCTATCCAGAGGGAATTTTTTACAAGACTATCACTCTTTATTTGCAAGCTGGCCACAAGCTGCATCTATATCCATCCCTCTACTTTTACGGACAGTTACCATGATACCTGCATCTCTTAGTATTTGAGCGAATTGATCAACAGTCTGAGTTGCAGCACGGTCAAAAGTTACTCCATCGATCGGGTTATATTCGATGATATTGACCATCACAGGAAAGATTCGACAAAGCTTAATCAAATTGTTTGCGTCAAGCCGACTCAAGTTGAAGTTATCGAAAGCGATATACTCATAAGAGATCTTTTGCTTTGTTTTGCTAAAGAAGTACTCTAAACTTTCCATCAATGCTTCGAGATTATTTTGCTCATTGATAGGCATAATCTCATTCCGCTTTATATCATCTGCAGCATGTAAAGATAGAGCGAGATTGCATCTGAGGTTATCATCAGCTAGACGACGAATCATTTTAGCAATACCGGCAGTACTTATGGTAATCCGCTTTGGACTCATACCCATTCCCTGAGGCGAGGATATCAACTCAATTGATCTCTTTACCTCCGAGTAAGCTAGGAGAGGCTCTCCCATGCCCATGTATACAATATTTGTCAATGGGTGACCATAAGTCTGCTCCGAAAGAATATTCGTAAAAGCTACCTGATCATAGATCTCTGAAGCATCTAGGTTTCTAGTTCGCTTCATTTGACCAGTTGCACAAAACTTACAAGTCAAACTACAGCCCACCTGAGAAGAAACACAAACAGTAAATCTCTTCTCCTTCGGAACTGGAATGAGAACTGTCTCAATCAAAGACCCATCATACAGTTTGTAACGACTTTTTATAGTACCATCAAGACTCTTTTGTTGCTTGTCCAGTGTAATTGGTCGAATGCAATATTCCTTATCCAATTCAAGCCTTAAGTCTTTAGATAAATTTGTCATGAGCTCAAAAGACAAAGCTCCTTTTTTCCAAAGCCATTCATAGACCTGCTTAGAGCGGAACTTAGGTTGTCCTAAATCTTCAAAGGCGCGTGTTAATGCTGGCAGAGATAATGATCTGATGTCTTTCTTTTCCATTGGTTGTATTCCTGCAAAAATCATGCATTTAATATAGAAATCATAGCAGTACCCAACCCTTTGAATGGGTATTGTAGTCTTCTTTATAAAACAACACAACATGAAATACTTAGTAATAGTTGCTTCTCTGCTGCTGACATTTATGACAGCTTGTACCAAGACTTCACCTGCGGGAAATGAAAATTTACTCTATAGCAATGGTTTTGAATCAGAAGATGATCTCATGGACTTTTATCCATACATAGGAATATTGAGCGATAAAACACCAAAAGACGGAGGTGACAGTAGTCTTTATGTTTGTGGTGGATGCATAGTCCCGCATATGTATATGGAGCTAGGACCATTCGACGAAGACATGAGTTTGTTGCTTAGGCTTTCAGCTAAGAGTGATTATCAAGGTTCTATACATCTTAGGACAGATCAAGAACGCATAGAGTTAATTGTTGAAGGAGATGATTGGAAAAACTATGAAAGCGAAAGTTTACTTGATTACACTTCAGGAGAAATATTAAAGTTGACAATTGTTTCCGGAGGGTTTGTACCTGTGTCTACCTATATAGATAATTTAGAGATAGAAATTATTACAGATTAAAACAAAAAGCCCTCAAGGAATTCCCGAGGGCTTTTTGCTTCTAACTTTCTTTGAGAAAATCTATACTTTTTGAGATGAAGTCACTCATCTCTTCTCCAGTGAGCATTTTCTGATTCAATTTTGCCAACATATAGAGATACTTTGTGAAGTCTGTTTTCTTCTCGGCACTTCGCATCTTTAATAACTTTTGAGCCACTAAAGGGTGGTTTGTATTTACAACAACATTGTGGTTATCAGGCAACATACCCATATCCATCCCTTGCATCATCTGCATTTCTTTCATTCTTCTCATAAACTCGGGCTTCGTAATAACAACTGGGTGGTCATTTGGCGAAAGCGGACGGAGATCGATAAAGACTCCTTCCCCTAAAGTTTCAGAAAAGAGTGTCTTCACTTTCTCCTGCTCTTTATCAGACAATACAGATTCTTTTTCTTCATCCGTTTGCACAAGTTTGTCAACAGTATCCGAATCAACACGTACAAAGGTTAAGTCTGTAAACTTTTGCTCGAGATGTTGCATGTAGTGATTGTCAATGATATGATCAAGTAGCAGGACATTGTAACCATATTCTTGAGCTGACTGTATGTAACTATGTTGCTCTTCTTTATTGTTAGAGTATATGGCTATATTTTTATCGTGCTTGTCCTTTTGGCTTACAGAAATCTTGTCTTTATACTCATCAATGGTATAGAAGTTCTCTTCTGTATCTTTTAGGAGACCAAACTTGACGGCTTTGTCATAGAATTTTTCTTCAGAGATCATTCCATACTTTACAAAGACTCCGATATCATTCCACTTGCTTTCGTAGGATTCTCTGTCTTTCTTGAACAAACTACTCAGTTTATCTGCTACCTTTTTTGTAATGTAGTTTGTGATTTTTTTGACATTGCTATCTGCTTGTAAATAACTTCTCGAAACATTGAGTGGAATATCCGGAGAGTCAATAACACCATGTAAGAGCATTAGAAACTCAGGTACTATTTCTTTGACGTCATCAGTAACATAGACTTGATTACTATACAACTGAATTTTATTTTTCTGGACCTCTAGAGAGTTATTCAACTTAGGAAAGTAGAGTACCCCTGTTAAGTTAAATGGATAATCAATGTTGAGATGAATCCAGAACAAAGGATCAGGAGCATAAGGGTATAACTCTTTATAGAAAGCTTTATAGTCTTCTTCTTTTAATTTGTTAGGTTTCTTTTTCCAGAGTGGATTGGGGTTGTTGATGATATTGTCTACCTCTATTTCTTTTCTTTCTTTATCGTCGCCTTCTCCTTCATATTCATATTCTGTCTTTGTTCCGAATTGAATTTCTATTGGTAAAAACTTACAGTATTTGTCTAGAAGCGCTTGGATGCGCGACTCTTCCAAATACTCCTTACTGTCTTCACTAACGTATAAGATGATATCTGTCCCCCGACTTTCTTTATCAATTTGTTCTAATTCATATTCAGGGCTACCTGTACAAGACCACATTACAGCACCATCTTTGTCTCTATAAGACTTAGTCCTGACTTCGACCTTGTCTGCAACCATAAATGCGGAATAAAAGCCAAGACCAAAATGCCCGATGACAGAGGCATCATCTTTGTATTTATCCAGAAATTCTTGAGCAGAAGAAAAGGCAACTTGGTTGAGATATTTCATCACCTCATCTTCATTCATACCTATACCCTTGTCACGGATAGTTAAGGTATTGGCATCCTTATCTAGCAGTATTTCTATTCTGACATCACCTAGATCTCCTTTTGCTTCACCTTTAGAGTGGAGTGTTTTCAGTTTTTGGGTAGCATCAACAGCATTGGACACTAGTTCTCTAAGAAAGATCTCTTGATCAGAATAAAGAAATTGTTTGATAATCGGAAAAATGTTTTCCGTTTGTACTGATATCGTTCCTTTTTGAATTGTCATGATTAGGTTAATAAGTTCATCAAGTTATGTCAAAGGTCATACCATTGAATGATCAACTGACAAAGTGTCTTAATTCGATGCAGTCTTTACAACTTACGTGAAATTATGACAACGTATAAAGAGAGGTTAAAGAAGGTTTAAGAGAAAGAGATCACACACTAAGAAAGTGAGATTTTCAGCTTTTAAGATAAAGCCCAAGAAACATACAAAATGAACATACAAGATAATGTGTTGAAAACCAACAACTTATACTGGTTGTTGTCGTGGCATTAAATTTTTTAATAATGTGAGCTCATTTTTGGCAAGGTATTCGCAATATGTTCATTGTTCAGATTAGAGAAGGAGAATACTTAAGCAATTAGGTACTTCTTCACGACCGGTTCACAAGGGGGTAGAACCGGTCTTTTTTTTTCTAGTTATTTAGATATTGCTCAATATTCGGACAAGACCCAATTAAAGGGTCTACTTCAATGTAAGTGTCTTGAAGTTTCTCAGTTACCCAAGACGAAAAATAAACACTCTTCTTACTCTGCTTCGCCAAATCCTGAATCATAGAATAATCTTCTTTCAGATTAGCTTTGTGTGGCTTTGTCTTCGATTGGAGTTGAACAATTCTGTAATACTTTTCTCCTGTTGGGAGTGGATACTCCATCACCTCAGATACTTCTCCTACCTGCATA
The DNA here is from genome assembly GCA_020628855.1 of Saprospiraceae bacterium. Taxonomy (GTDB): domain Bacteria; phylum Bacteroidota; class Bacteroidia; order Chitinophagales; family Saprospiraceae; genus JAHDHH01. The sequence continues at coordinate 25,850 of JAHDEL010000020.1, read as the reverse complement.
TCTTCGATAGCAAAGTAGACCTCTGTAGGCAGTTCTGCTGTCTTGAAAAAAGTCTTGCCGGTACCAGGGTTTTGCACTCTTCCATTATTGTGATAGCTCGGAATATCTTCAATGGAATACTTTTTTACTGCATCATCGAAGGAGATCTTCTTTTCGGAGATTAATGTGCTGACAGAATCAAGCTCGTTTTTTGCCAACTCAATGTCTGCGTCAGAAATGACAGGACGTATAAGGATATGCTTAAGACGGATCTTTGTTCCTTTTTTCTCTATCATTTTAATGAGATGGAAGCCAAACTCTGTCTCCGTAGGATCCGATATTTCATCTATATCAAGATTATAGGCTGCCTCTTCAAATTCAGGCACATAAGTACCTCTTGTTGCAAAACCTAGATCGCCACCTTGAAAACCAGAGCCAGGGTCAGCAGAATATTCTTTAGCAAGATCTTCGAAAGCTTCTCCTCCATCCAGGATTCTCACCCGGAGGCTCTTAGCAAGATCAAGAGCCTTTTGTCTTTCAACAGCATTGATTTTTGGTTTGGCTACAATTTCAGCAAACTCTACTTCTGAACTTAGATACGGCAAACTATCAACAGGAATATCTTCATAAAATTCTTTGACCTCATCAGGTGTGATGTTAATCGTTTGTAAGACCTGATTTTGCATTCTTTCAGCTAAGATTTGCTGATAAAGATCCTCTCTGAGGTTTTCTCTCATTTTACTCACCGTCATCCCGTAGTATTCCTCAAAAAAAGATTCATCATTGTTCATTTGGCGCAAGACATTATTTACCCTAAAGTCCAATTGAGCATCGACTTCATCATCGCTCACAACGACACTATCTAATTTTGCTTGATGAACGATAAGTTTTTGACCTAAGAGTCCTTCCAAAATCTGGCACTTTACTTCTTCTCCAGCAGCAGTATTTTGTTCTTTTGCAAAAGCATATTGAGCTTCAATATCAGAAAGTAGAATTGTTTCTCCTCCAACTTTTGCAACCACTTTATCAATAAGTAATTCATTTTGTCCAAAACTCAAGACACCTTGAAGGATCAAGATGAGAGTAAATAGTCTTAATACCATGGTTATTCTTTTACTAGACTTATCTGTTTGTTTTTAATTCCTTCTTGCACAAGTTTTTCTTCATACTCTTTCATCAAAGTCTTCTTTCTCTTGTGTAATATAAGTTTTATAATATTCTCTTTGACTAACGACACCGGAGCAGAATTACTTGGCTCAATAATATCGCGAAGAAAGACAAAGTATTGTACATTATCGTTGTTAATTTCTAAGCTTGACTCTTTTGTCCATGAAATTTTTTTCCTGACGGATTCTGGCAACATAGAATTTAGAGAGGATTCTCTTACCCAAGAATACCTTTGGTCCCACACTAAATCACAAATGGAATGATACTGACTGAAGTCAAGAGTTGATTTGTTTTTCTTCCATGCAGATTTGAGATTGGACAGATCACTTTCAGCATTACACCGCAATAGCAAAGCTGAAACTGCATGCTCATCTAAGACAAACTCTTCTTTGTTTTCATCATAATAATTTTGGATCTGACTTTCAGAAACAAGACTATCCATATGATTTTTGACAAGAAATTTTTCGAAGTTATGCATGAGTAGAGACTCCTTATAATTCTGGACTAGTTCGTCTAAGTCAAACGAACCACCAACCTGACTTTCAGCAGCAGCTAACATCGTCTCAGACCTAATCCATTTATCGATATAAGTTTCTCTCATATCAATTGTTGCTGTTGAATCAATAACCCATAACGGAAGATCTTCTTCATACAAGCTCTTGTCTCCGACAGTAGCCAGTAGTTTAGAGCTTTTTGGTGTTACTTGATTACAGCACACGAAAATGATAACAGTGATGTATAGAAGCCATCTTTTCAAACTATTTAATGAGTTGTTTAAGTACAGCATCATTAATTGAAACATCATATTTCGAAGCAAGATCAGCAATCCATTCTTTCTCTAGCTTGTCTTGATAGTCAGCAATGATGTAACCTTTTGCCTCATCAAATGATTTTGCCTGGACTGGTAGTATATCAAGGACTTTTTGAATGACCAATGCGCCATTATCATTTGTGTTTTTTGAAATGTATCCTTTGGTCCAAGTGATTGACTTACCTAGTTCCATTGCTTTTGTTACTAGCTCTGGTTCATTTAGAGTTATGCTTACTGTCTTGGATTGATACTTTTTCATTAGTGCTTCAAGTGTACTTTTCTTCAAAGCCTTGTCTATCTTCTTGAGAACCTTGGCATCGTTTGTCTCTATAACTGCTGTTTGTACAGAAGCCCTTTCCTCCCATTGGTACTCATTTGCATTCTCAGCGTGAAACGATCTCAAACCAAGGCTGTCGTTACTTGCCTTATCCCATACTTCCATCTTTGTGGCTTCGAATAGCAAGATTCCTTCTTCATATTCTCTCATGAGTGCTTTAAATGCAGGGTACTTTTTTTCCAGATTGGCTTCTTCATATTGTAATACTACATCATCTTTATAGGCATCAAACAAACTAGACACAGCATCTTCTAGAGGAGTTTGGCTTGTAAATTTCAACCGTTCTTTAGTCTTCTTTTTGCAGAATTCAGCAAAAGACTCAAGTGAGTGATTCATACCATTTGCGAATGAGATAATATTCATTTCAGGAAGTTTAGGTTTTTTCCATTTATAGGAAAAAAAGTCTTCATGCAGCTTAGATTTAAAAGTATTAAGAGCGGCTGTATTGACTTGCATTCCAGACTCATTAACGATAGACTTAATCAAAGACTGTTTAGAAATCTCCAACCTATCATCCTTCGCAAGTTTTGACTTCATACTCCTACGCAATTTGTCTTTATCAGAAGTGTCTTTTTTGCTGAGTCTTTTGATTAAATGCCACCCAATTTCACTTTCTATCGGAGGGGATATTGCACCATTACTTTGTAAAGCAAAGACAGCATCCTCAAAGGGAACTTCATATTGATTGATTCTTACGTAACCAAGATATCCACCTTTTGGTGCAGTGTTTTGATCTTGAGAAAAACTTCTTGCAAGCTCCTCGAATGTACCTTCGTTAGCATCTAATTTTTTTGCAAGTTCATCGATTTCAAACTTAGCTCTAGGGTTGACTTTACCATTTTCGCTTTTCTTGATTAAAATGTGTGCTACTTCCATCTCACCTCTAGAAGGTCGTTCATCAGAAACTTTGATAATATGGTAACCCATTTTCGAGAGAATAGGCTTTGCAACACCTCCAATGGGTGTATCATACATAGCATTCTCAAAGGCATAAAAACCACTAGGAAGAGGTGAAGTGTAATATCCTAAGTATCCACCATTTAACGCAGAGGCCTTATCCTCAGAGGACTCTTTTGCGACCTTTGCAAAGTCTTCTCCTGCACTTACACGAGAGTAAATGTTATCGGCTTTTTGTTTAGCCATTTTTTTTGTTTCAGGACTAGACTTTCTATCCTGAGGGATAAATATATGACTGACCTCCCTATCTGTTTCCATTCTTTCTATCACCTCTTCAACTAAGTTAGCCGTGACTTCTTTGTCATTGAGATAGGAGTTAGCAAGTTGTTTTCTATACCCTCCCAATTCTTTGATCAGTGCAGGGATTGTATCAAGCTGCATTTCTCGGGCACGATTGACTTTCAATTTGAAATTTTTATAGAGTTCCAGATATTCCATTATTGAAGCCTCAGAATAATTCGCGCCTTTTCCATTATTCTTTTCATAGATATATTGAAACTCTTCTACTGTTACATCTTGATCGTTCACGGTAAATAAGACAGCATCATTGTCCTGTCCCAAGAGAGAAGAACAAAAGAATACTGCTACAGTGAATATGGCTAGAGCTTTTGGTGTCATGTCATCTAGGTTTGGTAATCATTTAAAGAAGTGCACAAAAATAGTGAAATCGACTTTGTAGTCATTCGCTTTAAACGACATTTACTTAATCTTCAATATACTTTCTTCTTACTCGAGTAGGTATTTGACTAATTATTTCATAGGCGATAGTATGATTGGCAGAAGCCAGAGCCTGTAAAGAGACAGAGTCACCGAAGATCTCAACACTATCTCCTTCCTTTATTTCTGGACAGTTGGAGATGTCAACGAAACAAACATCCATACAAGGTGTTGCTAGATATGGAAGAGGTGTCCCATTGTATGCTGCATAACACAGGTTTTGATAGGAGCTCCTTGGCAATCCATCTGCATAACCAACACCTAAGACAGCTACTCTTGTGTCTCCAACAGCGATATACGATCTATTGTATCCCAAAGCATCCCCTTTTTTGAGTTCTCTAATTTGGAGGACTGAGGTTGTTAGAGAGAGCACTGGAAGAAGCTTTTCTTTAAGCTCACTTGTCTCATCAATACCATAAAGACCAAGCCCCAGTCTCACAGCATCATATTGAAATTGTGAATGACGCAAGGCTCCTGCGGTGTTCAGAAGGTGTCGAAATGGTCTATAATCTAAGGATTGAACTATGTTATTGTAAAATACGTCAAAGCGATTTGCTTGATCATGTGTGTAGCTGTCATGTTCAGGGTTTTCACTAGAGCTTAAATGGCTAAAGACTGAGGCAATCTTGACCTTTGAATACCTTGCTATCCTTTTAACAATCTCTGAATGATCATCAACAGAAAAACCTAATCTATGCATACCTGTATCCACTTTGATGTGGAGCTTGAGAGGGGAGTCTTGTTTTATACTTTCATGTAATATGCCGTCAAGTTGTTTGAAAGAATATACCTCAGGCTCAAGGTTGTATTCCCAGAGTAAACTTGCGTCATTAGCATTAAAAAAGTTAAAAACCAGAATGGGCTTGCTTACTCCATGGTTTCTGAGTTCGATGCCTTCATCGAGGAGGGCCACAGCTAAATAATCAATGGGTAAAGACGATAAATACCTACCTACTTCAACACTACCAGCTCCATATGCTGATGCTTTTATAACAGCCATAACCTCAGTGTTCTTGTCTAAAATATCAGAATAGACCTTAAGGTTGTGTGCTATGTTTTGTAAGTGGACTTCTAATTCCGTAGAATGTGTTTTTAAGGTTAAGTGTCTAGAAAGACGCTCCAATTTGTCTTTTCGTCTGCCTTTAATGAGAATTACAGACCCAGAATACTTTGGAGAATTTACCTCTTCCTTTATCTGCAGGATATCCTCATCTGAACCAACCGAAAACACAGCCTTAATACTATAGTTTGAAAGAAGTTCTGATGTGTCAAAAGGGAGAGACTGAGACGTGATTATGATCTTATCATAGTCTTCATAATGAAGAGTCATGTAATCAAGTGCATATTTAAATGCAGCTAAGTCACAGGTGTAGCTATCGTTAATTAGAATTGTATCTCGAATGCCATCCTTGACTTCTAACCTCATTGGTAAGCTATCCAGTAAAAGAATCTTTGCCTGAATAATATCTGGATCCAAATCAAGAACTAGCATCACACTGATAACATGCAAGAGATTTTCATAATGGCTCACACCAAATTGAGGTAAAGAAAAGGTAAACACTTCATCCTCATAACCAACAGAGATTTGGTTATGGTCTTTCTTGGAGAAAATAATCGTACTTGATTCGTTAGAACCCCAAGAAACTAGGTTTTTTTTGGGAAAGCTACTTTCAAGAAGATGGGCTATAGCTTGATGCTCATTACAATAGATAATCGATTCACAACTCTGGAAGAGCTTTGCTTTCTCTGTTACCTTTTCTTGAAGAGAATTAAAGTTTTCTTGATGTGCATCACCAATGTTAGTAAAAACACCAATTGTGGGTTGAAGCATATCTGCTAGGGCATCCATTTCGTTAGGTTGAGAAATCCCAGCTTCAAAAATCCCAAATTCAAAAGCAGAAGAGATGGGCAATAAAGACTCGGCTACACCAATTTGAGAGTTATAACTCTTTGGTGTTTTGATGATTTGCAGATGTTCATTCAGCACCTCATAGAGCCACTCCTTTACAGTTGTTTTTCCATTGCTACCTGTGATACCAATAATAGGAAACTTGACTATAGACCTGAGGTGTTTTGCGAGTGTTTGGAAGGCTTGTAAACTATCAGAAACCAAAATGTATGGAACGTCTTTAGAGAGACCTTCCGATTTTTCAACAATGCAGCCATGAGCACCACTTGTAATTGCATGCTCAACAAACTGATGACCATCGCGAGTGCCAGTTGTTAAAGCAAGAAACAAACTTGGAGAGTTTGCCTTGAGTTTTCGACTGTCATAGACGATATCTTCAACATGAAAATCATCTTTGTAACTGGTCTCTCCAGATACAATTGAACAAATTTGTTGAAAAGTAAGATTCACAAACTAAAGATAGTTGAGCAAGTCTTTTCCTATGTCTTTTCTGTAATATTTACCTTCAAAAGAAACGAGTTCTGCACCTTTGAGGGCCTTAGTGATAGCATTCTGCATTTCTGAGGAGTGCGCAGTACAAGCTATAACTCTTCCTCCATTTGTTACTAGAGAAGAATCATGTTTTTTTGTCCCCGCATGGTAGTAATGACCATCATCGTACTTTGGGATTTGCATTGGGAGACCTTTTTGATAGGACCCAGGGTAGCCACCACTTACGCTAAATACTGTGGCAGTAAACCCATCTCGTTGCATTAATTGATAAGTGAGTAATGTTGAGTTGACTATTGCCTCAAACAACTCCACGACATCCGAAGTAATTCTTGGGAAAACAACCTCTGTTTCTGGATCGCCCATCCTACAATTATATTCTATGACATAGGGTTTGCCTTCTACTAGGATCAAACCAATAAAGAGAAAGCCTTTGTAGTCAAGGTTTCTCGACTTAATGCCACTAACACTGGGGAGAATGATATTCTCTTTTACATCATTCCATAGGATTTTATCTACAAAAGGAACAGGACTCACTGCTCCCATACCTCCGGTGTTGAGGCCAGTATCTCCCTCTCCGATGCGTTTATAGTCTTTTGCTTCTGGAAGAATGCAATAATGTTCTCCGTCCAAAGCTACAAAGACAGAGAACTCCACTCCTGTGAGAAATTGTTCGACAACCACAGTTCCTGATGCCTTGCCAAACTTTCCATTCAGCATTTCTTCAAAAGCCGAAATTGCCGCTTCGTGGTCTTCTAGAATGAGTACACCTTTGCCCGCAGCAAGACCATCAGCTTTTAAAACAATGGGTAAAGTATGAGATTTGATATATTCTTTTCCTTGATCTATTTCGTCTAGAGTAAATGCTTTATAACTGGCAGTCGGAATATTGAACTCAGCCATGAAGGCTTTGGCAAAAGACTTACTCCCTTCTAGTTGGGCAGCTGCTTGAGAAGGGCCAATAACCTTAATTTTAGAATGCTCAAAATAGTTATAGATACCGTCCACCAAAGGTTGTTCGGGTCCTACTATGATCCAATCAATATGATATTGTTCGCAAAACTTTGCTATTTGATCAAAATCACCAATGTCTAGTAATACATTGAAGGCAATTTCTTGAGTTCCAGCATTTCCTGGAGCTACATACAGTTTTTCACACTTAGGACTTTGCACAATTGCATGTGCTATAGCATGCTCTCTACCCCCGCTGCCCAATAACAAAATTGTATACATGGAACTTAAATATTAAGTATTTTTCTAATATGTTTAATGTCTTCACTACTTTTGCAAGATTATGATCGCATATCTAGAAGGCAAACTTACTCACAAAACTCCCACTCATATCTATGTTGATTTAGGAGGCATCGCATACCATGTGAATATTAGTCTGCACACTTTTGCAGCCATAGAAAACCTAGAAGAGTCAAAAATATACACATATCAACACATTACCGAAAATGATCAAAGTCTTTACGGTTTTTTTACTGAGGAAGAGAAGACACTGTTTGTCCACCTAATTTCTGTCAGTGGCATAGGCCCAAACACCGCAAGAATGGTAACGTCTTATATGACACCAGCAGAGGCAAGACAAGCTATCATTCATGAAAATGTTGCGCTTATCAATAAAGTCAAAGGTATTGGTCCAAAGACAGCTAAGCGAATAATTCTTGATTTGAAGGATAAGATTGCAAAATCAGCCTTGGAAGAAGGGAGCCCTATCGGAGAAGGCACAATGCAAAAGCCAACAGCAAGTGGTGTTAAAGAAGAGGCTTTGTCAGCATTGGTTTCACTCGGATTTCAGAAGGGTAAGATTCTACCTCTCATAGACAAGGTCTATACAGAGAAAGGGCCTGATTGTCAGGTAGAAGAGTTAATTAAAGCTGCATTACGACAATTATCTTAATCTGTATATAATGTACCCCTAAAAAATGCGTTAGGATTCCATATTTCCCTGAGAGAATACGATTATAAAAGAAAGAGGTCTATAATTTCATGAACACTAAGATTGGTTTACTGTGCACGATGATGATTGCTTTGCTATGCAATAGCAACGCCTATGCTGAAGATTGGAATGATCTATTAAAAGAAGAATTAAGCTTTTGGAATGTTGTTCAGACGGACACAATTCCGATCACAGACCGTGATGGTGACTTCACGACTGAAGAATTCCAAAACCCATTTGACATCTACCCTTCAGACATTGAACGTACAATCGAATATGATCCCGAATCAGATCTCTACATTATAAAAGAAAAAATAGGTGATGAGTATTTTAGGATGCCATCATATATGACCTTCGAAGAATATATCGAATACAAAAGAAAAGAAGAAGAATCTAGTTATTTCGGAAAGCTCTCAGGATTTGGTTCGGATGATAGAGGAAAAAGTGGGCTAATTGATCCTATGTCAAGGATTAATATCAAAGACAAATTAGCGGACCGTTTATTTGGAGGTCAAGACATCAACATAAAGCCACAGGGTAATATTGATATTACACTAGGTACGAGATACAATTTTACGAATAACGGAATTAACCCCACTAGAAGAATAGACCGTTGGCAGATACCACTATTTCAGCAAAACATCAAAATCAATGTTGATGGAAATATTGGAGATAAGATGGATCTTGGATTTAACTATGATACTCAAGCGACTTTTGATTTTGATAGAAAAATCAAACTGGCCTATGACTCAGAAGAGTTTTCAGAAGATGATATCATTAAGAAAATAGAAGCTGGAAATGTAAGCTTGCCTCTAAGGAGCAACCTCATTCAAGGTTCTCAAAGTTTGTTTGGTCTCAAGACTGAACTCCAATTTGGACACTTGACCCTGACAGCAATTGCATCTCAACAACGATCAAAGCCGAAGAAAATCTCTGTTCAGAATGGAGCTACGGTCCAACAGTTTGAGTTGAGACCAGATGATTATGATGAGAATAGACACTTCTTCATCTCTCACTATCATAGGAATGTTTATGAAGATGCATTATCTAATCTTCCCCATGTATTAAGTCCTTTTAAGATTGCAAATATCGAGGTTTGGATTTCGGATGATAGACAGGTCTTTGAAGAGAATAGTACAATGATTGCTGCGATTGCTGACCTTGGCGAGCCTGATAGTACCTACTTTTCCAGTGAAGACGAATCTTACTTTATCGATGACGTGGTATTTCCACAAATCTTGAAAGATGTCAAAGACAATAGATTACCATCGAATAGAAGTAATTTATTGATGGGACGAATTGAGGGAAATGCAGACGGTAGGCTCCAAGATCAAGTTGTAGATTATTTATCAGCTCCCAACCCAATCGGTGAAAACCTGAAACAAACCCAAGACTTCGAAACATTCAGAGGAAGGATGTTAACGCAAAGCGAATATACATTCAACCCAGAGCTTGGTTTTATCTCCTTGAATATTAGACTCCAACCGAATCAAGTACTTGGGGTTTCCTATGAATACTTTTATACACAGAATTGTGATGAAGTGTATAGGGTTGGTGAGTTAGCAACAGATTCTCAAATAGCAAGTACAGATTCCACAGGAATGGCCCAGCCAGAGTCTGTTCTTTATGTCAAAATGCTAAAAAGCAGTAATCAACAAGTAGATCACCCAACGTGGGACTTGATGATGAAGAATGTATATGCTTTAAGAACGAGTAATCTAACACAAGAAGATTTCACATTCGACATCTTTTATGAAAATGATGTTAATGATGGTTCTTTGACCAAGTTTATACCTGAAGAAGGATTTAACAAAACCCCACTTCTTAATATTTTCAATCTGGATAATCTCAATACTGTGTTAGACCCACAGCCAGATGGAGTTTTTGATTTTGTGCCAGGAATTACCGTAATTCCTAGAAACGGAGCAATCATTTTCCCTGTTCTTGAACCATTTGGAGAATCACTTGAAAAGCGTGAAATCATCAATGGAACAGATACTCTAAGAATTGATTCTTTCTACATCTATAAAGAGCTTTATGATAAACCAGTAGTCATAGCAGCTCAAGAAGACCTCCATAAGAATAAGTTTGTGATGCTAGGCGAGTATAAATCTAGCACATCATCAGAGATCAATCTTGGATCTTGGAACATCCCAAGGGGATCTGTAAGAGTTACTGCAGGAGGTAGAGAGCTTTTAGAAGGCTCTGATTATGAAGTAGATTATGGAATAGGACGATTGAGAATTTTGAACGAAGCATACCTACAGCAAGGAGTACCTCTAGATATACAAATAGAAGATCAATCCTTTTTCTCTCTGCAACAAAAAGGCATGCTCGGCCTGAGAGCTGACTATGAGGTGAGCGAAAATTTTCAAATTGGCGCCACTGTATTGAAGCTAAGAGAACGACCATTCACACAGAAAGTGAATGTGGGTGATGACCCGATTAATAATACAGTCTATGGACTTGATGTAGCTTATCAAAGAGAGACACCATGGATCACAAAAGCTTTAGATGCTTTGCCAATCTATAGTACGAATGCAGCGTCTTCTGTCAATGTTTCGGCTGAAGTTGCACACCTAAGACCTGGACATAACAAGCAGATTAATCTTTCTGATGAAAAGGAAGGAGTTGTAAATATTGATGATTTCGAAGGAGCTGTAACAGGATTACCATTGGGTACACAACCTTTTGCATGGCAATTGGCTAGTGTTCCTCAAGACCCAGATGATCCAAATTATTTTCCAGAAGGAGGAGAAAATGGCTTGCTGTCAGGAGTAAATAGAGCAGCACTCAGCTGGTACATCGCTGATATTAATGCGAGAAGCCCGGGTGATGCAAGTAACCCTTATTCAAGAGGTGTATTGCAGACAGAGCTTTTCATGAACAGACAGATACCTCAACAATTCCAAAGAGATCTTTTCACTTTTGATTTGGTTTATGACCCAACAGTGAGAGGACCATATAACTTTGATGAACCAGGTGGTACCGCTTATTCTGAGGGGTTCTCAGGATATGACTCTAATCTTGGCCTTCGTCTGGCTGAGCCAGATACAAGATGGGCTGGAATAATGCGCTATATCAACACAAATGATTTCCAAGCAGCCAACTATGAATTCATAGACTTTTGGATGTTAGACCCTTTCATGGAACAGGCTGGTTATGATAATGATTCGATTATGCAACCTCTTGATAATGAAGTTGGAATGATTTCTTTTCATCTTGGAAATATCTCAGAAGACATCTTAAAAGATGGAAAGCAGTTTTATGAAAATGCCATCTCAATAGATGATAACGCTATTGCTGAAGTAGAAACAGAGTTTGGTCAGGTGCCGTTGTATGTACCAACGACTGGAAGTTTTGATATAGAGCTTAAAGACAGACAAGACCTTGGACTTGATGGAATAAACAACAATGAAGAAATAGCAAGACATGAAGATTGGGTAAATAGAGTTTCTGCAGAGTTTGGGAATAATATTCCTCTTGTGGAAAACGATCCAGCTGGGGATACTTTTGCCTACTTTGGAGACCAAGATTGGTTCATGCAGACAGACAATCTGGTGAATAAATATAGGTACTTCAGCAACCCAGAAGGAAACAGTCCAGACATCCAGAATAATAATATTAATATTCAGCAAGGCATCAACAACAATGTTAGAGGAAAGTTTCCTCCAGATAGTGAAGAACTGAATGGTAATAACTCTCTGGATCAAAGTGAAAACTACTACAAGTATGATATCAAGATAGAGAGAGACATGATGAATGGAGGAATCTTGATAGACCCGAATAATACTTATATCACGGACTCCATGACGGTGACACCTCCTAATGATGTGAAGGAAAAGTGGTATCGATTCCGAATCCCGATTCAAGACATTGTAGAAGAACAGAAGGTGGGTAATATTGAAGGTTTCAGGTCTATCCAGTTTATGCGTATGGTGATGTCAGGCTTTAGTCAAAGGAAAATTTTCAGGATGGCAGAGTTTGAGCTAGTAAGAAGTCAATGGAGAAAAGCACAGCCCTTCTGTAACTCAGATTTCAAACCCGAAGATGTCTCATTTAATATGGATATCCGAGGTGTCGAAGAGAACTCAAATAAGCAACCATTTAACTACATTGAGCCGCCCGGCATTCAACGAGAAGTAATTTTTAACTCAATAACTTCAACCCAACTCGACGAAAAGTCTTTATCGCTGAACATGGACAACCTAGGGCTGCAGTGTGAGGTTGCAGTCAACAAGTTAACAAACTTGGACTTGAGATTATTTAAGAGACTTCAGCTCTTTGTCCATGCAGAAGAACTCTTGGGTAGAGATGAGCTAGATGATGGTGATCTAGAACTTTTTGTGAAGATAGGTAAGGACTTTCTTAACAATTACTATGAATATAAGATACCACTGGTCATTTCTAGCGAAAATGAACCTGTTGGTGCGACAAATGCAGAGCGGGTTTGGAGAGATGAAAACATGCTAGATATTGACCTTCAAGATTTTGTTAACTTGAAGAGGATGCGGGACCAACTTGGCGAGGCTAGAGATACAGTATTTCTTATGGACGCCTTAAAAGAAAATCATGAGATAGGAGTTATAGGTACTCCTAGTTTAGGTTTTATCAAAGGAATTGAAATAGGTGTCAGGAATATTAGAGACAAAACAGATCCAGAAAAACTAGCTCCAGTTGGTGCAGAAGTGTGGGTGAATGAACTTCGAGCAGTAGGGCTTGATGAAAGAGGAGGTACAGCAGCACTAGCCCGCGTAGATGTGACACTCGCTGACCTTGGTAACTTGACACTATCAGGAAGATATAACAGTATTGGCTGGGGATCGCTTGATCAACGTCTCATGGAAAGAAGTCAAGAAGAAAATATAGATTATGATGTTGCGACTTCTTTAGAACTTGGAAAGCTCTTGCCATCAAAATGGGGAGTACGTGTACCATTCTATGCGCAATACGTCAAATCTATAAGCAACCCAAGATTCCACCCATTCGACTCAGATGTAGAAGTACCTGATAAGATCAGCGATGCTGGAACTGATGCAGATAAAGAAAAAGTACGATCAGAATCTCAGACGGTTACTACTATTAAAACGTACAACTTTACCAATGTAAAGAAAGAGCGTAGCAAAGGGAAGTCGAATACTTCTACAAAGCCAGGAGGCTCTCGAAACACGAATATGTCAACGAGGGGCAATGCAGCCAATACAACAAAAGATGCTGAAGACAAAGAAGCAGAAAAACAAAAGCGGAAAGAAAAGAGAAAGAGCACGCCAAAACCATGGGATGTCTCCAATTTTAGCGTAAGCTATGGCTACACAGAGACTGATAGGCGAGACCCATTTGTTGCTTTTGATAATACGAGAGAATATAGAGGAGCTCTGGATTATACGTATTCAAGAAAAGTGAATTACATCCAGCCATTTAAGAAGGTCAAATCTAAGCACTTGGCAATAGTCAAAGAGTTTAATTTCAACCTGGTTCCTAACAGCTTTTCATTTAGCACTACATTGGATAAAAAATTCAAGAAGAGAAGATTTAGGTTACCAGAAGTTCCTGTATTCGAATTTGATGAAAAGAACTTTGCTTTTGAAAGAAGATATGATCTGAAGTGGGATTTCACAAAAGCATTATCATTAAGATTTAATGCTGTAAACTCAAGTTTTATTGACGAACTGAGGCAGGTAGGAATAGAAGATACAGCCGCGGCAAGAGACTGGGAAGATGAAAATGGTAGTGGCATTTATGATCTTAGTGGAAGAACATACAACGATGAGATTTCTGACAACCCTGATTTTGTTAGAGATTATTGGAGAAATAATCTTTGGGATGGCGGACGAGATAAAAACTATTCTCATCAGATTAACCTCAATTATACGCTACCGATTCGCTATTTACCATTCATGGATTGGGTAAAAGTAACGGCACAGTATAAAGGGAACTATGATTGGGTAGCGAGCCCATTAATTACGATTGACCAAATTCCTGGCCAAGCTACAGGAGTAGGAAATAGACCGGGAGCAGTGATTAGCAATGGGCAAGATAGATCCTTAAATGCTACGTTGAACTTCGAAAAACTGTATAGCAAGAGTAAGTATATCAAGAAACTTGATGGGGGATCTTCTTCAAGTAGGTCTTCAAGAACATCAGGCTCCCGAGGAAGAGATGCTATAAAGAAAGATGATGACAAGGATACAGCTAGTAAAGATGATGATAAAGCTGACCGAAAATCAAAATCAAAAAACACCAAGGCAAGTACTGTTGAAAAACTTTTCATTCGACCACTATTTTCACTACGGAACGCAAAGTTTTCTTACAGAGAAAACTTCTCAACTCTAGTTCCTGGATTTGGCGGAAAGTGGGATGAAGGTCAGGAAGCGTTTGATCCAAGATTTTTAGGATTAGCTGATGGTTTCAGCGCACCAGGTTGGGACTTTGTAGCTGGATTACAGCCAGATATTACCAAGAGCCCGGAGAATGATAACTGGCTATACCAGAATAGAGAGTGGTGGAACCAAAGCCAGGTCCTCAACAAACAGATAATGCAAAGAAGAAGTCTTGATTTAAAACTGGATGTTGAACTAGAGCCATGGAAAAACTTTGACGTGGATGTTGAATTTTACAAGAGAACCAGTCTTGATCATTCAGAAGAATTGACATTTTTAGAAAAAGAAGAAGGACAACCAGGAGACTTTTACCAACAAGCCATCTATGATGTTGGGTCAGTTGAGTTTAGCTACTTTACATTAAATACATTATTTGGAGAAAGAGATAATGCCATAAGACTGTTTAATGAGCTTAGGGAGAATAGGAAAATCATTTCGAACAGACTTGGGGTAAATGAACACAGTATTGACGGGGCTGATTACACTGAAGGATATGGTAAAATGAACAATGATGTTGTTGTCCCTGCATTTATAGCAGCCTATACAGGCCAAAATGCTAACACTATCGGTCTAGACATTCTTGATGATGTCCAGAAAACAAGTTTCTTACCTAAACCTAATTGGAAGGTCAAATATAATGGGTTGAATAAGCTACCATGGTTCAAGGATTGGGTGAAGTCATTTGCTTTGACGCATGGATATAAATCTGTCTTTTCGATAAACAGGTTCAATTCTGACCCACAATATGATGCATTGACGGAAACTGAGCGGACTACTACTTTGAAAGCAGCCTCAGGTAATTATTATACTAGATGGGAGATTCCGTCGATTCAAATTAATGAGCAGTTTAACCCAATCATTGGGTTTGACATACAGACACATAATGACTACCTCTTCAACTTTGAATTTAAGAAGTCAAGATTATTAGACCTCTATACCACGGTTGGAGAATTGAGAGAGCAGCTGAATACGGAGTTTGTATTTGGTTTTGGATTTGAGCTAGAAGATGTCAATATTGGCTTCCTTACTGGAGATAGAAAAGGCAAAAAGAGAAGAAGGAATACAAGAAATACAAATAATGGACTATCTCAAGTAATACAGTCAGGTGATAGTAATCAACCGCGGAGCTTAATATTTGACTTGAGTATGACGTACTCTGACAATATTACCTATGCACATGACTTGAGAAATGATGTTCTTGACCCACAAGCGGTGAGAGGAACAACTCAGTTCAGAATCAGCCCAAGTATAGAATATGACATCAGTAAGAATCTTTCATTACGTTGGTATGCTGAATATGGACAGACGACTCCTCATGTCACACCTCCTTTCCCGGTGACGACATTTGAGACAGCATTTGTTGTGAGGTTTAAGTTGAACTAGCAAGTGTTTTTCTGCGTTTGATAGAATGTAAGAGTCAACTATGCTACCAAGATTAACTCCAGTTGTAAAGAATCTGCTAATCATTAATGTATTAGTTTATATTGCAGCTGTTACACTACCTCAGTTTGTACCTGATTTGTCTATGCATTTTCCACTTTCTGATAGATTTAGTCCTTATCAGATTGTGACCCACTTTTTTATGCATGGTAGTCCGAGGCACCTGATCTTTAATATGCTAGGGCTCTTTTTTCTTGGTCCAATGGTAGAGCAAAGGATAGGTAGTAAGAATTTTCTCATTTTCTACTTATTATGTGCCTTAGGAGCAATATTAGCTCATGTAGGGATAGATTTTTATCAATATTTCCAACAAGATGTGAGAAGTTTTGCACCAGTAGTTGGAGCATCAGGAGCAATATATGGTGTAGTTATTGCTTTTGCGACCTTGTTCCCAAACACACAACTCATGTTGTTATTTCCACCAATACCAGTGAAAGCAAAATATTTAGCACTAGCCTATATTGCCTATGACTTGTACAGTGGATTATCTGGAGCTCAGACAGGGATAGCTCACTTTGCACATTTAGGCGGAGCCATAGCCGGCTTCTTATTAATTAAGTATTATTTCGAAAAAGCAAGACGCGTGTAATGATAGATTCAGTCTTTGCAGATATAAAGCGAACCTTCAGTCAAGGGAATGCACTTACTAGAGTGATTATTGCCAATATCATAGTTTTCATGGTGATTAATCTGGTGTATGTATTCACATACCACGCAGGAGCAGGCCAGCCTTCAGCTTTTTACCAATCTTTCCGCTCGTTTTTTGTCTTACCATCAGATGGAGGGCAGTTTTTAAGAAGATTTTGGACATTGGTCACCTACATGTTTACACATGAGCGATTTTTCCATTTGCTCTGGAATATGCTGCTTTTATATTGGTTTGGAAGAATTTTGGGCGACTTTATAGGAGATCGCAGAATCCTGCCCATCTATATATTGGGAGGCATTGCAGGAGGTATGTTTTTTATGTTAATGGACAATCTTCTCCCAACAGGAACACATGGAAGTGCCTTCGTTTTGGGAGCTTCTGGAGCGGTAATGGCTATTATGGTTGCAGCAGCTACACTCTCTCCAGACTATACACTTAACCTCATATTTCTTGGTCCTGTCAAGATTAAATATATCGTATTTGTCTTGTTCTTTCTTGATATCATTGGAACTGCAGGTAGTGGAAACGAAGGAGGGCATTGGGCTCACTTAGGAGGAGCCCTGTTTGGCCTGCTGTACATTGTCAATCTGAGAAAAGGAAATGATTGGACAACTGGACTTCAACGTCTCTTCTCAACACAAGTCAACATAGGCGCAAAAGCAAAATCTAAAACAACACCTAAGACTAATCTCAGAGTTGTACATAAAGACAAAGCTGAGCCAATTGCTGACGAATCAAAATTGAATAACATACTCGAAAAGATTAAAGCAAAAGGGTACAACAGTCTTTCTGAAGAAGAAAAAGCATTTCTCAATCAAGTAAGCAATCAATAAGCATTGAAAACACTTCTTCTTTTTTTCAATATTTTGATTATTCTGCTGACTTTAGGCAGTTATTGTGCGCCATACATTCTACCAACAAGCAGCTATCTTTTTCCAGTGCTTAGTCTGTTCACTCCAATATTGCTTCTTGTCAATGTCATCTTTGTTCTTATATGGATCGTGAAAAAAAAGAAATACGCTGTCTATTCGCTGCTAACATTATTGCTCGGGATTGGAGTAATCAAAAGACATTATAATTTCTTCCCGAAAACACAAGAGAATAGTGAAGAAGGCACCGTGTTGAGGGTAAGTAGTATTAATATCAACTCAGGTCAATACCTGAGAAAAGACAAGAACACCTTAGATGATGAGAAAATGCGACAATTTTTCAAGTGGTCTGATGGACAAAATGGAACGGATATCATCTTAGCACAAGAAAAGCGATACTTTGGCCAACTGCTCTTAGATAGCGTATTGCAGTCGAGATTTACAAGGCATGGCAATGATACAATCGGTACAGGGATATACACAACATTGCCTATTGTAGATAAAGGTTTTTTGAGGGTTGGGGGTAATACAAACTATGCCGCTTGGGCCGACTTAAGAAAGGATGATAAGGTTGTAAGAGTATATAGTTTTCATGGGAGTTCGAACATGATATCGAAGGCATCCAATAAACTCATAAAAGCACCTGCTGTAAGTAGTAAAAAACTATCTAAAGAAGTAAAAAGTCTTTTTGAGAATTACGCAAAGTATTCGGAGCAGAGAAACCAACAATACGATGTACTCATTGAGCATATCAAGAAAAGTCCGAACCCAGTAATCCTAGGAGGTGATTTTAATGATGTGCCTCAGAGCTTTCTGTATCAACGTATTGGACAACAATTTGATGATGTCTTTACTTCAGTAGGAAAAGGCATTGGAGTCACTTATAAAGGTCCAATCCCAGGACTCAGGATTGACTATGTATTTGTTGATCAGACCATAAAACCCCTTTCTTTCAAGAAAGAAACCTATGATATATCAGACCATTATCCAATTATGGCTGAAGTGATTATTCAGTAATATTATCCTTTGAATTGCTGCTTCAAGAATGTGCCATACTTCCAAAGGACCCATAGTAGATAAATACCAAGTATACCAGCATTAATGCAAAGCTTCAAGAGCACGCTGAGGTCTAAGCCATTGATATGATTAATACAAACCAAAAGCACAGCTACCAGGCTCAATATTCCGAATAAAGCTTTCACAGGGTAGTGAATGGGATACTGTTTTTGGCCATAATAGTATGCAAGGATCACCATGGTGCTATAACAAACTAGAGCCGCCCATGCTGAAGCAATAATACCAATCTGAGGAAGGAGAATTATGCTTACAGAAAGAGTAATACCAGCCCCAACTATAGCTATGTAGGCACCATATCTTGTCTTATCAGAGAGCTTATACCAAATTGAAATATTATAATATAAACCAAGCATGAAGTAAGCCATTAAGAGGATAGGCACAACCTTGAATCCTCCTTGATATTTTTCGACGTCGGTAATGTGTTTGAGTATTTCAAAGAATCCAAGTACACCTAGCACGACGAAGCCCATAAACAAAGCGAAGCCTAATGCAATATTACCATAGACAGAACGATCATCAGAATGAGCAGCATGTCGAAAAAAGAAAGGTTCTGCAGCATAGTTGAAAGCTACAGTCACAAGTGAAACCAATGCAGCAATTTTTTGAGGAGCGGCATAAACACCTCCTGAGCTGACATTCTCCACAAAGGATTTTCCGAGAAAATACTTTTGTATTGGTACTCCAAAGAACTGATTGATAGAGTTAGCAGCTCCGACAATTACCAATGGAGCTGTGTAAACTAACATTGTTTTTAATTGGTTGAGGTCGACATCTTTAAACCGTGCTTTTGCGAAAATAGGTAGCATTAAAAAGCACAATGTTGCACTTGCAATGAGGTTAGCAAGAAAGACATATTCAACGTCATCAAGCTCGGGGATAAAGCTGAGGAAGCCAGGCTTAATATCCAAGAACAAGAGAACTAATAGAATAGTAAACAGAACATTGAATAATTTAAAGAAGGTGAAAGTCTTAGCCTTTTGTTCTAGCCTCAGTCTAGCAAAAGGAAGTAACATGAGTACATCTAAACCTATAATCAAGGCAAACCATGACACATAGAATCCCTTGTCTGGGTACTTGAGTAAAGAGGCAATACTGGTATTATTGGTAATAAGCAAACCTACAAAACAAAGACCCGCCAATATTAACGGAAACAGAGCTGTGCTGAATGCTCTCTGCAAGCTCCCTGCCTTACTTCCGAAACGAAAAAGTGCAGTATCCATCCTAAAAGAAAGAAAAACAATAAGAATTGTAGAGTATCCATACAGATCATTATACACACCAAAGCTATAAGTGTCTTCTAGCCGTTTTGTGAGATAAGGAACTAAGAAGATAAAGTAGAGTGCTCTCGATAATACATGACCAAGGCCATAGACTACGGTCTGACTTGCTAGGTTTTTTAGCTTTGACATGATAGTGTAAATGTATGCTGATTCCTTCTATCAGCAGTCTTACTTTTAGCATTAGTAGAGAAACAGTTAGAATTTGCTTCCGAATCAGCATATTAACAATACATTGACAGTTTATAAAACTACAAGATGAGAACCGTGTTGTAGTTTTAGATACACAGAATAAACAACATTGAAAAAAGGAATAGTTTTTATAGTTGCTACATGTTTTGGATTTGCGATTTCTGCGCAAGCAGTTTTTGTTCAGGGAATAGCACAGACAAAAGGGTCGCAAGAACCTATAGAGTTTGCGACTGTGGTTACTTTAGATAGCACAGGCAAAACACTACAAGGTGTTACCACAGACGAAACTGGTAGATTTAGATTTGAGACCTCTTCTGAAGCAAAGGAGTACGAAATAAGTTTCATTGGTTTTAAAAACTTCCGAGCTGAATTACCACCACCTAAAGATGGCATTATAGACCTAGGAAAGGTGCTGTTAGAGCAGAATTCTGAAATGCTTGATGAAGTGGTAGTACAAGCAGAACGCTCGACAACAGAGTTCAAGCTGGACAAGCGGGTTTTTAATGTTGGACAAGACTTGAGTAGTACAGGAGCAAGCGCATTGGAAGTATTGAATAATGTCCCATCGGTCAATGTAAATATCGAAGGACAAATCAGTTTGAGAGGTGCAACAGGAGTACAAATTCTTATAGATGGAAAGCCATCAGTCATAGCAAGCGAGCAAGGAAGTACCTTAGGAACGATAACTGCTGACATGATTCAGCGAGTCGAAGTCATTACTAACCCTTCTGCAAAATATGAAGCAGAAGGAACGTCTGGAATAATCAATATTGTCTTAAAAAAAGAAGAAAGGAAGGGTCTCAATGGATCGCTTTCGCTAAATACTGGAATTCCAGACAACCATAGTGTTGGACTAAGTATCAATAATCGTACTGAGAAGTTTAATCTATTTAGTCAATTGGGTGTAGGATTTCGAGAGTTACCTACCTATACCAAGAATGTGAATAGAGATTTTATTAATCGTACATACACTCGAACAGATGGTGACGAATATCGTAATGAACAATTTTACAATGTTGTCTTAGGTTCTGATTATTACATCAACAAGTGGAATGTGATAACACTATCAGGAAGGCTCATGTATGAAATAGAAGACCAACCATCAGCTACCAATGTCATTATTCGAGACTCAATTGCGAATACAGTCACCGAATGGGACAGGACAGAGGAGACTAGTGCAACAAACCCTAAGTATAGGTATGAACTCAATTATAAGCGAGATTTTCCAGATGATGAAGATCATCAGATGGTCTTTAGTGCATTAGGCCATTACTTTTCAAAGGATCAGTCATCGGACTTTACGAATGTGATTTTGCGTGGAGAAAACCCATTAACCAATCAAAAAACAGCTACAGATTTTAAAGAAGAAAAATATACATTCAAACTGGACTATACAAAGCCGGTCAATTCGGTTTGGACAATAGAAACAGGAGCACAGTTTGAGTCAAATGATGTCAGAAACGAGTACTCAGTGGATGACTTCCTCAATGGAGTCTGGGTAAATAATGCGGGCTTCTCTAATGACTTTGAATATGATCAAAGTGTTCTGGCAGGATACGCAACCACAGCTTACGAACAAAAAGCATGGGGCATTAAAGGTGGCTTGAGAGTTGAGTATACTGATTTGAGTACTTTCCTTGCAACAACTAATCAAGGCAATAACCAAAGGTTTACAAACCTCTTTCCTTCGGCACATATTTCTTACAAAATCAATGATAAGGTTTCTCTACAAACTGGTTATTCTAGAAGAATTTACCGACCAAGGCTTTGGGATTTGAACCCATTCTTCAATGTCCGCAATAACTACAGTGTCTGGACAGGCAATCCATTATTGACACCAGAATATACCGATTCGTATGAGATAACAAGTATTTATATTCTTGACAAAATTTCTTGGAACGCAGGAGTTTATTATAGATATAGTACAGACAAAATAGAGCGGTTTTCAACCTTCAATCAAGGGATTAATATATTCAAGCCGTTTAATGCTGGTGAAAGTCGACAAACGGGTGTAGAATTAAACGGAAAATACCAGCCGAGCAGAAAGATTACTATTAATGGTGACTTCAATTATAACATCTTTAATCGAAATGGTGAGTTCCAAGATGCTGCATTTGACTTCACTGCAGATCAGTGGTCTGCTAAGGTTACTTCTAAATTCAAACTCCCACATGAGATTGACCTAGAGGTTACAGGTCGTTACTTGTCTAGAGAGCAAACAATACAGGGTGTTGTATCAGACAACATCTTCATGAACCTCGGTGTACGTAAGAAGTTTCTTAAAAAGCGTGGCATAATTAGTTTAGGAGTCAGAGATGTATTTGCCTCGCGCATAGATATTAGAGAGGCCTTTGAGACAACGTTTTATACGCTGAGAAGTAGGCAGAGAGGAAGATTTATTACTCTTGGCATAAGTTATGGGTTTGGGAAAGGAGAAGCGATGGAATACTCAGGAGTAAGAAGATATAGATAAAAAATACGGAAGAGCAAATACTTTGCTCCTCCGCAATAAAAGAAAGGACGTCTGTAATACTAAATCTTTATTAGTTTGCCACAGCTGGTTCTAGCGGCATTTTCTTCATCGAGGATTCTAATATTCTTAATGGGGACTCATTGATAGATTTGAGTTCTCTTTCGATGATTTCGACTTCGATATTTCTTTCCTTAGCATTGACCGTAAATTCATCAATGATTTCAATAACATCTGAGTGGACATCAATCGACTTAGAGGCATCAATGACAACTTTGCGATTATCAGGTATGATATTCAGTGCTCTTTGTATGTTAGCTTTATTTAAGAAGGTTACATCTTCTGATAATTGAATAACAATATCTCCAGACTCATTAATGTGTTTCTTTCCTTCAAACAGAAATGGCTTTTTGTAATTATCATAAAGAATGAAGAAGATAGCCACACACATTCCAATAGCAATACCCACTAGGAGATCTGTCAAGACAATTCCTACAATTGTCACAATAAAAGGGATGAAATTAGTCCAACCCTTTTGGAACATTTCTTTGAAGATAGAAGGCTTCGCAAGTTTATATCCAACTAAGAAGAGTATAGCAGCTAGACTAGATAGCGGAATTAAATTGAGTACAGTAGGAATAGCCATTGCACTTATCAATAATATAAAACCATGAACTATTGCCGAGACTTTAGTCTTACCACCTGATAAGATATTAGTTGAACTTCTTACAATTACTTGTGTAACTGGCAATCCACCAATAAGTCCAGATACAAGATTTCCAATACCTTGAGCACGTAATTCTTGATTCGCTGGAGACACTCTTTTGAGTGGATCGAGCTTGTCAGTTGCTTCAAGGCAGAGTAAGGTTTCTAAAGATGCCACAACAGCCAAAGTGATTGCTATGGTATAGACTTGTGGATTATTCCATTGAGAAAAGTCAGGAAAAGTAAAGAGGTTAAGAAACCCTGATAGCCCTTCAGAAACAGGAATAGATACTACTTGATCAAGCTTCAGAGCATATCCAGTGTTTTGAAAGAAGAGGTTTAGCAAGATTCCAAGTGCGACCACAACTAAAGGCCCTTGAATTATCTTAAAAATCGAAATCTTTTTCATAAATGGCCTTTCCCAAAGAATAAGAAGAAGGATAGAAGCTACAGAAATGATGATAGCTCCAGGAGAAATGCCTTCTAACATATAATAGAATTGCGAAAAGGTATTGTGTCCATCTGCTTGACTAAATGCAAGATTTCCTTCAAAATCTTTGTCATAGCCTAAGGCATGCGGAATTTGTTTGAGAAATATGATGACTCCAATTCCTGCTAACATGCCTTTTATGACTGAATTAGGAAAATAGTATCCAATGATTCCAGCCTTTAAAACACCAAGAATAAATTGGAATACTCCTGCAATCACCACTGCAAGTAGAAAGATATCAAAGGCACCGAGGTCTTGAATAGCAGTCAATACAATAACAGCTAATCCAGCTGCTGGACCACTTACTCCTAACTGAGAGCCACTTAAAGTTCCTACAACTATGCCACCAACTATACCGGCAATAATACCTGAAAATAGTGGAGCACCAGAAGCAAGAGCAATACCAAGACAAAGTGGTACTGCGACTAAAAACACGATCAACGATGCAGGAAGATCATGCTTCAAATGAGTAAAATATTGTTTCATAGGTTTGTAATTTTCAACGCGAAGATAGATAAACTTTTATTAATGTTAGTATTGCTTATATTTATAAAACAAAAACACAAACAAGTGTTAGTATTAATTGTTTAACAGAAAGCAATATTTCTCTAGATTTATAGTATGATTATCATTTCTGATATACAGATGCCACAAGGTTTGGCACTCAGAGACCCTCTACAGACTAAGCTGGGAAGGAGTATTATCAGTAATAGCATAGACCTCATAGATGAAATAGGATTTGAGAGTTTCAATTTTAGAAAGTTGGCAACAAAAATGGGATCCAATGAAACATCTCTCTATAGATACTTTGAAAACAAGCACCTGTTACTCCTCTATCTTGTTGTATGGTATTGGAATTGGGTAATTTACCTTATTGACTATAACACCAAGAACATCGAAGACCCAGAAAGGCGTTTGAAGATTATAATTGAGAATTTTGTGGATGCGACAAAAGAGAACCCGAGTGTAAACTTTGTGAATGAACAGAAACTCCATCACATTATAATCTCAGAATCGTCAAAAGCTTATCATACAAAGAGCGTAGATGATGAGAACAAAGAAGGCTTTTTCCTGAGTTATAAATCACTCATACAAAAGGTTGCTGATGTGGTTTTGGAGATAAACCCTGTATTTCCATACCCTCATTCGTTTGCTAGTAACCTTTTTGAGATGGCGAATAATCAAATATTTTTCGCTCAACATCTACCCAAACTTACAGATATCAAAGTCGAGAATGAATGCTTTGATGAAGTGGTCACGCTTCTTCAGTTTTACACGAATAGAGTATTGTGTAAAAAGTACTAATTGCTCTACATTTTCTCAGCATACATCATACCTGCGGGAATGGCTGCATTGACTGTATTCTCTCTGGGAGTAATCGGACAATTAAACTTATCAAGATACGCGCAATAAGGATTATAGCACTTATTGAAGTCAACAATGAGGGTATCGCCATCTGGCTTTGAAAAATCAAGATAACGACCTCCACCATAACTGCCTTCGCCATTTGTATAATCATAAAAAGGACAAAAGAGATAATCGGCATACTCCGCACTTTTTGCTTGGAGATCAAGATTTTCGTAAAGTGTCAAAGTATGTGATTCGCCACCTAATTCAAAGCTTATATTTCCATATGCTCTATACCTGGGTGTCTTCTTACCACTCGTTGGCATTTCGAATACTTCAGAGTCGGGAGTGAGAGTCAAACGCGCTTCCACTTTATACATCTGGTCAATGGGGTAGAAAGGAAAGTCAGACTCAACAAAATCTTGTTCTCCAAATACGTTCAAAGCATCCATATAAGTACGCTTTTCTTTTGTTTGGAAAGTTGTAATCTCTTGCAAATAAGGATTTGGCTCAGAGCTAACCACTTTTTTTGAGCAAGAAGCACAAAAAACTAAGAGTAATAGTGCGTATAGGTTTCTCATTGTTTTCGGTTTTAGCTTAAATATTTAGCAACAATCGGCAGACGTCTTCCCATCCCAAAAGATTT
>JAHDEL010000019.1:35853-51384 GCA_020628855.1 Saprospiraceae bacterium | reverse complement strand
AAAAAAAGGAGACAATCAATGTCTCCTTCCAATTTTTATATCCTCATTAAGACTTATCTAATTACTTGAATTTGTTTAGTAATTGTCTGAGTCTTGCTTGCAATTTGGATTAAGTAAGTTCCTTCTGATACAGTAGAAACATCCATTTGATAACTATCAGCCTGTGTTGTAATGTTTGATACAACATTTCCAGTTAATGAAAGCAAAGTAATCTGCTTGCTTCCAACTAGTTGCTCAAGATCTATTTGTAATGTATTAACAACTGGATTAGGAGCAAGACTGACGTCAATGTTCGAGTCTAAGTTGTCTGTTGAACTAACAACTGAGAGTTCTACCTCACCACCAATAGCTTCATTAATGCCATTTACCATAGCATCGAAATCAAATACGTTATAAAGATCTGCGACAATTTCTTTATCGCTTGGTCTGATAATGTTGAGTGTTGGAAAACCTAGTGGAGCGTACACACTCATATCAAGAGTCACAGGAGATTCATTTACTACTGGGTAAGTATTTCCTTCTAACCAGTTACCCATTGTTCCTGGAGTGTTACCCATCAAATCTTCCATTGTTGTGGCAGCATCTGCTTCATAGAATACAACTCGTACTTGGTTTGTGCCTTCTGGTCCAAAGTTTTGGTGAAGGTCTTCTAGTACATGAGACTCATGCAATGTCCAGCATGGAGGGCACCAAGTAGCAGAGACATCAATGACAGCTATATAGCCTTCATCTAGAATATCCGCATATAGGCTGATTTCATTCCCCTCAATGTCGGTTACAGTGAAATCATGAGCCGTCCCAAATTGGCTGAAGCCAACAGAACATAGTAAAGAAAAAATTAATGTGTAAAAAAACTTAGTCATAGGTTTAAATTTAATTTAGGTGTCAGAAAATCGAGTTTAAATAAAGTTTTGAAGATAATGACATTATTTATTGAACTCGGCGAGATGGAAGAATAATTCCAGTTTGTCAATGATATGCAAATTCAATAGCAAAGCAGTCTAAAGCATAATTAACCAAAAACAACTTTAAATACATCTAAACTTTTCGGCCTTTTGAAACCTGGAACATGAAAGGTAAAATAGCTAAGTAAAACATCTAGGAGTTCATACTTCTCATTCCTTAAAAGAGACATTTGAGCACACTCTTCTACTGTTGAATCTATCAATACGCTAATCAATCTACTTTGCTCAGCTGTTGGAGCAATATCTCCATACGACTTTAATACTGGAATAAACATCCCTGTACCTATATCAAAGAAGGGCAGTGATTCATTTCTGTTGTTGTTGAGTTCATAGCCAATAAGACTGGCCGTTTGGATAAGGAAATACAAATGATAGTTGCTACACATTCTTGGATGGACATCTATGAAGTCGAGATGTTCTTTTGTAAATCCATAAAATGTAGAAGTCTCATCTAATTCTCTAGCAACTTGGTGAACACATTCTATGATAAAATTGCCTAGAGCAGTTATAGGTACATCTATGAGCAAGTGTTGATAGTTTTTACTCAAACTACCTTCTTTTATTCTCGCTAAAGATTCTCCTTTTGATGGGTAGTGGACAAGATCTAATTGTTGCAATGGCCTGAATACACTGACTCTCCCTCTTTTTGATTTCCGCACGCCACTTACTATCATAGGGATAACACCTTGTTGAGCAGTCAATATGTCGAGAATCAAACTTGTCTCACCATATTTGAGATTACTTAATACTATGCCTTTAGTTTTTATCATAACTCATCCTCCCAATTATCAATAGGGTCTTGCTTATACTTTGCTCGAGTTGCGATTCTTGCTTTTTGTCTTTGCCAGATCAGGTTTGAAAAAGCATCAACAATATTGATTTGGGCAGGTGTGTTTAATGCAGCTTTCAGATCTTTTTCAAGTACATCAAGTCTGTAGAGATAACTCATGAGTAGCTCAGGTTGTGTATCCAAGAGATGAGCAACTCGTTGTCGAATAGCCTCTTTGATGCTCTCTTCATCATAGTCTGTTGAGTCAGGTAATATGTTTTTGAATAAATCAGACATCTTGATTAAAGACCAGTAATGATTCTAGAAAATTTCTATCATTCTGGAGACGTGGTATTTTACTTTGGCCTCCATATTTGTTTTTAGTTTGTAACCAATGTGAGAACAAACCAGTTTTCGCAATCCCGAGCTTGAGTTGACCTAACGCAAGATCATCGGTTCTCTTTGCATCATAGTCTGAATTAATTGCTCTTAATGTACTATCAAGCAGAGTCACAAACGCCTGGATGTTTTTTGGTTTTTTATGAAACTCGATTAACCATTCGTGTCCGCCTAGTTTTGATTTTTCCATGTAAATTGGAGCTACTGTATAATCAACTATGCTGCAATCTAATACTTCACAAGTCTTTTCTAATGCTTTGTCAGTATTATGTACCATGACTTCTTCACCAAATACATTGATGTATTGTTGAGTCCTGCCAGATATTTGGATTCGGTAAGGCGACAGAGAAGTGAATTTGATGACATCACCCATCACATATCTCCACAGACCCGCAGAAGTCGTTATTACCAAGACATAGTCTTGGTCTAACTCCACTTCCTTTAGTTCTACAATTGTCCTATTCGAAGAGTGATAATCTTCCAGAGGAATAAACTCATAATAGACATCATTATCTAACAATAATAACATGCTATCATCATCTTGTAGGTCTTGAAGTGCAAAGTATCCTTCACTGGCGTTATACATATTGATGTATCTCATCTTATTCTCTGGGAAATATTCTGCAAATCTTGATCTGTAGGGATCAAAATTGACACCACCATGCATATAATATGATGCATCAGGCCAAACTTCTCTCATAGTAGCTTTGCCAGTAAAGTCAAGGATGGAATCAAAGAGCACTGTAGTCCAAGTCGGTACTCCCGCAATTGTAAATACCCTGTCTTGACTACACCTCTGAGTCATTGTATCAATTTTCTCATTCCAGTCTTCCATCACTGCAGTTTGAAAATCTGGAGTGTAGAATGGACGGCCTACAGCTGGCATGTTATGAATAATAATGCCAGAAATGTCACCTACTTGGACGGCTGGATTTTTGTCGAATGGAGCAATACTACCACCCATAAGCAGATTCTTCAATTCAAATATTCTGCTATCCGGATCATTGTGATAAATAGTTGTCACATTATCCCAACTACCTTTATAATGCCCATCAATAAGATAGTCTGCTGTGACTGGAATATATTTAGATCTACCTTCAGTCGTCCCAGCTGATTTCGAAAACCACTTCACTTTCCCAGGCACTAAGACGTTGGCTTCACCCAACATCATAGATTTGATATAGAATCTAATGTCTTCATATTCTACGAGAGGAGTGTTTGATTTGAATGTCTTTATAGTATTCGTTACCCCATATTTTGAGCAGTAGCTACAATCTGTGTTATTAGATAGTATTTTTTTGAGAACCCTTTCTTGGGCTTGATGAGGCTGCTCCTTAAATTGGACTATTCTAGGATAACGATACTTAAGATAACGTTTAATCAGTTTATTGAAGAGTTGAATCATTGTTTTAGCACGGATTCTCATCACCAATGTAGTGATAATGAGAGGTAATATAAATTTAAAATTAGAATAATTTGACAACAGTCAAAGTCCTAGGAGATTAATTATATATTATTAATTTTGCTAATGCATAAAATGTTTAATATCAATACTTCTAAATGCTAGGTAAACTTTCAAAGTGGATATGGAGTTTGGCAATCATAGGCTTGATCTCTTTTGCCTTAATCATGGTCATGATTACCATGAGTCAAATGCCAGACACAGAAGAACTTGAAAATCCAAATTATGAATTCGCCACGCTTATCTACAGCGCTGATATGCAAGAACTGGGTCGGTTCTTTAGGTTCAATAGAGAGAACGTGAGTTATGAGTCCCTCAATCCTCATATAATTCAGGCACTCATCGCTACTGAAGATGAGCGTTTTTTCAAACACAGTGGAATCGATTTGAGAGGTACAATCAGAGCTGTTGCGTATTTGGGAAACAAAGGTGGTGCTAGTACAATCACACAGCAATTAGCTAAACTATTCTTCACAGATAGATCATCTAATATTGTAAAGCGATTATATCAAAAGCTCAAGGAATGGGCAATAGCTATCGAGTTTGAAAAACGATATACTAAAGAGGAGATTATAGCGATGTATCTCAACAAATTTGATTTTCTCTATAATAGTTATGGAGTTTCTCCTGCTGCACAAACTTATTTTCAAAAAAATCAAAGGGCACTCAATGTAGAAGAGGCTGCAGTATTAGTAGGGATGCTCAAGAACCCTAGTCTCTATAATCCAAAGAAATTTCCGGAGAATGCGCAGAAAAGACGAAATGTCGTACTCTACCAAATGGTGAAAAATAACTACTTGACCAAAGTAGAGTTTGATTCGCTTTCTACCATACCAGTTGATGCTAGTAAATTTCAAAGAAAAGTACATTATGATGGTATGGCTCCTTACTTCCGATCTACTTTAACTACATATCTAAAAAAGTTACTCGAGGACCCAAAGTATAAAAAGCCAGACGGGACTAAGTATAATATCTATGAAGATGGATTGACCATCTATACAACCATAGACATGGGCATGCAGAAGCATGCCGAGGCTGCAGTGACTTCTCACATGAAAGAACTTCAGAGTAGATATTTTAATTTTTGGAAAGGAAAAGATCCCTGGACTTATAATGCGGATAAAGATCAGTTAAAATCGAGACAAGATGCTCTAGATCGATTAGTCAGAGAGTCTGATCGATTTACGAATATGAAATCTGGATTTATGAACGCATCGATTCAAGCTGTTCTACAGAAGTATCCAGACTCAAGAATGTGGGATGCTGACATCATTCGAATGAAGAAAGGAGAGAAGGATCCTAACTATCTTGACAGATTGCTACGTGATAAGTATATCAGTAGTAAGCAACTTAGTACATACAAGTCTATTTTGAAGGATCCGCTTTGGAAAGACGTCAGACTGCAATGGTCGAAGCTTGATGAGAAAGTAATCCAAACCTTTTCCAAGAAAGTAAGGATGAAAGTCTTCGACTATGAGACAGGAGGAGAGAAGACTGTATCAATGTCTCCGATGGATAGTATTCGTTACCATCGAATGCATATGCAGTTAGGTAGTGTCTCCATGGATCCGAGGAATGGAGAAGTCAAAACATGGGTCGGTGGGATTGGCAACAAATACTTCCAATATGATCACGTATTGGCAGACAGACAGGTTGGATCAACATTTAAGCCATTTATCTATACGACGGCAATATCTCAACAAGCATTGTCGCCTTGTCATAGAGTAGAGGATATTCAATATACAATACCTGCAAGAGACCCAAGTTTCGGATTGATGGAATCGTGGTCGCCTTCGAATGCTAGAGGCACCTTTACTGGCACTCAAATGACATTATTAGAAGGTCTCAAGACTTCGACAAATTCCGTCTCTGTGTGGCTCATGATACAGTTGGGAAGTGCTGAACTCGTTCGAGATATGGTATCTAGGATGGGTATAGGAAAACGAAAGGTGCCATCCGCGCCTTCAATCTGTCTTGGTAGTGCTAACCTTAACGTGTTAGAGATGACGGCAGCATATTCCACATTTGCAAATAATGGAATTTTTCAGAAGCCCATTTTCGTAAAGAAAATAGTTGATAAAAATGGTAAAGTAATCTATCAAGCTACACCTGAAAAAAGGAGAGTGATTCAAGAGAAGTACAATTATGTCATGGTAGAAATGCTTAAATATGCAGCTTCATCCAGACAATATGCCTTAGAAACAGAGTTTGGTGGAAAGACAGGCACAACCAATGACTATGTGGATGGATGGTTCATGGGTATTACTCCTCAACTGGTTACAGGAACTTGGGTTGGAGGTGAAGACCAATGGATTAAATTCGAGACACTTAGTGATGGTCAGGGTGGGGTCATGGCTCGACCGTATTTTTTAGACTTCATGCAAAGGATAGAAGCAGACCCTAAGCTCTCTTATGATGAAACAGCTGAGTTTTACAAACCTATGGGCGATGTTATCGAGATGGATTGTACCAAATATTCAAGATATACAGACGACTACAGTGATCCTATCGAATCTGATAATGGATCAGTTGAAGACGGCCAACCACAATTCAAGAAAGTAATCATCCCGCAGCAAGAAGAAGAATTTGAAGAGGATTTCTAACTTTAAGTTGCGTTTTCTCACAAGAAGGCGTTTACTTAATATGAAACCAATTCTCCACATACTCTTTTGCTGTATTAGCTTCTACTTATCTGGACAAGCCACAATATTTGATAAATCATTTCTGCATGAAATAAGAATCGAAACTGATGAGGAAAATTTGCTTCAGACCTCATTTAATGAATGGCTGGTATCCTTAGGGATAGAAACAAATCCCTACCACTTAATTAATGTAACTATTGATGGTGATCAATTAGATTCTGTAGGTATCAGAGTGAAAGGTGGTATCACGGCTTTTGAGGCAAAAAAACCGTTAAAAATAGATTTTGATCAATATCTGGGTACACTTTACCAAGGTCTTGAGAAAATTAATCTAAGCAACGCTTCCCTAGATAACACGCTCATTAGAGAGAATCTTGCCTATGATGTGATGCTGACAGCAGGAGTTCCAGCAGGAAGAACTTCTATGGCCAATGTCTTTCTCAATGATGAATATCTAGGAGTCTATCAGATTATTGAGCAAGTGGATAACACATTTTTGCATGAGCGTTTTGCAGAAAAAGATGGTCCGTTGTATAAAGAAAGGAATGGTGGTCATGATGTCGTCAATGATGAAGATGATTTAGGTCTAGTCAATACGCTGTTTTTTAATACACTTGATGAACAAGATAATGTTATTGATCAAGATATGCTTGAGAGCATTTTGGATGTTGAGGCATTTATGAAGATAATGGCCATTGCTATGATTACCAACTCAGCAGATAATCTTGGTCTACCAGTTAACTATTATATTTTTCATGATGTTGATCAGCAAAAACTTCAATGGATCCCTTGGGATATGGATAATTGTTTCTTCCCGTTCCTTGATCACCCAATAGATTGGAGTAATACAAATGATCTCTATACTGCAATGATGAAGATTCCTGAGTATCGTGATCTGTACTATAGCAGTGTATGTCATGCATTAGAATATAATTTTACCCCAGAAAGACTCCATCCTATAATTGATGAAATGGCAGCATATCTCAGAAATGCAGCAGCTGCAGACCCTATTCTAAATATATTGGCAACAACGTATGATGGTGAGATAGGCCTATTGAAAGAGTTTGTTACACAGAGGCACGAAACTTTGTCTCTACAATTGGATGCTATTGGTGTTTGGTGCAATGAAGTAGATGAAGCTATGCCTGTAGGAGCCTTTGTGATTAATGAATTCATGGCATCAAATTCTGGAGCTGATGCAATAACAGACGAGTTAGGGTCAGCAGAGGATTGGGTCGAACTCTATAATAATACTGACCAAGCAATCGATTTAACTTATTACTACCTCTCAGACAATCCTCAACTACCATACAAGTGGAAATTTCCCGATGGGGCAGTGTTAGAACCTAATGCTTATCAAATCGTTTGGTGTGATCGAGATGTTCTTGAAGGCGAGTTTCACTCTTCATTCCAATTGAATAGATATGCAGATGTTATACAAATTACCTACTTAGATGGATCTATTATTGATACCTATGCCTTTAATGAGCAAGAGCGGGACTTGACAACAGCTAGAATGCCCAATGGGGTAGGTGACTTTACTGAGTCTACGCCTACATTTAATGCCTATAATGGTACACTGTCAATATCGAATTTAGAGGCCTTTCGGGAGGTACACATTTCACCAAACCCGACAAGTACAATTGTGAAGATTGCTCTTGAATCGAATCAAATCAATAGTATCCGAATTTACTCTATGAAAGGTGAGTCACAGTATCAAAATCAACATTTGAACACCAACACCATTGAAGTATCTGTTGAGAATTGGGGTACAGGAACCTATCTAGTATTAGTGACCAATGACCAAGGCAAAACGCTGATTAACAGAATAGTAGTTGTGGATTAAATTGAATGCATTAGGTTGGATACAGGTACGAAACTTCAGATTTTAAGGATATTTAACGAATTTCTGACCAAGTACTTACGTTATACTATTCAAATACTTTTGATTTCATCACCTGATTAAATCTAAGTACTATGAATAAACACACTATACTATTGTTACTTGCCCTTTGTAGTTTGGGTATTGTTGGTTCGAGCCAATCACTCGAAGAGATGCCATGTACACTTGAGAATACAACTTGGGCGGACGGAGAAAAACTGACATATAAAGTGTATTACAATTGGCAATTTATTTGGATTCCAGCTGGTGAGGTTACATTTTCTATAACAGAAAACGCAGATAGTTATGAATTCCTAGTAGAAGGGAAAAGCTTTCCTTCCTATGATTCTTTTTTTAAAGTAAGAGACTCATATTATTCTAAGATTGATAAAGAAACATTTCAACCTAAGTACTTTATAAGGAATGTAGCTCAGGATAAATACATCCGTTATGATAGTATCTATTTTGATTATGAGAATAATCTGATCAAAGAATACTTTGGTAAAACCAAAGAAACTGCTGAGTACTTTGAGTTCGAAATGAATGATTGTGTTCAAGACATGGTTAGTATCATGTATTATTTAAGAAACTACGATGATACCTATTTGTATGAGGGAAGCAAGTTGCCAATCAATGTCTTTTTTGATAAGGAATACTTTGACCTCGATATTAAAGTGACAGATACGAAAACAAGAAGGATAAAAGGTATGGGCAAGAAGCCCACTATTAAAATATCTCCTCAAATTGTGACGGGTAATGTATTTAAAGAGGGAGATGAAATGAGTATCTATGTGTTAAATGATTCTAGCAAGATTCCTTTGATGATAGAAAGTGCAGTCACAGTTGGGTCAGTAAAGGCGGTCTTGACTGATTATGCCAATACCAAAACCCAGATATTTGAATAATGAAACAGGTTGTTATAGCTGTCTTAGCTTTCGCACTTTTGGGTTTTGCCTTCTATTCTGGTAAATGGTACACCAAGCAGCAGTACACAGAAAAGCATAGGAGTGAGGTAGTCCTTGAGAATATTGAAAAAGTCTGGAAACTGTCAACTGTTGAAGCCAACCTTTCAGAAATCTACAAATTTCAAGATTACTATTACTATGATTTCAGTCCACTTCGAAAATCTGCTTTGATTAGAGTCAATGCTCGAGTTCAAGCCGGCTTTGATTTTGATAGTATAGGTATACAGATTTCTGAAGAGAACAGGTTAATTAGATTTTCACAAATACCAGAACCTGAAATTCTCTCCATTGATCATGATCTGGAATACTATGATATCACAGAAGGCACATTCAATAGCTTCACAACAGAAGAGTTGAATGCATTGCAAAGTAGAGCTAAAGACTCTATTCGAACTGCGGCTGTGACAATGAATATCCTAAATGAAGCACAATCTTCAAAGAGCGAAATAAAAAAACTCATTGCTCTAGCTGTAAGTGGCATGGGCTGGGAGGTTATTTTTGATGAAGATGTTTCGCGAGTGGACATGTTGGATTAAATATTTGATTTATCTTCGCATTGACTCGGAAAATTACCAAAACCAATGCTACAAAAGACCACCTCACAACTTAAGGTTCGTTATAAGAGCAACAAGCGCAAAGATGAATTTGCGAGAGATCTCATTGGTCGAGTCAATGCCTACTTCAAAGAGAATAATCTTTCCAAATACGCAAATGGACAGATGGTATTTAAGACTGTCTTGTTTTTAGTTGCATTTGCGATAATGTATAGCCTTATCATTGCCAATGTCTTTAGTGGAAGTCTTTGGACATTGCTGTTGGCATTTACTGGATTGGGCTTCATCAACATTTTCATAGCAATGAATATCATGCATGATGCGTGCCATAATGCATATTCGAAAGATAAAAAGACCAACAGGCAGTTAGGTTATACCATGAATCTTATTGGTGGTAACTCCTATCTATTTACGAAAATGCATGATGCACATCATGCGTTTGTCAATATTCATGGAATTGATGTAACATTAGAATCTCATGGGTTATTCAGATTCACACCACACGAACCATACGCACCGAAGCATAGATGGCAGCATATTTATGTAAGCATTGTGTATGCGTTAGTAAGCATTCACTGGGTTTTTGTCAAGGATTTTAAATGGTTTTTTATTGAAGACTCCATTGGAAATGAGAAGAATATCAATCACCCAAGAAGTGAAATGTGGATATTGCTGGTTACAAAATTGCTGTATTATAGCTATGCGCTCATTATTCCGCTTGTAGTATTGAATGTCCCGTTTTGGGCGGTGCTACTTGGATTTTTATGTATGCATATTCCTTCAAGTTTGTTTTTTGCCCTTGTCTTCCAAATCACGCATGTCTATAATGGTACTCATTATCCATTGCCTGATGAAAGGGGGAATATCCAAAACAACTACTTCATGCATGTCTTAGAAACAACTGCTGATTTTAGTAGAAAGAATGATTTATGGACATTCTTCATGGGTGGTATAAACTTACATGTAGCACATCATCTTTTTCCTACCATTTGTCATGTGCATTATCCAGCATTAACTGAGATTATCCGAGAGACAGCTGCAGAATATGGTATTCAATATTATGAAAACCCAGGCTTTTGGAATGCTTATGGTAAGCATCTTAAATTAATGCATATGCTCAGTAAGCCTGATGCATTCGTTCCCCAATATGGGAGTAGTGCGCTGTATAATTAGTCTCTGCACATTCCAATATGGATTATCAAAGGATGGATAATGTTTGTAAAGAAGAAGTGTATAAATCACTTTTCTTGGAGCATGCAGAACACCTGAGAAATTTCATTACATACAAATCTGGAGATATTGAACTAGCTAGGGATCTTGTGCAGGAAGCATTTGTTAAGATGTGGCAAAATTGTAAGAAAGTCAAACCAACTAAAGCCAAGTCATACCTGTTTACCATAGCAAATAATCTTTTTCTCAACACTGTACAACGGGAAAAAGTCAAGCTCAAATTTGAGACATCAAAGTCTCATACCCACGACATCAAATCTCCTCAATATCTGATGGAAGAGGAAGAATTTAGAGTTCGATTGGAACAGGCTATCTCAGCGCTTCCAGAAGATCTAAGAATAGTATTCCTGATGAATAGAATTGACAAGAAGAAATACAGAGAAATTGCCGAACTTCTCAATATTAGTACTAAAGCTGTGGAGAAGAGAATGAGCAAAGCCTTATTGGCATTAAGAAAAATTCACAAGAATGTTTAGGGTAAATGAAATCTATCTTGTTACACTAATGAATGTTAATTAAATCATGTCATATAAGGAAGAACTATACACTAAATGGATTGCTGGTACACTCACGGATGATGAACTCAAATCACTAGAAGATTCTGG
Organism: Saprospiraceae bacterium; assembly: GCA_020628855.1. Classification (GTDB taxonomy): domain Bacteria; phylum Bacteroidota; class Bacteroidia; order Chitinophagales; family Saprospiraceae; genus JAHDHH01. The sequence continues at coordinate 39,911 of JAHDEL010000019.1, read as the reverse complement.
AGAGTTAGCAGAGCTACAAAGGATCATGGACGTAGGTAGGCAATTACAGTTGCCAAAGTATAATCATGAAGAAGAGTTTGCTTACCTAATTAATGCAAGAAAAGAAAAACAAACCTTCAGTAATCAGTACTCAAGGGTTTTAATTGGTTTAGCTGCTGGACTTGCACTTTTCTTTTTTATCAGAATGGCTTTTACGTCGAGTCTAGAGGAAATATCCGCTCCATATGGAGAAGTGGCGCAAATTGCGCTTGGTGATGGGAGCGCTGTCACGCTGAATGCTGGTTCTACTCTAGAGTACAATAGAAAGCAATGGAAGAATTCTCGAAGTGTAAGCTTGGAAGGTGAAGGGTTTTTTGCAGTATCAGAAGGTACTCCATTTGTGGTAAATACCAATAATGGTAGAATCAAAGTTTTAGGCACAGCATTTAATATCAGATCTTGGTCAGATAATTTGTATGTTGAGTGTTATACTGGCAGTGTAGAAGTTACATCAGCCTCAGGAATCTCTGATACCTTATTCCAGAGACAGAGTATTAACATTGTAAACAACACATTGGGGGCAGTCCAGAATATCCAACATCAAAAGCCGCATTGGAGTACAGGTAATTCAAGATTTTATAAAGAAAGAGTAGCTTCAGTTCTTGCTGAAATTGGAAGGCAGTTTGATGTCGAAATCAAGCATCCTAATATTGAGGATAGGTTTTCTGGTGCATTTAGCCATAAAAGCTTGCAAGCTGCTTTGAGAGAAGTATGCAAACCATTAAACCTGAACTATCATATTGACTTGGCTACAAAGAGCGTTACTATTAGTCAAGAATAGTATATGGTCAAACCCATTCTTATTGCTTCTATCATACTTAGCACTAATTTCCTGTATTGCCAAATGCGAGTGTATGAAGAAGAACCATTGACCACACTTCTACAACGTATAGAAAGTGAATACGAAGTCATTCTCAATTACTCTGAAGAGAAGATGAGTGAATTTCGTTATACAGGAGAATTGTACATGACTTCTTTGGATCATGATCTTGCACAAGTGCTGAAGAATACAGCAATAAATTATGAGAGAACGAATGATAATATTCTACTGTATCATGATGAAGGTCAACCAATTCGACTTTGCGGATATATAAAAGATGCTGCAACAACAGAGGTGTTGCCCTTTGCTACTGTACGCTTGATGCGAACAAACACAGGTTCCACTGCAGATCATGAGTCATATCTAGACTTCTCAGTCAAAGCAAGTCAGTTTGACCAAGTGGTTATAGAATATTTAGGATATCTGCCGAAGACTGTATTCATCAAAGATTGGAAGGGCAAAGAGTGTCCTGATATTTACCTAGATGCAAATCCTAATATGCTTAATCTCGATATCGTAATCAAAGACTATATTCTGCAGGGAATAGTATCTGGACGGGGCTTCAACAGCACTGAGGTCAACTTTGAGACTATTGAATCAGACTACATTCCTGCACAGCATGATGTATTAAATACTGTACAGTTACTTCCTGGAATAACTTCACAAGATGGAAGTGCATCAAGATTACAAATTAGAGGGTCATTGCCTGATCATAATTTAATACTGTGGGAAGGCGCTCCTTTATATAATAGTGGACATTTCTTTGGGATGTTGTCTTCAATTAATCCATACACTATTGATCGAGTTAGAGTGCATAAAGGTGTATTCAATCCTGATTATGCAGATAGAATAGGAGGGATAATAGATTTGTCCTTATCAGATCAAATTGTTGATAAGGTGACTGGTTCTTTTGGGATAACTACAACTGAAGGGAGCATTCGTCTGAGACTGCCACTAATTCGAAATACGCTATCGCTTGAAGTAGCCGGAAGACAAGCATTGTCAGAGGTTGTTGAAAGTCCATTATTATTAAGCTTTGCAGATCAGCTCTTTCAAAATAGATTGAGCAATGAAGAAGAGGAAATAGATAGGGAATCACTTTCTGAAGATGTTTCTTTTGGTGATTATAATGGTAAATTGATCTTCCAGCCTGGGAACAGAGTGAAATTCACAAGTTCATTTTATCTCAGTAATGACCAATTTGAGTATGAAGAAAGTGAGGAAGATGAAAATTTGAATCGATCAGATAATGTCACGATTAATTCGGGCTTGCTTGCTAATAACCTTGAGATTTCATTAGGCGAAAAGCATCACCTCAAACTGCATCAACATTATTCTAATTATACAAGTAGTTACAATTTTGCCTTAGGGGAAATTGAGCAAGAAGAAGACTTTGATGAAGTTAGAATCTTAGATAATGTTGTTGAAGAATTTAATATTAAGATTAGTGATGAGTGGAAGATTGGAAAGCAGAGTGTGCTTAATTATGGATATGAATATGACGATAAGACTGTTGGTTCTTCTTATGAAGAAATTTCGACATTCGAAAAAGACATTATAGAAAGTGAAGATCAAAGAGGGCGTTCTCATAATTTCTTTGCAGAATATGGGGGCCATTTTAATACCTTTTCTTTACACGCAGGTGTGCGAGCATCTACGTATAATCAACTATTTAGGATTGCCCCTCGCATACTAGCAAGGTACCATGTTAACTCCAAAATTGATGTCAAGGCTTCTGCTGGCTTATTCAATCAATATATAAGCCAAAGACTCGATTTAGGCATTAATGATTTTAATATTGATTATCCGATTTGGGTATTGGCGAATGATGATTTTGATCCATTATCATCATCAAAGCTAGCCATAGGTACAGTGTATAGTGATAGGAAATGGTTGTTTGATATTGAAGGCTACTTTCAAAATGTCGAAGGGATAACCACAGTACATACAAGACCTGATTCAGGACTGCAAGATGAAATACTTGGAAATACATTGCAATTTGGAGTGAATGTTCTGCTTCAGAGAAAGTGGGAATATTTTCGAATGTGGGCGAATTATACGTTGAGTAATAATACGGTGGAGTTCGAATCTCTCGATGATATGAGGATACCTGCATTGAATGATCAGCGCCATCGCTTTTCTTTGGTTCAACAGGTGAATTATAAACAATGGTCTGCTTCTTTCACTACAGTTGGCTTTTCAGGCTTGCCATATACAAGCGATGTTGCATTAGAAGCATTTACAGAAGAAGATGAAGACTTTTATGAAATCCTGTACACAGACTTGAATAGCTCAAGATTGGATGGTGACTTAAGGTGCAATCTTGGTCTTGGCCACAGAGGAGTACTTTGGAACTCAAAGTTGCAATATCAAGTGAATTTCCAAATTATTAATCTTTTTGATGCCCAGAGTCCTTATCAGAAGTATCATTTTTTGGCAGATCTTGATGACGATGAAGTGCCTAGTATCTTGACTGCAGAGAAAGATTTGACAAGAAGAACATTTCAATTAATGATCAAATTTAATTGGTAAAACAGGATTTGTGGTAGGGTAAATTTATACCATCTTGTTTCAAGAGTGAACAACCTATTATTTCACTTTTAAAACCGTACAATTATGAATTTGTATCAGATGTCCAGACTTTTAGCAGTAGTGTGTTTTCTTTTCTTTCTAGCCTCCTGTGAGAAAGAGAGTGTGACTGGTGCTCAAGAATCTCAAAGTACAGCAGAGACCAATTTTTTGGAGACTTCATCCAACAATTCTAATTCAAGTAGCAATGGAGAAATTGATTGCTTCGATTTTGTCTACCCAATAGAAGTAGTCTACCCAGATGGTAGTGTGGAGACTGTACAAGATCTAGAACAATTAGAAGATACAGTTGATGCATGGTATGAAGAAAATGAAGAAGACCTAAGCCTAACCTATCCTGTACAAGCCATCTTAGAAGACGGCACAGAGCAAGAGATTAATTCAGATCAAGAACTTGAAGCCATTCTTGATGAGTGTGAAGACGACGATGAAGGAGAAGACGACGATGAAGGAGAAGATGACGATGAAGGAGAAGACGACGATGAAGGAGAAGACGACGATGAAGGAGAAGATGACGATGAAGGAGAAGATGATGACGAAGGAGAAGATGATGACGAAGGAGAAGATGACGATGAAGGAGAAGATGATGACGAAGGAGAAGATGATGACG
>JAHDEL010000019.1:0-35753 GCA_020628855.1 Saprospiraceae bacterium | reverse complement strand
GAAGGAGAAGATGACGATGAAGGAGAAGATGATGACGAAGGAGAAGATGATGACGAAGGAGAAGATGATGACGATTGTGATGATTTAGAAGACCTAGATGAGCTTTGCTTTGAAATTCTCTTTCCTTTAAGTCTAGAGTTTCCTGACGGTAGTGAAGAGACTGTTGGAGATGCCGATGAGCTTGAAGAGGTCTTGGATGCGTACTACGAGAGTTCAGATGATGAAGAAGACCCCGAGCTTGTGTATCCTATATCGATTGAGTTTGAAGATGGATGTATAAAGGAACTGAATAGTGATGAGGAACTTGAAGAAGCGATTGACGAATGCGAGGAATAAGGTATAGTTGAATTAATGATAATGAGCAAGACTTCCTCTTTGGGAGTCTTGTTTTCTTTCAATTCCACCAAACAGCATAGCCTTGTTTACGTAATCTTAATGCAAGATTCTCTTCAGTTTTTATTGCATCTTGTTTAGACATAGGATTTAGCCCTTCATACAGACTGGGTCTGAGATACATGCCATATTTTTCAACAATGTTGCTAGAGATTTTATACCCTTTTTTGCTTCTTGCTCCTGTCTTGTGTTTGAGGAATCTTGCTTTAGGATCTAGACTAGTCATGCCAACATAAAGACATTCTAGAACACCTTTGAACTGTGGGTTTTCTTTTCGAAATTTCCAATTATCCGAAAAGACTTGCTTGCGCAGCTCGACGACATAGACATTATAAGAATTCTTTTTAGGCAAATCAAAATCTGTAGCGAGCTTAAATATATTAAATAATTATCTAATATATTAAGCTCTGACTAATAGATTTCAAGAGTTGCAAGTCCCCAGTGCTGGTGCGGCGCCCTGCTAATGGTATGACTACAATGACTTACTTAACAATATTGAGTTTAAACCTTTGTTGCTTATCGCCTATCTGTACTTCTACAATGTACAATCCAGAAGTTTCTACTTCTCTAAGTGACAGTCTTTTCACAATTTTTCCAGTTCCGTCTGCAGTGTTACTTGGCAGCAGATTCTTGATATAGGTTCCAGATACTGAATACAGATCGGCTCTTACTGAGGCTACATCATCCAACTCATAGACCAAATTCACAAAGTCTGAAGCAGGATTAGGATAAATCTTCAATTGGTGGATTGAAGCCATGTCATCAGTATTACTCAAGCCTGTTTCTTTGAAAACAGCTGTTAAGGTCCCTGGGGTCGTCATTGTAAATGTTGCTTTTCTTTCATTGACATCAGGAAAGACTTCATTGCCTTCGCTACTAATCCAATGACTAAATTCGTATTCAGGATCAAATTCATCAAATACTCTAGCCTTGATGTTATTCTCAACTCCTCCGAAATAATCACCTGTCCAAGGGAATTCTTCAATATCTAAGCTATTGAAGTCTATTTCTCCAACTCCATCTGGCTCGGTAAGAAGTGTAATTGTATATGGTCCTTCAATGTCATCATAACACTCTATCGCTCCTTCATCCAATAGTGTACAACGTTCATTAACAAAGTCCTTCAATTGGTTGACATTTGACTCCCATTCGCTTACTGTGCCGCCCCATCTTTGCACTTGTCTTGGCATTTCGGGCTCGATAACTGCAAGCATGCTATCAAGTAAGGTATTCATGTTCTCACAAGTAAATACTGAATTCATCAAATCAGCATAGCGAGTGTAATAGAGTTGTGTAAACTCTGGGCTTTCGTCTAAGAGTTTTAAGAGTATACGTTCGTGTCTTCCTACATTACCACCATATTCAATGTCGTCTGTAATAACACTACCACCAAATTCTCCACTAAGTGAGTTATACAGACTCTGACAGATGTCATCCCAGTCATTCTCGCAACAGAAGTCATCTTGTTGGATCACTAATTGGAATATAGTATCAGTAATAGGGTAGGGACTTGTACCTTCTAAGACAGTCTGGCAAACAATTGATGTGTCAATAACAACATCATCTAAGTTACCTTGTGCACCTCCACCATGATTTGTTGTTTCTGTGCCAAAAAATCCGTTCATCGATTCACCAATTATCTCTAGGTCACAAGGCACTGCATCAGGATCAGTATTAGGCACGCCAGTATAATTGATATAGTAATCAAAAGTCGCATCAAGATCCCAAAGTATGTAACCCCATTTTTTATGATCGCCTTCAGGATTTCGACCTCTCCACCAGCCTGTATTATAGTTTAACCAATCAGACGCTACAACATTGAGGTTCATCAGCATATAATCTATAAGACTCGTCATATTCAAGCTGTCTTCGGCAATTTGATAATTTTCCAGAGAGCTCATATCGTTATCTAGTATAAAGTTTCTCAATTGCTCCCAATCGCGCATAGCAGCAATTCCTCCATATTCGATCTCTGTCGTTCCCCAAGTAGAGAGATATTGGATATCAAACTTTCCCTGATCATAATAATAATCCGTATAGTCATGATCCACTGGTCTGTCTCTCATCCCATAGACACCCCAGTATTGGCCATTCAAGAAAACCACCACTCTTTCAACATGGCGAATATCCAGCTTCATATCTCCGTAATGAGCTAAATTTTGGACGTACTCATCTCTTATGTGAGTTGATCCTTGATGAGCAAAGTCGTCAATGGCTGGATAGTTATCATCTCCTGAATTTCGAAACATTATTTTTTGGTATTCATCACGCTCAGAGATATTAAATAGTGGAGCATCTATAGCTTTGGAATAACCCATCTCATCTCTTGAGACCCAATCCAAGCTTCTATGGTCAAGTACCCAAGAATCTTGCCCGTGCCTGTTCAGACTACCAAATGTTGTCGCTTCTCTTTCTTGGTTAAGATTAAAATATTCTAAGGATCCAATCGGAATGAGATTACCATTACCATTCGCTAGTTCAATGACATCGTCAGCTGCCACTGAGAAAACAGCTAGGCTGAAGTCTTCATTGATAAAGTATGTATTGAAGTCCATTTTTCCAGGTAGGATTGCAGCATCATTGCTAAAAGCTTGTGCCTTGATTACAGTCGTCTGATTTAGAGTAATCGCATCTTCATAGATTGGAGAATTTGATGTCGGATTTGTGCCATCTAATGTATACCTCAGTACTGAATTAGGTTCGTTATTCGTCAGTTCAACAACTTGGCTTTCTTCATAAAAACCTGCTGCCAGACTCATTGTAGGAGCAACAGTATACCCATCTACTTGAGATGAAAAATTATTGGATGAGCCAAAACTTGGGTCAGTACTCACTCGCCATTGATCTGAACCATCCATTATTCTGCAACGAGAATGTTCCACAAGTGTAATATCTAGATCATGTATCTCTTGAATTATACCAACATCATCTGCAAGTAAGATCTTGTCTTTGCCAGTTGTTTGGGCTAATTTGAAATTGCAATGATATTCGTCATTAAAAACTCCGTCTCGCCCAGAGCATAGAATAGTCAAAAAACTATTGCCTTCAATGACAGTGCCTGAAGGTATCTGCCATTTCATTGGGTTGTTTTCCTTGTCTGAAAGATACCACCCGCTCATATCCACAGCACTCGTAGAGGTGTTATACAATTCTACCCAATCTTCAGTTTTTCCAAAACTGTCAGTAAAACTATTGAGGTTAGAAGCGGAATATTCATTAATTACCACTTGAGAAAAACCGATAAAATTTAAAACGAGAAATGGAATGAGAATGAGTAAATATCTAATCTTCATAATTCAATTAATTTTGGACGTACGCAGTAAGCTACTCAATAAGTAGATTTAGCGTTGCACAAAGAACGAATAAATTTTCATCATTATAGTTTTACTATCATAAAGCTGACAAATTCAGAGAAATATTCAACATTTAGGTCGAGAGAATTGTATGATTCATTGACAAAACTCAGGTGTTTAGAAAAGTAGTCATATTATGAAATTATTTAATGTGTTTTCGATTTCTTTTTTATCCATGTTACTTAGTTCTACAGTACATGGTCAATCAAATAAGGCAGTAATTAAGTATTATGGCGATCCTATGTGCAGCTGGTGCTATGGTGCTTCTGAAGAAATTAGGCAATTAAAAACCCATTTTGAAAGCGAGATGGATTTTGAAGTAGTTATGGGTGGACTGAGACCTTACAATACGCAAACTATGACTGATCTCAAATCTTTTCTGACAGAGCATTGGCATGATGTACACAAAGCAAGCGGACAAGAGTTTTGTTACGAAATCCTAGACTCAACCACAATCACTTACGACACTGAGCCTCCTTGTAGAGCAGTAGTTCTTGTTAAAGATATTGATCCATCTCAAACGTTTGCGTTTTTTAAATTAATCCAAAAAGAATTTTATAAGGAGAATAAGAATATGCACCTCGTTGAGAGCTACAATTACGCTTTAGATGCTTTAAATATCGATTCTAAACGCTTTGAAGAAAGATTTGACACCCAAGAGGCCAAGAACGCAGTACAGCTTGAATTTAAAGCTTCTCAAGAGGCAGGGGTCAGAGGTTTTCCTACGATAATGTTGGAGTGGAACGGTAGTAGCTATCTCATTGCCAATGGTTATGCTAAAGCACAAACCATGATATCCAGTATTAACAGGATTATGTCTAATACCAATAATTAACTTTGAGTAGCAGTGCTCGATTTTGGCTGCTTAATGCGTTTTCACTTGATCCTCTTATTATATCGTAGTTGTCAACAAAGACGAGAAAGATATCAGACATTGGGCTAAATCTCCATTGGATTCTGCTGTTCAGCCCAACGAAGTCAGATTGATCCACATATTGGAAGAGTGTTGTCCATAAGAGATTTTTATTGAACCCAATTTCTAACTTAGAAAGTAGGGCTGTGATTGTCTTTTCTCCGTATTGTTCAGCAAATCGCAAATCATTAATTTGATATCCAACTGAGAAGTTTACCCAAGGTTGAATTCTAAAGTTTGTGGTGGCATTCAAGGACCGTATCGACCCATTATAGAATTCTCCTATTGTACCATTAACCACGAGGCCCAAGGCTTTACGTCTATCCGTTTCTAATTGTAGTTGGAGATTAGTAAAAACGTATTCTTCTGCAGGTAGAGGATTGTCATCAATAAAAGAAAACGGAAAGTTGAGATTGACGGTATTATGCTGTAGCCTCACAGTTGCCATCTCAGTCCTTCTTGTTGCTAAAGAATAGCGCAGCGTTATCACTTGTTCGTTCAGACTCCAATCGGGATTAGTAACCAAAGCATGTTCAATTCCTACTTGATGTCTGGTGATAAGGCCTTTTCTAGGTCTTACTTGGTATTCCGCGGCGTTGATAAATTGATGGTAACCTACACGAATTGTCGTATCTCTTTGCGCATCGTAATTATTAACTCGTGCTGAAAAACCCATATCCGCAAAAAAGTTTTCTTGCAAAACTGCAGCAGTTGATCTGAAAGAAAAATTGGCGTTACGAAACCGCATACCAATATTATAGAACCCTGTTTGATTTTCAGAAGTAGGTTTGAAGGATCTATGAGCCATTCCCCATAGCATCCATTGCCCGTTATCTGTTTGGTAAAGACCTTCTAGACCAAGATTTCTACCATAATCTCCCTCAACAGGTCTTGCCTGAGCATAGCTTTGTCGGTTGAGAAATAATCCTTGGATATACGATCTGCCAAACTGCTTTTTTACCGCAAAAGCACTATTGTTTAGACCAAAAGATTCCTCCGATTCTGCCAATGAGTGGATATTCATTGCACCGACACGTAAAGTTGCATTGAGATTGCCAGTGGCTCTTAACCCATACAGAATTGGTACAGCATTAAGATCTTCATCAAGCCCTATTCTTCTAGAGAAAAATGGTCTAACTTCTGGTGTCCCAAAATCATTGAAAACATCAGAATTTTCTAGAAAGAATGTCCTCTTTTCTGGAAGACCAATATCGAATCTTGTAAGATTTGTGACAAGCTCATCTGCTTCTATTTGTGAAAAATCAGGATTTAATGTAATGTCAAGATTAAGTGCTGAAGTAAGGGCTACCTTAGCATCTATTCCTGCATTAAAGACACCGGATGGATTGTTTCCATCGGACGATTCTAATCCTCCTGAAATATACGGGATGAGGTTAAAGTTCCCAGTTTGCTTTTTTGGAGCGCTATCCCAAATCAGTGATCCTGTAAATGCTGCATCTGGAGGCCAAAACCCCTCGGGCACAGCAGTCCAATTATGATATTCATTACAGAATGCAAGGTTTCTCACAAAGTTCATTCCCCAAACATTCTCACCTTCTTCATAGCGTAATATCCTGAGAGGTATGGCAAATTCTGCTGACCAATAAGTCTCTGTCACTTGAGTTTCTACAAACCATTTATTACTCCATTCGGAAGAGATATTAGAAGTAGGACTTCGAGTGGCATCCCATTGTACGCCAAGGGCAGAAGTGCCAAAAAGCATAGAGTTGTTCTTTGTGTTGAGTGGATCTAAGACGATAGCAATCCCATCATTGGGCCAGTAGATGTCTCTTTTGAGTGTAGTAATGGTGATGGGTTCGGACTGATAACATTTTGTTGCGATATAAAGGTAGCTGTCATCATAGGCTAACCTGATTTCAGTTAATGGATCAGCTCCTTCCTCAAAATAGGGCACTTTCTGCCAAAACTCTCCGCCCACTTCACAACTTTGCCAAGTAATCTCATTGAGTAACCCATCTACAGTAATTGGACCCTTGATTTCAGAAACGTGGTATTGAAATCGTTCACGTAGATTAAGAGAATCTGCTTGTGAAAAGCATTCAACTCCAAGTAATAGTCCCAAGAGTATAGCACAACAATATCTCACCTTTTGATAGATTGAGGTCAATGAATTAGGGGTCTTAAATGTGAGGTGAATTATAATTTATCTTTCCATGGTTTGACAAAAAAACCAGCTAGTTTTTCTTGTGCATCCAATACCGCTCTGATTTCGCCAATCCGATCTTCTCCAAAGGTACCTTTGAATCGGTATATGGTATAAGCGGTACCGTCTTTCATTGTTAATGCTTCATGAAAACTCAAAGTTCTAAAATCTCCCAGAGCTGATCGGATATTTTCATATGCTGATTTTTGTTTGTCTTCGTCCAAACCTGAAATCATTGCTTGGGTGGCATCCTTTTTAGAGAAGGCATAATAGCTGCCAGCCTTTTGCTTATTTAAGATGTTTTGTGAAAGTAACGCAGCTTTACTCAAGACACGTTGATCAATATCAGCTGCAGGAACAGTATTGTATTCACTTTCCTTGCACCCTACGAAGCTTAAAAGAACAAGAGGAAAGACGAAATAAAAACTCCAACTTCTCAAGTTTAATAAGTCCATAAGTCATAAAGAATAAGATGAATAGATTATTTTCAGCACTTACAAAGCATAAGAACTCTGAAGTATGAATAAAAATAATATTATTTTCTGCATTGCTTTCATTGCGTGCTCGTTTTTCTCTACTGTCCAATCTATTTGCCAAGAAACATTAACCATGACACTTGAGCATGATGGTATGGAGCGTTCATATATTCTTTACGTTCCAAATAGTTATGATGCAAATACTCCAGCTCCATTAGTATTTAATCTGCATGGATATGGTAGCAACGCAAATGAACAAATGTGGTATGGCGACTTCCAATCTTTAGCAAATGCGAATGGTTTTTTAGTTTGTCATCCTGATGGTAGTCTTTTAGATGGCGTCACCCATTGGAATGTTGGAGGTTGGACATTAGAAAGTACTACAGATGATGTTGGCTTCTTGGATGCGCTAATTGATGAACTATCAGAGAATTACACAATTAATCAAAAGAGAATCTATTCAACAGGTATGTCTAATGGTGGGTTTATGAGCTTTGAGCTTGCTTGCCAACTGAGCCACCGAATTGCTGCTGTTGCATCAGTTACAGGATCTATGACACCACAGACTCTCCAAAACTGTAGTCCAGAGAGACCTGTTCCTGTTATGCAGATTCATGGTATTGAAGACCCAACTGTGCCTTACGTTGGTGATCCTTTGTGGACATTAAGTATTGAAGAAGTTATGGCATATTGGCAAGAGCAGAATCTCTGTGGGATTGCTAATGATGAGATAATGTTACCCAATACGAATACTGCAGATGGTACTGAAGTCTTTCTTACGGTGTATACTGACTGTGAGTCAGAAGTGACCAATGAACACTTCAGAATTGAGGGAGGAGCACATACTTGGCCAGGGACATCATTTGCTTTCCCAGGTACTAGTCTAGATATCAATGCCTCCGAGGAAATATGGAGGTTTTTCTCTCAGTATGATTTAGATGGACTTATCCCAACATCATCTGCACAAGACATTCAGAATGCAAGATTTCTCAGTGTTTTTCCAAATCCTAGTGCTGAGTGGATTGAAATTGTTGGACTAGAAGTTGGAGAGAAATATACTATTCAAAGCATGGATGGTTCTACAGTTTTTCAAGGCATCAAATGTCAAACAGATGAGCGTATCGATGTTACCAAACATGCATCAGGAATTTACTTCGTTCAGGTAGAAGGTCAATCGTTGAAATTCGTTATTGAATAATGCAGAAAACACTATGCATATGTCTGTTGCTAAGTCTTAAGTTTAGTCTCTACACGCAAGCTGACTTTCAAAGTCGACACCCAATAGTTGTCATCCATGCTGAAGAGGAGATCTGGGATGAACCCAAAAAAGCTGCTTGGATGGGAATCATTGATAATGGTGAAGGAAATCTGAATACAATTACAGACGAATACAATCATTATAGCGGAAATATAGGAATTGAGACAAGAGGAAATTCTACTCAAGGCTTTGAAAAGAAATCCTATAATTTGGAAGCATGGACTAATGATGGAGCAGATATGGACTTTGACTTCTTTGGCTTTGGTTCTTCCGAAGATTGGATTTTGCATGCGATGGTCATTGATAAATCTCAATTGAGAATTCCTCTGTGTTTTGACCTCTTCAGAGAAATGGGACATTATGCAGCAAGATGGAAGTTTGTAGAAGTCTTTCTCAATGCTGAGTATAGAGGTCTTTACATCTTCACAGAAAAAATCAAGAGGGATAAATCAAGAGTGGATATTGCCAAGCTTGATGCTGATGATTTGGCTGGTGATTCTCTTACTGGAGGTTATATTCTAAGAATTGATTGGTTGGATTTAGAAGATGAAGAATTTGATGAACAGCTCTTTTCTGAATATCCCTCTGTCGGCGGGGACGAAATGATATATCAATGGTATTATCCTAAGGGCGATAGAATAGCAGAAGCACAGAAATCCTACATCACTGATCAAATCTTCCAATTTGAATCGGCAGTCTTCTCAGAAGATTATACAAACTCTGCAGGTAAGCGCTATACTGATTTGATTGATCTCAAATCCTTTGCAGACTTTATTCTGATCAATGAGTTTGCAAAAAACTCAGATGGTTATAAACTCAGTTCTTACTTACGTAAGGATAAAGACTCAAAGAATTCCAAACTTGTAGCTGGTCCAATTTGGGATTTTGATCAAACATTTGGTTTGTCTGTCGTTTGTTCAAGTCACGACCCTACTGGATGGACTTATCTACAAAATCAAGAAGGCTGCGAGGATTTAGAAACTATGCCAGCTTGGTGGGAAGAAATAATGGCGGATCCTGAATTTCAGCATTACATAAATTGCCGTTATACTGAACTGAGAACTTCTGTTCTTAGTGAGACATTTTTGGATCAATGGATTACAAATCATGAACAATTTATTGAACAAGCCAGGATTAGGAACTTTGATTTATGGGAATTTATTGGCGAAGAAATATGGATAGAGCCAGACCCATTCCCACAAACATATGATGAAGAAATTGAATATTTAAAAAGCTGGATTACAGAACGATTGGCATGGATGGATAGTAACATGCCTGGGAGTTGTGAAGATAATGAACTTTCAAATACTGCTATTTTACAAGACTCAGAGATTTCCATTTATCCCAATCCAGCCTCCTCATTTGTTGAAATTAATGAAGCCAAAAACTTTAAGATAACACTAATTTCCTCAGAGGGTAAGGTGTTAAAGTCAAGTAGAATTGACTGTGACAGACATACTTTATCGTTAGAGTCTTTGAACTCAGGCACGTATATTTTAAAACTCTCTAACCACAATCAGACTTTTGCGTATCCAATATTCATACATTAAGAGAATGAAGCAATTGAGTTTAGGTCTATTATACTTATGTTGCTTTCTTGGTTGTAAAGATGAAATGACTCAAATTCCTTTGGTTCAAGTCGATAATCAGACACAGAATCCTGATGCTCAATACCTCAACTTAGATTCTGATTACTTATTCAATCAAGACTCACTCTATACTTATGAACTCATCATCCCCGGTTCAAATCTAGCACTTATCAATTCGGATCCTGCTGCAGAGCAATATGTGGAGGGTATTCTAGTATTTCAGGGAGATACATTGAGTCCAGTAGGGATAAGATATAAGGGATCAATAGGAGCTTTTGCGGGATGTGTCTCGAATTTTAGCCTAGGAAATCCTTCTGGGCATAAGACCTGTACTAAGCTTTCTATGAAAGTAAAGATCAACTGGGAAGAGGAAGATGCAAAGTTTTATGGACTTAGAAAACTTCAATTCCACGCTATGAACCTCGATAATTCGCTATTGAGAGATAGGCTGGGCTATTGGTTGTTCAGAGAGATGGATATTCCTGCACCAAGATGTGTTCATGCTAGACTGATTATTAATGGTGAGTATAATGGGATATTTGCCCTTGTAGAAAATATTGATGGCAGATTTGCAAAGCACAATTACTCCAATTCTGACGGTAATATCTACAAAGAAGTTTGGCCAATTACAGATGCTGGTGAACCAACACCCACTGGGTTTTTGATTAATGGTCTTAAAACGAATGAAGAGTTACAAAATACTGTATTAATGGAGGCTTTTGGAGAAGCTTTAGCCACAGAAGAAGACGAAAGCGCATTACAATCAATAGTAGAAACCTATAATGATTTAGAGGAGATATTGACCTACTCTGTTATTGATAGGGTCATCAGACATGATGATGGACCTTTTCATTGGTACTGTGGAGGAGGAGATTGTGGTAACCACAATTATTACTGGTATGAAGATCCTACTGATCAGAAGCTTAGATTGATACCATGGGACTTAGACAATGCTTTTGATAATATTATCTCAGCTAATAATGCAGTAGTACATATCCCAGATGATTGGGGAGAGATATCTAATGATTGCGAACCCTTTGCTTCATCTTTTTGGACTTTCATTGAACAACGATCAGCAGCCTGTGACAAACTCACGCACACATGGACTTTGTATGATGACGAATATGCTCAAATAAAAGAAGAGTTTCTGGCGACTGTTTTCAGTCAAGATAATGTCAACCAGCAAATAGAGGATTGGACAGATCAGATTGAAGCTGCTGTACAACAAGCCAGTGATCTGCATAATGATGCTCCAACAGTAGGACAATGGAAAGCCTCAGTAGAGACGCTTCAAGAGCAATTATCTTTTGCAAGAACACAATAGATTATCGCTTCCGTTTTTTTCGATGTTTAGCCTTTTGTTTCAGGATGGAGTTTTTGACTTGTTTCTTCCTGTCATGTAGTAGTTTGTCTACTAAATCTTCCCTTCCAATTGACCTGAGTTTATCTCTAATTTTGTGGTAGTTTTCACGTTTGTACCAAAAGAAGAAGAGATGCTGATTTAATTTGTCTTTTTTGGTTTTGGCAGTGTAAATAGATCGCAATGTATACGGATGAAGTCCAGTATAGTATATTACTGTTGCGACCGTCATTGGGGTAGGAGTGAAGTCTTGAACTTGTTCTAATCGGAATCCCATATCTTTAGTCTCAGCAGCAAGATTTGCCATCTCTTCTTCAGTGCTACCAGGATGACTAGAGATGAAATAGGGTATCAAAGGTTGTTTTAACCCATGTTTTTTATTGTAGTGATCAAACTTCTTTTTGAACGCATGGAAGTGTTTAAAAGAGGGCTTTCTCATTACTCGAAGAGTGTCATCAGAAGTGTGCTCTGGAGCTACTTTTAATCTTCCGCAGACATGGTTTCCGACTAATTGATCCATGTATTCATCAAGACTTCCATCATTATTCTTATTGTAGCTATCTACCAGCAAGTCATATCTTATTCCACTGCTGACGAATGCCTTCTTTACTTCTGGATGAGCGTCTACTTTTTTATAAAGCTGTGTCATTGCCTTATGAGAAGTATCTAGATTAGAGCAGACTACAGGATGGATACAAGAGGGAGCGACACAACGATCACAGATCTCTTGGACCTTACCCTTCATTTTGTACATATTTCCAGACGGTCCGCCTAAATCACTAATGTATCCTTTGAAATCAGGCATTTTCGTGACCTGATCCACCTCTTTGAGAATAGATTCTTCTGATCTACTTGCAACAAACTTGCCTTGATGTGCGGAGATGGTACAGAAGCTGCATCCACCAAAACATCCACGATGCATATTGATGGAGAACTTAATCATTTCATATGCAGGAATAGCACCACGCTTAGCGTATTTTGGGTGTGGCAGTCGCGTAAATGGGAGATCAAATGAACCATCAATCTCTGATTCGGTCATTGGCGGAAACGGAGGATTTATCACAATTTTGTGGTCTCCTACTTCTTGCAGTAACCTACGGGCCTTGACCTTATTAGACTCTTGCTCGATGTGCTTAAAGTTAGCTGCAAAGGCTTCTTTTTTGCGCTGACATTTCTCATGGGATGACAAAGTGAGATCTTCCCAGTCTGGATACTCATTTGCATCTGCTTTTCTACCAATCAGATAAGCTGTTTGCTTAATGTCTGTCAGTTTATCAAATGTCTCTCCTTGCTTCACTCGCCGAATGATCTGCCTTAAAGGCATTTCACCCATGCCATAGACTAATAAATCAGCCCCTGACATTGACAGTATATTGGGGAATAATTTGTCCTCCCAATAATCATAGTGTGTTACTCTACGTAAAGAGGCTTCAATACCTCCAATAAGGACTGGAACATCAGGGTAGATTGACTTCAAGATCTTTGTGTAAACTTCAACAGCATAATCAGGTCTAAATCCAGATTTTCCTCCAGGAGTATAGGCATCTGTTGATCGTTTTCTTTTATTGGCTGTGTAATGATTGACCATAGAGTCCATACAGCCTGAGGTAACTCCAAAAAAATACTTTGGGCGTCCCATTTTTTTGAAGTCTCTGAGGTCATCTTGCCAATTTGGTTGCGGGACTATCGCAACTTTGAGCCCTTCAGATTCTATGATTCGCCCAATGACTGCTGACCCAAATGCTGGGTGATCAACATAGGCATCTCCAGAAATGATTATGACATCCAATTCTTCCCAACCACGTTGAGCAACCTCTTTGGCGGTTATCGGCAACCATTGATTACTGTTGGGAAATGAAGGATTTTTTGTCATGCTATCAAAGGTAAGTCAATTCTCTACACTTGTTTGAATGGCTAATACATAGAGATATTTAACTATCTGTAAATGCCCAATTATTAGCTATAAATATATCTTTATTCAAAATATTTGTTAATTTCAGATATTATGAACCAAACTTTTTAAACATGTTAGCATTAATTATTCAATTATTAAGCGGAGCTGTAGGAGGTAATGTAGCAGGGTCATTACTCAAAGGAAGTTCCCTAGGCACTCTTTGGAATTCTGTAGCTGGAATTGCTGGTGGAGGCATAGGAGGTAAGCTTCTAGGTATGTTGTCACCTGCGATGGGTGCAGCTGCTGCAAGTGGCAGTATGGATTTAACGAGTATACTAGGTAGTGTTGGAGGTGGATTAGTCGGAGGCGGTGTCTTGATGAGTATTATCGGTTTTATCAAAAAGGCAATGGGATAAGACCTTATCAAATAAGTGTTTATTGAAGCTCTGTTAACTGCAGGGCTTTTTTTATGATATTCTACCCCAATGTTTTCTATAGTTTTTTAAGCTCGCTAACTTGCTATGAATAGGTCGATTAATCTCAGATTTCAGCCCTGGATCTTCAAGCAGAATCGCTTGAGCAAAGTCCCTAGCATAAACCATTAATTGTTGGTCTTTAACGATGTTGGCAACTTGTAGATTAATCACTCCACTTTGCTGCGTGCCCTCTATATTTCCCGGTCCTCGTAGTTGAAGATCAACTTCTGAAATTTCGAACCCATCTTGAGTTCTCACCATCGTATCTAGTCTCTTTTTACCATTTACCGAAAGGTTATAACCAGACATAAGAATACAATAGGATTTCTCGGAGCCTCTACCTACCCGACCTCTTAATTGATGCAACTGAGAGAGTCCAAAACGTTCTGAATTTTCAATGACCATTACACTTGCATTAGGGACATTAACGCCGACTTCTATCACAGTAGTTGCCACCATAAGTTGGGTTTCTCCTCTGACAAATCTCTGCATTTCAGCTTCTTTCATATCTGGTTTGAGTCGACCATGCACTATGCTAATTTGATAATCAGGTTGTGGGAATCGCTGGACTAAACGCTGGAACCCTTCTTCAAGATTTTGTATATCTAACTTGGCGCTTTCTTCGATCAGTGGATAGACTATATAGATTTGCCTACCTTTTTGAATTTCTGACTCTAAGAAGTGATTCAGTTCAGACCTCTTGGTGTCATACATATGGATGGTTTTGATTGGCTTCCTACCAGGTGGGAGTTCATCAATAACCGACACATCCAGATCTCCATAAGCAGTCAATGCTAGCGTTCGAGGAATTGGTGTGGCTGTCATGACTAAAATGTGTGGTGCAAGTGATTCGGACTTTGACCAAAGCGCTGCTCTTTGTGCAACACCGAACCTATGCTGTTCGTCTATGATTGCAATGCCAAGATTCTTAAATACCACCCAATCTTCAATAAGCGCATGCGTGCCAATCAGAATGTGGATAATACCTTCTTTCAAAAGCTTGAGAATCTCTTTTCTTTTATTTCCTTTTACACTTCCTGAGAGAAAACCAACATGGATACCCATGCCCTTCATTGCCTCTCGAATAGAGGTGTAATGTTGTTGTGCAAGTATTTCTGTTGGCGCCATCATACATGCTTGGTATCCATTATCAATAGCTATAAGCATAACAAGAAGCGCGACCATTGTTTTTCCTGATCCAACATCGCCTTGGAGCAATCTATTCATTTGTACTCCAGAGCCCAAATCATTACGGATTTCTTTGATAACTCGCTTCTGAGCCCCAGTCAGTTCGAAGGGTATTTTTTCTTTAAAATATTTGTGGAATTTGTCGCCTACCACTTCAAATTTCGCTCCTTTGAGTCTTGCTTTGCGTTGTTCCTTATTGAATAACATACCCATTTGAAGAAAGAAAAGTTCTTCAAACTTTATCCGTTTCCTAGCTGCTTGTAGAGCACTGTCATCTTTGGGGAAATGAATAGAGTATAAGGCCTTAGCTCTTGAAATAAGTTTTAGCTTTTGGGCATAATGTGGACCTAGGTAATCTGGAATATGTTCTGGTTTGATTTGTGCAAAGATCTGCTTGATTAAATTCCTTTTCACCTTCGATTCAAGACCAAATTTTGTCAAATTCTCAGTGGATGGATAGACTGGTTCCAAAGCGCGACTTGCTACTGAGTTCTGGTTAAATGGCTCGAACTCAGGATGATTCAATGAGAGTTGGCCTTTGTAATTATTGATCTTACCATAAAACAAATAAATGCTTCCCTCCTGCAGCTTTTCAGCTACCCATTTAATACCCTGAAACCAGTTCGCACGAAGTGTTCCAGTACTATCTTGAAGTGTGACGATGAGTCTCTTTTTATATCTACCTTTGGTCATAGAAATACTTCTCACCGCAGCTTTGAACTGGACTGCTTCTTCACTTTGTTTTGCCTCAGCAATTGTGAAAATTTGGGTTTTGTCTACATACCGAAAGGGTAGGTGTCTGAGCATGTCTTTCCATGTCCGGATACCTAATTCGCTTGTCAATAATTTGGCTCTGGAAGGACCAACGCCTTTCAGGAATTCGATTGGTGTATCTAGAGGATTATTCACTATTCTTGCCGGAATATATTCTTTGTCTTAAAGATAATGCGTAAAAATTGTATGCTATGACTTTGAACTCTTTTCAATTCTCTACTTTTATAATAATCAATCAATGTAATAGAAGTGAAAGAAAGCAAGAGACAATTACAAGTTGGAGAGTTGATCAAACGCAACTTTGGTACAGTACTGCAGAGTGAAGGCCCTTTCATTTTTAGCGGCGCTTTTGTAACTGTGACTGAAGTGAGAATGTCTTCAGATCTTGGTATAGCAAAAATTTATGTAAGCGTCTTCAACGCTGAAGATAAGCAAGAGGTTCTGCTCTTGATGAGAGAGCATAAATATAGATTGCAACAAGCCTTGGTGACAAGGATTAGGAGACATGTTAGGAGGATTCCTGATGTCCAATTTTATATAGATGATACGTTGGATGAGATGGAGAAAATTAATAATATGTTCGATCGATTGAACGATCAATCTGACGCATAAAAAAAGGGTTACTCTATGCGAGCAACCCTTTCACTTTGAGACCTTAGTGATGCCAGCCAAGCATCGCTATTCGATTTTAATCCATGATTAGAATGCGGTAGTTTCCATTGCCATTTTGTGACGAGATCTGTACCTCATACATTCCTGAAGGAAGGTGAGTAAGATCAAGTCTATAATTCTCTTCATTTGATGCATTCTGTATCAAATTATTGTAAATGCTCTGTCCATTTGCGTTAACAACAATCACCTCAAACTGGCCATCCAACATATGATTCTTGCCTCTTATCCAGACATCACCATTAGAAGGGTTAGGACTGATTGTGAATGATCCTTGATTACTTTGCTCATCTGTCATAATGTCTATTGCGACAACATTACTATACTCTACATCACTATTCTCTAGATTAGCATTAATTCTGTAGTAGTAGGTACCATTAGCTGAGACCTCATCATCAACAAAATTGTAACCTTCAGAAGTATTGTCAGTAGCGTCAAGAGATGCAATAATCTTAAAGTCATCGTTGTTTACAGCTCTGTAAATTTCTAATGTCTTTACAAGATCATTTTGATTAACCTGGAACGCAAGTAAATTGACACCATTATCATGTCTACCTTCAAGGGAAACATCAGATAATGATAAGATTGTTGATTGGTAGAAACCAGCATCAAATGTCTCTTCATTATCGCCTGGAGTCAAAGTAATCATGCTCGTAGTATTATAACCGTATGAATGATCGATATCACTATCCATAGTGTCATCACCTCCCATGTTGCTTGGAGATGCTACAAACCCAGCAGTTGGGTTATACTGTAGGTAATAATCTCCAGCAGGAAGCAAGTCGAATTGGAAGTAGCCATCACTATCCGTATTCACCTGATCAACCATGCTTCCATTCATGTCATACAGTCTGACCTGGACTCCTTGCATACCTTGCTCTGGTGCATCTTGCATACCGTTACCGTTATCATCTTGCCATACTCTATTACCAAGTACTGCTTCAGCTTGGAAGCCTGCATTAATGTTACAGTACTCACCATTACAATCTACGGTAACTGTATTCGTGGTGTTGATACCATTAGCACCAGTGACATCGCTATCTTCGTTATCGTTTGCATTGTTAGGTGTTACAGGTACTAAACCATAACCAGATACAATGTACTTCAGGTAGTATGTACCTGGAGCAGTACAGAACTTGTAGTAACCATCTCCACTTGCAGTGCCTGGTTCAGGTCCAGTAAAGAGATAATCCCAAAGAATGAAGTTGCCATTCTCTAATCTGTAGAGCTCAACTTTCACTCCATTAATTCCATTTTCTGTTGCTTCCTGGATATCATTTTCGTTAGAGTCATACCAGACGTATTGACCTATCTCAATGCACTCGTAGACTCCTGCATCAAATGATTCCAGATCACATTCTCTACCAGCAATGTTTTCTACAGCAGTTGTTCCTGGGCCATTGCTATTGTCAACATCACTATCATGATACTCAGATGTACCCACATTAGGGAATGTAAATTCATACCCACTAGGTAGAGTAAATCTCACGAAGTAATCGCCTGGAGGCACAAGCTCAAAGAGGTATCTTCCATTGGCATCAGTGTAGACAGATCTGATCACAATATTCCATGCATCAACAAGATCTACTCTGACTCCTTCAAGACCTATTTCTCCAATATCTTGGATGCCATTACCATTGCAATCTATCCATACCCAATCTCCAATCTTTCCTAGTACTTGTACATCAGCAACATCCTTGTCATCTTCATCTTCAAATGGATTCAGTTTCGGTCCATTTTCTTTAATCTCATCATCATCTTGATCACCTGGTATCACCACATTATCGTTTGATGGATTATCATCTGGCACACTGTCAGCATCGTTTGCTGATTGATCATTGCCAAACTCATCCGTAAATGATACAATTTCTGCACAGTTATACTGATCTTCAAGCTGTGTGACAAGACTAGCATCTAGTGTCAGATTTATATCTACTTTGATACTGTCACCTGGTTGAAGGAAAATATCCTCAAACGTGTAATAGAGGTAGCCTGTTGATCCAGTTGTCCAACCCGGATTGATTGATGTCGTAAACTGATAAGCACTGCTTGGGTAGTCTACAACAGTCACATCTTGGATAACCATATTACCTTGGTTGAATACCGTGATTGTGAAAGTATTTGG
The DNA here is from genome assembly GCA_020628855.1 of Saprospiraceae bacterium. Classification (GTDB taxonomy): domain Bacteria; phylum Bacteroidota; class Bacteroidia; order Chitinophagales; family Saprospiraceae; genus JAHDHH01. The sequence goes on along the minus strand of JAHDEL010000019.1, from coordinate 17,121 downwards.
ATCATCTAATTCAAGATCAACATAGGTTGTTGTCTTCCTCAGAGCCAAATCAAATACTTCAGCTTTTTCAATATCATGATCATCTTCATCCGTTGGATCCTTCAATGCATCATCGATAACATTAGTCTCCTGATTAATGGTATCAGGAGTACTATCAATATCAATAGCATCATAGAGGTATTCTGTCTCTCCATCACTGACCTCGCCAGTATTTGTCCAATTGATTGCAATTGGTTCATCACAGCATGGTACAACTCTAAAGAATATAGGCTGAATATAACTATCTCCTGGCAGAATCGAGTCAGGGACTGTTGTCATAGCAAGATCCTCGAATGGACTAAAGATCCAGTCTTCGTTTCTGTCATCCTGAACAAACTCTAATCCACATGGTATATAGTCAGTAACCTCTACTTCAAAAGCATCAGTACTACCTTGATTGTAAACAATAAAATCATATTGTACGATGTCACCATAGATGTATGGACCAGTAGAGATTTCATCCTTGAGAATTGCTAGGTCATAGACTTCAATTCCTGCTGGATCGTGATCATCTTCATCTTGATCATATAGAGGTCCACATCCACAGATTTCATCATCCCATGGGAATGCTAATTCAAGTGGATCATTGTAGAGTGGTATCTCAACATTTTGCTCCCATTCAGAGTTAGATCCAGGCGTGCTATCCATTTCCCAATCATTTCTATTTTCATAAGGGAATCCACCATCAGGGAATGAACATTCACGTCCTTCAAAATTCGTTATTTCAGCATAATTTATCCAATCTTTCTCTCCACCAAAAGTGCAGACAAACTCAAGGAACAATGGAATGCAAACACTATCGACAGCCGCCAATGGACCAGCATAAGTGTATTGTAAATCACCATTCGCAAGCTCGCTCCAACCTGGATTGAGAAGCGGATCAAATACATAGCCATCAGGCAAGTAATCTGTTACTTCAATGTTATTCGCATCTTCATTACCTTGATTGAAAAGACAAACATCAAACTCAAACAAATCACCATATTGATGAGGTGCTGGAGTTAATAGTCGTTTCCTCAATGCTAAGTCAGGTATTTCGATTCTTGCTACGTCTTCATCATCTTCATCAACTATACCTATTTCATCAAATCGACAAAGTGCAATGTTCGTATTATCGCAATCCGTTCCATCGTCATCAATATAATTGTCTTCTAATGTCCATGGACGGCCACCAATGTCATTTCCGACAACAAAGTCAGGGCTGCTATCAATGTCATCACGCGTGATAAAGTCGATATCTTTTGCGAAGTATATTTCGACTCTATTATCCCATGCGTCTTCATCGTTTTTCAACTTCTGTACCTCAAGACAAATGTCAACATCTACATTATCACCAGGAGCTAATGGCCCCATAATCATATGAGTAGACTCTCTATCTGTACCATCATAATCCCAAGTAGGGTAGTTATTGATGACATTCTCCAGACCAACTGGATGATAATCAATCAATCCGATATTTCTAGCATCTAGATTACCTTGGTTATAGACTGTAATCTTATAACATACAGTATCTCCCCAATCATAAGGGCCTGGAGTTAAGATTCTTTTATCTAGTGCCAAGTCAAATACTTCAATTCCAGCTGGGTCATGATCATCTTCATCTTCAGTTCTGCTTGGTCCGCAACCATCAAGATTGTCGTCATCTGGATCGCCAGCCTGGATAGCTAATTCGTGAGCCGCATTGCTGTTAGGTGTACTATCAAGATCCCAATTTGTCCTGTCAATACCATTTCTATTTGCAGCGCTCGTAATCTCAGCATAATTTGTCCAATCAGTATAACCACCAGAAGTGTTATTGACCTTAAGAATCAAAGGAATATCAATACATTCTGAAGGCATTAGCGGTCCAGCTACAGTCGTAGTGATAGTAGGGAATGCTCCGCTCCATGCACCATTAATCGCTGGGTCATAATCATATCCTGCTGGAATATGATCTGTGATACCAATTTGAGTCGCTGGTTCATTACCTTGATTACATACTGTAATGGTAAATGTGATATCCTGACAGTAGGCATATGGCTCTGGCGTATCAATAGTTTTAATAAGAGCCAAATCGAAGATTTCGATTCTTTCTGGATCATGATCATCTTCATCTTCATCTGGATCTGCTTCGCATCCACACTCGTCAATTTCATTATCATCTGGAGTTTGGACACCATCACCACAATCATTATCTGGAATGACATCATGCTGACTGTCTATATCAGTCAGATTATTCCAATTGTCATCTTCCATGTAGTAAATCTCAGCAATATTATCCCATGCAGTATCACCACTTCCTTCGACAAAGTATTTGTCAACTTCGAGGCATATTTCAATGATTTCACTATCACCTGGCATGAGGTTTTTCACCTTTCCAATCGCTAGTAATCCAGTCGGATCTGTATCCCATGTTGGAAAATTTGAAGAAAGGTAATTGAGACCATTTGGAATGTAATCAGCAATCCTAGCCTCTGTTACTTTCATGCTACCTTGGTTGAATACTTCAACATCATAGCACACAACATCTCCAAGTTTGAATGGACCAGTTTGAGTAGTTGTCTTCCTTAAGGCAAGGTCAACAATCTCAATGCCTGCCACATCGTGGTCATCTTCATCTTCGCCTTCAGACTCTCCACAACCGAAGAGATCATCATCAAATGGATCACCTGGTTGTACAGCATTTTCATAAGCATTATTGCTATCATGCATTGAGTCTGCATCCATGTTCTGAGTTACTCCATCTTCATCGACATAACTCACTATTTCAGCATAGTTAATCCAGTCTTCTTCTCCGCCGTCAGTCTTGACAATTGTAACATCAAGATTTACTGTCTTACAGTCATCAGGCGTGATAATATCAAAGGTATAAGTGGCACCTGCAGTCCATCCATTATTTGGAACAAAAGCAAGTCCTGGAGGTAAATGATCTTGAACAAGAATATCAGTCAGACTCTCATTACCTTGATTGCATACTGTAATTCTGAAAGTGAGTACATCACCATAATTGAATCCCCCCGCTGGTTCAGGAGTAAGCAATTCTTTGATTAGTGCCACATCATTAATAGGAATCCTTTCTGGATCATGATCATCTTCGTCAGTGCAACCATCACCATCCAAATCAGCACCATTATCATGAATCTCGTCATCTTCACAAGTTTCAGCAGTACCTCCAATATCGTTTCCTTGGATGCCATCAATTGTGCTATCAAAATCTTGATCTGCAACTGGATTCCAATTCTCATCAGTATACGTTGTTATCTCAGCTTCATTGATCCAGTTATCTCCCGCCAAAACACTCTTTGTCAACCTGAGATCAATAGTCAGTATTTCACTTTCGCAAGGCTCCAATTCTTCGATTGTAGCTGTAGCTAAATTCGAGTTAGAAACAGAAGACCATGTGGCAGCATTTGATGCCATAAAGGCCATTCCATCAGGAATATAATCAGTAATCAGAATGTTCTTAACAGTCTCACTACCTTGATTAAATACCTCGATATTGAAAGTCACAATATCACCATACTTGTATGGTCCTGTGCTCGTCGTCGTCTTATTCAATGCTAAGTCATAGATTTCTATTCCAGCCACATCGTGATCATCTTCATCTTCACCTTCAGACTCACCACAACCAAAGAGATCATCATCAAATGCATCGCCTGGCTGTACAGCGTTTTCATAGGCATTATTACTATCATGCATTGAGTCAGCATCCATGTTTTGAGTTACTCCATCTTCATCGACGTAGCTCACCACTTCTGCATAATTTATCCAACTTTCTTGATCACTACACACAAGCTGATTAATAGTCATCTGGAGAGGAACATCAATACACTCATCTGGTGCTATGAGTCCTGTAACATGCTGTCCACCAGCTGTCCAGTTTGCATCAGCAACGAGAGATAAACCTGCAGGAATGTGATCTTGAATTGTCACCTGATCAAGCATCTCATTACCCTGATTACAGATCGTAATCGTAAAGTCTAGAGTCTGGCCATATTGATGCGGAGCTGGAGTATCCAAGGTCTTAATCATCGCCACATCATAGATAGGTATTCTTTCTGGATCATGATCATCTTCATCCGTACAGCCATCTCCATCTAGATCAGTCCCACTATCATTGATCTCTCCATCTTCGCAAGTTTCTGGAGTTCCTCCAATATCATTACCTAATATTGCATCTGGTGTACTATCAAAATCAAGTAAACTGACATCTTCCAAGTCTGTATTCATGAACGACTTGATTTCTGCCTCGTTAATCCAATTGTCACCGTTAGTTGTATTCTTGAGTAGAACAAATTGTACAGGTAAAGTGACTGTTTGGCACGGTGTCAATTCGTCAATCGTTGCTGACGCCATATTCGACCCAGAGATAGTGCTCCAAGGCATCGTATTCGAAGTAGCGAATTGCATACCATCATCTATATAGTCTACTACTACAACATTTCTGACTGTCTCACTTCCTTGGTTCGTTACGTCAATAAAGAATGTCACTACATCTCCATACTTGTATGGTGCAGCTGTGACATTGGTCTTCCTTAGTGCTAGGTCATAGATTTCGATACCTGCTACATCATGATCATCTTCATCCTCACCCTCAGACTCACCACAGCCAAAGAGATCATCGTCAAACGTGTCACCTGGCTGTACTGCATTTTCATAATCATTATCTGAGTCATGCATTGAATCAGCATCCATATTTTGAGTAACTCCATCTTCGTCGACATAACTCACCACTTCCGCATAGTTAATCCAGCTTTCTTGATCACTACAGACAAGCTGATTGATTGTCATCTGAAGTGGTACATCTATACAATCGTCTGGTGCTATAATTTCTGAAATATAGACCCCAGCAGCAGTCCAATTCGCATCTGCGATGAGGGTAAGTCCTGCTGGTATATGATCCTGAATAGTCACTTGGTCAAGATCTTCATTACCTTGATTACAGATAGTAATCGTAAAGTCAAGAGTCTGGCCGTATTGATGTGGTGGAGGAGTATCTAAAGTCTTAATCATCGCCACATCATAGATAGGTATTCTTTCTGGGTCATGATCATCTTCATCTGTACATCCATCCCCATCTAGATCCGCACCATTGTCGTGTATTTCATTGTCTTCGCAAGTTTCGGTATTGCCACCAATGTCATTACCTTGAGTACTATCAGGCGTACTATCAAAGTCGAGATCAGAAACCACATTCAGGTCTTCATCCATAAAGGATTTAATCTCAGCTTCATTTATCCAATTGTCTCCTGCAGCAACGCTCTTAGTTAGCATGAGATCAAGCGTTAGTACGGCACTTTCACAAGGCTCGATTTGATCAATTGTAGCAGATGCCATATTTGAGTTGGATACAGAAGTCCAAGGCATTACATTACTTGATAAGTAGGACATTCCTACTGGTATATAGTCCACTATTTCAACATTCCTCACTGTTTCACTTCCTTGGTTGAATACCTCAATTTGGAAGGTGACAGTATTGCCAAACTTGAATGGTCCAGCAGTAGTTAATGTCTTTCTTAATGCTAGGTCGAATACTTCGATACCTGCAACATCATGATCATCTTCATCTTCCGATACACCTTCACCACAGCCAAAGAGATCATCATCAAATGGATCACCTGGTTGTACAGCATTTTCATACTCTGAATCAGATCCATGCATTGAATCTGCATCCATGGTCTGAGTTACACCATCTTCATCAACATAGCTCATGACTTCAGCATAGTTTATCCAACTCTCTTGATCACTGCACTCGAGTTGATTCACAATCATTTGTAGAGGGACATCAACACATTCATCTGGAAGAATTATGCCACTCACATGCACTCCAGCAGCAGTCCAATTTGCATCAGCCACTAGAGATAATCCAGCAGGAATATGGTCTTGAATTGTTACTTGGTCAAGATCTTCATTTCCTTGGTTGCAGATCGTCACTGTGAAGTCAAGAGTCTGTCCATAAGTATATGGCGCAGGAGTATCTAATGTCTTAATCATTGCCACGTCATAAACAGCAATTCTTTCTGGATCATGGTCATCTTCATCAGTAATGCCATCGCCGTCATAATCGTCTCCGCTATCAGCAATGTGATCATCTTCTGGCGAATCAGGTGTACCCCCAATATCATTAGATTGAGAACCATCAGGTGTGCTATCTACATCAAGGTTAGAAACATCTACAAAGTCAATATCCTTGAATGATTGTATTTCGGCATAGTTTATCCAATTGTCATTGAGAGCAGTGGATTTGCTGACCATCAATTGAATGGTAAGACTTGATGTCTCACATGGTTCAATATAGTCGATGGTTGCATTAGCTATATTCGAATTTGAAACAGAGGACCAAACCCCTGCATTACTTGGTAAGAAAGTAAATCCATCTGGAAAATAATCAATGACACTAACATCTCTAACCGGTTGAGATCCTTGGTTGATTACATCAATTGTGAATGTAATAACATCACCATATTTTGCAGGACCAACTTGATTGCTTGTTTTTCTGAGAGCTAGATCATAGATATCAAGACCTGACACATCGTGATCATCTTCATCCTCATTTTCAATTGCTCCACATCCATCAATATCGTCATCAAAATCATCACCCAGAAGAACGGATCTCTCATAACCAGTATCCGAGCCATGATCACTGTCTAGATCACTTGTACGAGTAATTCCATCTTCATCAACATAACTGATGATTTCCGCATAATTGTACCAAGAGATTTCTTCAGGACATTCTACTTGTTCTAAAGTCATCTCGAGAGGTACTGTAATACACTGTCCAGGTATGATTTGACCTGTTACATGTAGTCCAGCAGCTGTCCAATTTGCATCTGGCACAATCGCAAAGCCAGGAGGAATATAATCTTGGACATTGACCTGGTCAACAATGCCGTTACCTTGATTGCAAATTGTAATTGTGAATGGAATAACTTGTCCGTAGTCGAATGGGCCTGTGATTGTTGTAGTTTTCGTGAGCGCCAAGTCATAGACAGTTATTCTATCGCAATCATGATCATCTTCATCAGTGACACCGTCACCATCAAGATCAGCACCATTGTCATTTATTTCGTCATCTTCTGGAGTGTTTACATTGCCTCCAATATCATTACCATTGATGTCATCTGGTGTGCTATCCTCATCTAAGAGATCCACCCAATCAGAATCTTCCATGTAGTAGACTTCAGCACAGTTGTCCCATGCTGTCAAATCCATGCTCTTTGACAAGACGAATTCGATAGTAACGATTTCACTTTCACCCGGAGGTAAATCTTTAAGTTTTGTTGTCGCAGTATTTGGATTAATACCATTTTCCCACATTGGGAAATTTGTATTTGTCAATGCAAGTCCTTCATTGAAATAATCGATAATGCCAACACTTGCAACTGTATCGCTACCTTGGTTAAATACCTCTATTTGATAGGTGAGTAAATCTCCATAAGCATAAGGTCCTGCGGTAAGTAAATTTTTTCTTAATGCTAAGTCAATAATCGTAATTCCAGCAGGATCATGATCATCTTCATCTTCTCCCATCTTTGGACCTTTGCCATCCAGATTGTCATCATCAGGATCGCCAAGACATACTGCTTGTTCGTCAGCAGTGTTTGATCCTGGAGTAGAATCCATATCGTTGTTAGTCATGTCCATTCCAAGATTATCAAATGCGCCTGTAATCTCTGCATAGTTAGTCCAGTCTTTCGGACCACCATTTGTTTGATTTACAATCAGTACTAATGGTACTATTGTGCACTCTTCAGGTGGTAGCTGACCAATTGTCATTGTACTTGCAGTCATTCCCATTTGAGACCACATTGGGCTGTTTGCAGTAGGGTGGAATGTATAACCTGCTGGTATGTAGTCAACAATGTCAATATCTCTAGCGACAATATTACCTTGATTACATACAGTAATATTAAATGTTACATTTTGTCCATAGTCGTAAGGGCCTGGTGTAGCTACTTCTTTTTTGAGGGCCAAATCAAATATTGGAACTAATGCTGGGTCATGGTCATCTTCATCTGTTATGAAGTTGCCATCTTTATCTGCGCCATTATCATCAACATGATCATCTTCCATTGAGAGTGGAGTACCACCAATATCGTTGTCTGGTATGTCATCATACTGACTATCTAAATCAAAGAATGACATATCTTGTCCAAATTGATCTTCAGCAGAGTAGATTTCTGCAATGTTGGTCCAAGCATCAATTGTTGTTCCGCAGCCAACTACAAGACTAATTGGAATGAAAATAGATTCTCCCGCATTCAAATTACCCGGAATTTGGAAAGATGCTATCTCTCCTACTGGATCATATGTCCATCCACCATTGTCTGCTTCATTGAATGTCAATCCTTCAGGCAGATAATCTATAATGGTGATATCTGAAGCAACGGCACTCGCTTGGTTAATAACTTCTATATCGAAAGTTATCACATCTCCGACACAATGTGGTCCAGGACCGGAGGTTATTACTTTTCTTAGGGCTAAGTCAAATATAGGGGCTGCTATTGCATCGGTATCATCTTCATCCAGTATGGCCGCACCAGGACTACTATCCACATCATCTTGAAAGCCGTAAAGGTCACTTGCAAAATTTATCAATGCTGTATTTATAGTATTACCTGCACCAGCACATGGGTCTATCTCTGCAAGGAGTGGTATGTCTATACATAATCCAGGCTCTAAACCTTGTGGAGGAAGACCACCATTAGAAATACTCAATTCAATATTTGCAGTTACCTGGGTTGCAGTAGCTGCAATTATTGTCCATGCTGGGTCTGTTAGGATATAACCATTAGGAAGGTAGTCATACACCTCTATACTATCAACAACCGACTCACCTTCATTACAAACAGATATTGTAAATTCAGCAATATCTCCTGGAAGAAGTACATCCATTAAATCTACTGTCTTTGTCAATGAGAGATCTAGTGGACATCGCTCTACTTCAAAGTAGGTTTCTGCAGAAGCTGAACAACCTAGGTCATCGGTCACAGTTACAGAGTAGACTTGTGAAGTACTTGCAGTGATTGTGAGTTCATTCACAGTTGTGACATCTCCAGTGCTCCAATCAAACTGAGTATTGCCTGTCGCGCCAGTGACATCTGCAACAACATTGATCTGTTCGCCTTCGCAAGCAAAAAAGATTGGCGGTATTTCTATTTCTAAATCCGCACATAATGTATAGAATCCAAAATCTAAAGATTTCACTTCTGCAAAACCAGCAGTGGCGACAAACTCAATTGTAGGCTGCCCAATGAATGGACCAAAGCCTGCAATAAATGCATCGGAGTCTACTAAGTCTTGAGTAAAACTTGGAGGACCTGCATCTTGAAGAGTTACAGTTGTTGGATTACCAGTACCAGGCTCTAAGACTGGATTAGGAATTGTTAAGTAATAAGTGTTGCCAGGTATGAATGTAGTGTTGTCTTCGGTAAAGCAATATGTTCCATCTGCAGTTGATGTTTGTTGCCCAACTAAAGTGTAAGTTCCAGGGACAAGTTCTGTATAGATTTCGACAATAACACCATTGAGCTGTGGTTCACCTGGATCTTGTATACCATCATTGTTTAGATCATACCATAAGAAATCTCCTAAAGCTGCTTGTTGGCTAAACAAGGGAGAAATAATGGAAATTGTTACAACTAAGCTTAGCACATAGCGCAACCTAGTTATCTCAAAGTAAGAAAACATACGTAAGTAGTTTAGTTGAATTAAAAAGTCAATTCATCTAGGTACTACTATCGAATTCAAGTGGTAGGATCGGATTTTGGTATAATGCACAAATATATAAAGAAAATTTATATATCAAAAAAAATTTAATATATAACTGTTAAATATGTTTTTGTCAAATCCACATGACATACTTATATCATTGTAGCAAAAAATAAATTTTCTTTTTTTTTCAAACACGTAGGGGTTTTGTAGTGGGAGTGTGTCTTCCATTCGGATAAGGAAAAGTATATCATGTTAACACCTTATCAATTGCTGACACTTAACTTATTAATAACTACTAATTAATCTAACGATGAGTTTTAATTCAACCGCCATGAGAATGATGGCTAAATCAGGAAGCTTGCTAACTTTCTTGGCATGTTTTTTATTTAGTCTTAATATGAATGGCCAATGTGACATTGTCATCAGTCAAGGTAACGACTTTCCGGCTGATGGTACAATTATTTGTGAAGGAGAGTCAATTTATTTGACTGTCGAAGATGGTGAAGATACTGTCGATCCACTAACAGACTATTCTTGGAATACAGGGTCGAACAGCTATTTTACTATTTTTAATGGTACTCTTCCTCCTTTTGATCCAAACAACCCAGTATTTAGCATTGACCAACAAGTTTGTGTTAGTGTCATTTACACAGATGGTTGCACAGGACAAGATTGCGCTACTATCACAGTAGAGCGTCCGCCTTTTGTGGATCAGAGCCATTTTACAATTACACCTGCCTCTTGTGGTGGAACTGATGGTTCAGTTGTAATCAACACTGGACAAGCCGTAGAGTATGTATGGAGTAATGGTGTTGCTGGCTCAGGAATTTCCTCAGTTCCAGCTGGTACATATACAGTTACGGTCTATGACCAAACGTCTGGATGTACTAATACGGGAGTTGCAGTTGTACCTGTTGTTGGTCAATCTGGTATTGCTGGTTTCGTTTATGGTGACTTTAACTATGATGCGATTAATAACCAAGTACAACAAACTTATGGTGGCATTCCAGTTGAGCTTTATGGAGCAGATGCAAATGGAAATAGTGTATTAGTTTCTTCTACGACTACCGATGCAGATGGATTTTATTCATTTCCAAATGTTTCATTTGCAAATGGAGAATGTTACAGGCTAGAATTCAATTATAAAGCTGTGACTTCATTATTAACGTATGAGGTAACAACACATGGAGATGTTGATAATACCGAAGTGAGGTTTATTTGCGGTCCAACTTGTGACGCAAATCTTGCAATTTCTAATCCAACGGATTATTGTCACACAGATGATCCATGTGTAGTTGTACCATGTTATATTAATGGTGATCCATTATTAGGTGGAACTGCTGGTATGAGAGATGCTCTTGTTTCAACTAACTATCAAAATTCAGGATTTCCAGGAGGAGCAGGATATTCTATTCCTAATCATGATGCAGTTGGTGCTCAGGTTGGATCCTTATATGGTGTTGCTTATGACAGATATGACAAAAGAGTTTTTACAAGTGCTTATATAAAGAGACATGTTGGATTAGGACCAGATGGGATTGGTGCAATTTATACACTTGATTATTCTTCAAAGCCTGCAGGGGCGCCATCTCTATATGTTGACCTTGTAAATGACTTTGGAATTAACCTAGGTGAAGTATTGGATAGAGACCTTCCGGCTGATGCTGGGTCACCAAGTTTTGATGCTGATGCATTTGATAAAGTTGGTAAAGTGGGAATGGGTGATATAGATATTTCTGATGATGGACAAACTCTCTATGTAGTTGATATGTTTAATAAAACATTAGTCCAAGTAGGAGTTGGAGGAGCGAATCCGACTTTAACTGCAATTATTCCAATTCCTAATCCAGGATGTGGTGACGATTGGCGACCTTTTGGATTAAAGTATTATGGTGGAAAAGTTTACGCAGGAGGTACTTGTAGCTGTCAATCTGACCAAGCAGGCCCTCCAGTTGGATATATTTATGAATACCTTCCTGGTGTAGGTTTCAATCCTCAGCCTATTGTGAATATTCCTTTTACTTATACAAGAGAGTCTGCGTTTGGTTGTGGACAAGCACCAGGAGGACCTGGTGATTCTTGGCATTGCTGGACAGATGTCTATCAAGGCTCAATCTATCCACAGCCAATTATTGCAGATATTGACTTTGAGGTCGATGGGACTATGATCGTTGGTGTAAGAGATAGATATGCAGATCAAATGGGATTCAGAAACTACCAGCCAACTCAGGCTACTTTAGTTTCTGGTCTTGCAGCTGGTGATATTTTGAAATTATGGCCAGCAGGAGATGGAACATACTTACTAGAAAACAACGGTATGAGTCCAGTTGGAGGACCAGTTCCCGCGGATGTAGGATGTGCACCTGGTAACAATGAAGGACCTGGCGGTGGTGAATTTTTCTGTGATGAGAAACTTTGTCACGCAGAAGGTGCAACTGGTGCCTTAGCAAAATTTGCTGGTTCTGGAGAGATTCTTTCTACAGTATATGACCCATTAAGAGCATATTCTCAAGGATTCTCAAGATTTAATGCCTATAGTGGTAGTAGTTTTGAAGGTTATGAGATTTTCCAAGATATCGTAGGTGCTCCGGAAGGATTTGGTAAGGCGAATGGTCTAGGAGATATTGAAGTACTTTGTGATCCTGCACCTCTTGAGATTGGTGATTATGTTTGGATTGATGCTAATAAAAATGGTATCCAAGATCCAGGTGAAACGCCAGTTGCTGGAGTTACTATGTTGTTAATAGGACCAAGTGGTACTCAGACGACTACAACAGACGCAGATGGATATTACTACTTCCAAAATCTAGAGCCTAATACTCAGTATTATGTAGTTGTTGATGATTATACTATTGATGATCCTGCGACTCCGACTCCAAATGATGGATTCTTAAGTTATAATGGAATCAATTATGAAATTACATTAGCTAATCAAGGTGGAGATGACCTTATTGATAGTGATGGTACTATTGTAGCACTAGGTGTTCCTGGTCCTGCTCAGAATAAGCCAATGATTAGTGTAACAACAGGAATTCCTGGACAAACTGATCACAGTTTAGACTTTGGATTTTTTGGTTGTGATGTTCAAGTAACAGCATCTCCTGATGTTAATATTTGTAGAGGTTCGTGTATCGATATCACCGCTCAATATTCAAACACTTCAGGAAATGTCAATTTTGACTGGTATGTTAATACAGTTGATAACGATCCAGATTTCAATACTCTTGAAATTAATGTTTGTCCTATCGTTGAAACTGATTACATACTTGTGATTACTGATGAGAATGGTTGTGCAGGTCAAGATACAGTTACAGTTGGTGCAGAAAATGCTCCAGTTTTAGGTATTGATGGTCCTACTTTGGTTTGTCTAGCTGACGGTAACCAAGGATATACTTTCTCAATTCCTACATGTGATCCTACAGCTACTTACCTCTGGGACTTCGGACCTGGTACTACAGCTGATGGAGACGCTGATGATTGTACTGAAGTTGTTTCTTTCCCTGCTAGTGCAGAAGGAACAACAGTAACTGTTACTTTAGTAGCAGAGTCAGGAAACTTAGGTTGTGAGAGTACAGATACTTGGGACATCATAATTGGTGGACCAGTAACTGCTAATGCAGGTCCTGATCAAACAATCTGTCAAGCTACTAACACAGAAATAGGTGGTACTCCTGCTTTTGTTGCTCCTAATGGTGGAGACATTACATGGAGTCCTGCTACATATCTTTCTTCTACTACGATATCAAACCCACAGGTGAATTTGCCAGTAGGTGTTGCTAGTATTACATACACTGTAGAAGTGAGAAATAATGGTTGTATTGCAACTGATGAAGTAACTATCACAGGTCAAGATTGCCAAATGTCTATCGGTTCGACTATTTTCTCGGATGATAACGACAACGGTATTCAAGATCCAGGTGAACTTGGAATTGGCCAAAAAGGTAAGACAGTTACTTTAGATTTAATTGATGCAAATACTGGTGTAGTTGTAGCAACAACAACAACTGATGCAAATGGAGACTATTTCTTTGGAGGTTTAGCTCCTGGAGATTATAGAATTTCATTTATGCCTCCAGCATCATTGCCTACTTCTTCTACACCAACAAATAATACAGATGATAGAACAGATGGTGACGACAACGGTACTCAGTTAGATACTGATGGTGACGGAACCACTGACGGAATTATCGTCTCACCAATCATCAACCTATCTCCTGATCAAGAGCCGACAGGTGAAACCTTCCAAGGTGGAAACCAAGACGCTGCTGATGATAACAATGGAGATATGACAGTTGATTTTGGTTTAATTCCAACTGTAAGTATTGGATCAACAGTGTTCTCTGATGATAACAATAACGGTTTCCAAGATCCAGGTGAAGATGACTTGGGTGCTAAAGGAAAAACAGTTACAATGGAATTGATTGATGCAAATACAGGTATTGTAGTTGCAACAACTCAAACTGATAATAACGGTAGCTATTTCTTTGATGGTTTACTACCAGGTGATTATATCGTAAGCTTTATTCCTCCAGCAAGCTTGCCTGTTTCATCAACACCTACCAGCACTGCAGATGACAATGTTGATGGAGATGATAACGGTATGCAGATGGATACTGATGGTGATGGTGTAACTGATGGAAGGATTTCTTCTCCAGTGATTACACTTACTGCAGGTGGCGAGCCTACAAACGAGCCTGAAAGTAATGGTAACAAAGATGCTGCTGATGATGACAGTGGAGATATGACTGTTGATTTTGGTCTAATACCAACTATGAGTATAGGTTCAACAGTATTCTCTGATGATAATAATAATGGTGTACAAGATCCAGGTGAAGATGATCTTGGTGCAAAGGGTAAAACAGTAACAATGGAGCTTTATGATGCTGCTACTGGTACTCTTGTTGCAACTACACAAACAGATGGAAATGGAAGTTATTTCTTTGATAACTTACTACCTGGTGACTACTATGTGAGCTTTATGCCACCTGCAAGTCTACCTGTTTCATCTACTCCAACAAGCACTGCAGATGACAATGTTGATGGAGATGATAATGGTTCTCAAATCGATACTGATGGAGATGGACTTACTGACGGAAGAATTACTTCTCCAGTAATTTCTTTAGATCCAGGTATGGAGCCAACAAATGAGCCTGCTAGCAATGGCGGTAAAGATGCTGGTAACGATGAGAATGGAGATATGACAGTTGACTTTGGTCTTGTTCCAACAATGAGCATTGGTTCAACAGTATTCTCTGATGATAATAATAACGGTGTTCAAGATCCGGGAGAACTTACACTTGGTGACAAGGGTAAGTCAGTAGTTCTTGAACTTTATGATGCTGCAACAGGAGCTCTTGTTGCAACTACAACAACTGATAATACAGGTAGTTACATTTTTGACAATCTATTACCTGGTGATTACTATATCAGCTTTACACCTCCTGCATCATTGCCTGTGTCATCAACTACAACCAATACAAATGATGACAATACAGATTCTGATGATAACGGTATCCAAGCTGATACTGATGGAGATGGACTTACTGATGGTCCTATTACTTCACCAATAATTTCATTAGATCCAGGAATGGAGCCTACTAATGAGCCAGGAACTCATGGTTCTAAAGATGGTAATAATGATGAGAATGGAGATATGACAGTTGACTTTGGTCTTGTTCCAACAATGAGCATTGGTTCAACAGTATTCTCTGATGATGATAATGACGGTGTTCAGGATCCGAATGAATTGACAATTGGTCAAAAAGGGAAGACAGTAACAATGGAGCTATATGATGCTGCGACTGGAGCACTAGTTGCAACTACTCCAACTGATGCTACTGGAAGTTACTTATTTGATAACTTACTTCCTGGTGACTACTACGTAAGCTTTATCCCGCCAGCTTCTCTACCTACTTCATCTACTCCGACAAATACAGCGGATGATAATGTAGATGGTGATGATAACGGTAGTCAAGCTGATACTGATGGAGATGGAATTACTGACGGAAGAATTACTTCACCAGTTATTTCACTTGATCCAGGTCAAGAGCCTACAAATGAGCCAGGAACACATGGTGGTAAAGATGCTGGTAATGATGAGAATGGAGATATGACAGTTGACTTTGGTCTTGTTCCTCCATGTTCAGAAACTGGTGGTATTGTTTGGATTGATGCTGATCAAGATGGTTGTTTTGACTTAGGAGAGACTGTTCTTCCTAACTATGAAGTCACTGCATACGAATGTGATGCAGCTGGAAACCCTACTGGTACAGTAGCTACTCAAGCAAATGGTCAGCCAGCTCAAATGATGACTGAGCCAGATGGTAGCTATGAGTTCTGCTTAGATCCTGCAAAAACATATACTTTCAACTTGACACTTCAAGGAAACGATAGTATGACATCTCAGGATGTTGGAGCTTGTACTGATGCTAATGATTCTGATGCTGATAACTCAGGTGTTATTCCTTGTACACCTCCAGGTGGTCAAGATAATGACTTTGGTATCAACCCTCCTTGTGAGAATACAGGTGGTATCGTTTGGTTAGATGCGGATAAAGACGGATGCTTCGATAACGGAGAGACTGTTTTACCAGGTTACACTGTTACTGCTTTTGAATGTGTAAATGGTGTGCCTTCAGCTAATCCTGCAATTGACCAGAACACAGGACAGCCTGCAACTATGCAGACACTACCTGACGGTAGTTATGAATTCTGCTTAGAGCCAAATAAGACATATACTTTCAATTTAGGCCTTCAAGGAAATGACAGTATGACATCTCAAGATGTTGCTGCTTGTGGTGATGCAAATGATAGTGATGCAGATAGCAATGGTATTATCCCTTGTACACCTCCAGGTGGAGATGATAACGACTTTGGTATCAATCCTCCTTGTGAAGAGACAGGTGGTATTGTTTGGGAAGATGCTGATTCTGATGGATGTTTTGATGCTGGAGAGTCTGTGATTCCTGGTATGACAGTTACTGCATTTGAATGCGTAAACGGAGTACCTACAAATATCACAGCTACAGATCAAAATACAGGACAACCTGCAACTATGCAGACACTGCCTGACGGTAGCTATGAGTTCTGTCTTGATCCAACAAAGACTTATACATTCAGCCTAACATTAGGTGGAAATGAGACGATGACAAACCAGGATTCTGGTGCATGTAGTGATGCTGATGATAGTGATGCTGATGCAAGTGGAGTCATTCCATGTACACCTCCAGGAGGAACAGATAATGATTTTGGTATTGTTCCACCATGTGAAGAGTTAGGAGGTACATTATTCATGGATATGAACAATGACGGATGTCAGGATATGGCAGCTGGAGAGATGGGAGTTAGCGGAGAGACTGTTAACTTATGGGAGTGTGATGCAGCTGGTAA
>JAHDEL010000068.1 GCA_020628855.1 Saprospiraceae bacterium | reverse complement strand
GTCTTATCTGTCGAACCATCATCAACGACAACAATTTTATCAAAAGGAACCGTCTGATTAAGTAGAGAGTGTAGAGTGATGGGCAAGAACTCTTCTTCGTTATAGGCAGGAATAATGGCTACGTGCTTCATCACAAAGACCAATATGCTCTATCCGGAAAGTGATTAGCAAATACATTCTTTATGTCTAAAAGAATCCCATCTTCATGTATTTTGCCAAGCATCCATGCTCTGTCATAGGATTGAAATTCTTGGTGATTTACAGCATAGATGATTGCATGGTAGTTAGGCTGAAGAGTGTCAACAGTTTTTAAACCATAGTTTTTAAGAAGAGAAGCAGTATCGACATTGGGGTCAAAGACATCAACGGTTAAACCATAATATTCAAGTTCTTGAACTACATCAACAACCTTACTATTTCTGATGTCACTCACATTTTCTTTGAAAGTAATACCTAATACAAGAACTCTTGCATTGTCGTATTGTTGAGACTTCGATTCTAGATGATGCAAGACTCTTTTGACAACGTGCTTTGATAGGTTATCATTGACTTTTCTACCACTTAGAATTATTTCAGGTTTATAGCCTAGTGACTCAGCTTTGTAAGTCAGATAGTATGGGTCCACTCCGATACAATGACCTCCAACAAGTCCAGGGAAATATTTGTGGAAATTCCATTTTGTTCCAGCTGCGTCAAGTACATCATGCGTGTTAATGTCCATCAAGTCAAAAATGATAGACAGTTCATTCATCAGAGCAATATTCAGATCACGTTGAGTATTCTCTACGATCTTAGCTGCTTCAGCTACTTTAATGCTAGGAGCAAGATGTAAACCTGCGGTGATAATGGAGTTATAGAGATCTGCTATGACATCCAGAGATTCTTGACAATCACCAGCTACAATCTTCACTGTATTAGTCAATGTTCTCACTTTATCTCCTGGGTTAATCCGTTCTGGAGAATAGCCAAGCCAGAACTCTCTTTTATACTCCAAGCCTGAAAGAGATTCTAGTATGGGTAAGCAATCCTCTTCTGTACAACCAGGATAAACTGTCGATTCATAAATGACTATTGCACCTGATTCTAGATGACGGCCAACTGTCTGAGATGCACTCTTTAGTGGTCTTAAGTCTGGTGATTTTAATTTAGTGATTGGAGTAGGAACAGCTACTATGTAGACTCCAATATTAGTTAAGTTTTCCTCCTCAGATGTAAATGTGATATCAAGCTTTTTGAGGTCAAATGGGTCAACCTCACCTCGTGGATCTTTTCCCTTCTGAAGGATGCTGACCATCTCTTCATCAATATCATAACCTATAACCCTAAAGTGTTTGGCCAATTCTAAGGCGAGTGGTAGTCCAACATATCCTTGACCAATAACTGCAACAGTTTTGCTTTTGTCAAGTAGTTGTTGGTATGTAATGAGTGATGACAATCTTAACGCTTCATTTTAGAGTAGGCAAATATACTTATACAATGAGTGGATACAAGCTATGTTTTAGCAACAATATCTTCAATGATGATTCTTGCTTGATCTCGTGTATTCTCAATAAAGTACTTGCTTGTTTGTAATCCTCCAAGGATCACACCCGAAAGATATACACCTGGTAGGTTGGATTCATAGTTTACAGGGTTGTAAACAGGAGTTTTATTTTCATCATCCTCCACCTTAATCTTCAGTTTACTGAACAAAGCATAATCAGGGCGATAGCCTGTCATGGCAAGAACATAATCATTTTCAAGTTGGAGAGTTTCCTTTGGTGTTTTGATGAGGACATGTTTTTCTTGAATCTCAATGAGTTCACTATTGAAGTGTGCTGTGATTGATCCTTCTTGAATTCTATTTTTGATATTTGGTAATATCCAATACTTTACTTTTTCATATAAGTCTGGCTTTCTTACTACCATAGTTACATCTGCTCCTTTCTGCCAAGTTTCTAATGCAACATCACAAGCACTATTAGCACCTCCTACTATGACCAATTTACTTCCAATGTAAGGATGGGCTTCATCATAGTAGTGTTTGACTTTCGTTAAATGTTCTCCTTTAACATTCAGATTGTTAGGGTGCGAATAGAAGCCGGTGTTAATAATGACATGATTTGAATAGTAAGTGTCACTCTTAGTCTGAATCCTGTACCTTTCTTCGACTCTTTCCATGCCAATAACTTCAGTTTGATACTTGATATTCAATTGATGAGACTGGGCCAACCGTCGATAATATTCTAAAGCTTCTTTTCTTGTCGGCTTATCAGTATGTGAGATAAATGGGGTCTCACCAATCTCTAGATTGACAGAAGTGGAGAAAAATGTCATATTGGTCGGGAAGTTATAGAGGGAGTTTACCAATACTCCTTTTTCTAAAATGAGATAATCTAACTGATGTTCCCTAGCATGGATCCCACAGTTGATTCCATTGGGGCCTGCACCAATAATAATAAGATCGTAAGTCTTTTCCATTAATCACACAGGATATAGATCATGTCTGATGTCACTGTATTACTTAAATTTCCAGCTCTGTCTACCAAATGAATATCTAGAGTCAGACTATCTAGCGGATTCGCTGAAGATTGAACACATGGAGGAGTGCTATCGTCATAAATACAGCAAGGCGGGAATAGCCTGAGTTCCATATCGATTAGAACACCTCGTTTGCTTACAGACTCTGGTACCTTAGGAATGAGGACAGGTTGATCATAATCTTGTCCTGTCCGGCTATCAATGATAAAGAGGTTGAATACGCCATCATTATCATCATTGCCAATATCGCCATCACCATCTTCAATGTGTAGGAAAAGTACAAAGGAGTCATCTGTCGTTACACTCTGACGAATCGTATCTTTACTGACACCTTGATACTCTAAAGCTGGGATATTAGAAATGTTTGGTCCTTTGGTACACGATAGACTAAATGAAAAAGTTAGAATAGTGATAAAGAAGTACAAGTATCTTTGAAGACTCATAACACCAATTTACTGCATTTTCTATTGATATGCTGAACGACTTACTTCAGATTAGAAAAGATTATACGAATAGGACAATTTCTTTTGAAGTTGCTGCACTCAAAACTGCCAGACTTCAGTATAGTCTCAATCCAGTCTACCGACAGTATTGCGATGCCATTGGTGTCTCTATCGAGTCAATACAATCACCTGACGCTATTCCATACTTACCTATTCAAACATTCAAATATCATAGAGTCGCTGTTAGCGGAGCAATGCCAAATGCAATCAAATTTGGTAGCAGCGGTACAACAGGCGACACAAGAAGTTACCACTATGTTGGCGATCAGGACTTGTACTTACAAGGAGCACAATCCATTTTCGAACAGAATTATGGTAGTTTGGATCAATATGTAGTTTTTGGTCTCCTCCCATCTTACCTCGAGAGGACCGATTCTTCATTAGTCAATATGGTGCAACACTTCATTGAGTTAAGTAGAGGAGGAGGTTTTTATTTGAATAATTACGAAGAATTAAATACAGCTTTAAAAAAGGTAACTGGCCCTATCATAGTTTTTGGTGTGACCTATGCACTTCTGGATTTTGCTAAAGTTTTTGATGGAGATAGTAGTAACCTCATAATTATAGAAACTGGAGGCATGAAAGGTAGGAGGGCACCTATGACAAAATCTAGGCTACACGAAATTCTTAGAAATACTTTCGAAAATGCTTCAATTCATTCTGAGTATGGGATGACTGAATTGTGTTCTCAAGCCTACGCTTTGGAGCATGGAATTTTTAATGAAAACGCCATGCTAAAGGTGCGAATTCGAGAGATTACTGATCCATTCAAAGTGGTTAAGCCAGGCAAAAGTGGAATCATCCAAGTCACTGATTTAAACAATATTTACTCCTGCGCATTTGTTGAAACTGAAGATTTAGGGAGAAAGGTCACAGAACAAGGATTTGAGATTTTGGGCAGAGTTGATAATAGTGACGCTCGAGGATGTAATTTACTTGTCGGAGACTGATAGCTATCTTGAGCCAAACAATGCACTGCCAATTCTTAGCATGGTGGAACCATGCACTAGTGCCAATGCATAGTCACCTGACATGCCCATAGAAAGTTCTTTAAAAATGGTGTCGTCATCAATAGCATCTGCTATTGCATCGAACAATATTTTCAAGCTTTGAAATTCTCCTTTGACTATGCTTACATCATTAGTAAAGGTTGCCATGCCCATCAAACCCCTAATGTTTACATGACTGAACTCGGAGGATTGGATTAAAGAGACTAGCTCATTTTTTGACGCTAAAGAAAAGCCTTGTTTTGTTGTTTCTTGAGCAATTTTTATCTGTAAGAGGACATTGGTCTTTATTCCTTTGCGTGCACTGACTTCTTGAATAGTCGATAACAACTTGATGCTATCTACAGAGTGAATGAGATGCGTCTGACCAATGAGTTTTTTTACTTTTTTTGATTGTAATGTTCCAATGAAATGCCAGTTGATATCATTTGGCAGTTCAGAAGATTTTGAAAGTAGCTCATCAACTCGGTTTTCTCCGAAATCTCTTTGTCCTGCATTATAAAGTTCTAGTATTTGTTCTGCTGGTTTTGTTTTTGATACTGCAATCAACTTTGCATTCTGTTGTTCAGTAATCTTTATAAGATTTTTGAATGCTTCCAGATTCATTAATACTTGATTAGTTCTGTGAGGACAGCGAGTACTTTATCCGCATTTGGTAACATGGTGGCCTCCAAGGCAGAGTTAATCGGTATAGCAGGCAGATTCATTGCGCCAATCGTTTTTATTGGGGCATCCAACTGTTCAAAACAATGTTCTTGGATTTGCCCAGCAAGACTTCGAATAAAAGAAAATTCTATTGGTTCTTCTGTGACCAAAAGGCATTTGCCAATAGTTTTAACTGCTGAATAGATGTTTTCTTCGTCTAAGGGATACAATGTTCTGAGGTCAATGATTTTGATGTTTTCATCAACTTGTTTTCTAGCTCTTAATGCCCAATGCACTCCCATGCCATAGGTGATGATAACAACTTCTGGATCGCCTGATTTGTCATCGTCCATTTCCAAGCATTTACCGAAAGGTACTTTGTAATCAGCATCAGGTTCTTTGACTTTGGCAGCATCTGTATGGGGTACCTTGGACCAATACAATCCTTTGTGTTCTAAAATGACAACTGGATTAGGATCGTAATACGCAGACTTCATCAAACCTTTAAGGTCAGCACCATTCGAAGGATAAGCAATCTTTATTCCTTTTATACTTGTCAATATTGATTCTACACTTGAAGAGTGATAGGGCCCACCTGATCCATATGCACCGCATGGCACTCTGAGGATCATACTCACTGGCCATTTACCACCTGAAAGATAATTTGATCTACTGACTTCGGTAAACAGCTGGTTAAGACCTGGCCAAATATAATCTGCGAATTGTACTTCAACAATGGGTTTGAGACCTACTGCAGACATTCCGACTGTAGAGCCAACAATAAACGCCTCTTGAATTGGAGTATTGAACACTCTATCGCTTCCAAATTTGCTTGCCAGTGTAGCTGCTTCTCTAAATACTCCACCTAGCCTGATTCCCACATCTTGTCCGTATAAGAGACACTCTTTATGCTCTTGCATGAGTTCTTCGATGGCATGCAGCGCACAATCCACCATGACATTCACTTCAGCACCTTCTGGGCTTCTTATTCCTTCAGTATGAGAAATAGCAGTAGGGGCAAATGCATGGAGGTCAATGTTTGCAGGGTCTGGTTCAGGCATTGCTTCCGCTTCTGCAAATTGGTTTGAAACATCTGCAATTGCTTTGTCAATGATCCTTTGAATTTGCTTGGCACTAAACCCCAAGGCTTGCATTGTCTTATAGGCTTTAGGATATGGATCTTGTTGTTTGTCATCTTCAAGATCATCTCTATACCATTCCATTCTTACTCCCGAAGTGTGATGATTTAACAGAGGTACATGCGCATGTAGCAAGAACGGTTTTCTCTTCTTTCTGACATAAGTGATGGCTTCCTTCGCAGCCTCAAAAGACTGGATCATATCTGACCCATCGATTTCTTTCGACTTAATATTCACAAAGCCTTGAATATATTCAGACGCATTTTGAGACCTGACTTCATCTTTATAGGCAGAGATATCCCATTCATTGTCTTGAACTACAAAGAGTATTGGCAACTCTTTCAGACTAGCCATTTGAAAAGCTTCTGCCACTTCTCCCTCTGTGATTGAGGCATCACCTAATGAGCAAACCACAATTTGATTCTTGCTCGCTTTATCATGCAGCTTGAGTTGTGACTTATATCTTATCCCCAATGCGGCACCTGTTGCAGGTATTGCTTGCATACCTGTGGCTGAAGACTGATGGGGGATTTGAACCTTGTCTTTACTCCTTGCGCTCGGATGAGAATAGTAACTTCTACCCATGCTGAATGGATCATCAGCTTTTGCAAGCAGTTGCAGGATGAGATCCTTAGGAGAAAAACCCATTCCTAAAAGAAATGCATCATCACGATAATACGGGAATGCAAAGTCTTTAGGAGTAAGTTGCATACCAACAGCAAGCTGAATCACTTCATGCCCTCTTGAAGTAGCATGAACATATTTGGAGACTTTCTTAAAATTTGCTTCATAGTACTCGGTCATTGCCTTAGCAGTACAGAGTAATTTGAATGCTTCACTTGCGAGTTTCTTTGATATAGCCACGGGGTCAAGTTAGTTATTCTTTTACATGATTTCAAAGAAAAAAAGCCTATTCATGCATTCATTGGCAAAATAAGTTTTACTTCGAGAATATCATTTTTCAAATTAAGAACTTCACTTCTTTATTTAATCTCAAATCTTGGAAATTTACTTTGTGAATGTCGACTTTATTTGGCTACATTTGATTTATGAGTCATCTTGTCGCCCCTTCGATACTTGCAGCAAATTTTAATAGATTAGAAGAAGATATTGCCATGGTCAATGCCAGTCAAGCCGATTGGTTGCATGTTGATGTCATGGATGGTGTTTTTGTACCAAATATTTCATTTGGACAACCAGTGGTAAAAGCAATGGCCGCAACTTGTCAGAAAGTGGTCGACATCCATCTTATGATTACTCAACCTGAACGTTTTATAGAGCAGTTTGCGGAATTTTCGCCTGGGTATCTTTCTTTTCATATTGAAGCTACGCATCATGCACATCGCGTATGCCAACAGATAAAGGCTTGTGGTATCAAAGCGGGAGTAGCTCTGAATCCCCACACGCCAGTTACCCAACTCTATGATATTCTCGAAGATGTTGACTTAGTCGTCTTGATGTCAGTTAATCCAGGTTTTGGAGGACAAAAGTTTATCTATCGTACGTTAGAGAAGATAACTACGTTAAAGGAAGAGATTATCTCAAGAAACTTAGACACATTGATAGAAATAGACGGCGGGGTAGGTCTGCATAATGCTGAAAAAATTCTTGAAGCAGGAGCAAATGTCCTAGTAGCAGGTAGTAGTGTCTTCAAATCAGAGAACCCAACTGAAACTATTGAACGATTGAAAAACACCGGAATTGGCAAATTACAATTTTAAGTCACTTACTCTTCTCATATTCTGTGTAGCTAGTAACTTAATATTACTCGGTCAGACGATGAGAGTACAAGGTACTGTTACCGACTTAGACTCTGAGGAGGTCGTAGACTTTGTTACTGTTTTCGAAAAGGGAACAAATAATGCAGTCGAGACAAATAGCAATGGCTATTATGAATTGGATATTGCTGTCGATGGGAGCCACACAATAGTATTTTCAAGGATTGGCTATACAGAAACAGAGGTATTGGTGAGGAATGTTGTTGTAGGGCGTACAAGAATAATAAATGTTGGCTTAGCATCTCAAACCTCAGATGTTGAGGTGATAATTCGTGATAGTAGGATAGAGGACTTGGGTATAGTTACAGAGAGTGTGACTGAATTAAAAAAGCTCCCGACTACAACAGGGAACTTGGAAAGCGTACTCCCACATATTGCGTTAGGTGCTTCTGCAGGTAGCGGTGGAGAACTTAGCAGTCAATATAATGTCCGAGGAGGTAATTACGATGAGAATCTCATTTATGTCAATGATTTTGAAATCTTCCGACCACAGTTAATTAGGAGTGGACAACAAGAAGGGTTAACCTTTGCCAATATTGATCTCATCAGAGACTTATCATTTTCTTCAGGAGGATTTGAGGCAAAGTATGGGGATAAAATGTCAAGTGTCTTGGATGTCCGCTACAAAAGACCAGAAGATTTTGGTGGTAGTTTTTCGGCAAGTTTATTAGGAGGAAGTGCACATGTAGAAGGGAAGTTAGGTGAGAAGAAGTCTCTCCGTTTCTTGGTGGGCACACGGTATAAGACGACTCAATATTTATTAAATTCCTTAGATGTACAGGGAGAGTATAATCCTCAATTCCTTGATGGACAGACTTACCTGACTTATGATATTACACCTGAGTGGCAATTGGCTGCAATCGGAAACTATAATACGAGCACTTACAACTTTATTCCCGAGACTCAGAATACAGCTATTGGTTTGATTGGTTTTGCATTAAACCTCAATACCGTTTTTGAAGGAAGTGAACGAGATAGGTTTGTTAATGGAATGGGTGGATTGTCACTCACCTACCTTCCAGAGAGAGAAAAAAATCCATACTTTTTCAAGTTTCTTGTCTCTGGATATGCATCCTCAGAAGCAGAGACATTTGATATCTTAGGCTTTTATAGACTTGCTCAAGTCGAGACAGACTTATCCAGCGACACACAAGATGAGGTCGCTGTTCTCGGAGTTGGCACGCAACATCGGTATGCACGTAATTATTTACAGAGTAACATTTTTAATGCGCAGCTCAAAGGTGGTTATGAATATCAAGTTGGTGGTTCGAGGAATACCACACATTTTTTACAATGGAGTATCAAGACTCAATTAGAGCAAGTTGAAGATGGGTTAGTCGAATGGGAAAGAATTGATTCGGCTGGTTACAGTCTTCCTTTCGATCAAAGCGCGGTCTTACTCAATTCTAGTATCTATGCTGAGAACACCATTGAGTCTCTGAGAACGACTGCATACTTTCAAGATACCTACACCTATGTAGATCCAGATAGAGTTGAGTACAGATTGAGTGGAGGTGTAAGATTAAGCCATTGGTCTTATAACGGTCAGTTTTTAGTGAGTCCAAGATTTCAGATGTTATATAAGCCACTAAGAAGCACAAAGGATATTGCTTTTAAACTTGCTGGTGGACTCTATTATCAACCTCCATTTTATAGAGAGCTCAGATATGCTGATGGTACACTAAATCCTGGTAATATTTCAGCACAGAGGTCAATACATGTTGTCGGTGGTCTATCCTTAAACTTTCCTTGGAAAAGAATTAGTGACGATCCATTCAAACTCATTGCAGAAGTGTATTATAAGAAGCTTGATAACTTGATTTCCTATGATATTGATAATGTACGGATAAGGTATGCAGGTGAGAATAATGCAAGTGGGCATGTGTTAGGACTTGATGTTAGAGTGAATGGAGAGTTTGTACCTGGTGCAGAAAGTTGGGTGAATGTCTCAGTATTATCAGCACGTGAAAGTCTGGATGGCATTACACACTTATTCAGAGAGGTGGGTGATACCACTGATTTGGTTAGAAACACAGTCCCAAGGCCCACCGATAGGAGAGTGAATGTCTCTATGTTTTTTCAGGATTATCTTCCTGGAAATGAAAGATTTAAAGTGCAGATGAATCTCAATGTGGGAAGTGGTCTCCCATTTGGACTCAATGGCAATAATGTGATCTACAGGAATAACTTTAGATTCAAAATGTACCATAGGGTTGATATGGGTTTCTCATACTCACTCTGGGATGAAAGTCTAAGAAAGGCAAAGCCCAAACATTTCTTAAGAGGTACGGAGAATACATGGATTAGTCTAGAAGTGTTTAATCTTATGAATGTTGCTAATGTGGCTACCAATACATGGATAAAGACCATTTATAATACCCAGTATGCAATTCCAAACTTTTTGACTGGTAGGCGGTTGAGCCTGAGGTTGAAAGTCGAGTTTTAATAAGTACCCAACCATGTCTTTGTTTTTTTCGTCTTAGAGTTAGTAACTTATACTAAAATCTCTAACAATGAAAATCTGCTTTACA
Source organism: Saprospiraceae bacterium (assembly GCA_020628855.1). Classification (GTDB taxonomy): domain Bacteria; phylum Bacteroidota; class Bacteroidia; order Chitinophagales; family Saprospiraceae; genus JAHDHH01. The sequence goes on along the minus strand of JAHDEL010000068.1, from coordinate 503 downwards.
TTCTGCTTTACTTTTTTGGCATCTTTTCTCATCGCTTGTTCTTGCTTTGGACCTCCAACATTTTGTGAAGTCATTAATGCCGAAGAAATGTTTCTAACAGAGGGCTACATCGTAATGGCAAAGAAATTAAACGATGTTGATCATGGCATGGATATCGAAATTTTAGAAAGTTATGGCAAGGAGCTTGAAGGGGAAGTCATTAGAGTCTGGGGTGATCCAGGATGGTTGTGTAGAATCTATACAAGTGGCTTTGGCATTGGAGATACATTATTCCTCAATCTTTTGAAAGTTGGTGAATTTTCACCTATGGATCAAGAAGACCCGGAGGATTATCAGGTGAGTTTCTGTGGGATTCATCATTTAGTGGTCCAAGATGGAATGGTAATAGGTCAAATTGATGAAGCCGAAACCCAAACTGTTTCAGTCGATCTATTTAGGTCTCACTTACAAAATAATACTTGCTTGTCAGCTTCTGTAAAAGATGAGCCTGTAGAATTCCAGTC
>JAHDEL010000018.1 GCA_020628855.1 Saprospiraceae bacterium | reverse complement strand
CAAACGAAAACATACAATATTTATCCTAACCCAAGCAATGGAATATTGAATATTGAAGGCATGGAGAAAGACGATTTAGTGAAGGTCTTTGATTCCAATGGTGACTTAATCTACAGAGGTTTCATAAAGGTAGGAGAGCAATTGGATTTTTCGCATATGCATGATCTTAACCATATTTTCATTCAAATAGGCAACTCCGTGCTTACTGCAGTAATAGTTAATAATTAAGTTATGAAATTCATACCCATAATAGTAGAAAAGGTTAGATATCTCGCCTCATAAATGAGAAGTAAGTAATTCCTACGAAAAGTAGAATGTATCCAATGGTTATAAGACTTGCCTCTCCGTAAGCAAGCAGGCTGACTGGCATTTCGCTTTCTTCCAAAAATTTAGCATACTTCAAGAATGGAAAAGGCATCAAATCCTCAGTGACATTCATAGGGTAGAGATTCATTAGAGATTCACCTAAATATTTCCCGTGAAGGATGCGCAAGAAGAACTCGATGACTAAGATATAGGTCAAATAAAAAAATACTGCTATCCCTGATTTTTTGATCATGAATGCTAAAAAAAATGCAAATGTGAGGTAGGAGAGAGACATTAAGAAGAAGCGCGGGATGGCCCATTCGTTTTCAAACATACCTCCAAAACTAAATCCACCATTTATACCCCCAATCAAGGCACCAATGAGCATAAAATATACCGTAGCAAACAGAGATATGATCACAATGACCAAGTACTTGGAAAAGAAGAAAGACTGCCGACTCATCCCATTGATGATGGTCTGTCTCAATGTTTTGAATCTGACTTCATGGGTAATGGTATAGATTACCATCACTCCAAGAAAGAAGAAGACCATCCAACTCCCAGCATAGCCTAAATATTCCCAAACCGTTGGGAAGTTGTAGAAAACATCTCTGCCTGGAAGGAACATCGGAAGATCAGGTACTAACTTCCCGAAGTACATGGAAGCCGGATAGAAGATGAGAAAGAAAACACCGAGTAAAAAGATAATATTACTCTTGCTAAATTTAGCCCATTCGATATTTAATAATTTGAACATAGACTATGATTGACTTGTGATTGCTAAAAACTCTTCTTCTAACTTTTTCTTTCTTGAAACTAAATGTGTGATCTCAAAGCCATCGTTAACTAATGCTGCATTAAGTGCACTAATGGAGACTGATTTGTTAGCTTGACACTCTAGCAGATTGCCAACACGCTTCATTGACTTGATATCTTCTATTTGAGTGAGATACTGTTCAAGGTTTTCTAAAAGATCACACCCTAGTTCTATCGTGATATCATCACTAAGGATGGAACCTACTGAACCAGAAGCGAGTAATTTACCCGATTTGATAATGGTTACATGCGAACAAATTTTCTCTACCTCATCCAATATATGCGATGCCATAATGACTGTCTTACCTCGACCAGCTACGTCAATGAGAGTTTGCCGTACTTCTGCAATACCTTCAGGGTCTAAGCCATTTGTTGGCTCATCAAAAATAACCACGTCAGGATCTCCGATTAAGGTAGCTGCAATGGCTAGTCTTTGCTTCATCCCTAATGAGTAGGTCTTAAACTTTGATTGTCTTCGAGCCTTGAGTTTGACAAAGTCTAATACTTCATCAAAACTTTGTGGATTCAGAAGCTTTGTCTTTCTTACAATGTCAAGATTTTGATCCGCATTGAGGTAAGGAAAAAAGTTGGGAGTCTCTAGGATACTTCCTATACGGTATCTGTGCTTTGCTCCATATGTATTCTCAAACCAAGTAAAACTGCCAGATGTGGCCTTGAGGACATCAAGGATGATGCCCAAAGTGGTAGTCTTGCCGCTGCCATTAGGACCTAATATCCCCATAATTTGCCCTTGCTCAACTCTTAAATTTAAGTTGTCAAGTGCCTTGATTTTACCGTAATATTTTGTGAGATTTTCTGTTCTAAGGATTTCCATCCATGTATTTTTATCAAATGTATTGGAAGAGATCCGAACAGAAGTGATAATTAGATAAACCGCATCATAAAGTCTATTAATTGAAGTCTCAAGAGAACATTGTCGAGGAGCTAGTATCAGTATTAAGTAGCACTGGTGAAAGATTGAAAGCTGAACAAATGGAAAAGTACATGAAAGATCTTTTCCCGTTCCTAGGTGTTGTTGCTGCTGATCGCAGAGCTATTCTTAATGCTTGGTATAAATTACACAAAAACGAAATACTCCCTGGTATAAGAAAGTATTCAAAACTTCTATTTGATCTAGAGTTTCGTGAACTCCAATACTGCGGCATGGATCTATTAGCAAGAGCAAAGCGGCAACTTGAAAGTAATGATATCGACCTGATTGAGCATATGCTGATCACAAAGCCTTGGTGGGATACAGTGGACTTTGTTGCTTCACATTTTGTTGGGGAACTCTTTCATGATAAAGCATTGAGAGATAGCAAGACTAAAGAATGGATGTCAAGTGATAATATGTGGTTGCAAAGAGCCTGCATCTTGCACCAGTTGAAGTATAAAGACAAAGTAGATACAGCTTATCTTTTCAAATGTATTGATGAGGTAAAACATTCAGATGAGTTCTTTTTGCAAAAAGCAAATGGATGGGCATTAAGACAATTAAGTAAGTTTAATGCAGAAACTGTGAGGAGCTATTTAGCACAAAACCCTGACCTGCCGAGGGTTACAACAAGAGAGGCAAAAAAGTATATATAATTCTCTTATTTTTATTTGAACTTAGTCTAAATAAGGTTAATTTTGAGCTGAAATTAGCCGCAATGAGAATACTATTTTTGATTGTATTTGTGAGTCTTACATCTTTGAGCTATTCTCAAAGAATCGACTTTGAGAATGATAAAGGAATTACACAAAATCTCTTTATTAAACTCTATGGGAACATAGACTATAATCAACCAATTGTTCCAGGTGTCAAAAAACTAGGAACAATTGATGTCCATAGAATAGTAACGTTATTTGGGTATCAGTTTTCACCAAATACCCAGTTTGTTTCAGAATTAGAAGTCGAACATGCCAATGAAGTATTTATTGAGCAAGCCTTTGTAAAGCACAAAGTTGTTCCAAACCATTTTTTAAAAGCTGGATTGATACTCATTCCTATGGGATATATAAATGAGAACCATGAAGCCACAGCATTTTATTCGGTAGAGAGACCATTTATAGATAGAGACCTAGTGCCAAGTACATGGCGAGAAGCAGGTATAGGTATGACAGGTGTATTTAGCGGATTAGGCATAAGATATAAAGCTTTTCTTGTTAATGGATTTAGGAGTTATGATGATGATGCAACTTTACAGGGAAGTAATGGTCTGAGAGGTGGAAGACAAAAAGGAATAAAATCAAAACTCAGTAGTCTGCCAAACATCAGTGCTCAACTGGAGTACATAGGGATACCAAATTCAAAGATTGCTTTATCCTATTACGGAGGACAGACTCAATCAGATTTGTATGATAATTTGGAAGAGAATGACCTACAAGCTTATGCAATTGCAGACTCTAGTGTAGTAGGTCTTCAAATGGTTGGATTGCATAGTCAATCAACTCTCAATAAATTCCAGATTAATACTCAGGCGGTAGTCGCTTCAATGGCAAATACTGCTAGTTACAACCAATTCACCGGAAAAGATCTAGGCAGCTTGATGTGGGGTTACTATGTAGAACTTGCATATCAAATATTTAACTCAAAGACAAGTGATGATTCAGTCACTTTGTTTTCCAGGTGGTCCCAATATGATACACATGGAGATACTGTTGGAGAGGTTGTTAATAATCAGTCTTATCAACGATCAATATTTACTTTAGGGGCAAACTATAATCCCTCGAAAGGTGTAGTTTTCAAGACTGATTTTCAGTGGATAGGCAATCAAGGATCAGATAATCTTACTTATCAATTTAATTTAGGTACAGGCGTATGGTTTTAATTCTGAAAATATTCATTTTTTCTTTGCTGACAAACAGCGTGGATTGTACAACAGAAATTACAACCGCTCAATCAAAAACCATTGCAAAACACCTGAAGAAGCAATTTAAGATGAGTGCGTATGAAGCAGAGTTGATTCATCCTATGGTAGAAACCGGTAATGGTGTTTTTGATTTATTCAAAATTACAAATCCTGAAAATGAAGACGCTATATATGTATGGCTTGGTTCAGTCTTCACTTGTGATCTTGGTGGCTGTACTGCTGCTAAAAAGTTCGAATCATCTTCTAAAGGGTCCAGCGAATATTTTGAGTTAATCTTGACAACTAACGCCGATCAAGTTATCTCATCTTTGAAAATAACAAACTACTTTTCTGACTACGGATATGAAGTTATGGCCAAGTCTTACACTAATAAATATGTAGATAATTCTGTTTGTCACTTTTCAACTTCCACTGATAATCAGATTGACGTTATTTCAGGTGCTACCATCTCTTGCGATGCACTAATGGCGACGATTCAAGGCATTTGTGAGTTGAATATTGATCTATAGATTTCCATTTTCTTCCGATGTGTCGTTATCGACACATATGATATTGCGGTATGTCAATTTAGACACATGACCTGATGGCGATTATCATCTAACTTAATAAGGATAGTTTTTTTACAACACCTAAAAAGTTAGTTATGAAGCCAACACATTACTTTATTACCCTCGTATTTTGCTTAATCGCTTTTACCGCACAGGCCCAAATCATGTCAGTTCTCAATCCAGATTGGCCATGGGGTTCTGAATCAGGTGCGGCCATTGAAAATGTAGAAATAGAAGTGAGGCCTGTCGGAATTTTTGCTGAAGTGGCTATTGCATTTGATGTGGAATGTACTGTTCCTGAATTGTATGATCCAGAAGACCAACTCGAGTTTGTTTATAATTTCAATTTGGAAAAACAAGCCGTATTCAATAGTTCATGGTTATGGATTGAGGAGTATATCTCAGTAGGTGAGATCTATGATAGGTTTACCGGGACAGAGATCTATGAAGGCATTGTGAATAGGAATGAAGACCCCTCCATTTTGACAAAGTTTTCCGAAGAGACTTATGAACTGAGGATTTTTCCGATGCATTCAGACAGTACAAGACGGGTAAGACTTTCTTATCTCATTCCCTCTATAGGGTCAGGTGGCAAGTCATCAATTGAGTTGCCTATTCAATTCATTCAAGATTCATGGAAGACGCCTTCTCAGGTTTCTCTAACTGTATTTGATGATGATCATTTTGCACAGTCACCAATTATCGATTTTGGTTGGAATCTGGTGCAGTCAGGGATCGATTATTTACATTATCATCTCATAGATATTAACCAAGCTGAATCAGAAGTCCATTATCATCAAAGAGAACCATATACACCACTTATTTCCACAACCCAATCAGATGAAAACTTCTTCCAGCTAGTCTTTGATCCGAATTTCGAGATTCCAAGACAACCAATAAATCACGTTATTTTGATTGATCATGAAGCGGTGAACACTAACCTATCCTTAGAATCAGTATTCAGTCATTTGCAAAACGCTATGGGGGAAATGCATGAAACGGATAAATTTTTGTTGGTCTATTCGGACTTTTTTACAAAATTCACATCAGGTGAATTGCTTCAATATAATACAGCCACACTTTTACAAAGTTTTGAGGTAATAGCAGATGATGATGTAGATACTTATTCAAATCTTACGAAAACATTTCCTGAAACACTTTCTAAAATTGAAGAATTAGGAGAAGATGTTGTCTTGACTATACTCAGTTCAGGATCGGAATTTACTTCCTTTGGAAAAACAAATGATTTTTACTCAGAGGTAGTGGAAATTATAGCAGAGCTTCCTATGCATGTTGAGATAAATTGTCTGGACTATGCCGTGGATAAGCCTTATGCATTTTCTTCTTCAGGTGTGCATTATTATGGTAATGATTATCTCTACAAGCTACTTTCAGAATTGACACTAGGGGAGCACGAAGAAATTAATCACCTAAGTGACCTAGAGCCAACTATTACAGAAGTCATTGCCTCGAGTGAACTCTTCGTTGCTGAATTTGACATACATCTAGATATCGATGATGGTTTTGCCTATGATTTGTATTTCTTGAATGCGGATAATAACGAAATAGCAATTGACCAACCGATAGGTGTTGTTGGTAAATATTATGGAGAAGGCGGTATATCGTTGACAGTTGATGCACTGGTAAATGGAGATTTTTATTCCTATTCACGAGAACTGGAGGAATCTGATTTTGTCGACGCGAGTGCAGATGCCCAAAATCTATGGACAACTCAGTACATTCTGCATAATGAATTTAACTCTAATCCAGATATCATCCGTGATGTAGTCGAAAAAAGTGAAGAAGAGAGTTTGTTAAGTTATCAGACAGTATTTCTTTGTTTAGAACCAGACAGTACTGCCCAGACTTTGGAAGAGGATGATTCACCGCTGACATCTATTGATGATTTGGAAGAGCAGCAATTGCAGCTAGATGTTTATCCGAATCCATTCACTAATAAATTAATAGTGACCATTAAAAGTGATGAAACATACGGACGAGGAGACCTGTTTCTCCGAGTTACCAATGCCCTTGGACAGTTGGTATACGAGTCAATAGAATTTACTAGAGATAATTCTGACTATAGTTTTGAATGGTCGCCAGATTTAAGTTTAGAAGAGGGTCTGTATTACATCCAAATAATCAGTCCTTCCAATCAGATGACACAACAGGTATTACTAGCGAGATAAGAAGGTATCTCACTCAGTACTTTAATTGCACTCAAGTAGAATATTTGAGTGCAATTTTTTATTTTGAATCTATGATAAGAATACATCAGATCCATTTCGTTGGCGGTTTTTTGCTCTTCTTTCTTTTCTTGATGACTGGTCAATATATGCACCATCACTATAATCATCTTCAAGACATGGAACCGATAAGTAGGGTTCTCTTTCGAGCAGAGCACATTTATATTTTATTATTTGCTATGATTCATCTTGCGCTTGGTATGGCGAGGACTAACTCTATGTCATCTCTAGTAAATTATCTTCACTATATCGGATCTGCAATTGTTTGGTTAGCAACTTGTGTGTTAATCTATAGTTTTTTCACCGAGTTGCCGACTGTCAATATTGAGCGTCCGTTGTGCAGATTAAGCCTTTATGGAATCCTTGCTGGTATGCTGACAAAATCGATGGCTTTCATTTTTGCTAAAAATGTCTCGATCCAAGCCTAAGTCAAGAAAGATTCTCTAATAGGATTATTTAGATAGTTTAGCTTTTGATATAATATTATCCTTCATCCAAGTAAGCATAGCCTAACAATTTTTTGCTTGACCATTTTCTATTTAGTCGGATTTAGAATTAAGTAAGTATTATTTTTTTCTATAGTAAAATGCAAAGATTATTATATGTATTAGTAGATAAAGAACATGAAAATATGCAAAGTCCTTACTGTACAAAATACTTCTGTGTTCACTGAACCAAACGAAAAAAAATATTTCAGAGAAGATAAAAGAACCCAAGCCGATAAAAGCTCCTTTGAACATGCTTATTCTTTTATTTGATAAGAAACATCTGCCATCATATCTCTTCTTCCTTAATTATCTGTATCATAATTGATTTCTCTTTTCGATATTACCTATCCATACATTGATAGATTTTCAAAAGTACCATTATTCATATTTATTGCTTCCTTTTCAAATATCATGTATGATATTGTAAAAATGTATCATAGTATTTTCTTTAAATAAGGAAATACTATGCATCTGTAGCTAATGGTATTCTACATATTGTAAAATATTTAATACATCGTTCACTAATTAATCACTTGATCAGAATCATCTGCCGTAATGTTGTGTTATCAATAAATTAATAATTTCAAATTTTCGAGTTATGAATCTGGCACTTAGAATTCTATTTTTCTTGACTTTAAACACATATTATACAATGGCATTTGGTCAAGTAACACAAGTAATCAGAGGGACTATTGTCGATAAGGAGTCTCAATTTCCTCTTATTGGGGTCAACATTGCACTGACTTCTAACCAAGCTAATGCTATTGGGACTACAAGCGATATTGATGGCAGTTTTCGAATCGACAATGTTGATTTAGGAAGGCAAAGTTTGCTGTTTTCATATCTAGGTTATGAAGATGTGATCCTACAAGATGTTATTGTCAATTCAGGTAAAGAAACCATCCTAAGTATAGAAATGGAAGAAGCAATCATTGCCATGGAGGAAGTAGTGATAACAGCCAGAAGAAATGGAGAAGTTACGAACGAAATGGCAACTGTAAGTGCTAGAGAGTTCTCTGTAGAAGAAACGAATAGATACGCTGGGTCAAGAGGTGAACCTGCACGTATGGCCAGTAATTTTGCAGGTGTTCAAGGAGGTGATGATTCGCGCAATGATGTAGTCGTTAGAGGCAATTCACCGACAGGGGTTCTTTGGAGATTAGAAGGTATCAATATCCCTAATCCTAACCACTTCTCGATCCCAGGTACTGGAGGTGGCTCGGTAACGATACTGAATAACAAGTTCCTGAAGAATTCGGATTTCTTCACAGGTGCTTTTCCTGCAGAATATGGGAATGGTATCGCTGGTGTTTTTGATTTGAGAATGCGAAATGGCAACAATGAAAAGCATGAATTTAGTGCTCAACTCGGGTTTTTAGGGACAGAGTTGATGGCTGAAGGGCCATTATCTAAAAAGAATAAAGCTTCCTATCTCGCAACATACCGCTATTCTTCATTACAGCTTTTTCAAGGGCTGGGTATAGATGTAGGAACTGATGCTATTCCAAAGTATCAAGATGCTTCTTTTAGAATAAATTTTCCGAGAAAGAATGGAGGTAATATTGCACTATTTGGTATTGGAGGCATAAGTGATATAGACATTTTGATTAGTAATGCAGAAGCACCGAGTACAGAGACTTTGATATACGGTTCAAATGATAGGGATCAATATTTTGGTTCGCAGATGGGGACAATTGGACTAACATACTCCCAACCATTAAACACCAGCAGTTTTTTCAGAATTACTCTGGCAGCTTCTCATTCTTCTGTCAATGCCTTCCATGAATATATAGATAGAGATGTAGAAAATGGAAGCTTTGTGGTCAATCAAAAAGTACCAATTCTAGACTATATCTTTTCTGAGAACAAATATTCGCTCTATGCAAATTACAATAAGAAACTCAGTAAAAAAGGCAGCGTAAAAGTTGGCTTGAATGCAGATATCATTCATGTGAATTATGATGATCAAGCAAGGGTAGTCCAATTGCCAGAAACAATAAACGATACTCTGTCCTTTGATCCATGGAGAAAGCGATGGTTGGCTGACGAAGCTGCGCCACTTCTCCAGCCATTTATTCAATACAAGCATAGATTCAATGATAAGCTGAGTGGGGTTGTTGGAATTACAGCGCTCTATTATGGAATTAACAACTCAAGTCTTTCTCCATTTGAACCCAGATTAGGGCTGTCTTATATTCTGAATGAGAATGAAAAGCTTGGCTTTGGGATGGGACTGCACTCTCAGATGCAATCTCCGTATTTATATTACTATGGTAGCCAATCAGACAGTTCAGGTAATCCAATAGCTCAGAATAAAGATGCTATTGGTCTTGTTAAGAGTGCACATGTGGTTGCATCCTATGATAGGATGCTCAATAATCTGAGTAGATTAAAGGCAGAAGTCTACTTCCAGCATCTCTATGATCTGCCAGTTGGAGCGGATGGAAGTTCCTTTTCATTAATTAATGCTGGTTCTGGTTTTTCAAGATTATTCCCTGGCGAATTGACTACTGGGGGCAATGGAAGAAATTATGGAGTCGAACTGACGCTCGAAAGATTCTTTTCCAAAGGGTATTACTTCTTAGTCACGGGATCCTTGTTTGATGCAAAGTATAAGACACTCGAAGACATCTGGCGAAACACTTCGTTTAACGGCAGATATGCTGCTAACATTCTATTTGCAAAAGAGTGGGAATTCAATGCTAAGCAAAGTTTAAATCTAGGAGTTAAATCCACTTTTGTAGGAGGAGGGTGGTATGGTGAAGTGGATTTGACACAATCACAACGACAGCAAGAGGTTGTCTATCTTGATGAAACTGTGAATACACTAAAGTTTGATCCATACATGCGACAAGATCTCAGGCTTGCCTATAAGTTCAATGCAAAGAGTATCACGCATGAGTTGGCTATTGATATAGTCAATATTTTTGATAGAAGAAATATTTTGAAGAAGACATACTCTCCAGATCATCCAGAAGGACCTGTTGTAGATGAATATCAGTTGGGGAGACTACCTTTATTCTATTATAAGATTGATTTTTAAATAAAAAGAGGCTCGCATTTGCGAGCCTCTTTGTTAACCATTTACTAGGTAATTTTCATATTGTTCTGGTTAACTTTTTGATTAATAGTCATTGTAATAGTCTACTTCTTGTGTCTTTCTTTTTCTACCTCCAAAGTCGAAGAACCCAAACTTTAGTGTACCACTAAATATCCACCCGTCAATTTGTGATAGTAGAAAATCTGATTCATCAAAAGTCGATGCAAATCGATATTTGGCGCCAAATTCTACTCCGATAAACCTATTCAGATTCAATTCAATATTGATTCCTGGGTCCAAGACAAATGCTGGTGCGACCTCATCAATATCTGCATCTACTCCGTCCCACCAATTGTCAGAAGTGGTTTCTCCAACACCCATGACTCCAAATCCTGCAAAGACTGGGAAACCAAGATGTACCTTCTTATTTCCTCTGAAAATTGCTTTGAAATGGAATCCTCCAAAACCTCCAGCGACTAAGCTATGTCCTCCAGATCTTGTAATAATACCTTGATGTGATTGTCCCTCGAGTCCTATTTCGAAAGCCTGATTTGATACATAAGCTAGTCTAGTATGGAAAGTTCCTATTGAGTGTCTTCCGATTTGAGATTGGCCACCTCCAATACCAAAGTAAATTCCATGAGATTGACCATTTTTACTGAATGTTTCCATTCTTTGTTCGTAAGCTTGATGAGAGTCGACTCTGTCCTCATTAACCTCTACTTGAGCCATAAGCATGATTGGGCAAGTAAGTATGAGCACTAATGTTTTTAAAGTTTTCATAATTATAGTTTGTTCTGTTTTTCTTAAAAATCTCTGAGAATGATGTAGCCCCTTCTTCCTTTAAACTCTACCTCTCCTTTGTCAGCTAAGCCATATGATCCTGTAACAACTCTGATATTATCTTTTTTATCAATAGTTTCTGAATGGACATTTTTCATTGAGTCAGGTAATCTTAGCACACCTTCTTTCATTGTGGCTTTTAGATTAAACCCAGTACTGGATATGCCAAGATCAACATCTGAGTTTGACTGTTCAATAAATATTCTTGGATTTGGGCTTTGAATTTCTGTCACTCGTAAGTCTGTCACACTGAGTTCTAAATTGATTTCTTCATTGACAGCATCAAAATTCATATCTCCAAATCGCATTTGACCTTTTACTCTATCGATGGAAACTGCTCTGAATTCATCTTTATTCGACTCAATATTGAGATAACCAATTTCTTTTATCTGTATTTCAGAACCATGCGAATCAAGATGGAGGTCATCAGCTTTCTCAGCAGTGAGTTCAGAATTTCTGAGATTGAGTTTTGCAAGACCTATATTGTTTAGTGTAGCTTCCCCAAAACTGTGTGTCAGATCCAAGCTTTTGAGTCCGTCAGACACTTTGATATCACCATGTTTGACTTCGCAAGAAAGTTTCCCAGAATAATCGAGCACGATCACATCACCAAAAGCATTGACCACATTGAGCTCTACATCTGATGGAACTGTAATATCTAAATTGATATCCAAAGAAGATTTGTCAAAGTCAATATTGAAGTCTGAAAGTAATCTACCGAAGAAACCAGCCTCTTTTTCTTTGATTTGTGATTTGATTGTGATCAGTCTGCCAAAGTTGTCTACATCATCCACAATTCTTGCTAGAAGTTCTTCAGCATCATCGACTTCTTTTTTATCTACATCGATTACAAATTCGTAGACAATTTTTGGTTGATCCCATGTTGTTACAACAATGTTACCATATTGATTTTCGATGCGGACTTCAGCAAAATCATCGACTGATAAAGAATCAGCTATTACTTTCTCAGCAGTAAACTGAGCAGACAAAGTGCTCAATCCTAATAATAGGATAACACTAGATAAATATGCCTGTTTCATTTTCAATATTTTTTTCATGATTAATTCTATTTAGAAGTTGTTCTATAAGCTTGACCTGTTGATTAAAGTTGTCAATAATGGCTTCAAGGATTTCAGCGTTGTTGATATTTTTTTGAAGCTCTTGTTTAAGTATAGTTTGCTCAGCATTTAATTCTTCGATGTAAGACATAAAGTCTTCTTTTTCGATTGATGAAAGTGCTTCATTTGCTTCTAGTTTTTCTATTTGATGACTTACCAGTTTTGTATAATAAGTATCTATATCATTTAATTCTGATGACTTAGCATTTGCCATAAGGACTTGCTCATCTTGATTAGCATTTTGAGCTAGGTAAATGCCCCCAAGGACAAGTCCGATGAGGACAAGCCCTGCGAGTAGAATTCCCATAACTGCTGAACCTGTATTTGATTCATCATCGTGATTATGGTCTCCTCTGTTAAGATCAGCTTCAATCTGGTCCCACATTTTCAACTTATTCGGCGCTTTTTCATCGAAGAAGCCTTTGTTATCTCGTATGTTTTTTTCGAATCCGTCCATTATAGTGTTTTGAGGATTTCAATTAATTTTTTCTTAGCTCTATGGTATTGTGATTTCGATGTCCCCGAAGAGATATTCATAATCTCTCCAATTTCAATGTGATCATAGCCTTCAATCAAGTATAAATTGATGATATATCTGTAACCATCAGGAAGCATAGCAATACCTTGCTTGACTTTTGTTAGATCTAAATTTTGCTCAGCTTCTGCACTGTCATAAATGGCTTGCTCATGATGCACTTGATCATAATCTACGAAAATTGCTTTCTTGCTTCTGATCGCATTTAGGCAGGTATTCACAACAATTCTTTTTAGCCAAGCACCGAAAGTGCTTTCATATTTGAATTGCTCCAACTTAGAAAATGCTGAGACAAAGCTTTCTTGTAATACATCTTCTGCGTCTTGTTGGCTTGACATCATTCTAAAGCATGTCGAATACATCGCATCAACGTAGAGGTTGTACAACTCATATTGTGCTTGACGATCACCTGCTTTGCTAGCTTCAATGAATTCTTGGTGTTGGTACAATTGCACAGTATGTTGTTTTGATAATATGTTTGCTAAAGGTCTGATGTTTAAGTCATTTGTAATAATGACACAACAGATTTTCTAGGGTTGCATGGTTTTAAAAAAAAAGTTGAAATAATTTATGAGGATAGTTATTGAAGCATAATAACTCATATATACTTTCATCCACTTTGAAAAATGCTTTGTATTATTGTCAACCGTAAATAAATCGTAAGAGCATTATCAATATTCCTCATACCTAGTCGGTATTACTACAAATCATTAAGCAACTTTTCAATCAATTTAATAGTTTGTTTTTCGGGGTTATTGAAATTATTTAAGTTGACTAATCCATGGAAAAATTCCGATTGCTAGTCTTTATAGATGACGACAAACCTACCAACGTCTTTCATAAAATCATTACAAAGAAAGCAGATATAACTGAAGAGTCTCTATTCTTTTCTTCACCAATTGAGGCCCTGAATTATTTTGAAGAATTAAGCAAACTAGATAATCCAACTTTGCCTGATGCAATTTTTCTTGATATCAATATGCCTGAAATAACTGGATGGGAATTTTTAGACAAATATGCTGATCTCGATATATTCCCTTCTCCAGTTATTGTGATGCTGACGACTTCTCTGCTCAATAAAGATCACCAAAAAGCTCAAAGTATGGAGTTGGTTTATAAACTCATCAATAAACCATTGAGTAAGGAGGTGTTATATAGCTTGCATAGCGAATTGAAGAAACTTCCTTAATTCTGTGAAGAAGAATAATGAGATTTACTTTAGAGTAATTGTTATTACTCTTGCTTTAATAATTGCTAACCAATTATTCATTCAATTTTGGTTATACCAAAAGAGAAGTGACGCACAAATAATTAATGTCGCTGGTAAGCAACGAATGTTAAGTCAAAGGCTGGTAAATATTTATACTGCTTCTCTTAACCCGCAAAGTGTGGTGAAGTTAGAGTCCTTATATTCCTTATATGAAACATGGAATGGAGCTCATCAAGATTTAATACAAAGGCACAGCCCCAGTTGGGTTTCTTTTCCTGTAACAAAGGAAATTCATCAAGACTTGTTAAACCTGAGTCCATTAATTGAAAAATCTCAAGTTCTTATTTCCAATCAAGAGCATTCTGAATCTCATCTTGAAAACCTCAGAATCCATCAAGATGATTTTCTAAAGAAAATGAATGCAGTTGTTTCTAAAATAGAAGCATTATCTACTTGGAAGCTCAATGTCGTTGTTTGGATTGAAATTCTCTTTGCTATTTTCTCATTGTTCATGGTGTATTATGAGATTAATTTTGTTTTTAGACGAATAAATCAAAACCTTACTGATAAAAATCTTGCTCTGGAAGAGTCTAACGAAATGTTAGAGCAGTATGCTTATTTGGCTGCTCATGATCTCCGATCTCCGCTTCAAAATATCGTTAATTTTTCGGGCTTACTTGAAGAAGAATTGGATGAGAGATTAAGTCCAGATGAGAAGAGCTACATTGAGTACATCACTGATTCAGCAGAAAGAATGCAAGACACAACTGAAAACTTATTGCAATTTTCCAGTATAAATAACGAACAATTGCAATTGACTCAATTCGATCCTTCTGAGGTGTTAGCTGGTGTGATTGAAGATTTGACAGTCCAAATAGAAGAAAAACAAGCCAAGATTCAAATAAAGAGTTTACCTAGGTCTTTAGTAGCAGACAAGAATTTAATTTATCTAGTTTTTCAAAATCTCATTGGTAATGGAATCAAGTTTGTTGAAGCCAATACAATACCGCACCTAGATATCAGCTATGAAGAGGATTCCTCATATCATATTTTCCATTTTGCAGATAATGGTATAGGAATTAAAGAGGATCAACAAGAAAAAATATTTAAAATTTTTAAGAGACTGCACAGTCAAGAAGATTTTAAAGGCACAGGTATAGGTCTTTCAATTTGTAAGAAAATCATTGAAAAACACAAGGGTTATATTTCAGTATCTAGCAACTTTAGTGCAGGAAGTACTTTCTCGGTAAAAATATCAAAGACTTTGAAAGAGAATAGGTAATTCTTGCTTCCTCAATTAGCTATGTTGGTTTTAAAACTGTTTCTATTTCTTTTACTGAAGACAAAGTATATGTTGCAGAAAGGGAATTTTGTGTATCCGGTTTGTTATTAATCCAGCAAGTATCTAAACCATATAAGATTCCTCCTTGAATATCAGAATGTAAGCTATCTCCAATAATCAAGACATCATCTAAGAGAGGCTTCTCGTCCATCTGAGCGAATACATAATCGAAATAAGCTGTTTGCGGTTTCCGAAATCCAATTTCGTCAGAAACAGTAATGGTCTTAAATAGGCTATCAATTTGGATTTTATTCAGACGGGCCCTTTGCACTTCTTTTAATCCATTGGTGACGATATGTAGGTTGTATTTCTGAGAGAGTCTTTCGAGTAGGAGCTTAACTGTAGTATCTATAGTGGAGTGTGAAACTAAAAATGCAAGATAAGTTGCATTAGCTTCAACGGGATCCAATGACTTCATATTAAGTTTGCTGAAAGTGTCTGCAAACCTCTTACTACGTAATGTTGTACTATCAATAGTACCGAGTTCGAATTCCTTCCAGATTTGGGTGTTTATTTTGTGATAAACGGAAATAAACTCTTGTTTATCCTTTATTTGATAATGATGACAAAAGCTATGCAAAGCTTTCAAGCTTCCATCACTGAAATCAATAAGCGTATTGTCAAGATCAAAAAGTAGATCGGTGTATTTTCTATTCAACACTACTGGGCTTTACCTGCTAGGTCCAAGAGGAATGCATATTCCATGGCAGTTTCCTTATATCTTTTGAATCTCCCAGATGCACCTCCATGTCCAGTTTCCATTTCACAATGGAGTAGGAGAGGATTGTTATCTGTTTTGTTTGCTCTCAATTTGGCTATCCACTTCAAAGGTTCCCAATACTGAACTTGTGAATCATGAAAGCCAGTAGTAATCAAGGTTGCAGGATAGTCTTTGGCTTCCACATTGTCGTAAGGGCTATACGATTTGATATAATGATAGTATTCTTCATCTTTTGGATTTCCCCACTCATCAAATTCTCCTGTTGTCAGTGGAATTGTCTCGTCCAGCATAGTAGATACCACATCAACAAACGGGACAGCAGCTATAACGCCTCTCCAGAGTTCAGGAGCATAGTTCATTACAGCACCCATTAAAAGTCCACCAGCACTTCCACCCATTGCAAATAGTCTATCTGGATCTGAATATTTGTTTTCTACTAGGTACTTACCACAATCGATAAAGTCATAGAAGGTATTTTTTTTCTTTAAGAATTTACCATTCTCGTACCATTGACGTCCCATTTCTTGTCCACCTCTAATATGCGCAATAGCAAAAACAAATCCTCTATCAAGAAGGCTTAGCCGAACAGAGCTGAAGTAAGGATCCATCGAGTTTCCATAGGAACCATATCCGTACAGAAGTAAAGGAGAAGTTCCATCTAGAGGTGTGTCAGATTTGTAAACAATACTAACTGGCACCTTAACTCCATCTCTGGCACTCACCATTATTCTTTCTGATGTATAGTTTGATGAGTCAAAATCCCCAATTACTTCTTGCTGCTTTTTAAGCTCAAGGGATCTTTCTTTCATGTTATAATCATAGGTAGTTGATGGCGTAGTCAATGAAGTAAATCCGACTCGGACTTCTTCCGAATCAAATTCAGGATTTCGACTAACATAAGAGAGATAAGCATCTTCTCCAAAATCAATATAATGATCTTGAGAACCATCCCAAGACCGAATTCTAACTTTTGAAATACCATCAATCCTTTCTGAGAGCACTAGGTAATCTTTAAAGATCTCGACGCCCTGTAACAATGCATCTTCACGATGCGGTATATAGTCAGTCCAATGCTCTTGGCTTGTTTTTCCTTCAGGGCATACCATTAACTTGAAATTCTCAGCTTTATCCTTGTTGGTACTGATATACCATTTGTCTCCATAATGCGAAATGCCATACTCTAGATTTCTTTCTCGAGGTTGAAAAATCTGAAATGGCGCATCAGGTTGATCAGCAGGAATATATCTGTATTCATTGGATAAGGTTGCCCATGAACCTATCACAATGTACTTCTTGGATTTAGTCTTGTACACAAATGTTCCAAAGGTCTCATCTTCTTCATGCCATACCTCTACATCTTCTGATGAGTCTGTACCCAAAGTATGCTTGAATATTTTGAAAGATCTTAATGCAGCATCTTTTCGAGTATAGAAAACAGTCTTGTTATCTTCAGCCCATGTGACACTTCCGGTAGTATTCTCAATGACATCTTCTAGGTACTCTCCAGTATCCAAGTTCTTAAAGCGGATTGTGTATATTCTTCGACTTAGTGTATCCTCGCCATAAGCAAGCATTGAGTTATTTGGACTGACAGCCAAACCCTTGGCAACGTAATAGCTGTAGTCTTTGGCTAATTCATTGACATTGATCATCACTTCTTCTTCATTAGTAAGATCTCCTTTCTTTCTACTATAGATAGGATATTCTTTGCCCTCTTCGTAGCGAGTGATATAGAAGTAACCATTTGACTTGTAAGGAACAGACTCATCGGTCTGCTTTATTCTGCCAACGATTTCGTTGAACAATCTTTCTTCCAGCCCGCCTAAGTGACCCATGGCCTCTGCTTTGTAGGCGTTTTCAGCAGTAATATAGTCAAGTACTTTTTGAGTGTGAGTATCTGGATTTTCTTGTAATTTTTGTTCATCTGATAAACGCATCCAAAAGTAAGGGTCCATCCTATCATCACCATGTGTTGTGATCGTATGTTCTTCTCTCGGTGCAATGGGTGCATCCAACATTGTTACTTTTCTACTAATAGTCTCAAGCATTTTAGGTGTATTTATCTCTGTTTTTTCTGTTGTAGGTTCAATAGTTTTAGGTTTATTCACTTTACAGCTCATGATCAGTGTGGATAAGAGAATAAAAACCAAAATTTGTAATAAGCGCATAACATTAGTCTTTTCTTGACAAATAATACTATATGAAGATAGAGAAGCAAAAGAGGATATGTTAAATTTTATTGAGATAATCGCATCATATTATAAATAATTATAATATATTAGCAGCTTAAAGCCCCAAAGCTTCATCCCTATAAGCAGTTATTTATTGTTCAAAAACTGAATTGGACTGTTAAGTCCGTATATAACTGTGTATGACAAGCATATCATTTAACTTCCGTTTTGCTGCGTTAGTAGCACTATTGTATTTATTATGTGCAAGCTTTAGTGTTGTTGCAGAAGAGAGCTATATTCCTATTACAATTACAGGATATGATCTTTCATTAACTAAGGCTGAAACGAGCTCTGGACCTTATGCAGCGGGTTCGACTGTTACATATTCAATTACTGTTACCAATGAAGGGTGTATTGATGCTAATAACATTCAGGTCCAGGATAATCCAGACAGTGGATTGAATTATGTGGGTAGTGACGTGAGTAGTAATGCTAATGTGACTGAGCCTGTCCCTATGGGTTTTATTATCTCAAGTATTCCTCAAGGCACATCAGAGACATTTAATGTGACCTTTACTATTTCTAATACATATACGGGTTCTATCATTTCTAACAAGGCCCAAATCTTGGTTGATGATGGAAATGATATAGATAGTGACCCAATGCAAGATTATTTTGTAGACGAAGATGGAGATGGAAATCCGCTGGACGATGATGAGTCAGTTGTCACAGTCAGTGTTCAGGCGACCTATGACTTAGCTTTGACTAAGTTTACTACCACCTTTGGAACAATTGAACCAGGAGATGTAGTAAACTTTACCATTTTAGTGACGAACCAAGGTCAGGCTAATGCGAATAACATTCAAGTAACGGACTTTCCGGGTTCTGGCTTTAATTATGTTGGAAGTAATGCCAATACAATATCTAATGTAACAGAAACGAGTCCTGGTGTTTTCACCATTACAAGTCTGCCTGCTGGACAGAGCCAAGCTATAAGTATTCAGTACATGATAGATATTACTTATCAAAATAATACAATAATCAATGCAGCAGAAATAACTATAGACAATGGAAATGATGTGGATAGTACACCGAATAATGGAGTGCCAGCAGAAGATGATTATGCCAGTGTAACAATCAATGTTACGATAACATGTACATTGACATGCACTATCTCAAGCACTGATCTCACATGTTATTTCTCAGATGACGGTACAGCTACAGCTATGCCATCTGGCGGAACACCACCATATTCTTATCAGTGGGATGATTTCGCAGGCACTACCACTCAAACGGTAACTAACTTATTACCAACAGTTTATACTGTTACAGTGACTGATAATGATAACTGTGTCACAACTTGTCAAGTTGCTATAAACGAGCCATTTGAACTGATTTGTTCCTTAATGACATTTGATGCTAGTTGTGGAGCTAATGATGGTTCTATTCTAGTTTCTGCATCTGGTGGAACAGGAACAATTGTATATAGTCTAGATGGAGTAAATTACCAATCAAGTAGTACATTTAGTAACCTCGCAGCAGGGAGCTATACAATTACTGTTAAAGATGCTAATGATTGTGAAAGTACTTGCTCCGGGACAATATCTGGGGCATCAAGTATTTCGTGTACCACTTCTTCTACTAATGAAACAGATTGTGGTGCAATGGATGGTAGTATTACTGTATCTGGCAGTGGTGGTAATTCTCCGTATACCTATAGTGTTGATGGATCGAATTTCCAATCTAGTAATGTTTTTAATGGGTTGTCAGCAGGGAATTACACAGTGACAATTCAAGACGATGATGGTTGTACTTCTACTTGTACAGCATCCATAACTTCACCTTCTGCACCAATGTGTACAACGACAGGAACACAAGTAACTTGCTTTGGAGCAAATGATGGTACGATCACTGCAACAGGATCTGGTGGAACTGGATCTTATCAGTATTCTTTGAATGGAGGTGCTTTCCAATCTTCGGGATTCTTTAATAATCTTGGTCCAGGAAACTACACAATTACAGTTAGAAATACTGGTTCAACTACTTGTACATCAACTTGTACTTTCAATATTACAGAGCCTCCAGTATTTACATGCTCAGTTCAAAAACTTAGCGATGTGATTTGTCATGGACAAACTAATGGTTCAGCTATTGTTAATATTTCGGGTGGAAGTGGGCCTTTTTCTTATAGTTGGAGCACAGGAGCAACTAGTCAGACTGTGAATAACTTTGCAGCAGGATTCCATTCTGTAACTGTAACCGATAGTCAGAATTGTGAGACATCTTGTAGCATCACAATTAATCAACCAACACCTTTAACATGTTCAACTACTGTCAATAGTAATGCATGTAATGGGAATAACTCAGGGCAAATTACAGCTACAGGTGCGGGAGGAACAGCCCCATACACCTATTCTCTCAATGGAGGTGCTTTTCAAGCAGGTTTTGTGTTCCAAAATTTAGGCGCTGGTAATTATACAATCACTATTAAGGATAACAATGATTGTACAAGTACTTGTACTGCAACAGTAACAAATACAGCATTTTCTTGTACTGTTACTGGTATGGATGTTTCATGTTTTAATGGAACAGATGGCATGGTTACTGCCATGCCAAATGGTGGGAATGCTCCTTATACTTTCCAATGGGATGATTCAATGAGTTCGAATACTCAAAGCATTTCTGGTCTTCCAGTTGGAACATACTCTGTTACCATAACGGAGTTTGGTGGATGTACTTCGACATGTAATTATACAATTACACAACCTACTCAGTTAGGATGTACAACGAGTACTACTGATGTTGATTGTTCAGGACCTAACACAGGGTCACTAACTGTAATGGTTACTGGTGGCACCCCAGGATATATTTATAGTATTAACGGAGTTAACTTCCAATCTAGCCCTACGTTCAACAATTTGGCAGCAGGGATGTACACAGTAACTGTAAGAGATTCAGAAAATTGTACTATTACATGCACTGGTACTGTCGGGAGTGCAGGTTCTGTTTCATGTACAGCAAATGCAGTAGATGTCTCATGTTTCGGGGGGGCTGATGGTGTTGTTTCAGTAACTGGATTTGGAGGTCAAGTACCATATAGTTATAGTATCGACGGTGTCAACTTCCAAACAAGTAATGTTTTTACAGGTCTTCCGGCAGCCGTGTATTCAGTAACAATTCAGGATAATCAGAATTGCTCTTCCACGTGTACTACGACAGTGAATTCTCCTCCGCCGCTTTCATGCTCTACTACTACGACAGATACTAATTGTGGTGCTTCTGATGGTACACTCACAGTAACTGCAGTTGGTGGGAATGGTGGATTCTCTTATTCAATCGATGGAGTTAATTATCAATCTTCTACGGTTTTTACCGGATTGTCTGCAGCGACATATACTGTGACTGTTGTTGATATGGATAATTGTACGACTACTTGTACTGGAGTCGTTGGATCTTCTTCAGGCTTAACGTGTAGTTTGACAATTACAGATACCACTTGCGGAGCAAGTGATGGTAGCATTACGGTTGCAGTATCAGGTGGAGCATCTCCATTTAGTTACAGCATTGATGGTGTCTCGTTTCAGACCTCGCCTACATTCAACAACTTGGGGGCAGGTTTCTATACAATAATTGTACAAGACGATAATAATTGCACAACATCATGCAGTGGAACAGTGAGTAGTTCTACAGATGTCAGTTGTACTACAAGTACTACAGACATTGGAGATTGTGGAATGATGAATGGAACTTTAACAGTGAATGGAACAGGTGGAAATTCACCATACACATATAGTCTGGATGGAGTCAACTTTCAATCAAGTAACACATTTTCTGGTTTAGGTGCTGGTACATATACAGCCACCATAATGGACGATGATGGGTGTACATCAACCTGCAATGGTTCAATATCTGCTCCAAATGCACCGACATGCTCAGCAACTTCTACACCAGAATCATGTCCAGGTGCAAGTGATGGAACAATTACAGCTGTTGGAATGGGTGGCAGTGGTTCATATCAATATAGTATCAACGGAACCAATTTTCAAGTAAGTGGAACATTTACTGGTTTAACGGCTGGAAATTATACAATTACCATCCGATTAGCTGGGAGTCAGTCATGTACAAGTACGTGTTCTGCCACAGTTGGTGGAGCGACAGCTCTGGTTTGTAATGTAACAAAGCTTAATGATGTCTTGTGTAATGGAGAGTCAAATGGTGCTGCAAGTGTCAGTAGTTCAGGAGGTACATCTCCGTATTCCTATTCATGGAGTAATGGATCTACTTCTTCCATAGTAAATAATCTTAGTTTGGGAACTTACATAGTAACAGTGACTGATGCTAACGGATGTACAAATGATTGCTCTGTGACAATTTCTCAACCTACTGTGTTGTCATGCTCAGCCACAGGTACTGATATTAACTGCGCTACTGGTACTTTAGGTTCAATTTCAGTCATTGGTTCAGGAGGCACAGCACCGTATTTATACAGTTTGAACGGAGGAGCACAGCAGGCTGGAAATCTCTTTGTCAACCTTGGTGTTGGAAATTATACAGTTGAAATCGAAGATGCAAATGGATGTGTGTCAACTTGCTCTGCAATGGTGAGCGCAGATAACTTTTCATGCTCTATTACTGGGATGGATGTTACATGTGCAGGTGCTGGAGATGGTATGGCAACTGTAACGCCAAATGGAGGAATTGGGCCATTTAGTTTTAGCTGGAATGACCCTGCAGGTTCTTCAACTCAGACTGTCTCCAATCTTGTACCCGGAGTGTATACGGTTACCGTAATGGATAATGTTGGTTGTGAGACTGCTTGTTTTGTTTCAATACTTCAACCTTCAGTATTAAGCTGTAATACAGCTACCACCAATGCCAATAATGGTAATAATGGAAGTATTACTGTGGCAGGTAATGGAGGAACACCAAGCTATATATATAGTATAGATGGTGTCAACTTTCAAAGTAATAATGTATTTAATAACCTTGCCCCAGGAACCTATTCTATCACAATCCGAGATTCTAATAATTGTGAATCTAGTTGTATAGCTACGGTGAATGGAAATGGAAATATAACCTGCAATGCGACAGGAACAAATCTGACCGATTGTGGACTGATGGATGGAACAATTACAGCTACAGCATCTGGAGGTAGTGGAACTTACGGTTATAGCCTTGACAATCTTGATTTTACTAATACATCTGGAGTATTCACAAATCTTGGTGCAGGAAACTACACGGTATATGTTGTAGATACGAACGGAGCTATGACTACCTGTAATGTTACACTAACTGCTCCGTCTGCACCTGGGTGTACAATTAGTGGAACACCAATTACTTGTAATGGTGCAAATGATGGAACAATTACTATTCAAGGTACAGGAGGAAGTGGGAGTTATGAATACAGTATTGATGGAGTGAACTACCAAACAAATGGGACATTCACAAATTTAGGCCCTGGAAATTATGGTGTTCTGGTAAGAATAGTTGGGACACAGAATTGTATTAGTGTTTGTAATTACAACTTGACAAACCCTCCAACGATGGGTTGTGCTATGCTCAAGAATAATGATATCATGTGCGCTGGTGAAATGAATGGTTCAGCAACAGTCTTAGTCAGTGGTGGAGTACTTCCTTATTCTTACGCATGGTCAAATGGTGCATCTACGCAAACAGTAAATAATTTACCTCAAGGAAACAGTTCTGTAACAGTGACTGATGATGTCGGATGTATGGTAGTTTGTAGTGTCAATATAACTGCTCCATCTGCATTGTTGTGTTCTACTTCCGTAACAAATGGAAGCTGTAGCACTGGTTCGACAGGATCAATAACAGTCACAGGTAATGGAGGAACACCTCCGTATATGTATAGTTTAGATGGAGTTAATTTCCAGCCAGGCAATATGTTTGTAAATGTGAGTTCCGGTTCTTATACAGTCACTATAAAAGACGATAATGATTGTCTCTCCACTTGTTCAGCAACCATTACTTCATCAAGTAATTTTAGCTGCAATATTTCGTCAACCGATGTGACTTGTAACGGGGGAAATAATGGAATGGTTACTGCAAGTCCTCAAGGAGGAAGTAGTCCTTATACATTCGATTGGAGCAATGGAGGAAATACTCAATCATTATCCAACTTAACAGCTGGATCTTATACAGTGACAATTACAGATAATGGTGGCTGTGAAGCTGTATGTAGTGTGACTATAAATCAGCCTCTTCCAGTAGGATGCTTATTATCAAAGAATAATGTGAGCTGTGATGATGGAATAGATGGATCAATCATGGTCACGCCTTCAGGTGGAACTCCGCCATATACTTACAGCATAGATGGTGTCAATTTTCAGTCATCTCAGGTGTTTTCAAACTTAGGAGCTGGTACCTATACCATAACTATAGAGGATGCATTTGATTGTATAACTACCTGTTCCACTACTATCACAGAACCATTACCTGTTTCATGTACAGTAGTAACAAGTGATGAATCTACATGCGGAGCGAACGATGGTAGTATTACAGCTACAGGTTCTGGAGGTGCAGGCAACTATACCTACAGTATTGATGGTATCAACTATACGAGTTCTGGTGCCTTCAACGGATTAAGTGCAGGTACGTATACAATTCTGGTTTTGGATGCAAATGGTTGTATGTCATCATGTACTGGTACTATATCCACACCTTCAGCGCCAGGATGTACTATTTCAGGTACTCCAATATCATGTTCTGGCGCAAATGATGGTACTATAACTACCCAAGGAACTGGAGGTTCTGGTAATTACGAGTACAGTATTGATGGTGTCAACTTCCAAACTTCTGGATTCTTTAATAACCTCGGAGCCGGTACTTATTCGGTTGTTGTGAGAAACCAAGGCAGTACAACGTGCACAAGCACATGTACTTACACTCTCATGGATCCTAATAGTTTGAGCTGCTCGCTTAATTTGAATAATAATGTTACCTGTAATGGTGGTAGCGATGGAAGTGCAAGTATTTCAATAACAGGAGGTACCCCACCATTTACATTTTTATGGAGTGATGGCAGTACATCTTCTTCTAACAGTAATCTATCAGCTGGTATACATTCAGTAACAATAACAGATACAAATAGCTGTCAGACTTCTTGCAGTATTACAGTTACTCAACCAACAAACTTAACATGCAGTTTGTCAGTGGATCAAGGCAATTGTGGCACTGGAAGTCAAGCTACTATTACAGTAAATGCAACAGGTGGAGTTCCTGGTTATTTATATTCTTTGGATAATGGTCCTCAACAAGTAGGAAATACTTTTTCAAATGTTAGTACAGGTAATCATATAGTAACCACTGAAGATGCAAATGGATGTGAAACGACATGTTCAATAGAGGTCATGAGTACAAACTTTAGTTGTAGTGCGACAGGAACTAATGTTTCTTGTTTTGGAGAGAGTGATGGAACAGCAACTGCTACACCGATCATGGGATCTAGTCCATATACCTATGCTTGGAGCAATGGCCAAACAAATCAAACAGCTACTAACTTGACTGCTGGAATCTATTCTGTGACAATCACAGATGGAAATAACTGTATGACTACATGTAATTATACAGTATTACAGCCTGTCGAACTGACATGTGCTCTTGCCAAAACTGATGTTTCTTGTTTTGGTGGTAGCGATGGAACGATTAGTGTTGCAGCTGGTGGAGGTTCAGGAGGTTATCAGTACAGCCTTGATGGTACAGTCTTTCAAAATAGTCCGTCATTTACTAACTTAACCTTTGGGTCTTATACAGTGACAATTCAAGACTCGAATGGGTGTTCAACTACGTGTTCTATTACAATAATTAATGGTCCTACCTTTAGTTGTAATGCAGTTGCGACTGATGCTTCTGGATGTGGCTCGAATGATGGAACAATAACAGTAACTCCAAGTGGAGGTTCAGGAGGCTATTCTTTTAGTTTAGATGGTGTCAATTTTACTAATAGCAATGGAATATTTACTGGTCTTAACTCTGGACTATATATAACCTATGTTCAAGATAGCAATGGATGTGTAATATCTTGTTCTGCAACCGTGAGTTCTGGTAGTAGTCCTTCTTGTACAGTCAGTGGTTCAGACCCTACATGCAATGGAGGGGCTGATGGTTCAGCAACCATAACTGGTACTGGAGGAAATGGAACTTATGAATACAGTATTGATGGGGTGAACTTCCAAAGTAGTGGATTCTTCGATAATTTAACTGCTGGTAGTTATACCTTGACAGTAAGAATTCCAGGTAACTCTAGTTGTTCTAGTACGTGTTCGATAGTATTGAACCAGCCATCAGATTTGATGTGTATGGCGCAATTGAATGCCAATGTATCTTGTCCCGGAGCAGGCGATGGTGAGGCTACTGCAGTAGTATCGGGTGGTACACCTCCTTACAGCTACATTTGGGATAACGGTGCTACGACAGCCAATGTGATGAACTTGGCCGGTGGGACTCACTCTGTGACAGTCACAGATAGTCAAAGCTGTCAAGAGACTTGTAGCGTGAATATCTTTGAACCGGGAGTAATTAATTGCTCGGTTTCTGCAATGAATGTGAGTTGTGCAGGTGGAAGCGATGGGACTCTCAATGTGAGTGCGTTTGGAGGGAATGGATTCTTCACATATAGCCTTGATGGTGTGAATTTTCAATCTTCTTCACTCTTCACTGGTTTGAGTGCTGGTGCATATACAATTACAATCAAAGATGCTCAAGATTGTACTGAGACTTGTTCAGAAACAATTCTTGATGGTTCGACATTATCTTGCTCAGCAATAGCAACAGATGAAAGTGCTTGCGGATCAAATGATGGAACCATTACTGTGACAACTCCTGGAGGATCTTCGACTTTCGTATACAGCCTCGATGGTGTAAACTTTACAAATACTACTGGCGTATTTACGGGTCTTGGAGCAGGAGTCTATATGATTTATGGGATGGATAATAATGGTTGCTCTTCTGTTTGTTCAGCTACTATCATTGCTGGAGCAGCTCCAATGTGTTCTGTGTCAACATCAAATGTTACCTGTGGTGGAGCTATGGATGGTTCGATTGTTGTCAATGGTTCTGGAGGATCAGGAAACTATGAGTACAGTATAGATGGTGTCAATTTTCAAACTGATAATGCCTTCAATAATCTTGATGGCGGTAACTATACAGTTACAATAAGAGAACAATCTAATCCAAGTTGTTTCAGTGTGTGCAGCGCTATAATTTCGGAGCAATCTGGCATCACCTGTCAAATACAAATAGATAATGATATTGATTGCTTTGGTGATGTAGATGGTTCTGCTAGTGTCGTAGTTAATGGTGGTATTTCTCCATTTGCATATAATTGGTCAAATGGAGTAACTACTGATCAGATTACAGGAGTGGCTTCAGGAACGTATTCTGTTACAATCACTGACCTTGCAGGGTGTACAGCTGAATGTGCTATTACCTTTAACGCGCCATCAGCAATGAGCTGTGCAGTAACTGCAACTAATGAGTCTGATTGTGGGACTCAAGATGGAAGCTTGAATGTGAGTGCATCAGGAGGGACCGGAAATTATTCTTATAGTCTTGATAATGTAGATTATAGTAATACTTCAGGTGTGTTTACTAACTTGACAGCAGGCACTTATACGGTGTTTGTTCAAGACGATACAGGTTGTCAAACCACATGTTCTGGAGTAATTAGTTCACCAAACAGTCCAGCATGTTCTATTAGTGGAACTGCAGTGACATGCAATG
This sequence comes from Saprospiraceae bacterium, assembly GCA_020628855.1. GTDB lineage: Bacteria > Bacteroidota > Bacteroidia > Chitinophagales > Saprospiraceae > JAHDHH01. Next base: position 24,153 of record JAHDEL010000018.1, on the reverse strand, counting down.
GGGATACAAATGGTAGTCTAACCGTAACAGCAACTGGCGGAACTGGCTCATACGAATACAGTATTGATGGTACTAATTACCAAAGCAATGCTAGTTTTACAAACCTTGCTGCAGCTACTTATACTGTGATCGTCAGAAATCAAGGTAGTACAACCTGCTTGAGCGTGTGTAATTATACCGTAGAAGAGCCAGAAATAATTCAATGTGCTCTTGTCATAACAAACGTAACTTGTTCAGGAGAGAATGATGGCTTTATAAGCGTAAACCCAATTGGTGGAGTAAGTCCTTATACTTATTTATGGAATACAGGAGCAACAACAGCTTCGCTCCAAAATCAACAAGCTGGCGCTTATTCGTGCACGATTACAGATGTGAATAATTGTACTCAGATATGCGACGGCACTATTACGGAGCCTACGACCTTGACTTGTTCAATAGCTGCTATTGACGAATCTGATTGTGGGTCAGGGAATGGGCAAATAATTGTGACTGCAACTGGCGGAACTCCTAATTACCTGTATAGCATAGATGGAGTAACATATCAAACGAACAATACATACATAGGTTTGAGTGCTGGAAATTACACTATTACTGTGGAAGATGGTAATGCCTGTCAAACAACATGTAGTGCTACGATCTCAGCCCCAGACACTCCAGCTTGCTCTCTAACAACTATCGATGAGTCATGTGGTGGGTCTGATGACGGAGAAATTATCGTCACTGCAACTGGAGGTTCTGGAATTTATGAATATAGTCTTGATGATATCACCTATCAAGGGTCAAATCAATTTGTTGGATTAGGAGCAGGTAATTATACAGTCTATGTTAGAAATAGTGGCAGCACAACTTGTGTGAGTACTTGCATGGGAACAATTGGATCAGGAGGAAGCACCTCGAATTGTAATGTGTTATTAAATAATGATATTCTTTGTTTTGGAGAGAACAATGGTTCTGCAACAGCAAATCCAAACGGAGGTATAGCACCATTTACCTATTTGTGGTCTAACGGCAATATATGGCAAACAGCAGATAACTTACCTGCTGGTCTAAATACAGTTACAATTACAGATGATAATGGGTGTCAACAAGTATGTTCTGTAACTATATCTGAGCCTATTGAACTTACTTGTATTGCAACAGCCACTGATCTTACAGATTGTGGGTCAGATGATGGTTCTATTCAAATTACATCAAGTGGAGGGACAGGAAATAGATGGTATAGTTTGGATAATGTCGACTATACAAATACTTCAGGACTTTTCGAAAGTTTGAGTGAAGGTACATATACTCTGTATGTTAAAGATGAAAATGACTGCGTGTCTACTTGCTCAGCGACTGTGACTAGTCCATCGGTACCTACTTGTACATTAGTAGCATCGCCAATTACCTGTATTGATGCCAATGATGCTGTGATTACAGTTAATGCAGGCGGTGGATCAGACAACTATGAGTATTCACTTGATGGCGGATCTTTTCAAAGTGAGAATTTCTTTGAGAATCTAGGTCCAGGGGAGTATACCGTAACAGTAAGAAATATTGGTAGCCTTTCTTGTACTAGTGATTGTGTAATTACAATTGTAGGACCTACAGAGCTGTTCTGTAATGCAACAATAAACAACCAAGTTTCTTGCTTTGGTGGTGCTGACGGATCTGTAAGTGTTGAAGCTACGGGTGGGGTTGGTCCTTATACTTATGATTGGAATACAGGAGAAACTACAACTAGCTCTGATAATTTGGTAGCTGGTGATTATTCGGTGACTATTATTGATGATCATGGCTGTGAAGCAATTTGTGCATTTACAATTTCTCAACCAGAGGATCTTGTTTGTGTTACCTCTGTGATTGAGATTGATTGTGAGTCTTTATCACCTGGTATTATTATAATTACAGCAAATGGAGGTACTGGAACATATGAATATTCAATTGATGGAGAAAATTTCCAAGGATCAAATGCCTTCAATAATTTGGCATCAGGAGATTATACTATAATAACTCGTGATGATTTAGGTTGTGAAACTCTGTGTTCTGCGACAATCGCGGATAGTGATTGTATCTATGATCTTTCATTAGAAAAAATAGAGTTATCTAGTGGACCTTACATTCAAGGAAGCACAATTATCTATGGTGTGGAAGTCACAAATGATGGTGATGTTGATGCTAATCTGATTCAATTTGAAGATATTCCGTCTAGTGGTCTCAACTACATTGGGAGTAATGCATCTAGTATTGCCGATGTTACAGAAGTTTCTAGTATGACATTCGAAATATCTAGCTTGCCTGTTAATGCTTCTATAATGGTGGAATTGACTTTTGAAGTCGATCAAAATTTTGAAGGGTTATCTGTGATGAACCAAGCTCAAATCATTGCCGATGATGGTGATGATGTCGATAGTGACCCTAGTCAAGATGAGACTGTTGATGAGGATGGGAATGGACTAGGTGATGATGATGACGAAGATGCCCTGGAGATACAGTTATCAGTTCAGTCCATTGGTGATTTTGTTTGGAAAGATCTGAATGCTGATGGCATGCAAGACTCTGGTGAACCAGGGGTAGAGGATGTAATAGTCATGTTGATGGATTGCGATGGTAATGGAATACAGATGGATACTACTGATAGCAATGGAAACTATAGTTTTGAGAATTTGCCACTAGGCAATTATCAAATCCAATTTGACTTATCGCTCTTAGATGATGCCTGCACATTTACCATAATGAATATGGATGGAGATGACATCTTGGATAGTGATGCGAATGCAGATGGTTTGACAAACTGTTTCCAGTTAAATCCTACTCTTACGGATATCCATGATGCAGGACTCATAGGACTTGCTACCGTCGGTAGTCTTGTATGGATTGACGCTAATGGAAATGGAATTTTTGATTCTGGTGAACTTCCATTAGGAGGAGTGATGGTAGAATTAATGGACACATTTGATAATGTAGTTGATGACATGTTTACAGATGGCTCAGGAAACTATCTTTTTGAAGATATTTTACCAGGTCCATACTATCTCAGGTTCACTCTGCCTTCCGGCTATGATTTTACATTTCCATTTAGTGGTAGTACGGCATTGGATAGTGATGTAGATGGATCGAATGGTACGGGTACAACTCCAATATTCAATTTAGAAACTGGAGAACAAGATCTAGACTGGTTTGCTGGTGCATTTGAGTGTGTTACTATTGGGTCTTTGGTCTGGTATGATGCTCAACAAAATGCAACCTATGATGCTACAGAAGATGGTATTAATGGAGTCAAAGTAGAGTTTTATAGGTTATGGGAAACGGACAATAATTTTGAGCTATATGATTTTGTTTTTACAGACTATAATCCAGAGACGGACCAAAATGGATTCTGGAAAGCCTGCGTACCTCCTGGTACATATTATTACAAGTACATCATAGATGTACCTGGATATATACCTGTGGAACAAAATGTAGGCAGTAATGAATCGATTGACTCAGATATGGCTATCGATGGCTCAACTGGCGAATATGTGTATCTCACTGGTGAAGAACATTGTGAATATGGTGCTGGATATTATCATGAATTGCGTTATGGTGATAGAGTTTGGTACGATGATAATGGAGATGGCATACAAGATTCTGATGAAAGTGGAGCTCCTGGAGTGGAAGTCGCTTTATATGACAATCTGAGTACTTTCATAGATATGACTATGAGTGATGCGGATGGATTTTACCAATTTGACTCTCTTTTAGCAGGAGATTACTATATACATATCACTCCACCAACTGGATATGTGCCAACGATACCTAATGCAACTATCGAAGGCTTGGATAATGATATTGACAATACGAATGGTATGAATACGTCTGCATTATTTGAAGGAGGAGCTGGAGATGTACTTGCAATGATTGATGCTGGTATTACAACACCTGAAGTTCTTTCTGCAACATGGTTGGGTGTATCGGTTGAAAGGCAAGGTGACAACAATCTGTTGAGTTGGAGAGTAGCTCAAGATGTAGATGTTGATTATTATCGAATTGAAAGGTTGGTGAGCAATGGAGCATTTATCCCTATTGGGCAACTATTAGCTACTGGTACTTCTGATGAGTTCACCTATAGCTTTGTGGATTACAACTGTTCAGAACCTGGAGAGTATTACTATAGAATTAAGGCTATTGGCTTTGATGGAACTTTTGAATATTCTCGAATCGTACAAATTAATGTCGAGAACCAGGATAAAGCGCAACTAGTTCAGTTGTATCCTAATCCTGCAATCAATGCATTTACGATCACCTTCGATGTAGAAGAGCAAAGCAGCCTAGTTTCAATAAATATTTATAATGAATCTGGAGCCTTAACGCAATCTATATATAAGCTTGAACAGCAGTTTAATGCTGGAGAACACAGAGTTGAAGTTGATAGTCAAGACTGGATGCGAGGAGTATATTTTGTGGAGTGTATGATAGGAAACAAACTCTTTACAGAGAAATTGATTTTACTTGATTAATCAAGTATATCCCAAGTATGATCAGCCAATAGTTCAACATGAGCAATATGGGTGTAGGGCATTTGTTTAGACCATTCATCAGGATGGATCATAGAAAGCAGATGCCCTCCATCTGATTTTTGATAGACATGATATGCGTGTCCAACAACCGGCTTGAATCGGCATTCAGCTTGATAGATAACTTCTGAAATTTCAATTCTATCATGAATTTTTTGGGCTTGTTGTACCAATAAATCTACTTGTTCTTTGATCTGTGAAAGTTGATTTTCGGTCTGTTTGTACATCGACTTCAAGGCTTGACCTTTTACCTTTCCTTGATCTATAGGTTTGATTAATGCACTTCCTAATGAATGGGCATACGGCAGTAAACTTGGATTTTCTGCTATTTTTTCTTTATCAATTGGATTATGTTTCAATTTGCTCATGGCACAATATTGGAAATAAAGGTATAAAATACAAGACCTCCTATTCCAACGGAATACGAGGTCTTATGTTTATCTATAAAAAGATTAATCTACTGCCAAGCGTCAACAATCCCGCCCATAATTGCTAAGCAGATAACCCAAAACAAGCAATTTAGAGCAATGTTTTTTCCACCAGCTTTCTGAAACATACCAAGACTGATAATCACCGGTACAACTAATGTAAGCGCCATCATGGCTCCATGTAGAGCTCCATGCCCAAACCAAAAGTTACTATTTACAAAGAGTTCGCCTTTATCATTAATGTCCTTGTGAGTTAATTGGATAGTGAAATTTAGTGCATTTGCAATAATGAAAGCAGTTACAAATCCTAGCCCATAAGTGACTGCTGGGTTGTTTGGCTCCATTTCTTCTTCAGTTCTTCCCAATGAACTCAGCCAAGCATTCTTGAAAATTAAGTTGTAATAGATAAAACCTACAATACTAGGGACTAAAGTTGCTACAATGATTGCGATCCAATTCATATTAAGATCTACCATATTAAAATTGTTTTGATGAAAAATAAATAAGAATATAGGGATTATTTCTTTATTAGCCAAAATGAACCACCATGCCTCTCAATATTCGGAGATGACATTGCATTCCAGAATTCACCAAGAGAAGCACTTAATGTATTATCCTCAGAGAAGAAGAAACAAGGGAAGAGCGGCTTATATACGTTAGGATTAGCTAATAAGAAGCAAGCAAGTCCATATTGTTCGGAATAGTATCTATCACACATAAATTGTGGGTAATCATAGGGTAGATAGATATCATGAATGTGAATGATAACACCTGTTTTGAGTCTCGGAAGGACTTCTAGGTAGAACACCATAGAATCTGAATTTGGTAATATTCTATGAGAATTATCAACAAAAAGAATATCTCCAGACTCAAGAGATTCGATGAGGTTGTAACTTGACTTTTCGAATGGTTCTCGGATGACCTCATTGGCAAGGGTGTCTATTTCAGCTCTAGGTTGCGGATCTATTGAGATTATTTGAGTTGATAATTGATGCTCCGAAATAGCTTTTTTTGCCACAATTGTACTATTGCCAGAGCCTATCTCTACATAGCGTTTCGGTTTATGAGTAGTTATCATAGAGTAGAGTGCTACAATATCCAGACCTGGTAGAAACCCATTGTTCCAGACCAACTCCAACTCTTTCGATGATCCATTACTAAAAGGTATAGATTCGAAGTACGTTCTATTAGCCTCTATTGCCTGAGCAAAGAGTTTATATTCTTCACGCTCTGCTTCAATAATTGTTTTGAGTTCGGGATGCGCAGGTAGTCCATGACCATATCTTGGTTTAGCTTCTACTGGATAGTCCAAAGATATTGTTTGAAATTTCGGACTTAAGAATCTATACAGTCTCTTCATCATGCAACAAATGTAGTGTATTCATACTGACAAAGAAGATTACGAACGGACCTTTCCAAAGGCTGAAGGAAGATGGAAATTGGCATTTTCTGAATCAGGGACTTTCCATGTTAACCAGTTGACCTTTCTTAAATCTTCTTGATCATAGTAGTCAGCTCGAAATATTCCTATCAATAACTCATCATTCTTGAGAAGTTTGAGCTCTTCGAGTGTTTGAAGATGAATAGATCCTGCTACCTCATAGGCGTGATCTGTGTCTTTTACCTTATAGTTGATCAATTCACTCGGCGGCTCCCAGTTTAGATTTGGTTTTTCTCCGAATGTAGTTTCAAAACTTAATAGTCTTGCTATTCTGTCAATCTCAAAGCCATAAAATTTAGAGCATTCTGGATCAGCAATAAAGATTTCAACACGATCCGAATGAACAATGCCTTGATGTAGTTTTTCTTGATGTTGGATGACTCTAGAGCTATCTATAACTTTAAAATAGAACTCAAGATGTTGATTGTCGAGGATCAAGAGCACTTCTGTGGAGTCAATCACATCAGACCAAGGAGCTTGTAATTTACTAAGATGTAATACTATGTCATGAGAGGAATGATTAATCTTTTGAATGCAGCCTGACGGGAAGATAAGTAGCCAAGTGTAGCACAGTGCAAGTAAATACCATCTAATAAACAATGGTAATATCTCCTCCGATGTAATTCTCTTCAGCAAATTCGTCATTGTATTTTAATGCATATGCATACACACCAGCTTGTGCTAGTCTACCGTCAATGTAACCATCCCAACAAGCATCTCTGTCTACTGATTCAAAGACTATATTTCCATATCTATCAAATACCTTCAAGTCAAAATTAGTCAAAGGACAAAGGGATTGAATGCAGAAATTTCCATTGACTCCGGGAGCATCAGGCATAAATATGTTTGGTATAAATAACCCAAAAGGGAGATCAACAAATGCAGGATAATTTTTAGAGTCTTGGCAGCCAGTAGGAGAGAGTATCGTAACATTCACATCAAAAACACCTGCTCTATTATACCTATGCTGGTAATCATATCCTTCTCCAGTTGTATTGTCTCCAGTATTCCAATCCACTGTATAAGCATCTGTGATAAAGTCTGAATCAATTGTAAAGAAAAAATCGACAGGCGGACAAGTTAGATCAGTTGTAGAATCTAACGCAATGGACCAATTCTCATCAATGGGAAAATAGGCCAGTGTATCTGTGTATGTCTCTTGACAACCAATAGTATCAATGAAATCAAGATCTATAATGTAATTTCCTGGCTCTTCAAATTGTACTATTGGTGTAGTTTCTACGCTTGTTAATCCATTGCCAAAGGACCATGATAAGGATTCAACCGTTGGAGGTAACAGAAGTGGACTAAATTCGATTTCTGATTCTTCGCATATATCTGCTTCTTTGGTAAAACCCGGCAGCATTTCGGGTGTTATTACAACTTTGAAATTTGCAGTATCACTGCATTGCGAATCTGGATTTATGATAAGTAGACCATTATAATCTCCAGGACTCGGAAAAGTAACTAGGTTGTTAGGAATATTCCATTCGAATAGACTGTCTTCACTCATAAGTACTTCCCAAGAGTAAGATTCAATATTTTGAGAAGGGAAGCTGATATCATTAAACATAATATCTAAATCATTGCAGCTTTGTAGAATGTAAGTATCAAATTCTAAAGCGTCACTGACTATTTGAGCTTGAATAAATGGAATACAATCAGTGACATTAAATTGGAACTCTCTTCGTATTGTAGAAAGAAGCACGCCGTCCCTATATTCTGATGCACATACTGTAACTACAAACTGTCCACCAATACTAGGAATGCCTTCAATCATTCCGTCTTCATTTAAATCAACTCTAGGTAAGCCACCCATTGGGTTGTCAAACGAGTATGGTGTTGCAAATGTGAGCGGATTCCATGGCGGAGGTAATGAAGGGTTAGGTACAGGGCTTTGCGAAGTGCCACCACCATAAGGCGTGCAAAACTCGTAAACTAAAGAATCGCCATCGATGTCAAATGCAGAATGATCATAATTTAATAATTCATCCAGGCAGATTACTGGCGGCGGGAGACCAATAAATCTTGGAGAGCTATTGCAAACTTCTTGTGCATATGGGGTTATTTCCACGGCATAGGTTCCACCAGCATCACCTGGATCCACTAGGTTGTTGATCGTTGGGTTTCTACAACATCTTTGGTAGACGACATGATAAGGTTCATCACTCAGCGGCAAAACAGCATTAAAGAAATAAACTCCCTGTTGCAAGCACAAATTGCTAGGTGCATTGAGACAAGGGTTGCCCGTTGTCAAATCTACTTCTGTGACTTCAGGCGCAGGTAGGATAATAGATTGGAAAACATCTGTGCTGCTGCCACGATAGATAGTTACACGACCTGTTGTTGAACCAGGAGTAGAATCAAATTGTGCTCCTGTACCAGCACAATCTCGATAGAGATTCATTGTAAATGAGAAGTTTTCTTGACCATCACAAGAATAGTATAATTCACCACCGATGATGTGTCCTCCTTGTACACTGGTCAAGAGGAACGCCATACAGCAGACGGTTGCAATCATTCTCATATTCATTGTATAAATATTAATTTAATTTTTGGTCTCAACCTTATATACTAGGCCTTAATTTTCTTCTAGAGCAGTCTATTTGACAATTCTGTTTATAAAATGAAATGAGCTATGAAAACGCTACCTTTAGCATTTAGAAACTGAGTTCATGAATAAGAATATAAACATAGAAGTAAAGTTGGACACAACTAAAACTCCAGAAAGTATCATTTGTTCGGGAGATGATATTCCAGATGCCATCCAAGGAAAAGCTATGATGTTATCTCTGTTTGATGCGAACAGTCTCGATACTGTCAAAATTGATTTGTGGACTAATGAATTACAAATCAATGAAATGGACCGATTTGTCTTCCAGTCTTTAAGAGCTATAGCTGATACATATTATAAAGCCACACGTAATACAGAACTTGCAAATGACATGCAAAAATTCATTCAGTACTTTGGTGAACGAACGGAAATTCTAACTAAAGAATAGTATTTTATACATTATAGAAACTTTATATATGATTTATTTGTAATATCATATATAAAACATTAACTTAATCTATAATTTGTATAATACTAATAATCAGTCGTTTGATTTAATATGATAATTTTTCTTAATATTATTACATATTAATTAATTTTTGATATATAAATATTTTATATTTGTTTATCAAAACGACAAAACCACTTATCCTGATATGAGTCATATAGTCACTTCCCGATTTGTCAAATGCATTCAGTCACTCAAAGAATGCGGTGTTATTAACTCATTCAGAAGTTTTGCTTTATCAATAGATATACACCCTCAATCTCTGCATGAGATGCTCAAGCAAAATAGAAACGTTACTATTGATATTATTGCAAAAGTGGTAGAACGCTTTCATCTCAATGCCCAATATCTGTATACAGGTGATGGACCAATGTTTGTCAATCAAGACCTAGCAGTGCCAGCGCACCAGCCAGGCCCAATCGGTTATGTGCCAGTTGCAGCTCAGGCTGGATATGGTGGCCAGTTGCATGATCCCATTTTATGCGAAGAAATGCCAAGCTTCTCATTGCCAGGCTATGACTATAATACAGGGGTGCATAGATGTTTTGATATTTCAGGCGACTCAATGGAGCCAACACTTTATTCAGGAGACAAAGTAGTTTGTAGTTTGTTAAGTCAGGAGAATTGGATTTCAAAACTTAAGGATGGGTATGTCTACATTATTGTGACTCAAGATAGTGTCTATGTCAAGCGAGTAAAGAACCACCTAAGCAAATCCGCACAACTTGAACTCATATCCGATAATACTTATTATCAGCCCTTCATGGTTGATGGAGAAGAGATACAAGAGATTTGGAATGTAGAAGTAACTATTTCTGCCTTTAATCCATCCCCTAATAATATCAAACAAGGATTCTTTGATCAAGTAGAATCTCTGAAGTCTATTGTAGCAAACCAAACAGAAACTATCAAAACATTAAACGGAACGATAGAGACGCTAATCAAATCTACTAGACGTTAATTAGCAAATAGGCCAATTTGCCAAGGCTTCTTCCAAAAATCAATATAAGCCAAGTCCATCTTCTCGGCAGTCTCGAGCATTGCATTGCTGAATAAAACACCGTAGCTACCAAGATCCAAAGTAGACCATTCAGGTAAAGAAGCAATTGCTTTCCAAGCAGTATACATATCAGATGACCACCTGATGTCATCTAGAATTATTACAGATCTTTCATCGAGATAGGGTGCTATCAGTGAGTAATAGTGTTTTGTTGCTTCCATTTGATGATTACCATCAAGATAGACGCAATCTATAGGTTGATGCAAAGATTTGAGCAGAGCTGGTAATCGCAGGTCAAACTGATCATTTATAAGTTGAATCGAATGTATTTGCAATTGGTCGAAATGTCTTTGAGCATATCTCGCAAGTTCTGGATCACCTTCAATTGTTATGAGATTGCTCTTTGGATTGGCTGTAGCCATGTACAAAGAACCAAGACCCACATTTGTTCCAAGTTCAAGTATATGCTTGCATTGGCAACTCTTGATTAGTCTGTGTAACTCTTTTCCTTTTTGCGGAGAAGATGCAGCTGTTTTTACAATTTGCTTAACGCTCTTACTTCGATTCTTAATACGACTTCCGGCACCGTAGTCCTGCAAGGTAAGCTGAGTTTCATCTTGTAATAGTAACGTTCTTATCCGCTCTATTTGGGTGAAGCTATAGTATTCTCTAGTATCAAGAATGACGTCTGAAATTATTTGAAATAGTCTTGGCGAATGAATTTTAAATTTCGTTTTAGCCTTTAAATAGTAATCCAAATATGCGAATCCAATCCCAATAACGTTCAATGCAAGTATTCTTTATTCAAAAGTACTAATCCATCTAGAGATGCAAAACAATATCATTTGTAAGAAGGTGTTTTTTTTATTCCTTATCTGTTCTTTTGCCCAAAGTTCAATACAGGCTCAAGCATATAATACCGCATTTGGATTTCGAATAGGATCGGATTTTGGAATTTCCTTTGCGCAACGTTTTCCAGCAAAGAGCAAGACAACGGCAGAATTAATCTATGAGGATGGATTGTTTGATTCCAATAGAAATGGTCAATTGCTAATCAAGCAACATCTTCCATTGCTATCTAAGCGGTTTAATGTATTTGCGGGAACAGGGATAGGGTATATCTGGCATAAAGACAAAAACAACACTATTGTTCAAGAATCTCCAATAATTCCTCTAACTTTAGGAGCAGAGATAACATTTAGTAGGTTTAATCTATCTGCTGATTTCCAACCGATATTTTTATTTAATAAATTTAATGATAATAGGGTGATTAGGTCATCTGGAGTGTCATTAAGATATGTACTTGTAAAGCGCAAAAAGAAGCAACTCAAGGACACCCTTAATTCTATATTTAAACGTAAGAAGAAAAATGATAAATCAAAGAATTCCTAGCATAGTATCAGTTTTCCTAACGATACTGTCTTTCTCTGCTTTTGCTCAAGTCAACTTTGATGCGACTCAATACTATTTCAATCATGCAGATTATAATTCGTTTATTCCTAAAGTAATTACTGATATCAATGGGGATAATAGAGACGATGTGCTGCTAGTCCATGGAGATAATGTCAGAGTATATCATAATTCTCAGTCGACAGATAGCCTTTACCTCGCGGCTAAATTCAAAACAGCAAGCATTGAGCCTTGGGCTCAAGGGGTTTTAGATTTGGAGAACGATGGTATTAATGAAATGTTTTTTGCGGGATTATACGATGGTCTTTTCGTCTATAAAAATTTGGGTGATAACCAGTATAGCCTTGATCAGCAAGTAAGTGCAGGTGATTTCTTTGCGCAAGCATTTAGTATTGCGGATATAGATAATGATGGATTTATCGATCTCTTCGTTTGCCATGATGATGGACATTCCAAAGTGTTTCTCAATGATGGTGAGGGAGTCTTGGTTGACAGGTCTGATTATATAGATATGGCTACTACACCTGTTTCAGATAATTCTGGAAATTACAGTAGTGTTTGGACTGATATAGATAATGATAATGATAACGATCTTTACATTGGTAAATGTAGACTAGGTGTAACGGAAGATACAGATCCTAGAAGAATTAATGCTTTGTTCCTCAACAATGGGGACGGCACATTTACAGAAGTTGCCAACGAAAGAGGTGTAGCATCAGGAGCTCAATCTTGGGCTGCAGATTATGGAGACTTTAATGGAGATGGCTATCAGGATTTAGTCGTTATAAATCACGATTTCCCTAATCAATTGTTTATCAATGATGGTAATGGAAGTTTTTTAGAAGATATGTCTTTTAGAGATTTGGTTCCAAATAATGGCACCGCTTATCAATCAATTATTGCTGATTTTGATAACAATGGTTGGGAGGACATCATAGTGGCAGGCTCGATTTCGATTATTTATTGGAATGAAGGCGGGACTTTTACATCTGAAGTTAACGGTAGTGGGATATCTCAGTTTTTGTCAGGAGCTTTTGGTGATATTAACCATGATGGCTTTCTTGATCTCTATGCGGGAAGTAGTGGTCTCGGTGGCCCATCAGGTAGACCTGATTTGATTTATGTGAATGAAGCGAATGATAATAACTTTGTATCTGCGACTCTGAAAGGAACCGTTTCCAATTCGATGGGTATTGGTGCTCATGTTATCGTGCATACACCATCTGGACGGAAGTGTAGATTCTCTAAATCTGGTGTTTCGTACAGTATTCAGAACACATTGAACCAACATTTTGGTTTGGGACAAGAAGGTGTTATTGATTCGATTACAGTCGACTGGCCTTCAGGAATCCACAATGTATATACTGATATCTCAGTAAATGAACATGTTGTTCTTGTTGAAGATGATTGTCAGGCAGAGTTACCTGAAATATTTACAACAGATGAGCCTTTTATTTGTGAGAATAGCGGCGAGTCTATCACTATCTTCTCGAATGATGGAGTACTGAATTGGAGTACTGGCGAAGTGGCTGAGCAGATTACAGTCGATGTGGCTGGTGTTTATCAAGGATTTAAAGAGAACTGTGAAGCAGCTTCGAATGCTTTGATTATTCATAATACTCCAACCATTAATCCTCCAATACTTAATGTGAGTGAGAATATTACATTGTGCGAAGGCGCTTCTGTGGAAATCACTGTTTTGAATTATGAAGAGATAGAATGGCAAGATGGAACTGTCAGTAATTCTTATATTATAGATCAATCAGGCTCTGTTCAAGCGCAAATACTGAGTTCTTGCGCAAACGTGTACTCGGAAGAGATTATGGTGACTTTTGTGACTGTACCAACGGATAGCGATAGACAAGAAATTGTATCTCCTGGTCCTACAACGATAACTACAGATGTAGATGGTACTAAATGGTATTCTGATGAAGAAGCTACTAACTTGATTGGTGAAGGCCCAGAATACAGTTTCGATGCAGTGAGCGATGTGTCCTATTACTTTACGGTATCTCCAGATATTACTCCAATTGCAACGAGTGCTGGTCTTATGATGGAGGATGAAACGCTGAATGATAATTTCTTTAATGAAAATGGATTGATGTACTTCAGTCCGCAAAGGAATTTGACAATCAAATCTGTGAATGTAGAAACAACGGCATCTGGGATTAGAGATATTTTGTTAGTACGAAGTGATGGAGAAGAATTAGGTAGGAAGACTGTTGATCTAGAAGCAGGAAGTGTTTATACAGTTGAGTTAGACTGGGAAGTCACAGCAGGGGAGAATTATAGAATGACTACAGATACTGAAATTAATCAATCGAGTTTTGGAGAGAATCATCCGCATTTCAAAGTGTCATTCAATCCAAGTTTTCCTTTGGAGTTTGATACTTGGTTAACGCTTACGAACAGTTCTTTCCCTTCAATCTATTTCTTCTTTTTTGATTGGGAGTTAGAGGAGGCTTTCGATCCGTGTACTAGTGAAGTGTACGAATATGCTCTTAGTGTAGTTTCTTCAACAGAGGAAGTTTATGGGAGCAATAGCCTATTGAATGCATTTCCAAATCCAGCTTCTACAGAAGTAGTAGTTTCTTCGGATATTGAAAACGAAACAATGATTCTACAAGCATTTAACATGTTAGGTCAACTACAATATGAATCCGAATTTTCTGGCCAACTGAATTTAGATGTGCAGGAATGGAATGAAGGACAGTATCTATTTAAGTTATCAACTGAGAATAGACAAATAAGTAGACGATTTACTATCGCAAGATAAATTATCTAAAAGAGCTGCAAATGAAAATTTTGCGGCTCTTTTACTTTTAATAATCCGTTTTGATGTCCTTGTTCCAAGGCAAAGCAAATTGATATTTCAAGTCTTCACTTTTTTCTGCTTCGACTACATCGAGGCCATAGGTTATCAGTTTTGGGTCATGGTAAACAAATGTCCCAAAAAGTCGATCCCAAATAGAAAAGATATTACCAAAATTGGTGTCGGTCCAAGGTCTTTCAAAATGATGATGAAATTTGTGCATATTTGGACTCACGAAGACATAGCTCAAAGATTTATCTAGCCATAATGGAAGTTTGATATTTGCATGAGCTAGATATGTAAAGAAAATAGTGCATATCCTATAGAAGATATAAAATGCGAATGGGATTCCGAAAAGTACAACACCAACGATGGCAAAAACCTCCCTAATCAAGTAATCACCAGGGTGATGACGAGTCCCAGTTGTGGCATCAACATGAGTATCACTGTGATGTACCAAGTGAAATTTCCACATCCACTTCACCTTATGAAGTAGAACATGAGCTATATATTGAGCACAAAGGTCTAGTAGTAAGATTGCTAATACCATTTCAATCCAAGGATTGAGATGCATGATGTTGAGTAGCCCAAAATTATGTTCCGCCACCCACAGGAAGGCACCTGCAGTAAGCAGGCCAAAGAGAACATTGATCAATAATGATGTGAGTAAAAAGACTAGATTGCGGCTTCCATGTTTGATCTTATTATAATCTAGATGGAGCAGGGGAGTACCAAACTCAAGTATCCAAGTAATCGTGAGACACATTACTATCCAAGCCAGTTTATAGGTGTTGGGCATTGATCCGAAAAACTCCAAAAAAGCATCCATGATTCTAAATTAAGTGATACAATCGGCTTTTATTGAAGACTTATTCTTTTTCTACAAAAAGCACTTTCGTAAATAGTTTGGCAAGAAAGCTTGCCATCCTGTCATTGTCAATCACCTCATTGGTAGAAATAAGATTGAGGAATAACTCAGTTGGAGCTCCAACAATTACATAGGATAGCAGACGATTTTCATAATCGTCTTTAAATTCAGAATGAATACTATTCTGATCTAGAGACTCCTTAATATCTCTGATTATTTGTCTTATAACATCAGAGGTATAGGCTGAAGTCCTGACATAATTATGATTCATTCTATGAAAATCTAAAAGCCTGCCTTCTGTTACATAGTCTAAGAAACTTTTGAATGGGTTATATAACAACTCGTAGAGACTGTTTGCTTCATCTCTAGCTGCTGTTGTCCTTTTCTGAATTTCTTTATTAATTACCTCCATGACTGCGTTGAAAATATCATGGACGTCATCAAAATAATTATAGAATGTTCCTCTACCAATTTCAGCCTTCTCAACGATATCGGAGACAGTGGTCTTTTCGAATCCTACTGTAGAAAAAAGCTCTAGACCAACAGTGAGCAGACGTTGTCTAACCTCTGCCTTGTTTTGCTCTCTCTTACTTGTTATGACTTCAGAAGGTTTCATCCTTTAATTCAGCCTTTCAAATATCCCTGCAATACCTTGACCACCGCCAACACAAGCTGTGACCATGCCATATTTCTGATCTCTTCGCTTCATTTCATTAAGGAGTTGTATTGATAATTTAGCTCCAGTACATCCCAAAGGATGACCGAGTGCTACTGCACCACCATTTACATTGACTATGCTAGGGTCCAACCCAGCAGTTTTTATTACAGCAAGCGCTTGACAAGCAAAGGCTTCATTGAGCTCTATTTGATCAATATCTGACAAGTTCAAGCCTGCGACCTTTAGTGCTTTAGGTATTGCTACACAAGGCCCAATTCCCATGTAGAGTGGATCAACCCCTCCGACTGAACAAGACACTAATCTGGCCATTGGCTCGAGGCCAAGAGATTTTACAATTTCTTCGCTCACAACTAATGTGAATGCAGCTCCATCTGATGTTTGAGATGAATTTCCTGCGGTTACAATACCACCTTGCTTAAATACAGCTCTCAATCTAGCTAGTCCTTCCATTGAAGTGTCTCTTCTTACACCTTCATCTGTGTCTACGAGATGCGATGTTTCGACACGTTGCCCATCTTTGACAAACACATCTTCTACAGTGACAGGGACAATTTGATCTTTGAATAATCCGCCATCGATTGCTGCAGCTGCTTTCTTATGGGATTCTACTGCAAAAGCATCAGCTTCTTCTCTTGACACTTCATACTTGCTTGCAACTGCTTCGGCAGTGTGTCCCATGCTTACATGATAATTGATGTTCTCAATATTTGCTTTGTAGCTAGGAGAAAGTTTGTAACCAGTCATCGGAATAAGACTCATGCTCTCGGCACCTCCTGCAATATAAATATGACCAAAACCAGCTTTGATTTTTCCTACAGCCATACTTATTGCTTCTAATCCAGATGCACAATATCTATTAATTGTTATACCAGGTACTTCTTTTCCTAAAGCCCTAGCTGCTATCAGTCTGCCGACTTGTAGACCTTGTTCACCCTCCGGGTTTGCACAGCCAACAATAACATCGTCTACACTTTTCGGGTCTATTTTTGGATTTTTCTCCATGAGGTACTTAATGACATCTACTGCTAAATCATCTGACCTATAGTTTCTAAAACCACCTTTCTTTGCTTTTCCTACTGCTGATCTATAACCGCTTATTATATATGCTTCCATGTGTTTAGTATTGTACTAATCTGTAATTAGTTTCTTAAAGGTTTATTATGCATTAAAATATGTTGGATTCTATCCAAAGTTTTTTGATTACCCAAGAGACTAAGGAATGCTTCTCTCTCGATATCAAGTAGATATTGTTCACTGACTTGTTGTTGTGATGTCAGATCTCCACCACAGATCACGTAAGCGACTTTTCTCGCAATTTCCACATCATAATCGCTCATGTATTCTCCTAATCTGAATTCATTGATTGCTGAGTAGAGTACTGACATTCCAGCTCGACCCAAGACTTTGACATCTTTTCTCATGACAGGTGCGACATAATCCTTTGCAAGTTCTAGTACTTTATCTTTTGCTTTTTTAAGATTGGTTGATGTTTTAATAGTTACTTTGTCTTTGTTAGGATCTAATAAATTGAGACCATAAGCCTCATAAGCAGATGTAGCAACACTAGCAGTTGCTATGGGTTTGAAGTGCTCAATTAATGTTGGCATTTGTACATCTCCTTGGAAATAAGAATCAGATGCTCTTAAAGCCATTTCTTTAGTGCCACCTCCTCCTGGCAATAGTCCGACTCCTACTTCGACCAAGCCGATATATGATTCAGCAGCAAAAATGCCAGCATCACAATGCATACTCATTTCGCAGCCTCCACCGAAAACGTAACCTTGGGTCGCAATGACTGTTGGAACCTTGCTTGTTCTGAGGTACATGGTAAGCTGTTGAAATTCATTTACCATTTTATCCAATGTCTTGAAATCTTTCTGCATGGCTAACATACCGACTGGCATGAGGTTAGCACCAACAGTAAAGTTTTTAGCATTGTTGCCAATTACCAAACCATTCCATCCTTCGTTTTCTGCTTTTTGAAGTGCCTCGAAAATGCCTTGTCCAATCCCTTCGCCTATTGCATTGCTTTTTGATTGGAACTCCACACACATCACGCCATCTTCAAGGTCATGGACAACACACTCACTATTCTTAAGCACTGGTGTTTTATCCCTGATATTATCTAGAATGATAATAGAGTCTAAACCACTGACTACTGAATAGTTTCCTTCACTAGGATTATAACATTGTTTTTTACCATTCTGTATTTGATAAAAGGCCTGAATACCGGATTGTTGCATTTGAGTAATCCAATTTGGTACAGTATGACCATGAGCCTTTATCAATTCAATGCCTCTCTCGAATCCTATTTTATCCCAATATTCAAATGGTCCAAGGTCCCAAACATAACCAGCTCTCATAGCACTATCTATGGCATCAAGACTATCTGATATCTCAGGATATCTATTAGCAGAATAAGCAAATATTGCAGCGAAGTATTCAGCTAGAAATTTATTTTCCCTTTCATCACCTTCTATGAGTTGTTGCAGACGCTTATCTAAGAGTTCTATGCCTTTTGCTTCTTTAACAACTTGCAGTCTCGGTTTCTGTGAAGGTGCATATTCTAAGGTTTTGAGATTGAGAGCAAGGATGATTTTTTTTCCTTTCTCGTCTTTCTGTTTTGTCTTTTCATAAAAGCCTTTTCCTGTCTTATTTCCTAAAAACTTATTTTCTACAAGAAACTTTAAAAAATCAGGAGTTGCCTTTTCCTTGACTGCATCGAAGAATTCATCATTTTGAACATTTTTAGCAACAAACGAACCGACTTTTTCTGCAGTATCTAAACCTACTAAATCTTGTAGCCGATAAGTGGCTGTATTGGGCCTTCCAATAAGAGTACCGGTCAACGCATCCACCTCCTCGATACTCATATCATATTTTTCAGTCAATAAGAATAGCTGAGTAGTCGACATTACTCCAATTCTATTGGCTATAAATGCAGGAGTGTCTTTGCATAGTACAGTTTCTTTTCCTAGGTAGATATCACCAAAATGCATGAAGAAATCAACCACATCTTGTGAAGTGTTTTGATGTGGAATAATCTCTAGTAATGATAAATATCTTGGGGGATTGAAGAAGTGGGTCCCACAAAAGTGTTGAGCAAAATCTTCACCACGTCCTTGTACTAATACTTCTATTGGTATGCTGGAAGTATTTGATGAAATAAGAGATCCAGGTTTTCTATATTGCTCAACTTGAGCAAAGATTTTGTGTTTGATTTCGACTTTCTCGATTACAACTTCAATAATCCAATCAGCCTCACTGATTTTAGACATGTCATCATCAAAGTTGCCTGTCGTAATCCTATTGGCAAAAGCTTTGTCGTAGAGTGGAGCAGGTTTTGATTTAATAGCATTTTTCAAAGAACCATCAACAATTCTATTTCGATGTTTTGATGATTGTTTTTCTTGTTCTGAGAGGTCAAAAGGAACAATGTCTAACAGTAGCACGTCAAGTCCAATATTTGCTAAATGACATGCGATGCCACTCCCCATAACTCCGGATCCAAGTACTGCGACTTTTTGGATTCTATATTTCATTCAAATGTGTTAATTACTTCAGTAAATTATTGATCGGTAAGATACAATCTCTATGTAGTTAAACTAGAGGCGACATCTTATTGTTTAGTAAAAATAGTAAAAAGATGACACGATGTCACTTTTTTGAATTAGATTTGTAATATACCTGATTATAAATCGCAACAACTATGAGTAAGTACATGAGCATGGAGAACCTCAAATTCATTCTCCACGATTATATCAACATTTCACAATTGTGTCAATATCCAAGGTATCAAGATTTTGATAAGGACAGTTTTGACATTTTATTAGATTCAAATAAGGACTTTGCAGACAAGGAGCTTTTTCCAGTATTTAGAGAAATGGATGAGCAAGAAGCACATTATGCTGATGGTACGATTAAAGTGCATCCTGTGGTTGGAAAGATGATGAAGTCATCAGGTGAAAATGGATTTATAGGAGGAATTTTTGATCATGAGGATGGTGGTATGCAATTACCTCATGTCATGCATGTAGCAAATGGGCATATCGCAGAATGTGCGAATAACCATGTTACAGGTTATCCTGGTCTAACGACAGGTGCAGCAAATCTTATTGCATCATTTGGTAGTCAGGAAGTAAAGGACATGTTTCTTCCTCAAATGATTGCTGGTCAATGGGCCGGAACAATGTGTTTGACTGAGCCCCAAGCTGGAAGTTCACTATCAGACATTACTTCAAGCGCAAAAAAGAATGCAGATGGATCGTATAAGATAGCAGGGCAGAAGATATTTATTTCTGGAGGAGATCATGAATACTGTGAAAATTTTGTGCATCTCTTTCTGGCGCGTATAGAAGGTGCACCTGCAGGTACGAAAGGCATTTCGCTTTTTGCTGTACCTAAAATGCGAAAAGAAGCTGATGGCAATTTAGTGTCAAACGATGTAGTAACTGCCGCTGATTTCCCTAAAATGGGGCAGAAAGGCTATTGCACTACTCACCTCGTATTTGGAGAGAATGACAATTGCGTAGGATGGTTAGTTGGTCAAGAGAATAAGGGGTTGAAACATATGTTTCAGATGATGAATGCTGCTAGAATAGAAGTTGGTTGCACAGCGCTTTCTATGGCAACAGCTGCTTATTATGCGTCCTTACAATATGCTCAAGAACGACCACAAGGGAGAAGAATAATGAATAGTGGAGAAAAGGATATTGCTGCAGGTCAGACATTAATAATAAATCATCCTGATGTCAGGAGGATGTTGTTATTACAAAAAGCAATTACTGAAGGAGGCATTGCATTAACAATGTTAGCTGCATACTATCAAGACCTTAGTCATGCAGGGCCTGAAAAAGATCGAGCAAAATATCATGGGATTTTGGAGTTTTTGACACCAATAGTAAAGACCTATGGCTCTGAAATGGGACAAGTCTCAGTAAGCAACGGACTACAAATTTTGGGAGGATATGGCTTTTGCTCTGAATTTGTTTTGCAGCAGTATTATAGAGATATCAGAATCACGACAATCTATGAAGGGACCACCGGGATTCAATCTTTGGATCTGCTTGGGAGAAAAGTAGTAATGAATAATGGAGAAGCTTTGAAAGATGTGACAAAACTCATGATTCATGCAATCAAAGACGCAGAGAAATATGATGATCTTGCTCCATTTGCACAAAAGCTTAAAGAGGCTTCAAAAGAATTAGAACAAACAGTGATGCATTTAGTAGGCATCGCAATGCAAGGCAAACATGAAGAGTTTATTGCCGATGCAACCTTATTCATGGAGATGATTTCGACGGTGATTATTGCTTGGCAATGGTTAAGCATGGCTACAAAGGCCAAAGAGTATGCAATAACTGCTAATCCGACATTTACGAATGAGTTCTATGAAGATAAAATTCATACAATGAAATTCTACTTTACCTATGAATTACCAAAAATTAAAGGACTGAAAGAAACTTTATTGAGTCCCGAGTTATTAACAATAGCGAAAGAGAATAGTAAAGTATTAGTTTAAAAAATAAGTAGGAATATGATAGATCAAGTTTTAGAAAGATTCAAAGCACAAGCGGATAATGTCGGACCAATTGGTGGTTCAATAAAGTTTCTTCTTGACGATAATCCCATCTTCATTGATGGCACTGGAGATAAAAATGAAGTAAGTGCAGAAGATAAAGAAGCAGATTGTACAATAACTACAAGCATTGAGACACTGGGAAAATTGACTAGTGGTGAATTAAATCCAATGATGGCAGTTATGGGTGGAAAAGTGAAAATTAAAGGAGATATGGGATTAGCTATGAAGCTCCAGTCTCTACTTGGATAATTAGAATGATCAATAACCCCAAAAAAAAAAGCTGAGTCTTAAAACTCAGCTTTTTTTATGCTTTTTTTTTAATTGCCTTTCGCCTTTTTGATTGCAGCAGTCAGCTTAGGTACAACATCGAAAAGATCTGCACAGACACCATAATCAGCTGCTTTGAAAAACGGGGCTTCAGGGTCTTTATTAATAACAACAATACACTTACTGCTGTTGACTCCTGCAAGATGCTGGATGGCTCCAGAAATTCCAGCAGCTATATAAAGATTTGGTCTTATAGCCACCCCTGTCTGACCAACATGTTCATGATGAGGTCTCCATCCTGTATCTGCTACAGGTCTGGAACATGCAGTCGTCGCACCAAGTGCTGCCGCTAATTCTTCAATGATACCCCAGTTTTCAGGACCCTTCATACCTCTTCCTGCAGATACTACAAGTTCTGCTTCTGGTAATGGAAGTGCTCCACCACTTTGCTTATCATGCGAAATGACTTTCACTTTTGGTGCGTCAACACTGACATCCGTTGCTGTTACAGGACATGCTGATCCAGTTTGTTCTGGAGGCAAAGTATTTCCAGTAACTGAGATTACTTTTACTTCACCTGAAAGCTTCACTTTTGATATTGCTTTCCCTGAGAATATCTTTTTCTCGACTATGAGATCGCTTCCTGATACTACGGGGAGTGAATTTACACCTGATCCGCAAGCAGCATTTAATTTGATGGCGAGTCTACCAGTTATCCCCATTCCTGAAGAATTATGTGTAGTGACGATAACACTTGCATTGTTCGCTTTTGCAATATCGGCTATTGTATTGCTGTAGACTTGACTGTCAAATGCGCTCAGATGCTCTGAATCAACAACCAATATTTCTGAAGCACCATATTCTCCAATACTATTTATTGCAGGGTTGTTGCCAAAGGTTAGTGCTTTACACTCCACACCTAAAGCATCTGCGGTTTTCTTACCATAAGTCATCGCTTCGAGCGCTGTCTTTTTGAAATTACCATTATTATGCTCAACAAATACTAATACCATGGTTTATTAATTTTAATTGATTGTTCTATAATACTTTAGCTTCATCTTGGAGTAGCCTAACCAGTTCATCCATATTATCAGCGTCTATCATTTTGATAGCGCTCTTCCCTGATGGTAATTGGTACTCATCGACAACTGTGTTATTTTGTTCATTCGAATATTCAACAACTTGTAAAGGCTTCTTCTTGCTCATCATAATGCCTCGCATGTTAGGAATTCTTTGCTCTGCCAAACCCTTTGCTGCTGAAAGAACAAAAGGTGTCTGGGTACTTACTGTTTCTGTTCCACCTTCAACATCTCTTGTCAAGGTGCCAGTATTACCATCTAGCTCCATCTTGACAACAGTATTGATATAAGGTAGGTCAAGATATTCCGCTAGCATGGCACCAACTTGCGACCCATTATAATCAATTGATTCTTTACCACAATAGATAATATCGTAAGCTGCTGATTTAGAAGCATCTGCAATAGCTTTTGCCACAGACATAGCACTATCTGGAGTAGTGTTGATGCGTATTGCATCATCTGCTCCAATTGCTAGAGCTTTTCTAATTACTACATCATTGGTAGCATCTCCAACATTTATAACTGTTACAGTTCCGCCTACTTGTTCTTTTAACTCCAGTGCCCTAACAAGGGCATACCACTCATCATAAGGGTTCAAGATATAGTTGACTCCATTAGTGTCAAGACTTGTGTGATCCGCACTCAGCTTTATTTGAGTGGTAGTTTCTGGTGTTTTACTAATACAAACTAATTGCTTCATAAGGTCTGTAAAATTTGATGCAAATATAGTCCTAATAGACTTAAAAAATAAAAATGACACTGTGTCATTTTTTATAATTACAAACGAGTAGATAGATTGTTCAAGACTTTTCCTACAACGAAAGGCAATAGACAAACTTGAAGGTCAAGAATTAAGTAAACAAATCTTAGCAAAAGGTTTTAAAGGCTTGAAGACTTTGAGAGATTTGGAGGAGACGATTTAGTATTATAATAAATCACGCTGGGGGGTCTTTATTTTCCTACTACTTAAACTCAACAGAACAGTAGTCAT
>JAHDEL010000067.1 GCA_020628855.1 Saprospiraceae bacterium | reverse complement strand
TTCAAAACGCAAGTAATACCGAAAGTAACCACTCTATATTTCAGACTGATAATGAAAATTAGTTAATTAACCCTTAGTGAAATTCAGGCTTTCATTACAAAATGTCACCTAAAAGAATAGGCGGTTATTATAGCTCATAATCTGTTGGTGACCTTGTATAAGTTTCTGGTTATAACAGAAAACAATAATCATGAAGAAACTTGTAGCCTTATTCTTTCTATGCTCTAATCTTATCTATGCACAGACCTATTCTAAGCTCCTTACCACAGAAGAAAGTCTGAGCGAAACAGTATTTGGTCATCAACTTTATGAGGATATCCTGTTTGTGTCTAGTACCAAGCAAAATGTTGATGAAACTATCAATGTGACTCTCTACAAAGTCCAAGCCTCCACTGGGGATACGCTCAAAACAACAAGTCTCAATAATGGGTACAGAACTGCAGGTATGCATTTGGAAAACAACAAGCTCTACTCTGTTGGGGCCTATTTAGACTCTTTACCTACACTTTCAGTCATGATCTTGGATTTGGATCTTAATGTTGAAAACATAATGCACTACAAAGTGCATGACTCCCTAGATGTGGTCGTTTATGAAAGCGTGATATTCAATAAGGAGTTATTTATTATAGGTAACGATATAAACTCCACTCTTTTTAATGGTGGACTGCTTTTACATGCTGATTTGAATGAAACGTCTATTGATTCGCTTGAAGTAATAAAAAGTGACGATTGGGATTATATCACTAAGGTCAAAAAAGTTGAAAATAAATTATTCGTAACCTATGGGTCGCTGGATAGTGATAATGTTTATACTTATTGTTATAGTTCTTATAATCATCAGCCTTTTACAAATGATAAAGACATTCAAACTATCTCTTATGACTTTCTGGATGGCTATATAAATTTCGAAATAAATGAAAGTAGATACTCCATACTTTCCTACACTAATCAAGATCCTGAAGTAATCTCTTCTTTAGAAGGAAGGCACTATATCAAAACTCTTGAAGGATACAATGAAAATCTAGATAAAATATGGACTTATCACATCACTCTTGATACTCTTAATTATGAAAGAATTGATCAAGTATTAGTAAAAGATATTTCTACATGCAGCAACGGAGATTTTCTAATTACAGGGTGGGTTTCATCAGATAGCATTCGTGGGTTCATTACAAGAGTAGATCAATATGGAAACCATAACTTCACAAAAACCTATAATTACAATCATGAGTCCAATCAACCCTATGAATCAATTATAAAGTATATAGATGAAGACGAAGAGGGTTATCTCATAGCCTCAGGCAGTACTTATGAAACTCCTGTTAATAATACCAAAGCTTGGATATTAAGATTAGATGAAAATGGTTGTCTTATAGAAGAAAACGTTTGTATCACAAGCAGCACAAAACCAGTAGAAACACAATCTATTACTATCTTTCCAAATCCTGTACATAATATTCTTCATGTAACATCGGAAGATCCGATTAGAGCTCTGAGAATTCTATCTTTGGATGGCTCTTTAGTGATGAATTCAGATAATATTGATGCTGCTCAATTCACCGTTGATGTCTCAATTCTACCAACAGGAGTTTATATTGCACAGCTTGAGGAGATAAATTACAGTTCAACTTATCAAATTTTGATCAAAAACTAATTATCATATTTCCAATACGATCACATTAGTATAGACAGCGACAGCGAGGAAATTCTTGAGATATTGAGATAACATCTTTGATAACACTTTGATGCTAGTTCTCTAACTCCTTTTGAGCTTGCTTAATCTGGCGATCAATATCCTCTTTGAGATCCATAAGACTTCCGAACTCCTTGCGATAACTAATACCAGCACCATAACGTTGTTCTCTTTCAATGCTACCACCTGTGACTAGATCATAGTCATACTTACCATAGACCCGCATTTTGAGTCGCTTGTCCTCAGTAATATAATATTCGAACACAAAGTCGTTGCGAGTATACTGTTGGGTTTGTAGGAGCTGATTCTGCCATACATATCCTGTACCAATATCAAGCCCCCATCTATCATTATTAAACCTTGGCTTAAGATGTACTTCTATTTCACTAGGCAGTAAACCTTGATTAATAAACTGCCCTTCATTCAATAATCCATTATTAGCAAATGCCAATTCAAAATCTATACTTGACAAAAAGCCATTCTCAACTAGGGCTTGCTCAAGTAAAGTGGACAATTGGAAAGATATCTGCGAAGAAAGAAATTCACTTAATGTATTGATCCCACTATAAACCAAGTTATTTCCATTGAGAAAAGAAGAACCTAAAGCGTTGTTACTTGGTATGAAACTTTGAAAGATAAGTAAGGCAGCAACTTGATCATTCAACTCAGCTTCATTCTGCCTTAAAGCATTTAACTTGGTATTGGTATATGATTGAAACTCAGGTGGTAGATCGGGAAACTCCAAGTCAAAGCCTACGACAGGATTATACAGAGTATTCGTCAAAAGCATCTGTAGTCTTACATCAGTTCTGTAAGACTGGGCATTACTATGTAACTCTGTTCCTTCGACTAAATATTCTTGAATGAATGTATAAAGTGGAGCTCTTACTCCATCATAATAAGCCTTGATGTTGAGATTCGCATTAAATGGATCACCTGTCCATGTAATTAGTCCTCCCCTCTCTACTACAAATGGCTTAGCTACAAACCCCCAAGCAGTAAACAGGTATTCTCCTTGCTCGATTTCATAGTTTCCAAAAATATTAAACTCACCTGTTCTATTGCTGACAACCTGAATATTACCTCTTCCTCTGCCTTTTATCTTATCATTCAATTTTTCATTAAATATGATATTAACTTCGGCCTGAGGAGTGATACTTATATTCATCTCAATGTTGGCTCCTGTCAACAAGTTGTTATTGGTAGCTATAGTGTCCAATGTCGATCTAATGAGATCTTCTTTTTCAATAAATGTGATAAACGATTCTTCAAATCCTGTAGCTGAGTTCTCTACTGGAATATTCAGTATAGTTCCTTCGCCAGTTGTTGCTTCGACGCCGATATCAATGGTCTGAAATGGACCATCAAAAGCTATATTCATGGCACCAATGGCAAAGCCGTGATATGTCGGATTATCTTTCTTTGTGGTATTTAATCCAACAAACCTCGGTGAAGTGATTACAGCATCTGCTTCAAAATCTTTCAAGAGTTTGTGTCTTAATCCGCCTTGAATTGTAGCCGTATTTCCGAAAATATCTTGAATCTCCACACCGGAAAGATCAACCATTTCATTGGTTAATCGAATTGTTTGCTTATCAAACTTAATTAAGTTTCCAATGTAGTCCACCCTAGTCTGTCCTTCTCTTATATAAGCCTCACCTTCTAATTTGAAATCATCTAAAGTGCCATTAATTGTAGCTACAAGATCAAGTCTTCCTTGAGTGTCTGATGTTCCTTCTGCGATAATATATTCGAAGAGTGTGAGATTGAGATTCTCACTTTCAATGAGTCCAGCAAATTCTCTTGTTTCTAGATTTAATGAGTAATTGCCTGATACTCTTTGGTTATCTTCTTTTCGGATAATAGTAATGATACCTTCTATATCATTATAGTTCTTGGTGGATGCATTGATATAGAGTCTACCATAATCCTCATCATTAAGATAGAGGTTGGGAACCACAGTCTCTACCCAGACCCTGTCAGGTTTAAAAACATTATCGACAAGGAGTGCTACATCTCCTAGTCCACTAAAATAAATATTTGGATAGTTGATTGGTGGATTAATTAACTCAATGTCAAAGTCTTTCAATGTTGTCCTCAATCCTTTATTATCTAAGTCATCAACTATCACAACTCTCTCACCATCCGTAAATTTGAAATCTTGTACTTCAATTGACTCTTTACCAAGGACAATTAGATTATTCTTAGAAAATCTCCAATCTCCACCCAATACTTGACAATCTTCGGCCTCAAAATGAATGTTGATACTTTCTTCTGCTGGCACTCCAGTAATTCTGATATCAACCAAACCAATTGAATCAAGTAGTTCATTTGTTTTTACTTGGACTAAGACAGAATCACCGCTAACACTCCCATCTATCAGCACTTCATTATAAGCTTGGCCATCCACTTCCCAGTTCCCTACAAGCAATTTTGTTTTTCCTCTTCCACTCAAGTATGTCAATGAATAATCTACTTCATAGAAACTCAAATTATCACAATTGACATTACCTGCCTGACTATCTACATAATACCGCTGCTCTGCAGCATCTACTTCTCCTGTGGCGATTAGGTTCTTTACCTCTAGACATTTCAGATCTACAAAGTCCGCGAAAAATTCAGAGTCTTCGACACTGAGAATAAATTCAAATTTATCAGTCAATCTTTCTGATCTATTCTGAAACTTCATTCCAGTTTTATCAAACCAACTTGGATGGTTTTCCTTGAACGTTTTCTTGAAATGATAAGGAATGTTTTCGGGTGCAAAATTGCCAATCACATCAGCATCCACTAAGTCCGATCTCAGTTTGAATTCTCTATTACCACTGAGGTCCACCTCTGACTTTACATACAGACTGTCAAAGTTATATTCTCTTCCTTGATAGAGCATAGTCAGATTGTCTACATCAGCAAACCCATTGATATCAGAGACATCACTCCCTTCTAATGTAAGGTCAAAGCTTCCTTCTAAAATGAGTTCTTGGTCTGTAAG
This sequence comes from Saprospiraceae bacterium, assembly GCA_020628855.1. Lineage (GTDB taxonomy): Bacteria > Bacteroidota > Bacteroidia > Chitinophagales > Saprospiraceae > JAHDHH01. Next base: position 6,324 of record JAHDEL010000067.1, on the reverse strand, counting down.
ATTAAGCTGTTTGAGGTCTAATCTGTTCGCTTGAGCCTTAAGGTTAGTAGTTATGAGATTGTCTTTGATATTCAGTACACCGTCAAATCCAAAGTCTATATTTTCATCTTCAATATTAAATGCTCCATTAAATTGATTTTCATCAAACTGACCATTCAGTTGAATGTTGGAGTAATGATAGTTGTTAAAATCAAATTGGGATATAGATGCTTCAAGGTCAGCATATAAGTAATCTAGTATAAGGCCTCTTCCATTTTTCACTTTGGATGTTGCTGTAACAAAACCAAATTGTTCGTTCTCAGTCCATTCCTTCAGATTGAAATTATAAAGATCTACTTGACCACTATACAGTGCATTTTCTCTACCAGGCTTAAGATCAAACCTTGTGTCCAAAACTGCATTACCAAGTCGGCTCTTTAAATTTCCTTTAGCGACAAAATCATATACGAAACCTGAAAATGATCCATCAAAATCGATTTCTCCTAATTTATAAAAATTAGCTGGTGGGTTAAAGTCAGGTATTACTTGTTCTAGTTTGTACATCGAAGTACTTAACTCCTGAACATTAATGCTTAAGAATGATTTGTCAGCATTTGTTATATCCTTAACTCTGACATTGCCTTTAAAGTCTATCAAGTCTTCCAAGGTGATAGAAACATCCTTAGAAGAGAAGTTATTTACTCTTCCTTTAATTGTACCATCGATATTCAACTGCTTTCTGTAATTCTTTCGAATCAATGGAGTTGAACTCAAAGTCGGTAGAAAGTATATAATATCTGCAAAATCAATAGTTGAATCATCAAAATTCACACGCATGAAGACATCATCTTTAAATCTTCGGAAATCTGCAAATGAATCATAACTCAGTGCTATTGATTGTCTGATATCAGTCTGCCCAGTCTGTATTCTAAGATCACTGACATCCAAATCTTCAGAGGACAAGTCAACCTTGTCTACTTCAAACTTATAGCCTTTGTCATCTTGAGGCACAACTCCACTAAATACAATATTCTTTGATGAAAATGTAGTCCTATCTCTCCATTCAACCTCATCCAGATTAAGTTCGATATCTAAGAGATCTATATTTCCATAGTCAATCTGTTGAAAAGTGGGATCCAATACTTGCCTACCTTCATCGAGGTTTGCTATATGTCCCGCATTTACTTCAAAGTGATGAAGGCTAATATGCCATGCTGGGCGTTGCCTTTCTGGGTCTGGTGCGTTTAGATCAGTATTGGATGTAGAAGTATCAGCATTTTTCGAAGCCTGCTTGACTTGTGCATTTCTTACTTCTTTTCTTCTTAATAAATATGGTTCATCAAGAATAATATTGGATGCTTTGAATCGTCTAGCATTTAGATCAAGACTATCAATATCAATGTCAAGTGAAGCGATTGTTGCATCGATAAATTCACCTTTATCAACATGCTCAATAAAGATGGCACTATTGTCAAGTAAGACACTTTTGATGTCCAACTTGATTGGTTTTGAAGATGATCCTTGAGTTTGATTCTGAGCAGTATTTGTATTGGCATCCAACTTACCAATCAATTGCTCGACATTAGTAATCTCTTCTCCAGGGTGTGTTTTGATTTTTAAAAATGAATTCTCAAGTCTAACATCACTCAAAAACACTTCATTGCTAAAAACTGAAATGATATTATTCGTGAGTCCTGAATAACATCGCTGAGCATACAACATGGTGTCCTTATGATGATCTAAGACAACCAATTCATTTATTACAGCGCCTTTTGTTGGATGAAATGAAACTTCATCTATTGCGAATTCTTGGGGAATATCCTTGCTTATTTGATTGAGATAAGATTTTATGATTCGAGTCTGTACTGGAGCAGAGAATGTTGCCAAAAGCAAAAAAACAAACACCAAAAAAAAGCAAATCAATACGAACCACAGAACAGAGCGTAAAGTAGAATTTTTCGGCTTTGAATGGGTATTTTCTTGATGAGTCAATACAGAGTATTATTCTGTAAAATTAACGCATAATGCGGTTTCCTAGTTTGAAGAAAGCAGGTTAAATACTTTAACAAGTTGAACATGTTCTTTAACATCATGAACTCTGAGAATATTTGCACCATTTTGAAGAGCAATTGCGTGCATCCCTAGTGTAGCAGGTAAAACTCTATCAGGAGTGAGTCCTAAAGGTTTGTAGAACATTGACTTTCTAGACAGTCCAACCAACAATGGTTTATCGAATATTGAGAATGCACTCAATTTTTTCAACAGAACATAATTGTGATCTACAGACTTTCCAAAGCCAAAGCCAGGATCTAAAATAACATCAACTGACCTCATCTTATTCAATACTTGGACCTTGCCTGCAAAGTACTTGACTAAATCATCAAGAACATTATTATAAGTTGGATTCACCTGCATAGTTTGGGGTGTTCCTAGCATGTGCATGCAGATATAGATACAATTATATTGAGAAATGGTCGCAAACATGTGATTATCTATTTGTCCTCCGCTAATATCATTTATGCAATGTGCACCATTTTCAAGAGCCTTCTTTGCAGTAGTTGCATTATAAGTATCTATGGATACCAATACTGAAGGAAAAGTATTAACAGTATAAGAGATAACTGGCTCAAGTAACTTCCACTCAGCTGAAGCATCTACTAATTTCGATCCGGGTTTACTACTTGCTGCACCGAAATCAATAAAGTCTGCACCTTCCTCTACAACTTGGTTAATCCTTGCTTCAATATCTCTCTGTGTTTGGAGTTTCCCTCCATCATAAAACGAATCTTGTGAAAGATTAACAATCCCCATAATTCGAGGAATTGTAAAATCTATAAGCTTGCCTTGAGCTGAGTACTGCATGATAAAAAGTTAAAGTAATGCAAACATGAATATTTTCTTTCATTTGAAATTATTCTTGGCATTATTTTCAATGATTATTATAGAACCTCGCAGACAACCTATAACTTTATAACTTAGTCTGCTGAGCGAATTGTTAACCAGTTAATACCTAAACCACCCGATGACCAATCAAACTCCAGAATTTGATAAAGGTGACTTCTTTCCCTTTAAGAGTATAATGATTGCTTTACTCCTTGTATTTAGTGTTATTGTTGGTAGTAATTTTCTTCAAATTGACTCCTCAGAAAAACGAGATGGTTCTGATTTAACAACAATACCTACCGTTCAGAATTCTATATTTGGTTTTAACGAGAATCAATTTCATTTCGAAACAATAACAATCAAGCCCAACCAATTTCTTGCAAACATCTTAGAAGATAGATCAATATCATTTGAACAAATTCAATCTCTTGTACAAAACTCTAAAGATATTTTTAGTGTCAGAAGTTTTAGGTCTGGCAAAGATTTGACATTCATTAGAGAGGATGAGTGTGAATCTCCTAAATATATGATTTATGAGCCTAATCAGCTTTCATACATCAAATATGCTTTTCATGAGCAATCAGTTGATGTAGAGAAAATTGAAAGAGATATTTCAATTTGTGTCGATCAAGCCTATGGTATTATAGAATCAAACCTTTCGTCCACAATGGATAAGATGGGTTTAGGCATGGGAATCATATCCAAAATGGAAGATGCGTTAGCATCAAGTGTCGATTTCTATCATTTACAAAAAGGCGACGAATTCAAGCTTATTTATGAGGAAGTTCATATTGACGGAAAAAAAGTAAAAGAAGGGAATATTCTCGGAGCTTATTATAAAAACAGTCAAGGTGAACACTATGCTGTCTACTTTGAAAATGACAGGTATGATGGTTTCTATGACCTTGAAGGGCATCCGACTAAAGGTGCATTCTTAAGAGCACCAGTGAAGTTTTCTCGTATCTCATCTCGTTTTAATAGAAATCGTTTTCACCCCATTAAAAAGCGGAGAATTCCACATTTAGGTACTGATTATGCCGCGCCAAGAGGAACTCCCATCTTTTCTGTAAGTGATGGTGTAGTGACCAAGGTTAGTTACACTAAGAATAATGGTAAATATGTCAAAATCAAACATGACAGAACTTACGAAACACAGTATCTGCATATGAGTGGTTTTGCCAAAGGCATTAAATCAGGAGTGAAGGTAAAACAAGGTCAAACAATCGGATATGTAGGTTCAACAGGACTCGCAACTGGACCGCATGTTTGCTTCAGATTTTGGAAAAATGGAAAACAAATTAACCACCTCAGAGAAAACTTCCCTCCTGCAGACCCTCTTCCTGAATCTGATATGCCGGAATTTGATGTTGCTGCGAAGAAAATCAAACAGCAAATTGATTTGATTGACCCATTTGATTACGTACCAAAATCACAAACTCCAGAAGAATGGGATCTTTCAGCGAGTGAAAATCCTTAATCAAATAGATATTGTACTTCTATTCCGAGTAGATTGCCACTGCTCAAAACAACTATGACGTCTACATTTGCCAAGCTTTTCAAATAACGAGTTAAGTCAGTAGCCTTCTTAATTAAGGTTGGAGAATTCTTGAATGCTCCAAGTATGATATTATCAGAAAGAGGTTCTACCTGTTTGAGACGATAGGCTTCTTCATCATAGCAAACTGCAGCATGAGCAACTTGCTCAAAAACTCCCGAATATTGATCTATAAAGGAATCTTTCATGCTACTGTATGTGTGTAATTCGACAACTACACTGATTTCTTTGTCAGGGAATTTCTCAGTAAATGCTTTAATCGTTGCTCTAACTTTACTTGGTGCATGTCCAAAATCTCTGTACACGATCGGGTTGGAATCTCTAATAAGAGTTTGTCTCATATGAGCTCCTTTAAAAGACTTGAGGGCTTCCAAACTATCTGAATAAGAGATGCCGAGCGCATCACAAACTAAGATTGCTGCATGGATGTTTTTTCTGTTATGCCTCCCAAAGACTTGCATTCCGTAGCTGTTCTGTTCAAGATTTATCTTATTACCGCTACCACTAAGACCGAGGTATCCCACATTGTTCTCATTTTGGCTTTGAGCAATAACATCCACTAAGGCCATGTCATTAGCATCATAAAACACTGTTGCATCAGGACGAATCGTTTCAAGATATTGTTCAAATTGAGATCTGTAAACTTCTTCTGTAGGAAAAACATTTGCATGATCCCATGCTATACCTGTTAATACTGATATGTCAGCATTAAAATGAAAGAATTTTGGCCGCCTATCAAGCGGGCTACTCAGATATTCATCTCCCTCAATTACAATTATGGGAGCATCTGTCAGTCGGACCATAAGATCAAAATCATCCAATTGTGCTCCAACTAAGTAATCAAAATCAACATCTCTCGACTTGAGAATATGCATAATCATTGAAGTCGTAGTCGTCTTGCCATGACTACCTCCAACAGCTACTCTCTTTTTATTGACACATTGATTAGCTACGTATTCTGGAAAAGATTGAATAGTTAATCCTAGCTGCTGCGCTTTCACTAATTCAGGGTTGTCTAGCTTTGCATGCATACCTAAAATGACCAGATCAAGATCAGATGAGATGAGTTCAGGTCTCCACCCTAGCTCAGATGGCATAAGGCCTTCTGTTGATAATTTTTGCTTTGAGACTCCATAAATTTTATCATCAGACCCACTTACTGTATGCCCACTCCGATGCAAAGCAATGGCAAGGTTATGCATAATACTTCCACCTATGGCTATAAAATGTATGTTCATTTACTCCACTGTATTTCAGGTTTATCCTCAAGCTTCAGAACATATCTTGATACAACAAAAAAGGCATCTGAAAGTCTATTGAGGTAAGGCAGTATGTAGTGATACGCCTCATGATTAAGATCAAGCACAACGACCCTCCGTTCTGCTCGTCTACATACAGTCCTACATAAATGTGCATATGCAGCAGATTGACTTCCCCCTGGTAAAATAAAATTAGTCAAAGGATCAAGACTACCTGTCATTGTATCGATCCATTGCTCTAAGTGTTCAATATCTTCTAAAGTCACTTTCGGCATCTTTTCCAGGAATGCTCTATCTCCTACAGCTAGAAGAGAACCTATATTAAATAACTTATGTTGCTCGCCTATTAATACTTGCTTTATATCATTATCAGTAATGCTCTCAATAAAAAGCCCAATGCACGAATTCAGCTCATCCACTGTTCCATAAGCTTCGATAGAATCATGTGACTTGCTAACTCTTTTTCCTCCAAAGAGTCCGGTATTGCCTTCATCACCTGTCTTCGTATATATTTTCATAATGGTGTTTGTATTATTGATCAATATAACTAATTTTGTTACATCTCGAGGTTGATTTGAACACAAGTGCTGTTTATTTCGCTTTGAGCAACTTGTATAGGAAGCGACAAATCAACTGTCGCTTTTTTTT
>JAHDEL010000066.1 GCA_020628855.1 Saprospiraceae bacterium | reverse complement strand
TGCTGGCATCAATTCCTGAACTCAAAGAAGTCCTGGCTCAGGAATTTGTTAATCTGGAAGTTGGCATGCGCTTTCGCCAGTTTCCGCCGGCTAACTTCACTTGTCAAGCGCAAATGAAATTCTCTGTGTATACAAATGAATAGGTAAAATTAAATTTTTACAAATTTCCGTACGATCTGTGTTTCTTTAGTTAGAAGTCTCATATAATATGTTCCTTCAACAAGATTATCAACAGTAATAGGCTTATCTAAAGTCCCCTCTAGAATCTTATTACCTTGAATGTCAATAATAGTATATTTTGTTTCTTTAGATACACCTATCACTTCTATCATCGATGATGTAGGATTTGGATATACTCGTATGTCATAATGAACGAAATCGTTGTCTATGCTTGAGCTAATAGACTGTTGCACAATATTCGAGTTAATCTGAAACGGTAGAGCATTGCAGCTAAAATCGCCACCAAGTTGAATGAAGTAACTTAGTTGGCCCATTGGCGGGGACAAATCGGTATAACTTAAAAGTCCAGCTGGGATTTGATCTAATACTTCCGGATTGGCATTATCAACCTGGCGGTAAATGATGATATTGTCAAAAAACAAACCTTCATATTCTTCCCAGATTAGATTAACTTCTCCATTAATTCCTTGATTCGATGTTAAGTGGATTGTTTTATGATACTCTGTCTCTTCCAAGTCTGAGTAATTGCCACAGTGATCACGTATCTGTAATTTATACTTATAACTTTGAATCCCGGATTGAGAAGTGATATCGAGATAGTTACTTACCGCGTTCTCGAATGAATCAAGCAAAATATAGTTACCTGTAGAAGTTGTCTCTCGATAAAGAAAGTATTTATCAACGATTACTGGGTTTGTGTTCCACCTGATGAGATTATTTGGCGAATCTTGACTAGCAGCAATCATGCAAGGTTCAATTGGTACAGCCTGAATAATATTGAGATTCAGAATTTGCTGAGTAATGCAACCATTGTCATCTAATGCTTCGACTTTCTGAATATCTTCTATTGAAACTGTAAATTCAGATCCTTCAAAATTACCACTTGACGTATACCAATAACAACTGTTATATTCACTAGGGCAAAGCAGGGTGAGCGTCTCACCATAACAATAATCTATACTAGTATCTAAGTCCAAAAACTCTTGTGTCAGAATATCAAAATTCAGATCAATGAATAGGGTATCTACAAAATCACAATCTGTTGTATTGCCTGCTTGTAGAGTAACTTCTAGAGGATTCGGCAAATCCTCAAATTGTGTAGAAATTATACTTAATACAGATGCAGTGCTGACAACCGACCCATCTACCTTCCATTCATAAATATCATGAATTGGTTCTGTAAACAGCTCAACAGAATTGCATATTTCTAGATTTGGATCAACGCCTTGGATTAACCCTTCTTGATTAACTCTATCTGTAGGGAAGATTTGAATCTCTTGTTTTGGCCAAATATTTTCGGCCTGTCCTCCAACTACCGTAAGAGGGATGTCAGGCATAATGAATTCAATGTAAGAACCATAATCTTCAAATGTTTGAAGACCTTCTACGTTCCAATAGATACTCTCTAAATCATCACAAGCATAGATTTGTACTGTACTTCCCACACAGAATTCAGTTTTATCTTCTTGTATATACCCATGAGAAGAAAGCAAAACCGAGTTTGTTTTACAGCCTTGAAAGGCATCGACTTGATATCCATCACGGAGTAAGACTACATTGAGTTTGTCAGTGATTTCAGTAAACACCTGACCATTAAGAGCATATCTGAAGTAAACATCTTCCCCATTCATCGCTTCTAGGATTAACTCTGTCCCAGGGCATTGCACACGGTTAATAGGCTTAAGAAATTCTTCGCCAATATTACCTGAGGTATTATCAAAGGCGATGTTCTGCATAACACAATCCCCTTGTGCATTTTTTGCAAGTATGACTAAATCGGCAAGGAAATGAAAGAGTTTAGTTTCGATTTCGTAACTAGTCCCAGAGTTATAAATTTTAGGTTGGATATCACCAACAATAAACTTATCTAAAAAGAACCACTCTATATCAGTAAATGATGGATCTAAGGTCATTCTCAGGGTATCTGTACATATATCAATGGCATTCAGATTGCTTTCTAGAATAATGTTGGCTTGTTGCACATTAAATGTTTCATTGTAAAAGAAATTTTGGCAGGTAGTATTATTAATAACATGAAGTTCCACAGCAATTTCTTCTGGGTGTTGTTTCAAATCAACAACAAACGTATCAGCTTCAAAAACTGTCTCCTCAATACCAAGAGTAGATGACCAATGCGTTCCATAGATAAACCATTGGTAAATATCATAGCCTTCATCTGGTATCAGATAGATTTCAGTACAGTCCTCACTTACTTCAAAACTTAAGATTTCCTCATCATCATTCAAACCCGAGTATATAACTGTGAAGGTTTCAGAGTTGCCATCTGAGTCGGTATAGATAACTGTTAAGTCAAAAGGATGCATTCCAAAACTTACTTGTGCACCTGTCTCTTCATAAGAGCCTTCATAATCTTCGATTATCCAATGAGCATTTTCATCATTTGTACAGGAAGTGAGTTCGACAATATCACCTTCACAATAGACATCCTTATTCGCTGAAATTAAATTGTGCCTAATGAGATGGTATTCATATCTAATTGCTCCATTTATGCCTGTTGCCTTCGTTGTAATTTGAATGTCTGAATATGGAACGGAAATAGATAACGTTTCTCCTTGATTAAGGAGAGTTGGTGTCATAGGATCATAATCAGGATGATTTTCAATGGTAACCTGAGCACTAATCCATCCTTCATCTAATGCAAATACTACAACAGTACCAACACAAGCTTCTTCCGGTATATCAGTACTAATAATGTCACAATCAGCTTCTTCAATTAAAGAATAATAGGCAATGACTTCTGTATCATCTTCATAAAATGCTCTGACCGTAATATTCTGGTTTGAGTACTCTGTGGTATATTCTAAATCCCAAACAGAGAATACTCCGTCGTTGATGATGAATTTAGCGTAAGCAAACTCCTGCTTAACCTTAAGTGTCACAGACTCATAAGGACAACCTCTATTTTCGAAAGGTTCCAAAACATCTTGACAATAAGAAATGAAACACATGAATAGAAAAAGAAATCCCAAAGAGAACTTTAGATAAGGCATAGTGTGTTAGTTTATAATGAAGATAATGGATATTACATATAGAGTATAACGCAAGAGTATCAACAATTGTGACAATAATACGAATTGTCATTACCTCACCTATTAGCAGATGTTTATCCTTAATATTGTAACTTGAGAATTAACTGATTAACTAAACTCTACTTATGTCCGATAACTGGCAAATAGGAAAAGAAAAGAAGAAGGGTATCCGCAAAGGGACAGAGTATGCTGTACTTGTAGCGGTAGCATCCAAGGATCAGACAAAAGAACAGGCCCAAGAATACCTCGATGAGCTAGAGTTTCTGGCAGAGACTGCAGGAGCTAAAACCAAAAAAGTTTTTATCCAAAATCTCAAGCATCCAGACCAACGTACCTATGTAGGTAAGGGTAAACTAGAAGAGATAGCAACCTATATCGAAATAGATGAAGATATCAATATGGTCATCTTTGATGATGATTTGACGGGTAAGCAGACTAGTATCTTAGAAGAAGAACTCAAGGTCAAAATCATTGATAGAAGTTCGCTCATCCTTGACATCTTCGCAAAACGAGCCCAAACCGCTCAAGCTAAGACCCAAGTAGAATTAGCCCAAATGCAATATATGCTTCCTCGATTGAGAGGTCTTTGGACTCACCTCGAAAGACAACGTGGTGGTATAGGTATGAGAGGTCCAGGTGAGCAAGAGATCGAGACGGATAGAAGGATTGTCAGAGATAAGATTTCCCAACTAAAGACAAGACTTGCCAAGATCGACAAACAAAATCTGACTCAACGGAAGAATAGGGGCGATATGATCAGAGTATCACTGGTTGGTTATACTAATGCAGGTAAATCGACCTTGATGAATCTCTTGACTAAGTCTGATGTGTTTGCAGAGGATAAACTTTTTGCCACATTGGACACTACGGTACGTAAGATGGTTATCGATAGAATGCCTTTCCTCATGAGTGATACGGTCGGGTTTATCAGAAAATTGCCTCACCACCTCGTAGAAAGCTTTAAGTCAACACTTGATGAAGCGAAAGAAAGCGACCTCCTTATCCATGTAGTAGATGTCTCACACCCAATGTTTGAAGACCATATCGCAACAGTGAATGAGACACTCAAAGATCTTGGTGCCTTCGAAAAGCCAACCTTGATGGTATTGAATAAGGTGGATGCGTATAGGAGTAAGTATTTTGATGATCTCTTAGAACAAGAGACAAAGGATGAGATTCTGAAGACACTCCAAGAACGCCTGAAAAACACATGGAGTTGTGATAACATCCTCATCTCTGCAAAGCATAAAGAGAATATCGAAATACTGAGAAACTATTTAAGTAAGGAAATTGGTAAACTTTATCAAGAGCGTTATCCTTATAAGGTAAAGACTTGGTAAAAGACACATGGAAGCGCAGACCAATACAGAACACTATGAGCCTTCAGAAGGAAGGATGTGGTTTGCTACCATTACAGCATGTGTTATTTCACTTGCCTTTGCCCTCATTTGCATTTATACAATTGGAGAATATGGAGTTGCATTATTCATTTTAGTGCCCATCCTTTTGGGATTCACGGCAACAACATTGTACTGTTATAACAGACCAGTAACTTGGAAGCAGGCAAAGTATGTAGGGTTTTATGCCTTACTTATGTTGTCTTTAGTCTTTTTTCTTTTTGCCTTAGAAGGCTTAATCTGTATGGTCATGGCTGCTCCTTTTGGGTTGCTTTTTACATGGATAGGCAACTTGCTTGGTTATGAAGTAACAAAAAAGCACCCACAACGGACGACGACTGTTATGTTGGTTTTAGTTTGTCTAATCCCTTTCACTGCATTTACCGAAAGGGAAGTCACACCTAAAGTCGCACCAGTAATAACAAGTGTAGTCATAGATGCAGATATCGCAACCGTTTGGAAGAATGTAGTAGCTTTCCCAAAGTTAGATCCACCAGAAGAGTTTTTGTTTAAAGTCGGTATTTCTTATCCAATAGAATCTAGAATAGAAGGCCAAGGCAAAGGTGCTATTAGGTACTGCACATTTAACTCAGGTGACTTCATAGAACCCATCACAATTTGGGAAGAAAACTCGCTCTTGGCTTTTGATGTCTTGGAGCAACCAGAGCCTCTAAAAGAGCTCAGTTTTTGGGATGTTAACTCTCCGCATCTTCATGATTACTTCATCTCAAAACGTGGCCAGTTTAAGCTAGAACAACTGGAAGATGGTAAGGTGCTTCTCGAAGGTACCACATGGTACTATCACAATATCAAACCTGATATCTATTGGCGCTTATGGTCCAATCTGATCATCCATCAAATACACAATAGAGTATTAGATCACATTAAAGCAGTCTCAGAATCCGAGCAATAGTGGAGCGTGTATTAACTTAGCAGCATGCTCAAGAAATATGCTCAACTTATCACTGATTACTGCCTTTATCTCCAACCAGGCGAACGCTTATTTATCAGGAGTTCTACACTTGCAGAACCTCTCGTCAGAGAAGTGTATCGCGCAGCTTTAGAGAAAGGGGCTATTGTGGAGTATGAGCTTGCTATGCGCGAATCAGCTAAGATATTGTTTGAGTCTGGAAGCGATGAGGCTATTAGCCACATGCCAACACTCTACAATAAAGCAATGAGAGAGTTTGACGCCTATCTCTACATCAGAGCACCTTATAATCTGATGGAAACAAAGGAGTCAGATACTGCTAAGCAAAAGATGAGGCAGCAAGCCGTGGCCGAACCGAGCAAGATCTATTTTAGAAGGACAGGGGATGGAGAGATGAAGCGTACGCTTTGTCAATATCCAACTGCCGCTAATGCGCAAATGGCAGGGATGTCACTTGATGACTATGAGCGTTTTATTTACAATGCATGTTATCTCTATGAAGATGATCCAAAATCACATTGGCTCAAGTTAGGTGAGAATCAACAACGCATAGTGGATTATCTCAATGGAGTCAAATGGATGCGCTATAAAGCGAGTCATACTGATATCCAATTTTCAGTAGAAGGGCGCACATGGATCAATTCGGATGGCAAGACAAACATGCCTAGTGGTGAAGTCTTTTCGGCTCCAGTAGAAGACAGTGTCCAAGGTAAAGTACATTTTACGCATCCTTCAGTCTACATGGGTACCGAAGTAGAAGGGATTACCTTGACAGTAGAGCAAGGAAAGATCGTTGCATATTCGGCAGATAAAGGCAGTGCCTTACTTGATCAAATTTTCGCCATTGATGGAGCTGATCAATTTGGGGAAGTAGCTATTGGTACAAATTATCAGATCCAGAGGCCAACGAAAAACATTCTTTTTGATGAGAAGATAGGAGGAACGATTCACATGGCTGTTGGGCAATCGTATTACCAATGTGGGGGAAAGAATAACTCAACTATACATTGGGATATGATCACAGATATGAGTAAAGATGGTCAGATCTACGCAGATGGCAAGCTGATTTACGAAAAAGGAAAGTTTCTCATTTAGAAAACTACATACCTCTGGTTTGACGTTTGAGTGGTATGATCTCTGCTCAAAGATCACAAGCATCGCTCATTTACTTTTTGCCCTCTCTTGGGATTTTTTTGTTTACAGTACTCTATAGTATTGCTGCCTACCTGTATCCTGGTGGCTCACAGCTTGACTCTTCCTCAACTGGCTTTGATTGGGTACATAATTATTTGTGTAATCTGTTGAGCATTACTGCTGTAAATGGACTGCCCAACCCAGGAAGACCTTATGCAATCGGAGCATTATTTCTTATCTGCATGGCCATGATAGCCTTCTTTTGGAGTTTTGCCAAAGTCATCGCCCAAAATGAACAGAGAAAGAAAATCATCCGTATTACTTCGACCCTAGGGTTTGTAACCATTGTGGGTTTGTTCACTCAATGGCATGATCTTGCTACAATTATTTCTTCTGTATTTGGAATAGTTTTGATTCTCAATGTTGTCCTTGAATTGCAGCAAACTCAATTGAAAAGCTTCAGAACTTCAGCCTATTGTTGTCTCTTATTGTTATTAGTAAACAACATGATCTATTATTCGGGGATAGGCATCTATTACCTACCGTTGCTCCAGAAAGTATCGATGGTAGTTTGCTTTGTTTGGGTGTGGAAAATGAATGCCAATATCAGGAGTTTGACGGTGTGAAAATGTCGCCTAGAATATAGATTTAGAATATTAAATTTATATTTTATTGATTTTCAGTAGGGTATACGCCGTAAATTGTGTCATACCTATAAGATTTGGAAATTATGAAATGCTGCTCTATCCTTATGATGGTGTTGGTTCTGTGTATGCAGTCTGACATCCTTGCCCAAGATGTTGTCCTTGATTCACAACTCGCCGTTGATCAATTTTGTCAAGAAGTTATAGAAGGTGATTTATTGATTCAAGGAGATGGAATAACAGACCTATCGCAACTCAAAATTCTGAAGAGTGTCGGAGGATCTCTAACAATAGCCAGCTGTCCAGACCTAGAGAATATCACAGGTTTCGAGAATCTCGAAAGTGTAGGTGATTCTATAACTGAGGAGACCTTGCCAAACATAGGAGATGCCACTGTTGATGGGATTAGTATTCAAGACAACCCAGAATTGATTAATATTATTGGCTTCCCTAACCTGACGTCAGCATGGAACATTACCATAGCGAATAATCCTCAATTGACCAAGATAGACTTAGTTTCAGAGCAGATAACATTGAAAACTTATTGGAGAGGAGGGATCGTACAAGAGCTCTTCAATTCAACCTTTGTTTTGAAGGATAATCCAGCACTTATTGAAGTAATCTGTTCGCTGCATTGTTGGAAAGTAATCATCGATAATAACGATGGAATAGAAGAACTCACAACATTCCAAGTTGACCCATTGCAAATGCGATTTTTAGAAATCAGAGATAATGCTAGTTTAGGTGACTTAAGTCCCTTTGAAGAAGTGGACGACCTCTATGATCTGAGAATTATTAATAATGACAATTTGCTTCAGATTAGTGGTTTTGAAAAGTTGAAGCGTTTAGGATTTCAGGGGCAGTTCATTCTTAATATTCGTGATAATCTTAGATTGTCATCGATCAATTTTACTGCCTTAGAACAAGCTGATTTTCGAATAGAAAACAACCCTGCTCTTATCACGATTGGTATGCCAAGACTCTATGACATTTGGGGTGCTAATGATGACCAAGGCGGAGTAGGATCGATACAAGGTAATCCTACCCTTGATACAGTTACCATTGGTAGTGAATGTGTAGAGAGAGATCAAGACTATTATTGTGCAGAATTGGGCTTGGTGGTTGAGAATAATCCAGAATTAACTTATCTCGACGTCTATCGTTATAGCGACTGCAAGGTAGTTCAATTGAATAATCCTAGCTTACAATATACCTCTTTGGGTTTACTCGCAGAGAATATCACATGGTCAGAGGCAGAGGATACATTGGTTTTGCCATGTAACATAGCTAATCATCAGCAGATAGTTTATGATTGGTTGGATACACATACTTTAATGAATGGCTGCCTTCGACTGCAGACTTTCCATGATTGGAATGGACAGATTGATAATCAGGAAATAGTCTTGCAATCTGGCGAATTTAGTAAGGGCATTTACTTGCAGATTCAAGAAGATACAAGTCCACCTTTCGTACAACAAGCACCTAATAATTTTGAGCTCGTTTGTCAAGATTTAGAAAATATAGAATCCTCTATTGATTGGTGGTTATGGAGCCAGGGTTTTGCTGAAGTATCCTCATGTAACGCTATAAGTTGGACACATGATTATACAGGCTATGTCCCAATGGATAGCACTTTAGTAACATTTAGCGGAAGCGATAATCTAGGTAATACTGTAGAAATACAGGCGTACATCATCGATAATGTGCACGAGTACGATGTAACGATTATTCACGAGGCGATGCCTATGGAGATAGCATGCTCGAATACAAATGATTATAGATCAGAGATAGATGACTGGTTTTATGGAAATGCATTTATTGAAATAGAGCAACCCTGTGAATTTATAGCTTTTGAATACCCAGTATTTGAGGGATATGCACCAGGAATGTATACCTACCAATTTAAAGCAGTGGGAGTCTATGGGCAATTATATGAAGAGACTGGTGCCTTGAATATACTACCAAATGAAGAGGGGCCACTAGTAACAAAGGCCCCGAACAATGTATTTGTATTCCTGAGTGATGAGGATTACGAACAACAAATTCAAGATTGGTTGGACAGTCAAGGATCAGCCGAAGCATTGCATAATTGTGGAACTTATACTTGGGCACATGATTATGATTTTGATTATTCAGAAGGCACACATGAGGTTAGCTTCACTGTGACTTCAGATACTGGAAAAAGCACAGGAGTAGGAGCATTACTTGTCATAAAGCGGTGTGATGATATACCTCCTGATATAGTCACACATGCTTCGTATTGTGAAGGTGATGATGTCCCAATTGGACCAGATGGAACGATATATACAGCAGGAATCTATACCATTGAAGGAGAGGGTTGTTCGCCCAATCAGGTTTTGATTGTCACAGAGTTGCCGCAAACAGGTGAAGCAATCACTATAGCTACTATCTGTTCTGGTGAGTCGTACATTTGGGCCGCAAATGGACAGAGTTATAATAGTTCTGGCACTTATACAATTCCTGGTACAGGATGTGCAGGCGATCAAATATTGATTCTCACAGTCGAAAGCTGCTTCATAGATGTCTGGCTAGAGAAAGCCATCAGCCCAATTGGAGCTCAGGTGGGCGACACTGTAGTATTCACTATAACTGTCGGCAATAATGGTCCAGCTGTCGCTACTGGTATAGAGGTTCTAGATCTCCTCCCATCAGGATATACTTATTTAAATCATTTCGCCACGCAAGGCAACTACAATGTGAATACTGGCTTGTGGGATCTTGGAACCTTGCCAGTTCTCATGGCTCAGACATTGTCAATCTTTGTAATCGTTAATCCTGGAGGAGAATATTGTTATCGGGCAGAGGTAATTGCTCACAATGAACAGGATGTTGATAGTGTTCCAAATAACAATTGCAATGAACTCATTGGGACTCCAGGTCCTGACTTTGAATATGAAGATGATTGTGATGAATATTGTTTTATACCTGAAATAGAAATAATTATTGGAGACTATGTTTGGATCGATGAGAATAGAAATGGCATCCAAGATGCAGGTGAGCCACCTGTAGTTGGGAGACAAATATCTTTGTTTAATAGTGAAGGAGAATTACTCCAAATGACTACTTCAGATGCCTTTGGTAACTATGTATTCGATGGCTTGTTGCCGAATACTCAATACTATGTTGTAGCTGAATATTTTCAGGAGGCTAGTCATCTTTCATTTCTCCATCCAACCATCCATGATGTGGGAAGTGATGATTCCAAAGATAGTGACGGGCAACTGGGATTAGAAGGTGCACCTTCTAGCATTCAGAACCAAGTAGTTATACCTTTTAGCACAAATGAAAATGGTGTTGAAGATCTTAGTTTGGACTTTGGATTTATTTCATGCAGTGAGTCATTTATTACTGCATCTATATGTGAAGGTGAAGACTATTTTTGGGAGAATAATGGGCAGACTTATAGCGATTTGCAAGTAGGTCAATATATATTTACTATAGATGATGAGCTTTGTCCTACTTCACATATACTGCAACTCACAGTTGTTCCTCGAGAATCAAATATTATCAGTAATGCCACTATTTGTCTAGGTGATTCGTATCTCTGGCCTGCAGATGGACAAATTTATACCGTTGAAGGTGTTTATAAGATTCCAAAAGATGATTGTAAAGAAGATGTTTTGTATTTAGAGGTGATAGATCCAACTCTAGAAGCACCATCGGTCATAACAGAGCCGCAAGCATTAATCATTTCTGAGGTTGACCCAATGCTAATTCAAAGTATAGATAATTGGCTCATGGCAAATGGCTATGCAGAAGTAGGCGCAGAATGCAGTTCCGTTACTTGGAGTAATTCCTTTACCAGTGATTATAGTATTGGCAACCAATGGATTACATTTCTTGCCACTAATGCACAAGGTCTAGCTACAGAGCTCTATGCCCTATTATCTATCACAGCATGTAATGCACCGAATCCGAATCCACCAATCATTGTGGAAGAACCAAGTCCACTAGTAATCAACCTCGCAGATATTGGGATTGAGTCAACAATAGAAGCATGGCTAGATGCTCAAGGTGGGGCAGAAGTAATGCATAATTGTGGCGAAGTGACATGGAGTAATTCTTTCATGAGTGATTACAGTGTTGGCAACCAATGGATTACTTTTACCGCTACCACAGATCAAGGCAATACAGTTGACCTCTATGGTTTGTTATCAATAACCCCATGTGAAGGACCGAATCCAAATCCACCAATCATTGTGGAAGAACCAAGTCCACT
>JAHDEL010000017.1 GCA_020628855.1 Saprospiraceae bacterium | reverse complement strand
TAGGTAGCTTGATCTGCAAGGTCATTTTTCAATGCGAGATCTCTAGTAACATCCCAAGCATCAAATGCCTCTTGTCCACCGTACTGAGCCCAACTATTACCCCAGGTTTGGAGATATTGCAAGTCATATTTTCCTTGATCAAAGTACTCTCCTGTAAAGTCATGATCATCTGGCTTTTCCCTGTGTGCATAGACTCCCCAATAATCCCCATCTAAGAATAATATCGAACGTTCTACTGCCCTCACATCTAAATCCATACCACCGCTTAATACCAATTGATGTACATATTCATCTCTGATATGGCAACTACCTTCATGGTTGAAATCACTCGGATCGTTTGTTGCAGGATAATTATCATCACCACTTGCTCTAAACATAAACCGCTGGTATCTATCTCTATCTGAGTAAGTAAATAATTCTGTGTTGATATCAGCAGCATAACCCATTTCGTCTCGAGTTATCCAATCTAGACTCCTTTGGTGATTTACCCAACTATCTTGTCCGTGTCTATTGAGTTCCCCATATCCAGAAGCTTGAAGTTCTCCTTCTGCATTAAAATATTCCAGTGTCCCAATTGGTATAATCTCACCCTGACCATTAGCTAAGTCTTGCACTTGCGATGCAGCAACTGAAAATACAGGGAGTGTAAAACTTTCATCAATGAAATATGTAGCATATGCTATCAGGCCAGGTGATTCATTCTGGCCTTCAGCAGTAAATGATCTTACTTTGACTACCTGTGTCTCATCAACGGTAACTGTACCCGGAAAGTCAGGAAAAAGTGGATCGTTTTGAGTTGGTAAAGTTCCATCTGTTGTATAATGGTAATTATATCCAGGAATAACATTGACTAAGTTCACTTCTATACTTCCTTCATATGCTCCTGCTTCATGGCTAAGGAATGATGTTGGTGTATATCCATCGACCATATTACTTGCAACGTTAGGACTGCTAAAAGTAGGATCAAGAGAAATCATCCAATTGTCACCCCCATCAACGCTTCTTGCATGACTGTGCCCCCATTGGGTAATTCCAAGCGGAATATTCTGAATGATTTCGCCATCAGGATTAGTTAGGACTACTTCCTCCGTCCCTTTTGTTTGCTTCAATTTAAAATTAGCATGATGGAACCCTCCAGTGTATTCATCTCTTCCATCAGTCAAAATAATAAGGTAACCATTACCATCCATCACTGTGCCTTCTGGAAAAATGTATTTCTGAGGCTTAGTATCATTATCAGATACCGCCCAACCACTGATATCCATAGGGGAAGAACTCGTATTATAGAGTTCTATCCAATCTTCAAAACGGTTATAGTTATCTGGAAACTGGTCCAAGTTAGAGGCTGAAAATTCGTTTATTACAACTTGTGCTGTTAGCGTAGAAGTGGCAAACGCAAGCAAGAGTAAGGTGATAATTCTATTCATCATTGTAGGTTTATCTGTTTGCAATGGTTCTCTCTAGTAAATATAGGTCTTGTCATTCAATTTTTTTGATGCATTGTTTGACATTTGACAGCCAAGAGACACTAGCCTCCATTAATTAATATTCTACTTAGCTAATGCAACGCTGCGCACATCTGTTGACAAAGAGAACCAAAAAAAATAACAATCTAAGAAGAAGGACGACTCAGATCAAATAGTTAATGAGAAAAAATAAGACAAGATAAATCCAGAGTCCATCTAAAAAATGCCAATAAATTGTAAGGAGTTGTAGCCTTCTCTTTTTTTCAGGATCCGAGAAATAAACAAGCACTGTTACTGGGGTTTTCATACGCTTAAACGCTACCCAAATAAAATACCCCAAAAAAGGTAAGCCTGCTATAACATGGGCAAAGTGCAACCCAGAAATTAGGTACATATAAGCTCCCATGTTACCCGTTTGAAGACTGACATTATTCGAAAACAATTGGTACCATGCGACAAGTTGAGCTAAAAGAAAGCAAAGTGTCAAAACGAAAGTTATAATCAAAGCATACTTATATCCATCTGTATTGTCATTAAGATACTCACGCTTTGCCTTTATTAAAGCAAAGCTGCTACCAATAAGTAAAAATGTGTTTAAATAAAATAGCCAGGGTAATTGGATCGGAGTGAGATCTGATTGTACTCGATTATAAATATAAGATCCTGAAAAGCCAAGAAATAAAGCAGTTACGCCAAAAAGAACCAAAAAAATAAGAATGTAGCTTGGGTGGATCAGATAGTCTCTTTCTTGCGGCATACTTCTTTTGCTTTAGCTACTAACATCGAGATGTTTATGAAGTTGTCTTTTTTGAAATTATTCTTTCAGAAGACTTTGGTGCAGTAACCAATGAAAGTAATGTACGCCTTTCTCTCGCTTTGGTGAAAATCTTCCATTTTGATAGAATCGAGATTTCAGACCACGATGCACAGCTTCCACCACAACTTCGTCTTCCCGTTCCGTCTTTTCTGCAAGCTTATCCGCTTCCATTAAATCAAAAATCTTTTGATCATGGATATAATAGATAAATTCAACTTTGGTGAAATCTTGTGTTATTGGCTTAACAATATTCAGTTGAACGCCCCATGGATAGACATTGAGCATAAGATTTGGGTACACCCAATAATAATAAGCAGCGACATTTCTGCCTTCATCTGGATGGCCTTCGGGAAAATCAAAGGTGAAACCACTTCCATCCGAATAGCCAATCTGAAGAACAACTTTATCACCAACCAAAGTGGTATACTGACCATAATCAACAATAGCGCTGAGATCATTATGTACAAATGGAATGTGAAAACCTTCTAAGTAGTTATCGCAGTACAGTGCCCAATGGCAATGTACATTGTATGTCTTATTGTATTTCGCAGCAAGAGAGAAATCTTCGAAAGGCAAAAAATACAGACGTTCTTCCAATTGCTGTCTTATCGATTCAAAACTAGACTTTGAATCTAAAGCAGTGAATAGAAATTGATTCCATCTTTGTAAAGGTAATTGATGAAGATGATCACATGTTCTAGGGAAATTCTGAACTTCTTTAAACTCAGGCATAAATTGAAACTTTCCCTCTAAGTCAAATCTTCTTCCATGATAACCACAGGTGATTGCTCTCAGTTTTGAAGGGTGCTCGATCATGACATATCCTCTATGAGTACAAATATTAGTCATACATGTAAGCTCATCTTCTTTTTCCACTAAGAGAAGTGGTTCGTCTAGAAAATGTTCTAATAACCAGATTGGTATCACATTGTTCTGGCCTTTGAACAAATCCTGAGCATCCCCTAAAAACATCCATTCCGCTGCAAAGATATTGTCCTTGCTCAGATTCCAAATTGACTCATCAGAATAAAACTGAGATGTCAAAGTTTCACTCTCTGAAATATTTCTATGCACTTACTTTCTCTTTGTAGCTAACTGTTCCTTGATCAATTGCCATCCTTCATCAAAATCTTTATCATACAACTGTGGCAAAGTGGAATCTTCATCAGATTTTGCTAGCTCTAAATATTCAATCTGGCTAGGGCTTAGGTGAAGTGTAGGATCTGTACCTTGGTGAATAGCTCTATTAATTTTGGCTTTTTGCGTATTAAATAAAGGAAGAAATCGATATGGTGTCTGCTTGAGATAATATTGTGGGTCTTTATCTATTTTGTAGTCTCTTCCAGCAGAGACAGACTTACACTTGCCAGATTTAGCGTGTGCATCTAATACTGCTTTGTCAAGAATTGATGAATCATAGATAACTTTTACCACCTCTGCTCCATTTGTCCATCCTGGTTCAGTCTCAATCACTCCATCAAGACCAGCAAGATGACTTTCACCAGTCCAAAAGCAATACATTTCATAAAATGCTACTTCATAGTCATCTTTTTGCAATGTTTGATCGAAGAGCCTCAAGTATGCAGGCATTTCTATTCCTCTTAATGTATAGCTAAGTTTGATGGTGTTCAATATCCCACTCAGACTGTAATCTCCTGCCAATCGTGGAAGCAAATCTGTACCGGAATTATCTACAATTCTTACAACGGGGTTATTCCAAGTGGGCTCATCATACTTATCAAGAATTCTCTTATCATCGCCTCCCAGATTGTTGTAGATAGCAAGAGGAACAAATTCATTCTGGATAATATCAACTAATATAGGATTACTTAAGATGTTATTGCCATAGTTTCTGCATGTTGCACAACCTGGGACTTCCTGAAATAGAATAAGCACTGGCTTTTGACTTTTCTTACTGACTTGAAGAGCCTTTTTATACGATCTCAACCATTGAACATCACCTAATTCTTCAGGGTACTCCGACTGACAAAACATTGTGTTAGCGATGAGTAAACAGGCTATTAAACTGAGATATTTCATAATTCTAACTTAAGAATGTTCTACCAAGTTAAGTATTAATTTATACTTGATTACACTTGATACGCCATGATCTAGCTTCCCTAGTTCTAATATTTACTCTACACAGTTTTGGTTGGAGCAACTGTTGCTCTTTCCGCCAATATTTACTCAACCTAAGTGCCTCATTTGTACTGAGCTTACCAAACTATTGAATACCAAATACAACATTTAATTTTTAATAACTACGCAGCGTAAAAATGTTTGATGAGCATATAGATGTTAAACATCACGCCTTATGAAACATCTCATTTTCTCATTCTTAACTCTCCTTATCCTAGGTTCATGCAATAAAGAATCAGTTGTCATTGACCCAATAGAAGAGACACAATTGTATGGCATCTATGATCTCGAACATCGCATGTGGGATGGTGTCACCTGCCTAATCATTACTGGTGAAACACTGCACCTTTATGCTGATAATATTGATGATGACATGTCAGGCTTAGTCACTTGGCAAGCACAATCAGCAACCTACGAAGGGTCATTCTCTGTTAATGAAGATGACCAGTCAATCCTATTTAGCTATGGTAATTGGGAGAAAACTTTCACATATACTGTTGATACGGAGACTCTGGTCTTGGTTAATGATCAACAACAAATCACCGAAAGGGAAACTTGGAATAGAATTACTGAATAACTGCATATCTCTCAAAGGGGTGAAGCTTTCATCCCTATGCTAACATAGAATCACTCAAGTAAGTTATATTTTTTCGAAAATGAAATTTGTCATCTTTGTAAACAGATGAAGTCTTGCATTATCTCCATAGATTCCATGATTTCTATTGGGGTAAAAGTATGTATCGAATTGCTTGTTCGCTTTTATCAAGGCTGCTGCCATTTCTGCGGTATGTTGAAAGTGGACATTATCATCTGCCATACCATGGACTAGTAAATAATTCCCTTTCAGTCTGTCAGCAAAATGAATCGGACTATTCTCATCATAGCCTGCTTCGTTCTCAGCATAAGTCCTCATATATCGCTCTGTGTAGATTGTGTCATACCACTTCCAGTTTGTTACAGGCGCCACAGCAATTGCAGACTTAAAGACATCATTCCCCTTGAGCAAACAAAGAGTTGACATATATCCGCCATAAGACCATCCATAAATCCCAATTCTATTCGAGTCTGTGTAAGGCAAACCACCAAGATACTTTGCGGCTTCGATCTGATCTTCAGTCTCATATTTGCCTAGTTGGAGATACGTCATTTTCTTAAATTCTTCTCCCCTCGCACCAGTACCCCTATTGTCCACACACGCTACAATATATCCTTCAGCAGCCAATTTTTGAAACCACCAGTAATAGGATCCTTTCCAAGCATCTAGAACTTGTTGACTCCCTGGTCCTCCATACAAAAACATAAAAACTGGGTATGCTTTCTTTGGATCAAAATTTGGTGGCTTGATCATATAACCATTGAGATTGATCTTACTGCTTGTTTCAAATTCGAAAAATTCCACAGGACTCACATCATACTGACTTTGTAGGTCTTGAATGTTTGCGTTGTCTTCTATCACTCTGACTTCTTTTCCTTGTCTATTGTAGACAGTATATGTAGGAGCAGAATTTATAGTGCTATGCGTGTTGACATAGTAATCATAAGTGCTGCTAAATTGTGCACTATTAGTCCCGTCAAATGGTGTCAATGCCATCAGCTTACCTGAATCAATATTGACTTTGTATATCTGTTTTTCCAAAGGGGACTTTTCTGAAGCACGATAAAAAACGTCATTGTTTGCTTTGTCAAAACCTAGAAAGGCATCTACATCATACCTTCCATTGGTCAATGCTTTCACTTGATTACCTTTCATATCGTAGAGGTAAATATGATTATATCCTGATGTTTCACTTGTCCAGAGATAGTGTTTGCCATCATCCAGGAAAGTCATATTGTCATGAATGTCGATATAGTACTTATTACTTTCTTCATACATCAAAGTAATCTTCCCTTTTTTTCTGTTTGCTAAATACAGTTTAAGATTATTCTGATGACGATTCATAGAATATACACAGACTTCATTGGGATCTTTAGTCCATTTTATTCTTGGTATATATCGTTCGGCATCTGGTTCAAGTTTGATATCTACAATCTCATCTTTATTGAGATTAAATATGTGTGCAGAAACAGTTGCATTCGTTTCACCAACTTTAGGATATTTGAATGTTGAGTAATGTGGATACATCTGGTCAAAGTGATACGTCATTGTAAATTCCTTTACAGCAGACTCATCAAACTTCATAAAGGCAATACTAGTGCCGTCTGCATTCCAAAAGAAAGCCTTAGCAAAAGCAAATTCTTCTTCATATACCCAGTCAGCTGAACCATTAATGATTCTATTCTGATTACCATCAGTAGTAATTCTTTTTACATCACCTGAATTGAGATCTTTATAAAATAAATCATTCTCATGGACAAAAGCTAGCTTCTTACCATCTGGACTAAAGGTTACATATTGTACCATTGCATCATAGACCTTAGCAAGAGATTTTGATTCCAAGTCAAAGAGATAGTAATCCGCCATAAAACTTCTTCTGTAGATAGGCTTAATATTATCTGTGATGAGCAAGTAGCGTTCATCCTGTTCAAAAGAATACGTTGCAAAAGTGCCATCAAACTCTGCATCTCCTTTGTATTCTTCTGCATCCCAGATGACGCCTACCTTTTTCCCAGTGAGAAGGTCATACTTTACAATCGAATTATCCTCTTTCTTGGTGTAGTGCTTCCCATCTTCCATGAAAGTAAATCCTGGTACTCTATTGTGAGCATACGTACCATCTTTCCATATGCCTTCTAAGGTTATGGTATCCTGACCAATCGAAAGCAAGGCAAAAAGACAAAAACAAAGACATAAAGTAGATCGAATCATGGCATGCAAATTTTAAGCAATGAGTAACAAAAGTAAGCAATCCAATTTGGCTTCTATAATTCGAGTGTTAGGGTAAAAGTCTTCCATCTTGTTTCATAGGTAACAAACAATACAAATTATGAAAATGCTACTCAAATTTATGGTTTTGACCATAAGCTCATCCTTATGTACACTACATGCACAGCTGCCATTTACGAGTTTCGATTCTGTCAAAGAAAATGCAATGAATGAAGAGAAATCAATGCTGGTACTTTTTAGTGGTTCTGATTGGTGTAAGCCCTGTATAGCATTTAAAAAAACTATTCTTGATGCAAAATTAACTCAGGACTTTCTTAATGACCACTGCTTAGTTCATATTGTGGACTTCCCATACCGAAAAGCCAATCAACTCTCAGAACAACAACAAAAAGAGAATGAAGCAATTGCAGCTCAGTTTAACCCAGAAGGCAGCTTTCCACACATCGTAATCCTGAGTTCAGATAAGAAAAGACAAACTGTTATAGAATATGATCGTAATGATACTCCAGAACTATTTATTCATAAACTCAAAAAAATACTCGCATTATGAAAATCAAAGCTCATCATCATTCTTGCAAAATCATGGGCTGTGCATTTGTACTTACAGCAGTAGATCCTCATGCGGTAAAAGCTTGGAATGCTATTCGAGCAGCTGAAGTCGAAATGCGAAGAATAGAAGAGCTCATTTCTTCATGGAATCCAGATTCTGAAACATCAAGAGTAAATGAAAACTCAGGTCAAAATAGTGTCAATGTTTCACAAGAACTCTTTAGACTAATTGAACGGAGTCTAACTATTTCAGAATTGACAGAAGGTGCTTTTGACATCTCAGGCACATTATCAAGATATTATTGGGACTTTAATAGAACTGTTTCAACAATTCCTAATAGAGATCGTATAGAAGAACTTAGAAATCTGATCGATTACAAATGCATTATTCTAGATGATAAAAACAACTCAGTCTATCTTTCTAAGAAAGGAATGAAGATTGGCTTTGGAGGTATAGGAAAAGGATATGCAGCAGAAAGGGCAAAATCAATCATGCAATCCTATGGATTAGTAGGAGGACTCGTAAATGCTTCAGGAGATTTGCTTTGTTGGGGTTCAACCCCAAAAGAATCACCTTGGAAAATCAAAATACCCAACCCTTCCGTGTCAAATGGAATTATAGCTGAGGTTGAATTGGAATATGGGTCAGTTGTCACATCAGGAAGTTCGGTCAACTTCACAGTAATTGATGGTATTCGTTACAGCCATATTATAAATCCAAGGACCGGTATGCCGATTACCCATACAAATGGAGTAAGTGTTGTCGCTCCAAATGCTGAGTTCGCAGATGCTATCGCAACGGGGCTATTCGTATTGGGAGAGGACGAAGGCATTGCTTTAGTAAATAAACTGCATGGGGTCGAAGCAGTCATTGTCAATACAAAAGAAGAAATTTCATTCTCTAACCAATTAAACCTGCAAGCTTATGCGTAATCTGTTCATCTTGATTGTGAGTATGGTAATTCTTTCATCCTGCGCTACAGTCAAACCTTACCAAAAGCAATATCTCAATGATCCTTGTATGGCTCTTGAGCAATTACAACTTGATTATTTTGAAGTGAATTTTCAAACATACCGTGAGGGTGCCTCTGGAGCTAATGGAGGTAAAGTAGGAGGAGGTTGCGGATGCAATTAATCATCATATCCATAGCCCTATGTTTTCTGTTTTTGGTGCAAGACATCAAAGCACAGTTAACTAGTAAGAATCTATTCAAGAAATCAGTAAACTCTAAAAAGGATAGTATTCAAATGACCAAAGAAAGCTATCATCGCGCAGATTGGAAAACAATCGATGTTGACTTTCTGACAAGCTATTATGCCCAAGATGGAAATAACGGAGCAGTTACTGGCGGCATAGGTACAGAACAATTGACTGATTTTACTCAGAAAATTAGTTTGAAGATTCCGATGAATCAAAAATTGACTATGTCTAGCAGTGTTGCCTACGACTATTATTCATCAGCGTCTACAGACAATATTGATAATATTAGATCTTCAGATTCAAGCTCAGATGTTAGAGGTCAACTTAGCATAGGGGTAGACTTCAAGATAAAAGATAAAGAATCTGTCGGTCTCAATATCGGCACAAGTATTGAGTACGACTATAATTCTCTCCATGCAGGCATCTCTTATAGCAAGATTTTGTCATCTGGGAATACCGGGATTAGCCTACAGCTCCAAGGATTCAAAGATGATTGGTTAATAATTTACCCTATTGAGCTTAGAAGGACAGCATCTGTGCATACTGACAAGCGTAATGTCTTCAATGGCTCGGTGACTCTTACACAGGTTATTAACAAGAAGTTTCAGATAGCCCTCATGGCAGAAGCTACGTCTATGCAAGGCTTGCTCTCAACTCCTTTCCATAGGGTGTATTTCTCCAATGAACCAACAGCTAGGATCGAACAATTACCAAAAAAACGTTTGAAAATTCCTCTTGCAATGAGAGCAAATGCAGTGTTGAGCGATAGAATCCTTCTACGATCTTATTATAGATACTATTTTGATGATTGGGGTATGCAAGCTCATACAGCATCTGTTGAATTACCTATTAAATTGAACAGATTCTTTGCCATCTATCCAAGCTATCGCTATCACATTCAGTCTGCTGTTGATTACTTTGCTCCTTATGGAGTGCATCGAGGCGATGAACTCTTTTATACATCAGATTATGATGTTTCTGCGCTATCTAGCCATACGGTTGGTATAGGCCTACTCTATAGTCCTGCTGGTGGGATTACTCAATTCAAGCTTCCTTTTATTAAACCTGAGCTAAAGATTGAAGGTATCTCATTAAGAATCGCTCAATTTTATCGGAGTACAGGTCTTAGAAGTTCCATAATTAGCGCAGGTCTTTCTATGAAAATTTAATCGTATTTGAAGAGTAGGATTAGTTTCTACTCTTCATTTAAAATTATGAGAAGGTCCAAAGAAAATTTGAAATTAACCTGTGGATGGAATACCTTGTCATTATGAGAATTATAGTTGGTGTTTTGTTTTGCTTTATTTTCTGCCATCTTATGTCCGCTCAATCGAGCAAGACTTATACAGGCAGCTTTGGCCCTCAGGTATTTATGATAGAAGTCCCTGAGCAATGGGAAATAAATAATGTCGCTAATGTTGGGACAGTCTTTATTGCTTTGACTCCAGCAGATAATAAAGACGATGCATTCAGTGAAAACATTAATCTAGTCACGCAAGACTTGACTGGAAAAAATGTGGACTTACAATACTATATCGAATATTCAGAAGCTCAAATAGAAAAATACATTACAGATGTAGAAGCTTTGCAAGGCAAATACATTGAAATTGCTGGCTTGCCATCCTATGAGTTGGAATACTTCGGTAGACAAGGCGGAATGATGCTAAAATTCAAGCAACACTTCTGGATAGTTAATGAAATAGCTTACATTCTGACCACTACAATTGAGAAAGATAAACTCAATATATACGAACCTACCATGAGCACTATCATGAATACGTTCAGGTTCAAGTAGTTTATCTTTTTGATATTTTATTGCCTGAAATATGTCTCTGTCTTGAACATTTAAATCTGGATACTTCAGAAGAACGTTTTGCAAGATGTTTCTGACTTACTCCACTATTGACTCGCTTTCTCCATCTTCTAAAGCTTTTCTCTTTCAGATTACGCCTCATCAAAGCAATGACCTCATTCTCGCTAAGAGCAAATTGATACTTGATTGCTGCAAAGGGAGTTCGATCTTCCCAAGCCATCTCGATAATACGATCTAGCTCTCTATCTGTAAATTGAGATTCCACATCAATTGTACACTGACAATCCTAAATTGTTCATCGTATTCTGAGCAATCCATATTTAAGAATACAGTATATCGCCCTAAATCCATCTCTCCATCCGATTTTTTTACCCTCTTCATAAGTTCTGCCGTAATAAGATATCCCAACTTCATATATCTTAATATTCGGAACTCTAGATAGCTTGGCAGTAACTTCTGGTTCAAAACCGAACCTTTTTTCTTTAAGATCGAGTGATTGAATTATCTCCCTTCTGAACATTTTGTAGCACGTCTCCATATCTGTCAGATTCAGATTGGTTACCGCATTGCTAAATGTGGTAAGAAATTTATTACCGATTGTATGCCAAAAAAAGAGAATTCTGTGTGGGTTACTGCCCATAAATCTTGATCCATACACTACATCCGCATCTCCTTTTATGATTGGCTTGAGCAAGTCATTATATTCATCCGGATCATACTCAAGATCAGCATCTTGAATTATCACATAATCTCCGGTTGCGTTAGCAATACCAGTGTGCAAAGCTGCTCCCTTTCCTGCATTCTTCTTATGGCGGTAGAGTGTAATGTTAGAATTAACATTCGCTTTAATATAGTCATTGATGACTTCGTGAGTATTATCCGTTGAAGCATCATCCACTATGATGATTTCTTTCTTGATATTAGAGATTAAGTGTACATCTAAGACCTTATCAAGAATCTGATGTATTGTAGGACCTTCATTATAGGCAGGAATAATTATGGAAAGTGAAGTAATCATTCTAAGTGCAGTTTATAATAACTATCACAACCAGAATGACCTGTGCATCCTTCATGAGAACACAGCTTCTGAAAGCCAAATGATTTATAGAGATGGTTTGCAGTCTCCATGCGTTCTACTGTCTCTAGATAGACATCCGAATAGCCAAGATCCTTAGCGTCTGCCAATAACATTGTCAGTATCTTCTTTCCTATCCCTCTACCCCTGAGTTCGGGAGTAAAGTACATTTTCTTTAATTCGCAAGTTGTGTCTTCCCCACCGAGTAAAGGTCCTATGCCAGCACCTCCTTCTATTTTGTCATTGAGTGAAATAACATAGTACTTACTTTTCGCATTTGCATAAGCATCAAACATATTATTGACCTCTGCATCTTCTATAGAATATCCCTCCCCTACACAATCAAAACTGATCATAACAGACTTAATAATCTCAGCAATTCTGGGATTATCTTTTGCTTCTATCTGTCTAATCAAGATGGCCATGTATTACTTTGTCTCAGCTTTCATTTGGGGAAAAAAGAGTACATCTTGGATTGATTCACTATTGGTCATTATCATAGCCAACCTATCCATGCCTATTCCCAAACCAGCTGTTGGTGGCATTCCGTATTCTAATGCTCTTAAAAAATCTTCATCTAACATCATCGCTTCTTCATCACCTCTCCTACCCAATTCCAGCTGAGCTTCGAATCTTTCTCGTTGGTCTATAGGATCATTAAGCTCCGAGAAAGCATTACATATCTCTTTACCATTACATATTGCTTCAAAACGCTCTACTAGCCCTTCCTTATCACGATGTTTCTTAGCCAAAGGAGACATTTCTATTGGATAGTCAGTGATAAATGTTGGTTGGATTAATTTGGCTTCACAATGTTCACCAAAGATTTCATCGATTAATTTACCACGACCCATACTTTGATCGACTGACACATGGAGTTCTTTTGCGACAGCTCTGACTCCATCTTCATCAAGACCACTAATGTCCTTACCTGTAAAATGCTCAATTGCTTCATACATTGTATATCTCTTCCAAGGTCTTTTGAAGTCAATCACATTCTCTCCAACTTGAATATCTGTTTTACCATGAATATCCAATGCTACCTTTTCAACCATCTCTTCAACAAGGTTCATCATCCATTCATAATCCTTGTAAGCCACATATAACTCTATTTGAGTAAATTCAGGATTATGAAATCTACTCATGCCTTCATTCCTAAAATCCTTAGAGAACTCATAGACTCCGTCAAATCCACCAACTATTAATCTCTTCAAATACAGCTCATTTGCAATCCTTAGATAGAGTGTCATGTCTAAGGTATTATGATGGGTCTTAAATGGTCTTGCTGCAGCACCACCATAAAGTGGTTGCAGGATCGGTGTCTCTACTTCCAAATATCCTTTCGCATTTAGATAGTCCCTCATTGTCGAATACATCTGAGTACGTTGCCTGAATACATCTCGAACCTCAGGATTTACAACAAGATCCACGTAACGTTGACGATATCTCAGTTCTGCATCTGATACAGCATCGAATGTATTTCCGTCTGCATCTGTTTTTACTACAGGAAGTGGCTTGAGTGATTTAGATAAGACTCTTAGTGCTTTAACATGTATGGAAAGTTCTCCCTTCTGTGTAAAAAATGCAAATCCCTCTACTCCAATAAAGTCTCCCAAATCAAGCAATTTCTTAAATATCTGATTATAAAGATCTTTATTCTCTCCTGGACAGATATCGTCTCTACTGACATACAACTGAATCCTTCCAGAACTATCTTGTAATTCTGCAAAAGACGCTTTGCCCATGATCCTCTTACTCATCAAACGACCTGAAAGCTTGACATTCTGATATGATTCTGACCCCTCAGTAAAATTCGATCGAATGGTACTTGCCAAAGCATTGACATCAAATAATTCACTTGGATAAGGATTAATCCCTAGATCTCTGATCTTTTGTAGATTTTCCCTTCTAACTAATTCCTGCTCACTAAGTTTTCTTGTCATTACTTTCCTTTTGTTGATGCAAAGTTTCAAAAAACTCGGCAATTACATATAAAAAAAGTCGGCCATATTTCATGACCGACCAAAATCAATAGACGATAAACTAAATACTTATAATAAAAGATTTCTTTCTTATTCTTAATGAGCTTTTATCGTTTCTAGAACTCCATTTCTGTCCACAACTACCTCTGCATCAGCAAAACCTCTATTTGCTGCACTAATTCTCGCTGACTCTGCCTCCTCAAAATTTCTGTAACCACTCAAGACAAAAATTGTCCAATCCTTCTTACTCCACTGCTCAATTACTCCAAGGTCTTTTACTTTATTAACCTCAAACCAAACTGCATCTTCATATGCAGCTAATCTAACTTTGTACTGTGTACCTGAAGTGTATCCACTTTGAAATTCTTCGCTAAAGTTGACACTATTGTCATCCTTAGAAATGACAAGCTCCATATCTCCACCATCAAGTGGATCCTGAGTGATAAATGCATCACCAAAACCTTGATTCTTCACATCAGATAACACGCGATTTGCTTCATATTCATCAAAGAAGTAACCCAATTTAATTTTCGTAACATTAGATCTTCTAAGCTTGTAGATGCTTCCATAATTTATCAAGTTCTTATAAGGCATTATATTACCACTACTATGATATAGAGCAGCAAGTTGAATGAAATAGACCTTACCTGAAGTATTGACTACTTCCCCATAAGAAACTTTCTTTGCATCAGAAAGAGAAACTGTTCCAACACTTGCCTTTCTTTCTAACTCATCCAAATTTACAGCTGCAGGTGGTGTATTTGTTACCACTGGAGCACTCTCTACCTCAGTTTTAGTAGTTGTTTCTGTTGTTGTCTCCACAACTGGACTCTCGACAGTCAATACCTCTTCTTCAGTTGTTACTTCTTCTACTTCAGTATGCGCAACTACAGTTGCTTTAGGTGTTTCATTTTCTACATCTAATGTTACTGGAGTTGGCACTGGCTCTGGCTGAGGAACAGATGCGATAATTTCTTCTTGCTGTATCGGAATTCCTATGTATATATCATGGTTACCTCTACCTCCGATTCTATTAGATGTGAAGTACATAATATCTGTACCAGGTTGAATTGAAGGATAGAAGTCATCCTCTGGAGAATTCACACCATTCCCTGTATTCGATGGTATAGACCATGCTCCTGCTTCTACAGTCGACTCGAAAATATCAAAACCACCTATACCGTGATGATAATCTGAGGCAAAATACAGTGAACTATTATGTAAGAAAGGTGTAATCTCATTACCTGTAGTATTAATCTCGCCACCAAGATTCTCAGGATAAGACCATTCCCCATTTTTAAAATAACTGACATATAAATCATAACCTCCAGAACCCCCAGGACGATTCGAAGAAAAGTAAAGTGCTTTTCCATCAAAACTCAAAGAAGGAAATCCTGTTGCATATCCTACTTCGTTATAGTCAAAAGGAATCTCTTCGTAAAAATTACCTTCTTGGTCAACTTTTGCAAAATAGATATGCATATCGTCATCATCTCCAATAATCTCCATTCCAGTTCTTGCATAATTACTCTTAGTAAATGCACAAAACTTTCCAGTAGAAGCATAAGAGACATTAGTTACATCAAATGTTTCATCAGCATCTGATCTTAGAAAATTCAAATTATCTAGACTAGCTTCTGTTCCAGTACTTGCTGTAAATAGTTGAGGACCAAGAGGATTTAAAGAAGAACCTTCATTTTTGGCTAGCTCTCTGAGCATATCTTTTCTAAACGAGGAAAAGACTACTTTATCTTTGTGAAAGACAGAACCATAATCTGAGTCTCTACTTGACCCCTTGTACAAGGCAAGCTCATACTTGTGAGGCTGACCTAACTCCATTTTAGCAAAGTCGCAAGACAGTGCATAATGCTGACCGATGAGAGGGTCAACTAATTGATGCTTAACAAAGTGATCTTGAGCCTTATCAAACTGACCCATTTTCTTCATTACCAAACCATAGTTGACATGGAAGTCAGATGGAAGATTATCTTGATCTGCTATTTTTCTATACCAAATAGCTGCCTCAAGACTCTTATTCTGTAGTCTGTAAGATTCACCAATCTTGTAAACACAATTTGTGCAGTCTTCTTTGTTTTCTAAAGCCAACTTATAATTTGCAACAGCAAGATCATAAGCCTTTAATTCAAACTGCTTCTCGGCTTTTTGGAAGTATCTCTGACCACTTGCTAAAAAAGGAAGTATTAGTGCGCAAGCTATCAGTAATCGTCTAGTTGTATATAACATGATACTAAATTGATTTTCATATTCAAAATCATTCTAATATCAATCTCTCTGGTTTTACGACGTAAATATATAATTATTTTTTTATATATAATAACACCTGACTTAATAAATTTAGCTTTCTTGGAACTTCCACAACAAAAGCACTGAGCCGGCACCTACTATCATGGACAAAATACTGAAAAGTGTATATGGATCTGTGAAGTATTGATGAGGTAGCACAAGTTTTTCCGCAGCTATTTTTAATGTATCACTATGGAAGATTGCCCTATTCAATTCGCTTGTCTCAATATCTCTGATTGTTCCTCCAACTTTATCCAGGACCTCATAAGGCACCCTCCAAGGCCACACTTTTACTATTGAGCCCAGCATAAAACCGGATAATATTGCTAAAGTTGTATCTCTATAATGAGAGTATACGTAGCTTAACAACCTACTAAAGAGCAGCAAGCCGATTACACACCCAATCCCAAAATAAGCTACAATAGCAAAATGAGAAAAATCTAATGTTGTCAGAAATAATTTCAAACTGGGTATAATAGTAGTATAAAGACCTAACAGAACCAACATAAAACTCCCTGACACACCTGGAAGCATCAGTGCAGATATTGCTATAGCACCTGCAAGTATGATATACATTGGACTTTCAGACCCTAGGATAGGTTTTTGGATACATATAAATCCAGCCAATAGTGCAGCAGCTATAAAACACAGTAACTCTTTGGTACTGACTCTCGATATCTGTGAGAAGATGTAAGGTATTGATGCCAATATACATCCAAAAAAGAGCGCCCAAAGAACTTCTGGGTAATGTTCTAGGAAATAAGTGACAACAAAAATTCCAAAGACAACACCAGCAAGCATACCTAGAAGGAGAAACATTAAGAATGAGATATCGATCTTTGATGCCGCTGCTTTGAATCTGCCTTTGAAAATCAATTTTAGTAAGTCTAAATCGAAAGACTTAATAGCATTCAACAATCTTTCATAGATACCAGTAATAAATGCTATAGTTCCACCAGATACTCCTGGTATAACTTCTGCGATCCCCATAAGGGCACCTCTCCAGATTAGGCCGTAATTTGGTTTTTTACTCATTGTCATGATTTCTTCCCAGAATAGATCCTCCCTTATATTGCTTCTCTAATTCATCATTCTCTTCTTTACTCTCAGTCCATAGAGGAGAATCGAGATTATTCAAATCTGGTTGTCCAGCATCAATCCATGCAGAATACCAAATACTTCCAATAGATAATATTGCATCCCTCATTCTTAACTCAACCATTCCATCGAGTTGACCATGATATGCTGCTGCATAATCCGTACACTGAGTTTGGATAGTAACTTCAAGTCGTTCTTCAAAACAATATTGTTGATCTTGTGGGTACGATTGGCTCAACTCTTTCTCAACTGCTAAAACCTCATCTAAGTGGCTATGGGAAGCCAGTACAACATCCCAAAAATATGGCTTAACCTCTTCAACATATTCTGCCCTACCAACAAAAAAATCATAATCATCATCAGCAAAGAGCTCAGGTAGTCTACTTTCCCAAAACCCATGAATGCCAACTTGATCTGTAAGTTGACCATTGTAATTCTCTGTAGTGTGCAGTGGCACATGTGCATCACCAATATAATGTCCCATTTCTGCGCAAAGTCTTAAGATTGCCTTTGTTTCTCTACCTACAAAAGCTTTTACTAATTTGTCATAATATTGGCTCAGATGATATGGTAATACTCCATACTCACTAAAGTGATCTACAACTACAATATTATTAGATGCAAACTGTATTGACTCTTCTGAAAATGCTTGTAATGAGCTGGCATCAATCAATATCTCATCATCATAATATTTAGATTGAATTAAATCATAATACAGAGCGTAAGAAGAATCACAACTGATCGGCAAGGTCGAATACTCACCTTCAAGAAAGTGACATGGCAACACATAACTGGTGGTGTCTCTTGTCTCAGAAATAGAAAGAAACTCTGCATAAGATAAAAAAGCATCGTGCCATAGCCTTGGTACTTTTTCGAACGGAGCAACATCCCAATGATCTATATCAATATAATGCCTTACAGCTTCAAACTTAGTAGCATATCTCCTTTTGTCTGGATCTACAGAATGCTGAGTGATATACTCAATATGTTTTTTGAAAAAACCTATCATTTCTGGTGGCAAAGTGAATACTGCCATTCGATTGATCTTCCTATGCCCGTAAAAGCCCCAATCTGGCGAAGCAAATCCGGTGAGCAATAAGCAAAACAATCCGAAAAAGAGTCCTCTTTTCATCACAGTAAATGTAAGGAAATATCACAAGGCATTTAGTAGAAATACTACCTCAGAAAGAAAAATTCATAGGAGACCATGAGACCTTTGAAAAGCCTGAGCTGTACAATATAAAAGTCTCCATTCTCATCTTGAACAAAAAACCTCTCAACTAATTTAAGTTGTTCAAGTGTTTTGGTATTTGTTTCTAGGTCTAGATAATCATTCAGTGGCCAGAATTTAAATTGTTTCTTGCCTCCGTTGGCTAGATTGATATCATAAATACAGAATGGCACCTTCTTAGTAATCTTAAGCTTGTGAGGATTATCATTCTCATGAGATTCACAATATAATGCCCTGAAGCTGAGAAAGTAGTTTTCTATTGCTTTCGCATTTATTGTTCTTGTTTCGTCACTACTCCTTGGATTCAGCGGAAGAATTTGATACTCCCCATTGTTGGACTTAAGTTTGAACCCAGCATCTGAATCTTTTGGATAGTTGACAGTGACTGACTCAATATCTTCAGCAGAAAGACCTAAGACTTTTTTATCTTTTATCGAATGGACTTTATTTATGAAAAATCCTCTCAATGTACCTGTAACGAATGGCAGCTCCATAATATAGGGTTGACTTGCTCCTCTCACAAGATATGCGGTACCATCTTCTGAGTTGGTATTACCTCCCACCCAATAATCGCGCAGAAGTTCGTTGTCTTCGCCATAAAGTCTAACCTCTATTCCTATCTGATTTAATGCTTTTACATGTCGTTCTGCTTCGTCACCAGTAGGAATGTATTTGATAGTAGGCAATGTAATTGCTCTTTCCAGGTTTGACATGATATTAGGGTCCAATTGAACAGTATCTTGATAATACCACTTCCCACCTTTTCTTGATAAGAAGTAGCCATTCTGCGAGCGTTCACGAATCCAAATTTTTGAAATATCATCAAAATTCTCATAAGCTATAGCTCTTTCATCAAGCACAGTATTTGATGACTCTTTATTGAGCATAAAATATGCCCCTGTCAATACTAAGGCTACTACCAATAATGCAAGCGTTTGTCTCATCTTCGTTTTCTTAACAAGTCAATCGACCTGTACATCTATAATTATGTAAATTTTCTTTTTCTATACAGGTTGTACCCAAGACCAAACAATGCAAGAACTAGCAGAGGCAACACCATATTAATCAATTGCCAACGCAACTTTTGCTTAATTACCTTACCTCTATCTAATAATCTAAGCTTGACATCTTTATTGCGTGCTTCCATCACATTAATTTTATCAACCATAAAGTCAATACAGTTGAGAATAAACTCTGCATTTCCTTCATATGTCTTTTGCTCCCATTGGTTATATCCAACAGCACTAATTCTATTTTTGGATGGATTGTAGAGATTTGCTATGATATTAGCATCTGAAATCCATATTTGCTTAGTAGGTGCTGAAGTCTTCTTGAATGGCATTCCTAGACTTGCCAAGGTTTGTTCTTGTTGCTGAGATAATCTATTGACAAAATGTGAAGAAAATGCTCCTTTTTGCATTACTGCCACCGGTAATTTACCCTTGTTAAATTTTGAAGGATTTTCACCCAGTTTTACAATATCAAATGTAAGGTCCATAGGATAAATTTGATACCTACTGTTTGGCGAAGTGGTTAATAATTTGGTTTGAACCAAATTCTCCTTGGACAATAACTCTATCTCAGAAGGGAAGGTGAGGTTGACTTGACTTATATTATTTGTGGTAGGATGATTAGGACTCCCGGTAATAATCGGGTGGTAAAACCAAGGAAACATGGATGTTTGTGGTTTTCCTCCTTGAACTCCTACGACTTGTGGCACCTTACTACATTGAAGGTCAAGTACGAGATTCGATTTGTAACGGACACCATAGGTAAAGAATAAGTCATCCAAATTATGTTCCCACACACGGGGAACATAGGTTCCAAAGCTATCAATAGCAAAAACATTGGCTTCGAATTTTTCAACGATCCAGATCACTTTGCCACCATTCATTACGTATTGATCCAAAATGAGCTTATCTCTGTCCGAGTACGCTTCTGTAGGCCTAGCTACAATAACTAAGTCAATTTCTTGCGACAATTGGACAATAGAATCTAAATGAATTCTTCCAAAATCATATAACTGACCTAATTGGTTTTCAATAGACGCTGTTTGAGGAGGAGGCAATTCTCCCCTTCCATCAATCAATACGACATTAGGTTTATTTGATTTTGATAATTTATAGAGTTGATCAGTAAATTTATACTCTAAGAGAGCGATTGACTTGTTCAATGTTTGATCTTCTGTCTCACCAATTTCATTGGACTTCAAGAGGTTAATCACCCCTGTCTTTTTCCCTTTGTTGATAATGGCATATGGAAAGATAAGTTGCTTAGAAGACTCTGTCTCTTCATAAACCGTAAGATTGGTTGGAAAGATTCCCATCTCACTCAATGTCTGATACCTTGCATTGATCTCATCAGGTTTACCTTCAGATGGATTCTCAAACTTGTATTCAACATTACTGTTTTTTGATTGAAACTGTGCAAGAAGATTATTTGTGGCTTCTTCTAATCTTTCAAAACCTGCTGGAAATTCGCCCTTCAGTAAGACCCTAATGTAGATTGGCTCCTCAATTAAATCCAAAACTTCATCTGTGCTTTCTGAAAAACTAAACCTTTTCTCTTCTGTCAAATCAAAAAATAGATTGACTTGATCCATGACCAAGTTCAGCAACACGAGTATCGCTGAAAGTATTATGGTTGTTACAATTGCTTGACTTCTACTCTTCATCACCAGTTTCTTTTTGATAATGAGACCCAAGTAAGCCAAAGGAAAAAACAAGACATGGAGAGAAAATAGCCTATATCACGAAATTCAATCTTACCCTTACTGATAGCAGCATAGTGATATTCTGCTCCTATCTTCTGAACGATCAAATCTGACTTGCCAAAAAATACAGGCAGCCTACTTAAATAATCAAATCCCAAATACAAGAAAAAACACATGACCACTGAAAGTAAAAATGCTACAATCTGATTTTCAGAGAATGATGATGTAAAAAGACCAATAGCAGTGAATAGGCATCCCAATAAAAAGAGACCAATATATGATCCTACCACTTCTCCTAGGTCGATATTACCTATTGGTGATCCAAGCTGATAAACAGAATAGACGTAGAGTATTGTCGGTACTAATGTTATGGCTAGCAACAATACATTACCCAGATACTTACCAAACAAAATATGACTATCCGCAATCGGTTTTGTGAATAAAAACTCAATGGTTCCTCTCTGATATTCTTCAGAAAAACTTCGCATTGTTAATGCAGGCACGAGAAATACAAAAATCATTGGAGCAATAGCAAACAGCTGGGACAAGCTTGCATAACGGCCATCAAGCACACTTGTATCCTTAAACACCCACATAAACAATCCAATAAATATGAGGAATGTCGCAATAACTAGATAACCAATCAAGGAGCTAAAAAAACTTGACAATTCTTTACCTATAATACTAATCATTAGAGTCGGATTTGGTGAGAGACTCGAATACAGTACTAATATCTTTTTGTGCAGCTTCCATCCCAAGCAATCTATTCTCCAACTTTACTATCTGATCAAATAGCAAAGGCCTTATATCGCTGGATTGGGAACTTCGAACTACAAACTTATTTTGACCAAGCGACTGAACAGAGTCTATAAATCCAAGTTTTTCCAAGTCGAGAACACTCATGGACTTCTCCAATTCTATGATTATAGTTTGTGTTCTACGTTCTTCGGGAGTGGTCAATTGATCCAGAGCATCATCTGCTACTAAATTGCCATTATTCAGGATAATAGCTCTGTCACAAAGCGCTTCCACCTCCTGCATAATATGAGAGGAAAAAATCACTATTCTGTCTTTACCAAGAGTTTTGATCAGACTTCGTATATCGATGAGCTGATTAGGGTCAAGTCCAGATGTCGGCTCATCAAGAATAAGGATTTTAGGATCATGTATGATTGCTTGAGCAAGACCAACACGCTGTCTATACCCTTTTGACAACATTCTAATCTTCTTATGCGCTTCTTTCTCTAGCCCAGTCATTTCTATGACTTCAACTACTCTCTCTTTCTTATTCTTAAGATTATGAATGTTTGCAACAAGACCTAGATACTCTTTGACATACATGTCCAGGTATAGCGGATTATGTTCAGGCAAATAACCTATCATCTGCTTTACTTTCTTGGCTCCTGGGCCTACCTTCTCTCCATATACAGCAACCTCACCGGCAGATGCAGGCATAAAACCAGTAATAATTTTCATTGTTGTCGTCTTACCAGCACCATTCGGTCCTAATAGACCAACTATTTGACCCTCATGTATCTCAAAAGAAATATCATCTAATGCTTTCTGATCACCGTATATTTTTGTTAATCCTGAAGCGACTATGGACATGCAATCATTGAGTTTGTTGTACTAAAGACAGATGCTCTACTAGGAAGTCCATATCAAATGCATCTTCAGAGCTATATTCTCCAATTGATGTTCTTTTCAATCTGAAGAGGTATCCTCCTACGCCAAGTTTGTCACCAATATCATTGGCAAGCGTTCTAATATATGTTCCTTTGCTTACTGTCACATCTATATCAACAAGATTTTCACGCAATGGCCCTACATTCATTTCATGAATTGTGATTTTTCTTGGGTCCCTCGGTATGGTCATGCCTTCTCTTGCTAGCTTATACAGCGGAGTTCCATTCTTTTTTATTGCAGAAAACATTGGAGGAATTTGTTCTGTGTCTCCTAAAAACGTTTCACAAGTATGCAGGACGTCATCTTGAGTAATGTGACTTACATCCTTAATATCAAGTTCTGGGGTTTCTTTATCAAAGGAATCAGTCTTTGCTCCGAGCTTAATAGTAGCACTATAAGATTTATCAAGACCTTGTAAAGATTGTATTGTTTTGGTGTGCTTCCCAGTACAAACTAAGAGTAAGCCTGTTGCAAGCGGATCCAAAGTACCAGTATGCCCAACTTTGATCTTCCTGACATTATACTTTTTCCTGAGCAGATTTCTCAATTTTCCAACAACATCAAATGAAGTCCACTTATAGGGCTTATTGACGAGAAGAGTGGCTCCTTTGAGAAAGTCTATGGACTTGAGGTCAGTATTTTTAGTAACTATTGGCACTATCAAGTTTTTGGTAAAATTTGATTAAATCGGGAGAGCAAAGTTATAAAAATTAGCCAAGTAGTATGGCCAAGAAGATGGCAAAAGCAACTAAAAAGCAATAGATTGCAAAATAACTGAGTTTCGCTCTTTTTACAATGTTTACCATGAAGCCACAAGCGAGTAATCCTGCAATAAATGCAGCCAAAAATCCTGCAGCATAATAACTCAGGGGTT
This sequence comes from Saprospiraceae bacterium, assembly GCA_020628855.1. Lineage (GTDB taxonomy): Bacteria > Bacteroidota > Bacteroidia > Chitinophagales > Saprospiraceae > JAHDHH01. The sequence goes on along the minus strand of JAHDEL010000017.1, from coordinate 32,186 downwards.
CTGTGATGACAATATCTTGAGAGATTGCATCTTGGCACATTTTTCCAAATATTAATGGAATAACCATGAGAAAGGAAAATGTTGCGGCCTCGGTTCTTTCAATACCAAGTAGTAAGGCAGCAGAAATAGTAGCACCAGATCGACTTATACCAGGCAATATGGCTATTGCTTGCGCTATCCCAATAATCAACGCCCTACCATAGCCCAAGCGTTGATCACCTAAGAAATTACGCTCTGAGACGAACAATAAAACCCCAGTGACCATTAACATGCAGGCAACCAAAAGGATATTTCTACTGAACAGAGATTCGATAAATTCATCAAAGAACAATCCTACAAAAACAGCTGGCACCATAGAAACTATTATCCAAAGGACATATTGCACCTTACGTTTGGTGAGAATCGACCATATGAATGATCTAAAATAGACTAATGTGCTTAGCGCTGTTGCGAAATGTAACAACACCGTCATAAACATAGACTGTTGTGCATTCACATCATCACCTAATAGCCACTTAGCAATTTCCAGATGTCCACTCGAGCTTACTGGTAAAAACTCTGTGATTCCTTGGATAATCCCAAGTACAATTGCCTCTAGAAGTTCCAAAATCTAGACTGTCTATTTCTTGAAAATGGCGAAAATCTGCATGATTAAACCTGCCAGAATTGCGATTGGAGCAAGGACTGTTCTTCTTGGGCTATAAATCAAAGATTCATCCCAGACATCATCGGATGGCATGTGCCCTCCTAGCATGAGGATCATACCCATGGTAATGAGTCCAACACCTATTAACATCCATTTGAAATTAACAGAAGAAAACAAGAAGGAATTATCAGTACTACTCATAGAAGCAGTAGTGCTCCTAGAAGATTTGACTGGCTGTAATTTGTCACCTTCTTTAGGTGTTTTAGTGACTACAATTGTTTTTTTCTTTTTTGCCATATCCTACTTATTACTACAAAGATAAGATTATACTGTAAGCTATCATTGTTCATAGAAATGTTGCTCTAGAAAAACGGTTAATTGCGCAAAAGAAACGACTAAAACCATAAACAGCATAACTAAATTAACTAAAAGCAACGCTCCTATAACCCTAATCCAAGAGAGAATTTCAGCAGAGAAAGTAGAAAAACCCACAAGACACAAACACACAATCAAAGCAAGTATGTTACTTATCAGGAGAGGTTTTATCAGTTTCTGTATAGTACTTCTTCTCAATGGCATCCAAATAAAAGATTTTCTAGCTCCTACTAATTGCATAGTAAGTATCTTCTCTTGTTGAAAAAGTAAACTGCGTCTAATTGAAGTTATAACAATATAAATAGCCCAAAATGCTAAGACTATGGTGAGCCCCAAAAAAACAGCCCCAAAAAATGTTGCATTTCGATCAAAATTTCTTTGATCTAATGTTTCTTGTAAAATGGAGAGGACCCCTTCTTGCTCTTCCAAAGTCTTTAATGTTCTATCTATCAAAGGCGTTTGTTGATCTACACTAAACGTTACAAGGTGCCCAAAAGGATTTACTTTAGAGGTTTGGTTGACATTCAGCATAGCTTTGAAAGCTTCATCTGCATATTGCAACTCTATTGATTCAGCATCAATTCCTTCAGTATTTCGAAGTTGATCTAGAATATCTTCGATTGATTTATCAGAAGTACCTTTATCAATTTCAATCAAAACAATCTGATTATCCAGGGCATACTGCTTGATCAAACCTAAATGAAAGGTTAAAATCAATAAGATTGAAAGCAGGAAAGCTATGAATGAAACTGAAGCCTGCGTAGATTCGTTTAAAGATTGAGGAAGCTTAAAACTATCCATGTCATATTATAATAATACAAATATAACCGCGATTATAGTCTTATTTAGCTTAATGCTAAATTCCTCCTTGTCTTTTGGACAATTCATGCTGAATAATGCTTCTTTTGAGGATACTCCTGCGGATGCCACTATGCCAAGTGGATGGTGGCTAATCGAACCAGGAACTACTCCTGATATCTTACCCGGATTTTGGGGTGTATATAATGATGCTTCTGATGGAGAAACTTTTATCGGACTAATTACAAGAGAGGACAGATCATTTGAGAGTATTGGTCAGCGCCTCCCTCAGACCTTAAAACAGTCAACATGCTATCAATTTACCATTGACTTAGCCCAATCTGAAGAATATGCTGGATACAACAACCCTATAGAGCTCAAAATCTACATTGGATCAAAAAAGAAACACCGAGATCAGTTGATTTTTGATAGTGAACCCATCAATAATCTTGATTGGGAAATGCACAGAATCGAATTTATACCTGACAAAGACATGCGGTATATCATCATCGAAGCAAGCAGTCCACAGCAGACTACAGGTAATATTCTAATTGACAATATCACGCCAATAGTAAAATGTAATAGAGTTTAGTGACTCAGACTATTCATTAAGATAATTTATATCTTCATAATCAAATCTTTCAAATCATGTCCTTACTCAACGTTGTTATTCATAAAAGTAAAGCTCTCTTAATAGCTGCACTTCTCTGTACTACTTTTGCTTTTCAGGCTCACTCTCAATTCAATATTGGAGCTGGAATGACATACGTGGAAAGAGGAAATGAAGTAGGAATTGGAGCCAAAGCGTTCTTAGGGCTGAATCAGTTTTGGGGAGCATCTCTAGGTGCAAATTGGATTTTGACAAATGACATCAAATATGACATTAATGCTGATGCCCACTATAGGCTTAACCTTGGCGAAGTGAGAATCCATCCCCTTGGTGGATTGAATTTCAGTAAACTCACCGATATTTCTGGATTGGATATAGGCATTAACCTGGGAGTATTTAGCTTTATCCCATTACAAGAAAGACTTAACCTGTATATCGAACCTAAGATAACTCTAGGTAATTACAATAGTTTTGTCTTGTCAGCAGGTGTCATGCTTTAATGAAAACACACATTTATTTTTGCTTAAGTTGTTTGCTTCTATCTTGCCAATCTCCTATGACTCTAACAATAGAAAATCATGGACATAGAGGGTGTCGTGGTTTAATGCCAGAAAATTCGATTCCAGCATTTTTGAAAGCTGTCGATATTGGAGTTGATTACATCGAAATAGATATTGTAGTTAATCACCAAGGCGAGGTGATCATTAGTCACGAACCATTTTTTAATGCAAGTTTTTCTACGGATGCTCAAGGGAATCCCGTTACAGAAGAACTCAGCCAAAGTCTAAACATCTACAAGATGGATCTTAAAGAAATCCAATCTTATGATGTCGGCATTAGATCTAATCCCAAATATCCAAAACAAGTCAGTACTCCAGCCCACAAACCTACCCTAAGAGAAGCCGTGCACGCTGTCAAAAAGTATTGTCAAGAGTCGAAGATTACAGTGCCTCGCTGGAATATAGAAGCCAAATTTGACGCAAGGTATCCAGCCTACTTTCCTCAAAGAGAAAGCTATGCAAAGCAGGTGATTGCAGAAATTCATACACTAGACTTAGCCTCAGACTGTATAATTCAATGCTTTGATCCAGAACTTTTGAATGTATTTCATCAGTACGATAACACTCTGAAATATGGACTCTTAGTAGACAATTATATTACACCTGAATCAAATCTCAAAGAGCTTTCTTTCAAGCCATTTGGCTATATGCCTAATCATCAACTCTTAGATCAATCTACTATGGATTATTGTAGAAGTCAAAATATTCAAGTACTTGTCTGGACTGTAAATAGTGACCAGGATATGCAAAGAATGATGAATCTTAAAGTAGATGGTATTATTTCTGATTACCCTGACCGTCTTCAGAAAAAACTAGAATTCTAAAATACCTGAAAAAATGTGCGAGACTAGAGCATCAGAAACAGATCCAATATTGGCCAAAGCATAATCTATTCTCACTCTCCCAATATCTAGACCAACGCCGACATTCGGTTGGAGACTAAGTTTTCGTTCTGCAGTATTTTCGATATTAATTGTCCTTTGAATATTTCCTAGACCAGCTCTGATATAGACAAGCTCATCATACCCTACCTCGATGCCTAGGCTTGGGTCTAAAGCTAAGCCACCAGAAAGCAAACCAGCCTCAGTACCATCAGTGCTTAACCTAATATCTAGCTCAGCCAAATAACTGAAGTCATTCCCAAACTCGCCAAAAGCAGCTGCAGCTAAGGTCAGTTTTGGTAAGGCAATTTCCACACTAGAGGTCGGAATTTCATTACCAGTCTGATTAAAAACTGCTTGTTCTTCAGCAGTGAGGTTAAATGACCATGCATTCACAGTCGTGGTTATATCTCTTACCATGACACCCAGCCTAAAATTATCCAATGCATAAATGGCTCCTGCATCAAATCCAAAACCCCATGCACTTCCAAATTCACCTATAGTTCTGTGGACAATCTTAGCCGTCAATCCCAAGTAGAAATCATATCCAAACTCTCTAGCATAGCTACAGAGTAATGCATAATCAGCCGCACTAAATGAAGTGATGTTATCGTAATTGACTGTGCCGTCAGGCCCAATGAGATTAATAGTATTGGGAATATTATCCACACCCATTCTTATTAAAGAAACTGAGCCAAAAGCTGGCTTCCTCGAACTACCAAAATTGGCACCAAAACCTAAATAATCATAATTCGCAATACCACCAAACCAACTGGCATGCATAGCACCTCCTTGATAGTCATCTTCGATAAATGCTAAGCCTGCTGGATTCCAATATGCCGCAGTAATATCATCAATGCTTGCTGCAACACTTCCAGACATTCCATGCGCTTGAGCACCAACACCGATATTGAGGAACTCATTCACAAATTTTTGACCGTTGACCGTCAAAGCAAAACCAAAGAATACAAATGAAAATAGAATCTGCTTCATACTTTTAAAATCATAGATATTACTACTAACGTAAAACTAAATAAATATTACACATTATACTTATCAATAATATGAAATAACTTCATCTAAAATACGTTTTAATACAGCTGGTTGTAACTTATGAAAAATCTAAAGACTTTCATACAAGCTGTATTAATTGGATTTGTCTTAGTATTAGTCCTTAGTAAGCTAGGTATGAAAGGAAATCAACTAGCACATATTCATGCTATAACCCCTTACCTACATGTATAAAAAAAGGCCCTGATTCCTCAGAGCCTTCTTCTATTGTTCTTGATTCAATCTACTCTATTTCACAAATTGCATTGCACGTTTTGCACTTCCATTTGATAAGATTGCATAATAGCTACCTTGAGGTAAGTCAACTATATCCACACTCCACACATTTTGTCCTCTGCTAAATAGCATAGATTCATTATAGAGTGTCATTCCTTTAGCATCTACGATTCTCAAATTCATAGTAGATGATTCATCGCTAGTAAAGTCGATTGAGATGTTTTCAGAAGCAGGATTAGGATAAATGTCCATCTCAATTGCTTCAGTTATCTCTTCTGTATTACTCGTCACTGCAATTCCCCCTTGGTAAGCATTATCAATTGTACCATCAGGATTAATCAATACCATTACGACATGCATATTATAGACATTTAATCCATCATCTAATGGGAAAGTGTAACTGTAGTTTCTTGAATCTCCTGCAGAAATTTGGTCAGAAAAGCTACTTGCATCACCATCAAATCCGAGTGGAATACCTCTTGCAACGTGATCATACACCATTTGAGAAGCAGGGACAGGGTCTTGAAGATTCTCATAACCTCCCATTTCACCATTACCACCACCTGAATAGTAATTTGATTGTGCATAACCAGATGCTGTACCGGTTACTCCATCTTCAATTGTTATAATTCCAATTGTATGGTCACTTGTCAAATCCACATTTGCATTCACTCCAACATCTACAGTAATTTCTCTTGTATTTCCGTCGAATTTTGCATCGATGTCAAACGTAGCCTTCGGAGCAGTTGCTATATATTCAAGGAAAGGCAATTCTAGGTCAGAAATGGTTCCAAAGCCTGTATTAGCAGACGCTCTCATTACAGTTGCCCCTGGGTATCCAGTAAAGCCATGTTGTCCATCATAACCTTGTACTACCATTGGGTCATTATTATGCACAGCTACACCCACAAATCTATCTCCATACTTATCTACAAGTCTATCTAAAAACACTGCACCTCTTGGACACCATCCGCACCAAGTACCTGTTCCTTCTTCTATAAGTACTCCTTTACCATCTGCTGGAGTCACACCTCTTAAGTTAGATACGCTCCTACTATTGCATTGATCTTCATCATCTTTGTCCCCATTAATGCTGATCACTTTGATTTCTAACTCGTGATTTCCTTCAACATAGGTGAAGTCTTCTGGCAGAGTAAAATCATCTGATCCTCCATTAGCTAATGCTAAGTTAGAGATCGTATAAGTAGCTGGACCATCCGGGAGCGCAACTTCCAAATCAACTGATGTAATTACTTCTTCTCCAAGATTGGTAATCGAACCTGTAATCGTTTGAGTCATCCCAGTTAATCCTCCAGCTCCAACATCATCGATAGAAAGCCCTGCGTCATAGAGTCTTGATGGAACCTCTGGATCGTGAGAAAAAGAAACATCATCAATGTAGAATGAATTTCCATTTAATGGAAATAAGTCCAATGAAGCAATAGACGCTCCTTCATTCTGGAATGCTCCCACACATTCGCCATCAATAAAGATCGTCCAAATACCATCCGTGAGGTTGACCTCATAGGCTACATTAATCCATCTATTGGGTTGATAAATTGTTGAAACGCCAAGATTGTTGCCAGCATCACTAAATTGCAGTTCACCTGTATTTATGAAATAGCAGTTGTGAGACCAAACTTGTCCTATTGCAGTTTCACCCTGGAAGTTCCAATAAGCACCAGCATTCTCATCCACATAAACATTCATTGCGAACTTAAATAACCCACTCGTATACTTGTCTCCAAATGGTAAAACAACATCTTGAGGTCCACCATTCGCAGCACTAGATACAAAGTAAATACTGTTATTTCCGCTTGAAGATTGAGCTGTCGTAACCGAAGCATCTTCTGCGCCTCCTGTTGTTCCACTCCAAGTTGTCCAATCACTAGATTGAGAACCTACATAGTCACCTTCCTCATACCCTTCAAAATCATCTTCAAAAGTAATTTGTGCTGTAAGAAGCGAGCAACTGAGCATAAAAACAAAAAGTGTAAAAATTTTATTCATAGTAAGATTAGTTGTTAAAAGATTAATTAGCTACGGTAAAATATGAAATGTCTCTGTAACTATTGGTATGCAATGCTTTGAATTCGATTATTTTGCAAGCTAGATGCTAAATATTATATCTTCTATGAGATTACTTCTAAGTTTTTTGACCTTCTTGATGTGTTTGCAACAGTTAAATAGTCAGCAAACAATAATTGATTCCATTGAAGTTGATGGTCTAATGAGAGACTATATTATCCACTTGCCAAGTGATAATCCAGAAAATTTGCCTTTGGTTTTCAATTTGCATGGATACACTTCCAATGCAGGCCAACAACAACTGTATTCTCAGATGGATGATGTAGGAGAAGACTATCAGTTTATCACGTGCTACCCTAATGGCATTGCTAATTCTTGGAATGTTGGTGTTCTTGGTGGAAGTACTGCTGATGATGTGGCTTTTATCTCTTCTCTCATTGATAGATTTATTGATCAATATCAAATCAACAGCGATAGAGTGTATTCTTGTGGGATGTCGAATGGCGGATTCATGAGTTATAAACTAGCATGTGAGTTATCCGACAAAATTGCTGCAATAGCTTCCGTCACCGGAAGTATGGTAGTTGGCACTACTTGCCCAGAGTCTGAAGGTGTCCCTGTACTCCAAATTCATGGCACTAATGATCCTATTGTACCTTATGAAGGAGGTTCTTTTATTATAGGTATAGATGATGTAATTGATTTTTGGATTGAGCAAAATGGTTGCTCTTCTTCAGCACCTGACTTGATCACTTTCGATGACATCAATACTGATGACAATTCTACAGTAGAACATTACATCTACAAAGATTGTCAAGATTTCAAAAATGTGGAGCTCATGAAAATAATTGGTGGTGCACATACATGGCCTGGTGCACCGCTTGATCTCGGAGGCACTAATTATGATATTTCAGCCAGTGAAGAGATATGGAAGTTTTTTGCTAATTATAGTTTGTCAGGAAATACATCTAATGTAGACCAGTCGCATTTGCATGCAAATGCAATACACGTCTACCCAAATCCTGTTTCCTCCACAGTAACTCTAGCCTCCTTCGAAAAATTCACTCAGGTCAGGCTGTACAATAATTTAGGCCTTCCTGTCCTTTCTATTACTCAACCTACAACTGACTTGAGCCATTTACCTTCAGGGCAGTACTACCTTCGTTTCATGAAAGATGATCAAAGTCAGTCTATCCCTTTAATCATCAATCATTAAAGATTTAACAAAATTTAAGACATTACTACACCAAGAATGTGTTGTGATAATGTAAACTTGAAGTTATGAGAAAGATACTATTTGGATTATTCATTGGGGGCATTATTGCTTGTACTCCCAAGGCAACGGTTCCTTCAGAAACAATAGAACAAGTCGAAGAAGTACAAGAAGTTGTTGAAAAAAGCACGCCTTGTACAATTCTAAATGAATTAGCACCTGCTGTAAAAGATGAGACAGAAACTGCCTTTGTACTCTATAAGGATTTTCTGAAAGCTGGAAACTATGATGAGGCATTTGCTTATTGGAAGACAGCCTATTATAATGCTCCAGGTTCTAATGGCTCGATACAATATCATTATGATGATGGAGTAAAACTTTATCGAAATAAATATGAAAATTCAGATGATATCTCTTTAAAGCGTTCGTATGCAGATAGCGTTAGAGCTATTTATAACAAGCGCAAAGAGTGTTTTGGAGATGCAGTATATCTTGATGGTCGCCTTGGCTTTGACCTGTATTATTATTTCTATGAAGCAACTACTGAAGATGAAGTGTTCAATCTCTTTACTTCTGTGCTTGAAAGCAAAGGCGAAGATTCAGATTACTTCATTATGAATCCTTTTGCAAAGATTCTGTATGATAAAGCAGTAGATGGCTCATTGCCTCCAGCCGAAGCGGGAAAGTACGCAAAGATTGTACTTGCAGCTGTCAAAAAAGGACTGAATAATTGTGTCAAAGATTGCGAAAGTTGGAACATCATCAATGATTATGCTCCAGCCCGACTAGAAAATCTAGAAGGTATAAAAGGACTCTATGATTGTGACTATTACAGCAATAAATATTACACTGCATTTAAGGCAGACCCAACAAACTGTGAGGTAATTAATGAAGCATATCGCAGAATGAAATGGGGAGAATGTCCTGAATCAAATACTCTGTTTCAAGAAGTTGCGCAGGCAAAAAGAACGCATTGCACTGTTGTGGTAAATACAGAACCTGGACCACTGCGCCAAGCCTATGACGCCTATGAAGCTGGAGACTACTCAGGAGCTGTGAAAAAGTTTGAAGATTTTGCGAATGGTACGACAGATGTTGATAAAAAAGCAAAATACCTTTTACTCGTAGCAAAGATCTATTACAGAGACATCAAGAAATATGCTAAGGCTAGAACCTATGCTGAAAAAGCAGCTGAAGTAAAACCTAGTTGGGGAGAACCTTACTTGCTGATTGGTAAGCTCTATGCTTCTTCTGGACCAATCTGTGGTCCTGGTCGAGGTTGGGATAGTCAGATAGTTACATGGCCTGCAATAGACGCATTCCAAAAGGCAAAATCAATTGACCCTTCAGTGAGTACAGAAGCAAACAAATGGATCAACACTTACAAACAATATATGCCTTCTAAAGAGGATATTTTCCAAAGAAGGCTGAATGTGGGTGATAATTTTAAAGTAGGCTGTTGGATTAATAGGTCTACAACTGTCAGAACTGCTGATTAATAATTAACTTACTGATAGAAATAAACAAAACGATGGATTTTAGAACAGAATGGAGCAGTTGGGTCCTCATCTTAATCATGATGATTATGGCCTATTTTATGAAACCTTGGGTTACTGATAGCGGCATTGGGATGACTATAGTCCAAGTAGTTGGTTATCCTCTCGCTGCGATTGCTATAGCTTGTATTCCAGTATTAATACTCTGCTACTTTATAAATAGAATTCCAGATATTGATTACTCCATCAGATTGGCATTTGTCTACATGCTAGTGATGTGGGTTCTCAAGATGCTTTAATTACTTTTTTCAATACATTTTTACAAGAATACCATGTATCGACGACAACCACAAAGAAGATATTACGGAGGAACAGGTGACCCTTATAGTCGCACAGGCAGGGGAGCTGGGACAGGAAGGTTTAAGCTATTTCTAGTTATCGGATTAGTTATGGCTGCATTTCAAGCGTTCAAGTACTTCACAAATACACAAATAAATCCTGTTACTGGAGAAGAGCAAAGAATTCAATGGACTACTGAAGAAGAAATCCAATTAGGCCTTAACTCCGCACCTCAAATGGCACAGCAACACGGAGGGTTACACCCTGATCAGCGTGCTCAACAATTTATTGATCAAGTAGGACAAAGACTTGCAAACACCACAGTTGCAAAACAATCTGGCTATCCTTATGATTTTCACTTGCTAGCTGATAATCGTACAGTGAATGCATTTGCCCTTCCTGGTGGTCAGTGCTTTATCACCTATGCTTTGTTCGAAAGACTACAAACAGAAGATCAGCTTGCAGGAATAATGGGTCACGAAATTGGTCATGTGATTGAAAGACATGGAGCTGAAAGAATGGCGAAATCAGGATTCATTCAAGGACTAATACAAAGTGTTTTGATTGGATCAGGAGGAGATGCATCTATGGCACAGATTGCGAATGTGATTGGTAATTATACCAATATGAAATATGGAAGAGATCAAGAACTAGAATCTGATGATTGGGGAGTAAGAATGATGATAGAAGCCGGATACAATCCTGAAGATCTTATTGGAGTTATGGATATCCTTGAAGAAGCTACTGGTGGTAGTAGGGTTCCTGAATTCCAAAGCTCACATCCTAGCCCAGAAAATAGAAGAGAAAAAATCAGAGAATCAATCGAAAAATATAGATAATGGCAAATAGATTTATGAAGTCAAGAAACCCAGTCATGAACGCAGATGTTCTTGACAGCAAACTAGAGAGTCCAGTTGTATTGCATGACTCAGAAGTAATGACTATGGATGGAGCAGTAAACAAATCCTTGTTGCTCTTTGGCATCCTGATGTGTACAACTTTTGTTAGTTATCTTATGCCCTCCAGTCTCCTTTTATGGACAGGGCTAATAGGTGGTCTTATTGCTGTATTAGTAGCATCATTTAAGCCTCATACTTCTCCTGTTGCAGCTCCAGTATATGCTGCTTTCGAAGGATTGTTCGTCGGGACAATTAGCGCAATATATGCTGCCCAATTTGATGGTATTGTCTTCCAAGCTGTGTCATTGACTTTTGGAACATTAGGAGCCATGCTTTTGATTTATAAATCAGGGTTAATCCAAGTGACAGAAAAATTCAAAATGGGGGTATTGATGGCCACAGGAGCGGTGATGTTTGTCTATCTCATTAGCATCATTGGTCATTTTGTAGGCTTCCAGGTTCCTTATTTACACGAAAGTGGACCTATCGGTATTGGAGTAAGTGTAGTCATATTAGGTATCGCTGCTTTGAACTTGCTTATAGACTTTGATGCTTTTGAAAAAGGTGTCGCAGCAAGAGCTCCGAAGTATATGGAATGGTTTGTTGGCCTCGGTCTTCTCGTAACTTTAGTCTGGTTGTATATAGAATTCTTGAGACTGTTGTCCAAATTACAAAGAGACTAATCAGGTAAAACAAGGATGGAGGTAATCATGGTATACTTCTATTTCTTCCTTGTTTTCATAGAATAATATGACATCAATCAATTATTCGACTTTATTTGAAGTTAGTATTCTATAACAAAACAAATTATGATGAAACAAATAGCACTATTTACTTTCGTTTTACTTTTTGGTTTTCAAATTCATGCCCAAAAGCAAACAAGAGACTTGAATGCATTCCACGCATTAGACGTTAGTGGAGGAATAGCAGTTGAATTAATCAAATCTGAATCACCGAAAGCAGAGGTAACAATAATAAAGGGAGACATGGATGATCTTATGACTGAGGTTTCGTCCGGTACTCTCGAAATCTACTTCAAGAGAAAAGCTGGATATAATTGGGGAGGAGGAGAGAAAGCAAGAGTGATTTTATACACAGCTGATTTGGATGCTGTCGAAACAAGTGCAGGAGCTAAAGTTGAAGGAAAAGAAACGAATCTTTGTAATTCACTTACAGTAAATGCCAGTTCAGGATCAAGTATTGCATTGAATGTAGAAGCTAAGCAAGTGAATGCAGATGCTAGTTCTGGCGCAAGAATTAGTCTTGATGGTAGCAGCGGTGAACTGGATGGAGATGTTAGTAGTGGAGCAAATATTAATGCCTCACTCATGAAAACTCAACATGTTGATGCTGAAGCTAGTTCAGGAGGTAAGATAACAGTATGGTCTGTTGAATCTATCAAAGCTGGGTCAAGTTCGGGTGGAGCTGTTAAATATAAAGGTGATCCAACTAACACGGATATTGATAAGGACAAATGGAGCGGAGGAAGTGTAAGTAAGATATAAAGAAAAGGGGCTGGAAAATTTTCCAGCCCCTTTTTAATTTTATGCTATATTCTAATTTTTAGAATCTTGCATTTACATTTAAAGAAGCTACGTAAGGAGCACCCCACATAATTTCGAAACCTGCACCAATCATTTCAGTGAAGTAGTATCTTAAACCAAAAGGTACGATACCTATTCCAAATCTTCCACCATCCAAATCATCTCCAAGTCCAAAGTTAGGATCTGCAGAATCTACTGAAGATGACCATTGTACTCTCTGAAGTCTTAATCCAGAGTAAAGGTCTAAATCACCTTTGTTTCCATAGTGAAATAAAGTTCTAAGTGCAAATGACATTCTTGTTGATCTAGCTGAAGCATTTTCAGTGATAGACATTCCTGCATCATCAAAGAAAGTATAGTCATCAGCTTTAAAGCTAAATGTTTGGAAAGCACCAGCAACACCAACGCTTAACCAATCCGTAAGACCGTAATCAAATGTCACTTGTAAAGCAGGAGTACCGCTTACATTCAAATCATCCTCTCCAAGACCATCAATAGCATCAGATGCGGATGTGATGATAGCACCAGTAAGGCTATAACCAGCATGTACGCCTAAAACTGATCTGTAGTCTGCATTCTGTGCAAACATCATAGAAGATGCCATAGCAAAAAACAGACAAGTGTAGAATACATTAGTTAGTTTTTTCATTGATAAAAATTTAGTTGAATAATTTATGCAAGATAAAGTCAATATGTTGAGGTAAGATGAAAATATATAGATTTTTTCAATATTAATCCAAAATAAATATCTAACATATTGATTTACAGCATATTAGAATATGCAATATTGAGAGTTTAACAATTTGTGTTAATTTGTTAAACTAAACATAAATCCCATATATAATTTTGTGAAAGTGTGAAAACAACAATTATCTTAGAGGCAAATCGTAATCAATTAATCAATATAATATGAAAAAACTAATCACCCTAATTGTGCTCTTTTGTGCTGGATTATCGTTTAATCTTTCAGCACTGCCTACAAATTCTAATCTTAGTAAGATTGATCCAGAATCTGCAGCCATCTATGACATCAATAATGTTGAAGACTTCTTGGAATTAACTCCTAAGAAATACAAGCAAATGACTGGTAAGCGTATGAAGCTGAAAGAGGTCATTGGTTTGAAAATGGCACAAGCCAAGGTAAGAAAAGCAGTCGATGCAGGCGAAATGCCTTTTGATGCTGATGAAGACAAAGTCATTATCTATCTACTTTGTTTCTTTATACCGCCTTTAGCAGTGGCGCTTGTTTATGACATTGGGAAGGAATTTTGGACGAATTTGATCCTGACTTTACTTTGTGGATTGCCAGGTGTTATTCATGCATTTATCGTTTGCGCTAGATATTACAAAGACTTCTAGATAATGTCCAACGACAAAAATATACAACAATCTAAAACGAAGTGGCCTTACTATGTAATGGCCACTTCTTTAGTTTTTATTGGAATCCTACTTCTTTTGTTGCCTGCAAATTTCTTTGACTCTGGGGAGTCTGTTTGTTTATCTCAACAACTTTTAGGGAAAGATTGTATTGGTTGTGGACTGACAAAGGCAACAATGCATTTGATTCACGGAGATTGGAGAGAAGCAGTCTACCACAATTCACTGTCCTTACTATCAACTCCAACTTTAGCCGTAGTAGGCAGCTATCTTATTTATTATTGTTACCAGAAGATTGTGAAGTCTTAAGAATTAGACAGCAAAGCTCTCACCGCATCCGCATGTCCTTGAAGCGTTTGGATTATTAAAGAAGAATCCCTTGCCATTCAAGCCACCGCTGAATTCTAAAGTAGTATTACACAGGTATAAAAAGCTTTTCAAGTCTGTCACTACCTTTATACCATTATCCTCAAATACTTGATCATTCTCTTGATGGGTATCATCAAAATCCAGATTATAAGATAATCCAGAGCATCCTCCGCTCGTCACTGAAACACGAACAAAATGCTCACTGGTGATACTCTCAGCTGTCATGAGCTCAGAAATCTTATCTTTTGCTGAATCTGCTACGAATAACATTATGCTATCCCGTTTTTTTCTTTGTAATTAGTGATTGCACTCTTAATCGCATCTTCCGCTAATACTGAGCAATGGATTTTCACAGGTGGAAGTGCTAGTTCTTCAACAATATCCATATTGTCAATTGACAGTGCGTCATCAATTGATTTTCCTTTGAGCCATTCTGTTGCCAGTGAAGAACTTGCTATTGCTGAACCGCAACCAAATGTTTTGAACTTTGCGTCGGTTATGGTACCATCGTCTTCATTAACCTCTATTTGAAGTCTCATGACGTCACCACATTCAGGAGCACCTACCAATCCTGTCCCTACATTTTGCTTGCTTTTATCCAGGGTACCTACGTTCCTTGGATTTTTGAAGTGATCAATTACTTTTTCTGAATATGCCATGCATTAATGCTTTTGTATTATAACAATCGTATTTTAATAATAGTTTCTAATGTTCTGTCCAGACTACAGAGTCTAGATCAACACCTTCTTTATACATTTCCCAGATAGGACTGAGGTCTCTCATATGATTGACCCCATTACTAATCAAGTCAATTGCTTTATCTATTTCTTGATCAGTGGTAAACTTACCAAGACTAAATCTAATAGAACTGTGCGCCAAATCATCGCCTAATCCAAGAGCTATAAGTACATAAGATGGCTCTAAAGATGCTGATGTACAAGCCGAACCACTGGATACAGCGATGTTTTGATTGAACGTCATCATCAACCCTTCTCCCTCAACATGCTTAAATGAAATATTGGTCACATGAGGCATTCTATGTTCAGTATTCCCATTGACATACACCTCTTCTAACTTCGCTTTGAATGCTGACTCTAGTTTATCCCTGAGTTTAGCTAATCTTTCGGCATCAGTTTGCATCTCTTTCTTAGCAATTTCAGCTGCTTTTCCAAAACCAACAATTCCTGGAACATTCAAAGTACCAGATCGCATTCCTCTTTCATGACCTCCTCCATCTAGCTGAGCTGTAACTTTGACACGAGGGTTCTTCCTATTGACAAATAAGGCTCCTACCCCTTTAGGTCCATACATTTTGTGAGATGTAAAAGCCATCAGATGTATACCCAGTTCTTTAGGATGAGTCTTTATCTTGCCTACTGCTTGAGTAGCATCAGACATAAAGAGAATGCCATGCTTAGCACAGATTTCGCCTATTGCTTTCATTGGCTGTATAACACCTGTCTCATTATTTGCCCACATAACCGAGATCATGATCGTATTAGGCTGTATTGCTGCTTCTAATTTCGCAAGGTCAACCAAACCGTCTCCTTCCACATCTAAATAAGTCACTTCTCCACCAAGCTTCTCAATCTTTTTACATGTATCAAGAACTGCCTTATGTTCAGTTTTTAGGGTAATGATATGATTACCTTTTCGAGCATACATTTCGAATGCACCTTTGATAGCAAGATTATCTGCTTCAGTTGCGCCAGATGTAAAAATTATTTCCTTGGAGTCTACGTCCAATAAACCAGCAATTTGTTCTCTTGCATAGTCTACTGCCTCTTCAGCTTTCCATCCGAATGGATGCGACCGACTTGCCGCGTTGCCTGGGTGGTCATAGAAATATGGAACCATCGTCTCCACAACTCTAGGATCGCAAGGTGTTGTAGAATTGTAATCTAAGTATATTTGGATTGGTTTACTCATGTATTAAATATTCCTCTAAATTCACTATGCTCATTAAAACCGCAAAATTACTATTTAGTTTAGACAAAATCACTTTTAAATTTTAATCAAAGTGTCTGATTCTATCAATCCAAGAATTAATCATCAATGGAGCTTTAACTTTGACACAATTGCGGAACTGGCAACAGGAATTACGTCAGGTGACATAAATGCTCTGTCCAAGGCCATAACCTTGAGCGATAGCAGGAAACAATTGCATCAAGAGCAGACAGCAGAATTACTAGACAACCTGCATTCGCATTGGGTGAAAAACAACTCATTGAGAATAGGCATTACTGGACCACCTGGAGTTGGGAAGAGTACGTTTATAGAGCGTATCGGCAGTAAAATTCTTGATGGTGATAATAAGTTAGCGATTCTTCCAGTAGATCCTACCAGTGTAAAAACTAAAGGGAGTATCCTAGGGGATAAGACTCGAATGCAAGAATTATCGCAACAACGAGGTGTATTTATCAGACCAAACCCCAGTGGAGAACATCTAGGTGGTATGGCTGCCACAACTTGCAACGCAATTCTCCTCTGTGAAGGAGCAGGCTTTTATCACATCATTCTAGAATCAGTCGGTGTCGGTCAGTCTGAAATTGAAGTGCAAGATCTTGCTGATCTCATCATAGTCTTATTACAACCAGGTTCGGGAGACGCGCTACAAGGCATTAAGAAAGGTGTCATGGAGATCGCTGACCTCATCATAGTTCATAAGATGGATGGAGATCTAAAGCAGTCTGCAAAACAAAAGATCAGTTCTCTCAGACAATTATATCCAAGTAAAACTATTATCGGTGTCAGTAGTCTTGAAGGTTTGGGACTGACGGAGGTAACTACATTAATTCAGCAACAAACCTCATCAACTTCAAAACGTCAAAATCAATTAAGATTTTTAATTCAAAAGGAACTTGAGAACCAATTACTTCATCATTTTAGATCTCACCCCGGTTACAAATCATTAATTGAATCACAGCATGTTCACCACCCTATTCAAGCAGGGAGAGATTTCATTCAGAGAATACAGTCTAATTCATATTAAAATAATTTATAATATATTAATTTTGCTTACTTATCTTATAGTTTGAGAGCAATCCTATATACTATTCTTTTATTTCTACTTTGTTTTTCCTTTATGGGAAGCAAGGATAAATATGCCCCTCTCGAGTATCTTTCTCCTGTTACTCATGAAATGCGGGTAAGTGGTAACTTCTGTGAATTAAGAACAAATCACTTTCATGCAGGCATTGATATCAGAAGTTCCTCTGGTACAATTGGAGATACCATATTTTCAGTAGCAGAAGGTTACCTTTCCCGAGTAAGAGTGCAGAGAAGTTCCTATGGCCAAGTACTCTATATCGACCACCCGAATGGAACTACTTCAGTCTATGCCCATCTAGATTCCTTTCATCCAAAGATTGAGAAACTACTCTCAAGTTATCAACACTTCCTTGAAGTCACTGAGATTGATTTGTATTTGGATAGCACTAAAGTGCGGATAAAAGCCGGTGATTATATTGGAATAATGGGCAATACAGGTAGATCCACAGGTGCACATTTACACTTTGAAATTCGAGATACTAAAACAGAACGTCCACTGAATCCATATCATTTTGGATTCAAAACTAAAGATACCAAACCACCTACTCTCAAATCAGTGTGGGTTCATGAATTAGATACGTTGGGAAGGTTCCTTAATCGAAAACGTGTTCCATTGCAAAACAGTAAGTCTCAAAGTAAACCTATACAGATTGAAAGTGCTTACTTTGGCATTGCTGCAGGTATGTTTGACACATCGAATGGGTGGCATAATTATACTGGAATCTACAAAGCTGAGTTATGGGCTGATACCACTTTGGTCAGTGCCTTGCATAATGATTCATTTGCCTTTAGCGAAAACAAACTCATTAATGCTCTGATTGACTATGAATATTATAAACTCCATGGGAGCAGGATTACAAAACTCTATGAAACTCAGTATGCTGCACCATCACAAATCTTGACAAATGTGCCAAAAGGTATAGTATCCCTATCGAAAGGTCAATACCAATCCTATCAACTGATCCTTTCAGATTTCTTTGGTAATCAGAAGAGCTTTAAATTCTCAGTGCAGTCTGATGGCAAATATTTTGGAAAAAAACAGAATACATTCGGAAACTACCAATTCAAGTCTGGAGGAATTTATCTACAGTTACCAAAAGGCAGCATTTACGAGGATATAGATTTAGCGATCCAGCAAAATAACACTAGCTATGAAATTGGGAAGAAGACCATACCTCTTCACAATTACATTCCAATAAAAATTTGTGCAGAAGGACTTACAGAGAAACATGTACTAATCAAAGCAGGGACTCGTAAATGTTATGGGGGAGAAGTAACCAATCAATGCCTAAGATCATCAATTAACGAATTTGGTGAGTTCTCAATTGTCAAAGATGACAATCCTCCAACGATAAAAACCATCAGATTCTCAAAAAATAAGAGTCAATATGTTTCATGGAAGTTTGAAGTCAAGGATAATATGCAAGACAGAGTCGAAGGCGAAAAACTACTAATCTGGGCTGAAGTAGATAAGAAATTTATCAGAAGCTATTATGATGCAAAAAGTTCGACTTTGCTCATTTCTGACTTGGAGACTATTGATCATACTGATAAACTCTTAACAGTATATGCCAGGGACGCAAATGGTAATGGTAGTAAGAGAGAGTATAATTTACAATAATGTTTAATTTTTTTATATAATCATTAAACAAAATAGAGCATTCTAAGGTTTACTCAGTATTAAATCTAGATTATGCTTGCTATTGGTCATGATGTCCCTCAATTTGCCATTCCGAATCAAAACGGAGAAATAATTACTAACGAATCATTATTGGGTCAAAAATACGTGGTCTTCTTCTACCCTAAAGATGATTCGCCTGGATGCACTAAACAGGCATGCAGTGTCCGAGATAAATATTCAAAAATCAATAGAGAAGGTTATCAAGTCTTCGGTGTGAGTCCTGACAAGGTGAGTAAACATAGTAAGTTTATCAATAAATATGAATTTCCTTATGACCTTCTAGCAGACACAGAGAAGGAGATGATAAACGCCTTTGGAGTTTGGGGTAAGAAGAAATTTATGGGCAAGGATATTGTTGGTGTTATTCGCAATTCATTTATAATTAATGAATTAGGAAAAATCGTCGCAATTATTGGCAAGGTAAAGACTAAAGAGCATGGTGATGAGATATTGAATGCTATCCAATCACTACACTCTTATAGTACTTCTTATTAGGTTATAACTCGTAATTCGGCTTAATAGAGTTAGCTTCATCATTGTAGAAGTCTCTAATAATCTTCATAACATCGTCTGGTGAGTCTACAACAGGCATCAAGTCCAAATCTTTTGGAGAGATATTGCCATGTTTCTCTAGCATAATATTTACAATCCAATCTCTCATGCCTGACCAAAAGTCAGATCCCATTAATATTACGGGCACTTTTGTGATCTTCTTAGTCTGAATTAATGTCAAGACTTCGAATAATTCATCCAACGTTCCGAAACCTCCTGGCATGACAACAAAAGCTTGAGCATACTTCACGAACATAACTTTTCTTACAAAGAAATACCGATAATCCATGTTCTTATCAGGATCAATAAATGGGTTATGGCTTTGCTCAAAAGGCAAATCAATATTGAGTCCAACTGAAAGTCCTCCTTTTAGATATGCTCCCTTATTACCAGCTTCCATTATTCCAGGTCCGCCCCCAGTAATTATACCAAATCCTTCATCAACCAATCGCTCAGCCATTTCGACAGCAAGCTTGTAATACTTTTCTTCAGGCTTAGTTCTTGCAGAACCAAAAATGGAAACACAAGGTCCAAGCTTGTTCATTGTCTCGAAGCCGTCTACAAATTCCGCAAGAACTTTGAACATTGTCCAAGAATTCTCACCTTTTATTTTAGTCCATTTCTTCAATGGAATTGAATTATTCTCACTCATAATTAAATCAAATTTGGAAGCAAAAGTAGGATAAATTAGATTACGACACCTTTATATTTATCATACTCTAATCGTAAATAGCGCTCCATTTCATCAAATGATTTGAATTTCTCGAAGAGGTCTTCAAGACTACTTCTTTGGTTGCTTGTCGCGACCACATATTGCTCAATATTCTTTTTCGAAATTGTATTATCTCCTAGGATAACCAATCTCTCCACGACATTTCTCAGTTCTCGGATATTACCTGTCCAATTGACTTTTTGAAGCTCTTTAATAGCATTTGCAGCCATTGTTTTGTGAGGCATACCATATTCATCACAAATCTTCTCAATGAAATAATTGACTAGAATAGGTATATCATCTTTTCTTTCATTCAATGCCGGCACTTTAATAATAATAACTGACAATCTATGGTAGAGGTCCTCTCGAAAAGTACCTTTTGCAATCTCCTTCCTTAGATCCTTATTAGTTGCTGCTAATACTCTGACATTCACCTGAATATCTTTATTACCTCCAACCCGCGTGATTCTATTCTCTTGTAATGCTCTGAGTACTTTAGCTTGCGCATTCAGACTCATATCACCGATCTCATCAAGAAATAATGTGCCTTCATTTGCTTCTTCAAACTTTCCTATTCTTTGCTTGTGTGCAGAAGTAAAAGATCCTTTCTCATGACCAAAAAGCTCGCTTTCAATCAATTCAGAAGGAATTGCAGCACAATTTACTTCAACTAAAGGCTTCTCCGCTCTTTGACTCTTTTGATGAATCCATCTAGCAACGAGCTCTTTTCCTGTACCATTCTCACCAGTAATAAAGACTCTTGCATCCAATGGAGCAACTCTGTCTATAGTATCATGGATTGCTTTGATACCTGTTGACTCACCAATAATTTCTTGAACTTTCGTTTTTGTAACTCTCTTTTGGAGAACTTTCTTTTCTGTGATAAGATTAGACTTGTCCATTGCATTTCTAATCGTAATCAGCAAACGGTTCAAGTCTGGTGGTTTTGAAATAAAATCAAATGCTCCTTTCTTCACTGCTTCAACTGCAGTATCAATAGTCCCATGGCCTGAAATCATAACAACTGGAGTATCAGATGCCAGCAGATTAATACGCTCCAAAGCTTCCATCCCGTCCATCTTTGGCATTTTAATATCAAGGATGATTACATCAAAACTATTTTGCTTGAGCTTGACCATGCATTCTAAGCCATCTGCTGCCTCATCAACTTTGTATTTTTCAAGTTCAAGGATATCTCTCAGAGTCCTCCTAATACTTTTCTCATCATCTACAATAAGGATATGTGCCATTGTTCTTTACACTTTAAAAAAAATAATAATGTATAATAAAGTGCAAGATAGCAATTTATCTATTAAATAAATGTATAATATATTAAGAAGGTAGTTGAAGTGCTAAATATGTCATCATACCTACACTGGTCTTCAAGCAGGATTCGTCCACATCAAAGGTATCTGTATGTACTGAAGAGCTGAATGCATTGCTTGCATTGTTTGTGCCAATACGATAAAAGCATGCAGGGATCTCATGTGAATAAAAAGCGAAGTCTTCTGAAGTTGTCCTAATTGGCAAATCCAAAACATTTTCTTCTCCTAAGTACTCAATAGCCAATTGTTTGCATTGGTTTGTGAGTGTAGTATCGTTATACAATGAGGGATACCCTACCCTAATTTCGAGATCAGCACTTGCTCCATGAGCGGCGCAAATATGTTCAATCTTTCTTGTAATTATTTGATGAGCTTCTTTTCTCCATGCTTCATTAAATGTCCTAAACGTGCCTTCTAATCGAATCGTATCAGGAATCACATTAGTAGCACCACCTAAAGAATGTATTTTACCAAAAGTCAGAACAGATGGCATTGATGGGTCTGCACTCCTGCTGATGGTCGACTGTAGAGCAAGAATAATTTCTGCAACGATTGGAAGAGGATCAATAGTCATATGAGGTAAAGCGCCATGACCACCTTTGCCTGTAATCGAACAATAGATTTCATCAGCAGAAGCCATATAAATATCTGGCTTGAGACCAATAGTTCCTGCTAGCATAGGTGGGTGGACATGATTTCCCACTATTCTTCCATTGTTTGCATTCTCAAAGAGTCCATCCTTAATCATCAAGGATGCTCCACCCGGTAGCTTTTCTTCACCTGGCTGAAATATCCCAACCACATTATAGGGAAGTTTATGTTCAAGTGGCTTTAATATCTGTAACGCTCCTAATAATGTTGCGGTATGTACATCATGTCCACAAGCATGCATTATTCCTTCGCGTTTCGAACCGTACTCAGCTTTAGAGTTTTCTTGGATTGGCAGAGCATCTATATCAGCCCTCAAGTATAAGGTAGGTTTGCTTCTGTCTCCTAATGAAACAACAATGCCCGTATTAATCGATTTTCTATAAGATGTGATACCGAATCGCTGCAGTTGTTCTTCTATATATTTGGAAGTATCATATTCTTCAAAACTCAACTCTGGAAACTGATGTAGATGCCGACGCATAGCGACGACATCATCATGAAACTTATCCACTAAGGACTTTACGCCATCTTTATCCATAGATTACCATTGACATCCACAAAAATATATCATTCACGACACTATATTCCTTTGCATATTCAAAAGCACTCAGTTCTTTATTTTGTAATCCTGTTACATTGAATATGTTCTTACGCAAAGCTGGGAGGTTATTAGTGGCATCATATCCAAACAAAGTTTTCAGACCCAAAATCAATGGAATAGCATTTGACAAGAGTATCCTTGTTTGTTTTGACCTGATTAAAAAATATGGAAATAGAACAAGTGAGATTAAACCACTGATCTTATCAAACATATACTTTAGTCTTCTATTAGACGGCGCACTTAAGTTGAAAGCAACAAGCCTTGTAAACCAATTTCCAGGCACATTCTTATTATCACTACCGAGATAATTATCATTTGAATTATTTGCTATTCTGTACTTCAGTCTGTGACCTAAAGATGTCATTACTTTGAAAATATCAGACATGATTATATCTTTTGAGCAAAAGATCACTTCATTTACATGCAATGTCTTTACCACACGTTTGAGATTCTCTACATCAGTCAAAAAGAACGTTGTATCATAGGATGCATCAATTTTTGGCGAAATAAATCCAAGTATAGTTCTCGTGTGGGAATCACTAACAAGTTGGGCAACTTGCTTACAAGAATTTTTCTCCCCAATGATTACTGATTCGTTCTTTGTATCAATTTCATATTGCAATCCTTGGCCTGATAGTTTATTGTAAAGCATTCTTGTCAAATAACATATCACACAACAGATTAACAAGTAGGCTAGTATCAATAGCCTACTAAATCGAAATCCTTCAGGTAGCAGACCATAGATAACAATACCTGTGAGAGCAAAAGTCACACTTGTAGAGAGGTAACGTTGACGCTTTGCTTCCTCATCATAATGACCAATCAAATAATAGATGAAAACTGCCACAACTGAAATAATACAAATAGCTGGAATGAAAAGGCTGCTTTCATAATAATCACTTGAGCCATAATACCATTTCGACCATAGCTGTGTCAATAACACTGAAGAAATGAATGTAATGCCGACATCAAGCATCATTTTGATAGGGAGTAGAAACCTGTGCTTTGCGGCAGAAAAAATGCCTAAAACAAAAATCATGACATTGAGAAAGCCTAATGTGATTTTCGAACTGGTTGTCGAAAAATGTTTATTCAAAAAAATGCGCATCGCACCATAAAATGCAGTGTTATATCTTTTACTACCCTTCTTTGTACTTTCTCCTTTATAATGTATTATAGAAGTTGTTGGCAAATAGATGATTTTCTTTCCTGAAGATCTAATCTTATAGCTCAAATCGATGTCTTCGCCATACATAAAGTACGCTTCATCAAGCATACCAACTGCTCGCAATACATCTGCGGGCATAAACATGAAAGCTCCACAGAGCACATCCACTTCTCCCCTTTCATCTTTATCGATATTTCCAACATAGTACTTATTGATTACTCTAGACCTTTTGAATAATTTGTAAATACCGCTGAACTTAAAAAATGCTGCACTTGCAGTAGGAAAACCTCTTTTGCTTTCTGGTAAAAATCTCCCACTGCCATCGATTAACTTCACTCCAAGAGCTCCAATACTTGCATCTTCTTCACAAGCTGAAAAACAAATATCAAGGGTGTTCTCCTCAACCAGTGTATCTGGGTTGAGTAGTAGAATATACTTTCCAGATGCAGCGCGTATGCCCTGATTATTCGCTACGGCAAAGCCAACATTTGTAGGGTTAGCTAATACTGTGACATCTGGAAATTCAGATGCAAGCATATTGAGTGAGCCATCTACGCTTGCATTATCAACTACAATGATTTCTACACGGAGAGACTTTGATGCATTCAATACAGATTGAATACACTGTTGTAAGAAAAACTGAACGTTATAATTGACAATTATGACAGAAATGTCATGCATGCCGGCAATTTACGACATTTGCCTTTGAGAATAAGGTAATCGACTTTGAATTGATCTTCCAAGTGTAAACTCATCTGCATACTCGAGGTCTCCTCCGAAAGAAACCCCTCTTGCTATTGTCGTAATTTTTAGAGGAACATCTTTTAATAATCGATTGATATAGAATATTGTTGTCTCCCCATCGATAGTTGGACTGAGAGCCATCACAAGTTCATTACAATTATTTTCCTGTATTCTTTGTACTAAAGTATTTATCTCAAGATCTTCAGGCCCAATTCCCTCTAAGGGAGAAATTACTCCCCCCAATACATGATAGAGGCCTTTGTATGACCCTGTGTCTTCTATTGCTATAAGATCTCTTATATTCTCCACTACACAAATCAAACCTCGATCTCTTGTTGGATTGGAGCATATGCTGCAAATCGGTGTATCCGAATAGGAAAAACACTCAGAACAGATTTGCAAGTCATTGACTAGCTGTTGTAATGCTTGGATTAGCTTTTCTTTTTTTTGAAAAGAATCACCAGCAAGATGCAAAGCCAAACGCATTGCAGACTTCTTTCCAATGCTTGGCAGTGAACTAAATGCATCTACAGTATCACTAATTATTTTTGAGGAATAAGACATCTACAATACATATTATAAAAATGTAAATATACTTCATTCTCCATTTTTTATCTTCTATTCAAGAGAATGCCAATCCAGTTATTATTTTTGGTGCTTTATTTGTTAGCAATACATATATAAAACATTTATGCAATGGCGGAGATAATAAGAATGCCTCGACTGAGTGACACAATGGAAGAGGGGAATATTATTGGTTGGTTAAAGAAGGTTGGTGACGTTTTGAAGCCTGGTGATGTTCTTGCTGAGGTTGAAACTGACAAAGCAACTATGGAGCTTGAAAACTTCATTGAAGGGACACTACTCCATATCGGGGTCTCAGAAGGGTCTGTCCCAGTCGATAGTATCATTGCCATCATTGGCGAGAAAGGTGAAGATGTAGAGGCTATCCTCAAGGAAGCAAAAGCAAGCGAACCTCAACCGGAAGAAGCAGTTGAAAGTACTCCAACACCTAGCAGCACTGCTCCTGCAACTGAAAAACCTGCACCGAAGCCTAGTACTCCAGCTCCAATACCAGCTGCATCTTCAGGCCGTGTCTTAGCATCACCACTCGCTAAGAAAATGGCAGAAGAAGCTAATCTTGATATCTCCAGAATTCCAGGAAGTGGAGATGGTGGTAGAGTAATCAAGAAAGATGTTGAAGCTTATCTCAACAGTGGACAATCAACAAGTAGATCAGTACAATATGAAAGTACAGGCTTGGCCGATTTTGAATATGGTGATGTAGCTGTGAGTCAAATGAGAAAGACTATAGCAAGAAGACTCGGCGAAAGCAAATTTGATGCTCCCCATTTCTACTTAACTATGGAAATGGATATGGATAATGCTATTGCTGCAAGGAAAATGCTCAATGCTGATGAAGAGCAGAGAATCTCATATAATGACATTGTTGTAAAAGCATGTGCTTCTGCATTACGCAAACATCCAAAGATTAATTCTTCTTGGAATGGTGACACAATGACCTACCATAAGGACATTAATATTGGTGTGGCGGTAGCAGTAGATGATGGTCTTCTTGTACCCGTTATCAAAAACGCAGATGCAAAATCACTCAATGCAATATATACTGACATTAGAGACTTAGCAGGCAAAGCAAAAAACAAAAAGCTTGGCCTCGATGAAATGAGTGGTAATACATTCACAATCTCCAATCTTGGGATGTTTGGCATTACTGAATTTACAGCAATCATCAACCCACCTGACTCCTGTATCTTGGCTGTTGGAACTATTGTCCAAAAACCAGTAGTGAAAGATGGAAATATTGTGGTGGGAAATACAATGAAAGTTACTCTGTCATGTGATCACAGAATAGTAGACGGTGCAACTGGTGCTGCGTTTTTACAGACCTTAAAAGAGTACATGGAACATCCAATGAAATTGTTGAGATAATTTTTTTAAAAAAAAATGTGACCTCTCTTATATATTGCGTCACAAGGGTATATTTCAATAGTGTATAACACTATACTAATTGAAAATCTAATACCCTATAATAGAAAAAGCCTTCATCCGAAGGCTTTTTTTTATTCCTTTCCTTTAGTTTCAAAAGCATACATAAGTGTAATACCGACTGTGCTAAAATTCAATGATGCATCGAAGTTAAGATTGTCAAAAGGCCCACTAAAATTAACAGAAGGAATAAACTCAAAGCCCAAACTAAAGTTAGACTTGAATTGATGGACCATCCCAATCAGATACCCTAG
Organism: Saprospiraceae bacterium; assembly: GCA_020628855.1. GTDB lineage: Bacteria > Bacteroidota > Bacteroidia > Chitinophagales > Saprospiraceae > JAHDHH01. The sequence continues at coordinate 5,018 of JAHDEL010000017.1, read as the reverse complement.
CCTGTAAAAGTGTGATACACTAGAATTTGAACCAAACCTCAAAGAAACACCTAACTCTGGCCCAAGGATCAAAGCATCCGATGCATTAAAAAACTTTCTTTTTTCAAAGCCCATTGCAAATCCAACACTGACACTAGTGCTTTCAGAAATGGATCCGTAATTGACATTAGCAACAGTGTTTCGCAATCTGAAATATCTGTTTTCATCCTTGAGTTGCTTCTTGTAGATAGCACCAAAATCTCTAAAACTTGTAGCTCGAATGCCTAATTCATGCTTAGATTGACTAGAAACTGTTGGAAGAAAGAAAAGGAAGCTCATAAAAAGGAATAAGTATCTCATAGTGTTGATATTTTTTTATTTACTAATATTTATATTAGACTCACCAAATACCTCAAATGGTTGGGTGCATTTTTTGAAAACTATTAATATAGTTACTTCTCACAATATTACAATTGAATATGAATTAGCCTCCTTAGGAGTAAGGTTTGTTGCTGGTTTTATTGACCTCATTATTATCGCTGTCTATTACTTGATAGTTGTATGGTTGTTCGAAAGGATAGACACTCTGCTAATCATCTTTTTTGCCCTTATCTCTTTCTATCATTTTTTCTTTGAATTATATAACGGAGGACAAAGTCCTGGAAAACTTCTCATGAAGATCAAGGTCGTGACTTTGAGAGGTACAGCACCGACGGCTTTTGATTATTTCTTACGTTGGATATTTAGATTGGTTGACATCACTTTTACATTATCAAGTGTAGGAATATTGAGTATTCTCACTTCACAAAGAAGCCAGAGAATTGGCGATATTTTGGCCAACACTGTTGTTATTCAGCTTTCAAATTCTTCGACTTATCTTTTGAGTGATATCAGAGCTTCGCTAAACCAAGAGCATGAAATCTCATTTCCAGCTATAGTTCGATACAATGACCAAGAAATGCTCCTTGTAAAACAAATTATTCAGCGTTATAGACAACAACCAGACAATCCAAATATTCGTGAATTAGCGGAAAAAATGGAGAGTAAGATTTGCGATCAATTAGATACCAGGAATGATAAATATTCAACAATTTCCTTCTTAGAAAAAACTCTTCAGGACTATATTGTGTTAACGAGGTGAAAACCAATACAATGTTCAAGTCCCTCTTATTTAAAATTCTCATTTCTTGCTTCGTATGTTTGGCACTGAGCGTACTCTCAGGCGTAAGCGTAGCGAACCAAGTCGTCGATTGGTACTCTACCATAAACAAACCCACTTGGAATCCTCCTTCTTATGTTTTTGCCCCTGTATGGACAATACTTTACATTCTTATTGGCATAGCAGGAGCGAGAATATGGCATTTTGGCGAGGGTGCTTTACGGAAGCAAGCATTATTACTCTTTATAATACAGCTTATTTTGAATTATTCTTGGACGCCTATTTTCTTTGGTCTTCATAACATCTCTTTGAGTCTAGTTGTCATCCTGACCCTCGTTTTCTTGATAATTCTGACCATCAGATTATTTATGAAAATTGATAGGCCGGCAGCTTATCTTCTCATTCCTTATTTGATTTGGGTGACATTTGCCTCCTATTTGAATTACTCAATCTTTATGTTAAACTAAGAGTTGCTATGAATAAGTTAACACCAGAAGAGTCCTATGTAATTAGAGATAAAGGGACTGAAAGACCGTTTACAGGGAAATATGACAAACATTTTGAACAAGGAACCTATCATTGTCGTCAATGTGACGCAGCCTTATATAGATCGACAGATAAGTTTGATAGTGGTTGTGGTTGGCCAGCCTTTGATGATGAGATAGAAGGTGCTGTAACGAGAGTACCCGATAAAGATGGCCGGAGGACTGAAATTATTTGTACAAACTGTGATGGACATTTAGGACATGTCTTTATTGGAGAACGATTAACAGAAAAAAACACAAGGCATTGTGTTAACTCTATTTCCCTTCAATTTCAGACTCTTTAGTACGCCCATTGACCATTAAAAGGATCATAAATGTTAGCTCCCAAAGCAAATTTAGATTTGAATCTTCCATTAGAGTCGTAGGCAAAAGTCCTAAATATTGCCACTTGGACTGTTTCCTTAAATAGCTTAAACTTCTTCCCTATCCCAATATACGTTTCAAATTGAGAGTACTTAGGAATTGCAAAAAATGCAGCACCTCCAACCACTTCTAATTGTGCTCTGTTTAGTAATGGGACTTTATCTAAAATAAATCCATCAAAATGGTGGACGATTCCAGCTTGAAAATAACTTTGGTTAGTATTTAAGGTTTGATCAAGCAATTGGAGGTTGTTGAGTGGATTGGAGAATAAAAATAAATTCTCTCCTCTAAAAAATTGATGCTCAATCTCTCTGATATCTCTCTTATATATAAATTCACCAAGTGTGATTTTCCAATTAGAAGATCCAATGAGTGTGGGTTTGGGTCGTTGAAAAATATCGAGCTGAAGTTTACCAAAATCAACTTCAGAGTCAAAGAATTCTGGTATACCAAATCTACCTGTTAGCTTAATCGTAGGATTAGAGTTAGAGAGAAGCAATTTGCGTGGGCCTCTCGTGATATACTTCTGTCCCAGTTTATAAATTAACTCGATATTTAGAAATAGCGATATGTACGTTTCAAAGTCAATAGCTTCATTCAAACTGCCAAATAACTCTGCGGACCAATTAGGAAAAACTGTTGGATCAATGGCTTCTTTAATTGCATATTGAGCACTTGCATCAAGGAAGAGTCCATTAGCTAATTCATGAGCGTGACCGATTCTGTAGTCTCTAATTTGAATCAAATTACTTGGACTAAATAAGGCTTCGAATGTCTGATTAAAAGTGACTACATCATAAATATTACCTATCCCGCCATAGAGTCTAGCGAATTTACGAGGCAAATACGTGTAGCCTAAAATAAGCCTCCCCTTCAGGTCATTGTTCCTAAAGCCATAATTAATAAGATAGTCTACATCCAACTTATTACCGCTAAGTAACTCTTTATCTATCCTCCCTCCAATATTGGATCTAAAACCACCGATGTGATTAAACTGCGCCCAAGAAATAATTGGATTAAATGAGGTAGTCAAACCTTTTGACCTATTCCGCCAACCAAATCCTCTTAAAGCGAAATCTACCACAGAATTACTATTATAGATCGAATCCTGAATCCGGTAGTATTCAGGACTATGCTCGTATTGATAAATTGAATCCCTGATCTCTATAAATTCTATAAGATCTTCATCAATTGCAATGGGTCTCAAATCCTTCCATGCAAGAATATCTCTTTCCAGCGCGGAAGCTTTGTAGACAACAACTTCTGAATTAAAGAAATTGGATTGAATCTCTGGTGTGAAATCCCATTGTTTATAAAGGAGACTGTGACTACACCTGTAGTTTCTTTTTTCTAGCTTGTATGTGTATCCTATTTCAGTCCGAATAGGTGTGTTCCATGTATCATCAAGCGTAAACTCTTGCTTCACAGAAAGCGAATCTAGTCCTATTGCTAAAGAGCTATTAACTTCAAGATTAATGCTCAACATTCGATACTGATTTGATGTAATCTGTATCTGACCACTGTAGGCAGCTGCTTGTTTAAAAAAAGGAGCAACACCTATCGTAAAGAGAGTATCTTGAGATTGAGAGTCTATTTGGAGACTATCAAGAGAAAACTTATATGCTAGCAATCCAGACTGACTGACAGGGTTGGCTATAGGTCTATCAGCTACATTAGGATTATACCATGTATCAGATTGAAAATCGACAAAAATATCTTTAGGCTGTAAGAAGACATCTGCCGGGTTGTACCTGACCCATTGATCACTCCCTTGAAAGTCTTGATCAATAGCAAATCTAGAACCTCTCGACAAGTTGCCATCAGCTTTAGAGTCAAGTTCAGCGGTGACAATCTTTTTAAATTTATCTGCATCGAAATAATTCTCAGCAATCTCTTCATATAATGCAGCACTTTTCCACCCCGGTATGGTGTCAATACTATCTTGTTCTGATGGAAAATGATAATATTCATAGTGAGACTGTCTGTACGTATCTGCACGTTTGAGTTGCGATTCGCTCCTGAAAGACTCTTTTGCCAATATTGCTCGTTTGATAATAGCTCGAGCAAGATTTTCTTTTTTCCCAGTAATTTCAATCGTATTCAGTTGCACTTTTTGAGCATCCAGATAAATCAATTCTGGCAAATCTGATGTAGGTACAACCAATGTTTTGTAGCCTACTAAGGATAATCTCAAAGAATCTAGAGGCTCGCTACTCTCTAATTTGAATTTTCCTTGATCATTGGTATAAGTGCCCACCCCATTAGAAGAAGTAATATGCACAAAGCTTAGTGGAGTATCCGTCTTTACATCCCTAACTTCTGAGGAGTACACAGAAGTTTGCGCAGACAAACACAAGGATGCACACAAACCTAATAAACTGAAGAGGTATCTTCTCACGGAAAACATAACGCTAAAAGAACAAGTAAATTTGGGGAACAGAATAATAAAATATACTAACTAAAGCATCTCTGATATAAAGAGCAAATTTTGCTCTATGTGATGTTGATAGTCCTTACGAATTAAATCCCATTTCGAACTGGACTCTACAGAGCCTTCAAGATGAATTTTGGATTCATCTACCTCACGAATCTCAAACTTCATTGCACCTTTCAATAACTCTAGATGTCCTTCTTTATTAGAGCTGACTGTGAAAGATGAAAGGCTCTGTGATGGAATCTCATGAATTTTTTTGGAAGATACCAATAGGCGAGATCTCTTATATGAAGTTGGCAAAAATGCAAATAACAAGCCTCCGAAAAATAACACACCTAATGCTACTATACCAAGAATGTATATCATGACTCCAAATTAATGAAGGCGAGAGAAAAAGAAGTGTGTTTAATAATATTTGTAGTGTAAGATTTTTTCGAGTGCTGAATATTTCTATCTTTGCATTCCGCTTGAAGAAGCAGGAACTAATTACTAGAAAATTACATTAAGTAAGATATATCGCGGAGTGGAGCAGTTGGTA
>JAHDEL010000065.1 GCA_020628855.1 Saprospiraceae bacterium | reverse complement strand
ATTGAGTTTAACCAATCAACAACACCAAAATTGGAAGAAAGCTTTGCTAATGAAAGTTACGTTGGAGAAGACTTAGAAGTTAGAGAATTGACTTTAAAATCATTAGAAAAAGCTCTCGAAGCTGAGATATATCCAAATCCATGGCAAGATAATTTGACAGTTAATGTATTTGCTGAAAAACAAACGCAAGGTTTTATCAAGGTTATTGATAATATTGGTAGAGTAGCAATGCAGTATAATGTTGGCTTACTCAAAGGAGGAAACGTCTATCAAATTAATGGTGCTGATCTAGAAAATGGACTGTATCATATTCAGATTGAAGTCGATGGAAATATCGAATCTTATAAAGTATTAAAAGTAGAGTAGTTAGATTTTTTTAATTCTAAGAAAAAGAGGCTGTAAGGTAATTCCTACAGCCTCTTTCTTGTTTCATAACTTTGACTCTTCAGTTACATTTGTATTATGATTGCAATCCAACAAATCAAGATTTATTTGATCAGCTTCTGTATACTTAGCTTACATGTTGGTTGTAAATCAACCAAAAGAGCTATTGGTAGCAAATCTAACACTAGCACAATAAAACAATCATCAGTGAGATATTCTGAAATCAACATACCTGTTAGCATTAGTAAAGCATTGCTATCTAAATCACTAGATACGACTTTAGATTCCATATTATTTGATTATGGTAACCAAAAGGTTGAAGGTATAGATTTGGAAATAATGAGAAGAGGCAATAGTCTCATTGAAATGAATACAAAAGATATCTTAAGTACAATTCCCCTAAAGCTTGAAGTGTCCAAAAATTTACTCATGACAGAAGTCAGAGCTGAAGGAGTTGTTGAGTTGGTTTTTTCTACAAATGTTGATATTGATCCTTATTGGAATATAGTTACAAAGACTGAAATTGTTGACCATGAATGGATTGAACCAATGCGAATGAAAAGTGGATTTGGTGGTATTTCCATTGAGAGTATTGCAAATAAGATCATAGATAATTCGAAAGATAAGCTTTGTAAGCAAATAGATGAGACATTAAATAAGCAGCTGAAATTCCAAGAGCAGATCAATGATTTTGCCAATCAAATTCGACAGCCAATCAAGATTCATGAACTCTATGATGGCTTTATTCAGATATCGCCTGATACAATACAATTGGCAGACTTTAAGAATACTTATGATGCGGTAAGCAGTGTGCTGTCGATCAATGTAAATTCAAAACTACATGCATACAAACCAGATGTGGAGTCCTTCAGAGGATTGCCGAGGTTTGAGTGGACACAATCTGAGTCTAATAAATCGAAGTTGGCATTGCCAATTGAGATTACATACAAGCAATTAGAGTCCTTAGTAAAAAGCTATTTGGTAGGGCAGATATTCGAGTCTGATGGTAGAAGCATCACTATCAAGGATATGTCACTGACTAGAGATGGTCAGTACATCGCCGCGATTGTGGATGTTATAGGCTCGTTCGATGGGCAGTTATATTTGACAGGTAGACCAAACTATAACAAACAGAAAAAAGAACTCTACGCCTCAGATGTTGAGATAAATGTCAAAACAAAAAACATCATTCAAAAAGCAGCAGCATGGATTGCAAAGGGTGTTATCAAGAATCGTCTTGAGCAAGAAATGGTTTTCTCATTAGATGATCAGGTGACTACATTAGAAGGATTGATCAATGATACATTTGCTAATCTGACCAAAGAAACTCCGCTGACGTTTCGTTCTAATATAGAAGCAATCGATATAGATCAATTCCTTCTTCTTGATGATTACATTCAAGCCACACTCCTTATCGATGGTGTAATTGATGGAGTTATTGAGTAGATAGATTGCTGTCATTCTCAGATTAGAATGACATGGATAATCAGTTATTAAGTATTAAATTGAACTGGAATGAAACGAGTTTTATTTGAGCTATTTTGTTTTTGCACGCTTGTGTTTTTTTTAGGAGGATGCTGTCTGGGTGATGTGGTATATGAGTATACCTATGAAATAGAAAATAACTCTTCATCAGATATAACTGTTCGTGTTTACACAATTAATGCTAAGGATACTTTTGACATTCAGAGTGGTGAAACACAATTAGTTGCTATAAATGATTTTATCAGATCGGCATGTAATAGACATAGGTATACCTCTGATCAGATTGAAGGTTTTCTTGATTCTCTGATTGTTTCCAATGACAATTCTGTCCCTTCTAATAAAGACTATCTGGACAAAAACTCTTGGAGCTTTGATGAAGGTGACTACTTTACGTTTGTTACTGATGAAGAATTCGAGTAGTTATTATTGTTGAATATCCTCAATAACTCTACAAAAACATTTTCACGCAAATCAGACCAACTGTCCCTAAGACTATTGTGTAAGGGAATGCCATTTTCACCATTTTCATATATGACAAATTGATTAGTGGAGCCAATGCAGATGTCAATAAAAATAGAAAGGCTGCTTGTCCATTTGGTGTAGCAACACTTGGGAGATTTGTCCCTGTATTAATGGCAATCGCAAGCTTATCTAATTGGCTTTGATTGATTAAGCCATTATCAAATGCTTCTTTGACCTCTCCGATATAGACTGTAGCGACAAAAACATTATCACTTATCATTGATAATATTCCATTTGCCAAATAGAACATAGATGGCTGTTGGTCAATGGGTAGTGCAAGCGCCCAATCAATGATTGGCTTGAACAAGTGTTGATCATGAATCATCGCGACAATGACAAAAAAGACAACTAACAGCGCGGTAAATGGTAATGCTTCTTCAAAAGCATGTCCAAGCTTATGTTCATCAATGATTCCCATAAATGCTGTATTTAGGATAATCAAAGCGAGACCAATAAAACCCACTGGAGCTAGGTGGAATGCTAGTCCAATAATCAGTAGTATTCCACAAACTGCTTGTACTTTGAGCCCAAATTTTTGTTTAGGTGTTCTGTTTCTTTCTTCTTCCTCAGTATAATTCTCAATAATGGATCTTGCAACTTCAGGAAGTTTTGCTCCGTATCCAAAAAGCTTAAATTGCTCAAGTAACAAAGTAGTCAGAACACCACAGAAGAATACCGGGATGGTAATTGGAGCCATTCTTTGGAAAAACTCAATGAATTCCCAGCCCATTCTTTCGCCAATCAATAAATTTTGTGGCTCTCCAACAATTGTCATTACACCTCCAAGTGCAGTACCAACAACACCATGCATAACTAGTGATCTTAAGAAGCTTCTAAATTCTTCTAAGGTTTCACCACTGAGCTGTTTACGATCAAGTGTGCCACTCCCATCATAGTCCGAATCACTTGAATGTATCTTATGATACACTCCATAGAATCCAACAGCAACGCTAATCAATACTGCGGTTACGGTTAGTGCATCAAGAAAAGCAGAAAGGAAGGCAGCTAGAATGACAAAGAGCATCGAGAGTAACATTTTCGATTTCACTTTCGTGAAAACCTTGCTAAAAATGTACATGATTAATGGCTTCATAAAGTAGATGCCGGCCACCATAAAGACAAGAAGGAGTATCACTTCAAGATTAGCTTCCACTTCGTGATAAGCTTGTTTTGCAGAAGTAAGATTTAGGATAATGGCTTGGATTGCCAATAACCCACCGCTCTGAAGCGGGTAACATTTGAGTGCCATTGCCAACGTGAAAATAAACTCTCCGATAAAACACCAAGCTGTAACAGTAGGTCCGAAGGCATAAAGAGAGAATACATTGAAAATGAGAAATCCAATAATAGTAAGCTTGAACCATCTTGGACTATTACCTAAAAAATGTTTGAGCATGGTTATCCTAATTTACGTCTTGTAAAATTGTGCTCAAAAATAACGAGATAATTGAAATTGACTGTAGCAAATGTGATCTTAGGTGTATTGATTTCAATGTAATTACGTTAATTTATTCACAGAGTGACCCAACCTTTTGAAAATAAAACACGTCATTGACAATATAGAAGCATCATTTTGATACTTGTAAGGATATACTATTAAGACAATAACACTATGAAAAAACATCTCATTTTCCTTCTGCTTTTCTTGTATTGTCTGGCAGAATCTACAGCGCAAGATAGATTTGACTCAGGTGCAGACACTCTAAGAGTGGAACTTGGCTTCAACGCTTCTCCATTGTTTCAAAAGTTGGTAAGCCCTCAATCCCAATTTAATTCTTTGAATGAGACTTTATTGTTAGCCAACTTCAAAGTAGGTGAGAAAGCTTTTTTAAGATCTGGGTTCAACGTTAATTTTACTAAAACTGATTTTCCAGATGACAACTTTACACAGAGCTCCAATTCATCAAATATTGGGGCTAGATTAGGTATGGAATGGAGAACCAACGTAAGCAGGACTTTTCAGGTACATTATGGATTTGATGTATTGTATCGTTATCAGCAGTTTGAATTTATTTCCCAATCGTTCGATGGCTTTGGCAACTTGGTACCTTTTGTAAGTACTAATGAATCCAATACTGTTGGCTTTGGACCTGTCCTTGGTATAACATGGTGGATGAGTGATCGGATTGGTATTTTCACGGAGACAGGATTTTATATTCAACAAGTCAATGAGAAAAACGGGTCTACGTTTGACGGTACTGAAGAAATATTCAACGAAACGTCGTCTTGGAGAGGTAGTTCTTTTCTACCTACTGCCATTTATCTAAAGATAAAATTGTAATTTAAAGTAAATATCATGCTTATGAAACTGCATTCTGTCCTCATCCCAATCATCTTAGGAATCTTGATTTTTGGAGCTTGTAACAATGAGATTACACAATCATCTCAAAATGTTGAGCCTCAGTTACCTGACACGCATTATGATTATGTGAGTGATATGGGCTTTGATGAAGAACAATTTGTATTTACTAACGAGCCAAATGATAATCCTACTACAAATGCTGGAGCGACTCTTGGAAGGGTCTTATTTTATGATGAAGCACTCTCAATAAGCAATAGAATTTCATGTGGGTCATGTCACCAACAAGCCTTGGCATTTACGGATGGTTTGGCACTTAGTACAGGGTTCGAAAACAAGCTTACGACACGTAATACTCCAACAATATTGAATATGCGCTTTTCAAGCAGCTTCTTTTGGGATATGAGTCAGTTTTCTCTAGAAGAGCAAGTTGTTCTTCCCATCCAGAATCATATCGAAATGGGAATGGAGGATATGGATTATCTAGTGACAAAGTTGAAAGGTAGAGGTTATTACGATCAACTCTTTGCAGATGCTTTCGGTTCTGCGACAATTACAAGTGAAAGAATTGGTCATGCGTTAGCTCAGTTTGTCAGAACAGTACAAAGCAATGAGTCAAAATTTGATGCAGGGAAAGAGCAGCAATTTGCTAATTTTAGTGCTATTGAACTCAGAGGGATGGAAGTCTTTCAGGATGCAGGCTGTAACTCATGTCATAGAGTCTTAGGGTCTAGTATTTTCATTCATGATGGAGTAATACCTCCTATCGATCATTTTGGAGATTTCTATGGAGGAACTGGAGATGACAGAGCGAATATTGGGTTGGATATGAATTATGTTGACCAAGGTGCAGGGAATGGTATGTTCAAAATCCCTAGCCTGAGAAATATTGGATTTACAGCACCTTATATGCATGATGGAAGATTTACAACATTAGATGAAGTGTTAGATCACTATCAGTTTGGTGTGAAGAACCATCCTGAACTTGACTTTAGAATGAAAGATCAAAGTGGAAATATCAAGCTTATTGATATGGATCATGGTGAAAGAGAAGCACTCAAAGCATTTCTTTTCACGCTTACTGACGAAGCAATTCTCGAAGATCTAAAATTTTCTGATCCTTTTGTCTATTGATACGTGTAATTACGTAAAAAAATAAACAAAGCCTATTGTGTTCTTTCGCAATAGGCTTTTTTATTTGTAATCAATAAGTTATATATATAATATTAACATAATGTTTTGTACTTTTACATTGGTTTACATCCCTTTATAACAGTAAGCAGATTTGTTTAACGCAGCTGCTGAGACTAGTGTGCTCAGTAAGCTAATATAAGGGTCATGAAAACTACAACTTTCCACTTATGCCTTTCTAGGCTGATGGTGACACTACTATGTGTTATCCTACTTTTTATTAATCCAAGTGATATAATAGCACAATGTGATAATGCAGCAATACAGACTGTGATTGCAGATCTCACAGCAAGCCCAGATGCTACTACATCAATCTTTGTTGACAGCGATGATGGTAAATGTTGCTCTGGCCAAGGAAATAATAGAAACTGTGTGATTGTACAATTAGATTTACATCCATTGACAGAAGGTGTTAATATAACTTTCTTGTCGGGTCCTAATCAATGTTCAATAGAAACCTATAAGGACTTTTGTCCTGTTTCAGGAATTGTAGGTATTTGCGAGCCAATTTGTGGTATAGCGGGTGTCTCTCCGCAGATTTTGCTTTGTAAACCTGGAAGTTTTAATACAATTGAATTAGGAGTTGAATCAATACCCAAAGTACAATTAGCTACGTTTCTTGCTCCGGAAGATTGTTCAGAACAATTAGTAGTGAATGGTTTGGACGTGCCAGTTGATTGGTCTTGTTCTTCTGCTACAAACTTATCTTATCTCGACTGCGGTAGCGGTCCAGGCGTTAATATTACTTGTACTGAGCCTATGTTTACCTATACAGGTCCCCCTATAACAGATTGCAGTGGGGTAGAGTTTGCATATTGCGTTTCAGCACCTGCAACAGACTGTGAAGATGCCCAACAAGTAACGGAAATGGTGACACTCTTCCCAGCTATTACAGGATATGAAATTCTTACTGAATGTAGTGCTGATGGTAGTATGGTCACACTAACGGGAGTTACTGACCTTTCGTGCACCTTCGATTTTGTCTGGTCAAATGGAGCAACAACGGCATCAATCACAGTGCCTAATGATTGCTCGATGTATAGTCTTGGTATCACTTATCCTACGGCTACTGCTTGTACACCGGTTGTCAGATCAGCCATCGCTTCATGCTTTAACGTAACATGTCCTTCTACAGCAGGAGGATTAGTGGCATGTTTGGAGTCATTACCAACAGCAGCTACGAATGAGGTAGAGTTCGAGGCATTGTCTGGAGTTCCTGACATATCTGGAGGGTGTGGAGATATCATTATTTCTCATGTGGATGACATTTCTGCATCTTGCGTTGGCAATTCTTTAATCAAACAAAGAAGCTACACTATTGTAAATGATGTCAATAGTAATGGGGTTGCTGATACCGGCGAAGATGTTGTAGAATGTAGTCAAGTATTTACTTTAATAGATGGTATTGCCCCAGTTGCACCTATGGATGTTATTGAAAATGTAACCTGCCTTGTTGAGGCGATAGATCCTGGCTTGCCACCTTCAGTAATGGATAATTGTGGCCAGATTGTAGAACCCTATTTTCTGAGTGTATCAGATGATCCTTCTTGTCCTTCTACTGGCACAAAGATATATACCTATAGATATGAGGACTGCGAAGGTAGTACTGATGACTGGACTTATACTTATATAATTTCAGGTACTGCGCCAATCGTGACATGTCCTCCTGATGCAATGGTCTCATGTCCAACTGATATCATGATTGGGGTACCAATGGTAACGACATCATGTGGTGTAGGATTTACTCTGAATACCACAGGACCTACACTGACAGGCGGTACTGATGGTATCGATGGCGCTACTTATACCGTGACATATGTGATTGAAGATGATTGTGGATTTATGGCTTCTTGCGAACAAGTATTTACTCTTATGAATAGTGGACCGATGATTACTTGTCCTATGGATATGTCGGTCAGTTGCGCTAGTGAGATAATTGCAGGAGTACCAGTTGCTTCAGCGCCTTGTGGAGTCATGGTATCAATTACAAATAGTGCAGTAAGCCTTCTATCAGGTGAGGCTAATTGTCCAGGTGCTGTATACACAATCGCGTATACTGCTGAAGATGCTGACGGGAATACTGATAGCTGTATTCAGAATTGGACAATAGCGAATGGTGGACCGATGATTGTTTGTCCTGCAGATCAAACGGTGAGCTGTGAAAATGAAATTCTAGCTTCCACTGCATCAATAACATCATCTTGTACACTCACTTCAAGTGAGACTGTTTCCACAGTGGCATTACTTTCTGGCACAAGTAATTGCCCAGGTGCAATGTATGAACTAGTTTACACTGCTGAAGATGATTGTGGAAGGATGGCATCATGCTCTCAAACTTGGACAATCATGAATGCAGCGCCAACAATTACTTGTCCTGCAGATATGACTGTAAGTTGTAAGTCAGAAGTTCTTGCTTCTGCACCAATGACCGCGACTTCTTGTGGTTTAGGTAGTGTGCTTTCTACCTCAATGCCTGTTTTAGTATTCGGGTCGGATGAGTGTAATGGAGCACAATATGAAATTACTTATACATTAGAAGATGATTGTGGAAGAGAAGCTTCTTGCATACAGACATTTACCTTAAATAATCTTGCTCCCACAATAACATGTCCCACAGATCAAACAGTTTCTTGCTTTAGTGAAATCACAGCTCAGACGGCAGCGACCACCTCTGATTGTGGCTTAGGAGTTATAGTTAGTACCATTACCCCTACTCTGAATAGTGGTATTGCCAATTGTCCTGATGCAATTTATGATCTTGAATATACTGTGACTGATGATTGTGGAAGATCAGCTTCTTGTATTCAACAATGGACAATAGCAAATGCTGCTCCCACAATAACATGTCCTGCGGACCAAACAGTCAGTTGTTCTTCAGATATTACTGTCGGAACTCCCACAATAACAACATCATGTAATCTTGGCTCCACGATTACTAATTCCGCTCTTCAGTTGGTTAGTGGCGTTGCAGATTGTGATGGAGCATTGTATGAAATTGATTACACAATTGAAGATTTATGTGGCAGAACGGCAGTTTGCACGCAGACATTTACAATTGATAATCCTACTCTTGCTATTGTTTGCCCTTCAAATGCCAATGTTGCATGTCCTTCAGATATCATGATAGGTACTCCTACAGTGACGAGCTCATGTTCTGTAGATTATGCATTAATGACTTCTGGTCCTGTATTGACTAGTGGTATTGATGGTGTTGCAGGAGCAACTTACGAAGTCACTTATTTAGCTGAAGATGATTGTGGTAATAGCGCCTCTTGTATACAAGAATTTACCATAGTAAATGCGGGCCCAATGATTACTTGTCCACTTGATATGACAGTATCTTGTGCTTCAGAAATCACTATTGGAAGTCCAGTAGCATCTGCTCCTTGTGGAGTGAGTGTAGAGGTTACTCATACGGGACCTTCACTTACAACAGGTTTGAGCAATTGTCCTGGTGCATTATATATAATAGAATATACTGCAGAAGACGCGGCAGGAAATATGGTCTCTTGTGTACAAACATGGACAATAGATAACTTAAGCCCTACAATCACATGTCCAGCAGATGCAACTGTAGCATGCTCAGATCAAGTTGTGGCAGGCAGCCCAATTACTACAAGTTCATGCACTTTGGCGTCAGAAATTACTATAGGAGATCCTGTACTCATTTCTGGTGAAGAGAATTGTCCAGGAGCAATGTATGAGATTCTTTATGAAGTTGAAGATGCTTGCTCTCGTTCTGCATCTTGTATCCAAAGGTTTACATTAAGTAATAATGCGCCAATCATTACTTGTCCGATAGATCAAACGGTATCATGTTTAGCAGATATTGTCAGTGGTTCACCAGTGATAACAACAGCTTGTATGCTAGGGTATACTCTTGATATTGTTGGACCTACAATAGCTTCAGGAATTACAGATTGTAATGGATCAACATATCAAATTCAATACATTGTAGAAGATGATTGTGGCAGAGAATCTTCTTGTATCCAAACTTGGACTTTGTTAAATGATCCACCAACCATCGTTTGTCCAGCTGATCAAACTGTAAATTGTTTGTCTGAGATTATAGCATCAACTGGAATAACAACACAATCATGCAGTCTGACGTCTAACGTGACAAGTAGTACTGCTATCTTGGTAAGTGGAGATGCCAATTGTCCTGGTGCTGAATACATAATTACGTATACTGTTGAAGACGATTGCGGCAGAACAATGTCGTGTGATCAATCATGGTTTATCTCGAATGCGCTTCCTACGATAGTTTGTCCTGATAATGAGATGATTAGTTGTCTCGCTGATGCTACTATCGGCGTTCCAATGACCACAGTATCTTGTGATCTTGGAAACACGGTATCGACAGTGGGACCAAGTCTTATGACTGGCATTTCCAATTGTAATGATGCTGAGTATGGTATTGAATATAGAATAGAAGATGATTGCGGAAGATCAGCCTCTTGCATCCAGATTTTTACGATTACTAATACTGATTTGACAATAACTTGTCCTCCAGATAGACTAGTTTCGAGCTCTGCCGATATCGTCTCTCAGGCAGATATGGTAATAATAGAAAGTGCCTGTGATGTTGATGTTTCGGCAGAAGTTGGAGATATTCTTGCTGATTTTGGTAACTCTGCTTGCGGAGAGACAAATGGGGATTCTTATACAATTGAGTATACTGTAACAAATACGTGTGGAACTGTCAAAAGTTGTGTGCAAACCTTTACAATTAGTGATGGTGAGGGTTGCTTTAATTGTGCCAATGCAGGAGATGACTTAGATGCATTTTGCGAAGCAATCTTGGCCCACCCAACTTCCACAATAGCCCTTTTAGATTGTGATAATGATGGTCAGACTAATATTGAAGAATGTGCCAATATGACCGATCCTACGAATCCATGTAGTAATAGTTATACCACAGGCACACAGGTTTGTGATGCGATTGATTCAGGAGCTACAGGATTGGTCCATGCAGATTGTGATAATGGTGGAATTCCAAATGGATTTGAATGTAATCATGGTGGTGATCCACTTGATGCTGCTGATGACAAATATGATTTGGGTATTTCTAAATCTTTAAGTTCAACTTCACCAATAAAAATTGGAGAACTGGTAACCTACAAGATAGATATTACTAACCATGGATATATAGATGCTGAGGATGTTCAAATTATTGAGAGAATTCCTGCTGGATTTATTCTTTCTCCAACAGATATGAATGATTGGACAATACTATCTGAGAACAATTATGAGAGTGAATTATCAATCATAGAAGTAGGAACAACGGCTACTATTTTCATTGAACTATTAGTGGTGCCGGGAGCGAATTTCGATAACCTGATGAATGTAGTAGAGATAGGAGAATCAAATAATTTATTTGATCTTGAAGATTGTGATTCTTCAAATAATGTTGCGTCCTTGCAGCCTGAGATTTATGATCTGGCATTACAAAAAGTCTCTACTACCATCGGACTAACCTACCCAGGAGATTTAGCTACTTATGAAATAAAAATCAAGAACCAAGGTAACTTACCAGCAACCAATATTAAGGTAATTGATGTGTTGCCAGCGGGCTTAACTTTCATGCCTCTCTTAAACACTGACTGGTCAGAAGTTGGAGGCATGATAGAGTATACCTTCCTTGGAACTTTGATGCCTGGAGAGGTGGCATGTAAAGACCTCACGCTACGATTAAATGCTAATGCCACTCAGGCAACAATAATAAATATGTCTGAAATTATTGAAATGCAAGACGCATTTGGAGTCGATATGTCCAATGCAGATATAGATAGTAATCCCGATACTGATGTGACCAACGATAGTGGAGGATTAGTAGGTACTAGGACAGATGATCATATCGATGATGATGGATTTGATAGTGATAATGATGGAATAATGGATGAAGATGATCATGACGCCGAACGAGTAGCATTTGTAGAATGTCATGAATTAGCATGTCAGAACGCCAACGTTTCTCTGGATGAAGATTGCTTGATCACTATTACAGGTCCTATGGTTGTTTCGAACGCTATAAATCCATCCGAAGCCTATGAAGTAGTAATCACAGATCAAGATGGAAATACACTTACTAACCCTATAGGTTTCGACTATTTAGGACAGACTCTCAATGTTACTGTGAGTATTATTGGTTGTGATATCGCTCCATGCTGGGGCACAGTAACAGTAGAAGACAAGCTACCTCCGCAGATAGACTGTGAGG
>JAHDEL010000016.1:31482-58002 GCA_020628855.1 Saprospiraceae bacterium | reverse complement strand
GCTTGATTAGCAGCACAGAAGGTGGTAAAGTCTGCATTGCTGATGCCAGGGTTACCATCAAATAAGACAGTGATATCACAAAATTTGCAGAAATAGTCTGGTATTGGTCCTTGAAATTGATTGCCTGTAAGCTGGAGCCATTCCAGTGAATCAAGATTGACTATCCACTCTGGAATTTGAGTAAGTCCTGTATTCTTTATCTCAAGTGTTTTTAATCTTTTAAGCGTGCCTATTTTGGAGTTAATTCCTTCCGGAAAAGTTGTTCCTGAAACGGTTGGACCAGCTAGGCTCAAGAATTCTAGTTCTTTCAAATCTCCAATAGCATCTGGTATACTGTCTAAAGTGTAGAATCCAGTGGGCTCCATAGAGGCACCTGGGTTGCAACTTCCTTCTCCATCCAAAGCCAATCCACTTACACATCCTTCATCATTAAGACATATCCCTAGTGGCCATGTATCTAACGGTTGGTTGTAATCCCAGGAATAATTAAAGCCTGGTGTTATTCCTAAAAAGGGGTCAACATTGGCACTATCAATAGCAATGAGAGCTAAAGAGTCTCGCTCTCTATCGCATTGACTTGATACTTCTTGTAGGCCTAAAACACACAGTATACTCAGGATAAATACTCTCATAATTCTTATTCCAAATTTTCTCATTAAATCTCAATGCTATCGTAGAAGATGTATTTTCTCTATTTGGCGAAAGCCGGTTTTCTTTTGTTCTAACATTAGTATGTAGACGCCACTCTCCAAGTCATTCAAATCTATCTGACGAACCACATTACTACTCTTCAAGAGAGTGTTCCCTTGCAGGTCAAAGAGAGAGAGCATACACTCTACATCAGGATGACTGTTAATATACAATGTTCCTCTCGTAGGATTAGGAAATACAATGAAGTTCTCTCCATGATTCTCTTCGAGAGAAGATGTCAAGTCTTCACCATCACAATCTTCATCAATCCCGTTATTCGCTATTTCTTGAGCATTTGGATTAATGAATGGGTCCGTGTCATCGCAATCTGAATTAATATCAAAACCGTCTCCATCGAGATCATCATAACCAAGGCAGTCACAATCTAGCTGGACAATATCATTAATAGTCTGAGGATTTTCATCATCACAGTCTGACCCTGGCAGTAAGCCTTCTGCACAGACTGGTATAGCTTGACCACAATTCCATATTGTAATGAAATCCAGATCATCAAATTCCTCTTCGGCAATCGCCCCATAATCAGTACAAAACTCATCTTCATCACAAACTACACTCTCCAAAAGATTACCAGCACAATCAAAAAAATCAATATTCTCAATATATGTAGGTGGCTCCAGTGCTGTGTAGCATCTTTCCAAAGTAAAAATAACGGTAATCCCCCGAACATCAACATAACCCGCCTGAGAATTAGCATAGGCACACGTATCACTTGCACAAGGTAATTGTACGAGGGTATCCGTCAGCCATGAGTCCTGTAATAAGTCCTCCCACTCAAATCCAGAGCATTGGACATTACAGATACCTAAGAAGCGATCGAAGCTTGCAGTCTCTTCGAATATCTGTTCGCCGAAAGGGCAAAAAAATGCAAGTTTTGGCTTTAAGCTATCAATACCGGGATTATGACCAAAGTCAACTAGCCCAGGCTGCAAATTGAATAATTGAGTTAGCTCTTCAGGTACTTCACCAGAAAGCACATTACCATCCAATTGGAGTTCGACCATTTCACACAAGTCTCCTAAATCTGGTGGAATATTATCCCCGAATTCATTATTACTCAAATTCAAGTTTGTCAAAAACATCCACGAGCTAATGACCGGAGGAATTGGTCCAGTCATTGCGTTTTGTTCAAGATTGATGGCTTTCAAAAAAGGAACATTCATGGCATCAGGTAATGATCCAGATAGTAGATTATTCTCGAGATAGAGTGTATCCAGTGTGTTGAGATCAAGTGAAGGAATAGTTCCATTCAAGTTATTATCACTCAAGTCAATCTTAGAAATACAACCTAAGTCATTTGTAGTAATACCGTACCAATTGCTGATAGGGACTCCATCAGTTAGCCAGCCAAGAGAATTATTCCAGCCAGCTCCGTTTGTGGAGTTATATAACGCAACCAATTCCAAAGAATCAGATTCTGTATTACACACTTTTACTCCTATCCCTGAGGACAGCAATGTGAGATCAGGATGATCTACATTCGTGACTTCACTGTTGTATATACCCGCATCAGCATTGCTAACACTTGGGATAATGAGCATATTAGAGTTAATTGGATTTATAGGGTCCACAGCGAAGACTTCATCATCTTTAAACCATGCGTATCTACTAGAAACAATAGTAGGATCAATTGCTAAATCAATAGTCAAATCTTGACCACTGAGAACTTGAAGGACCGTATCTGGATAGAATGGATTTTGCGTATCATAACTAACAAATAAGATCTGCTCTCTCCCCTCTAAATTCTCAAAAGTAAAGTCATTATTATTGATAATGAGAAAACGAATATTGTCAATAGCATCGAACGGGATATCGCCGCTGAAGTGATTGTTCTGTATTCTGAGCTGTATCAAATCATCCATCTCCCCTAAAAAAGAAGGTACCTCACCAGTCAGATTATTATGGTTGAGATCCAGACTCGGAAGGTTATCCAGGTTAGTAAAGGATTCTGGAATATTGCCAGTGAGTTCATTGTTATAGAGCCAAAGATTCTGCAAGCCAGAAATATTACCAAGAGAAGCAGGGATTAATCCCTCGAGTGAGTTATGCTGCAATTTGAGGTCCCAAAGATTTTGTAGTTGATCCAAATTACTCGGGATGGTTCCATCTAATGTATTATTGGAAAGATCTAATATTCTTAAGTTAGTCAAATTAGCAATGAAAGCTGGAATGTTTCCAGTCAATTGATTGAATCTTAAATTTAGGAATGTAAGATTGGTTAAACTTGCTATTGCATCTGGGATATCCCCTATGAATTTATTACTGCCGAGATGCAGAAAAGTCAATGAAGTCAAGTTTTCTACTCCATCTGGAATTGGACCTTCGAATGCATTTCCACTGAGATCTAAACTAGTTAAGTTTGATAAATTGAAGATTGCTTCTGGCACTAAGCCAGTAAAGTGATTATTCTCTAAACTCAGGCTTTCCAGCTCAGTAAGCTCATTGAAATCTATTGCAACTTCTCCCTCAAAGCCACCATTCAACTCTAATTCTTCGAGAAGAGTAAGGTTAGATAGAGAAGAAGGAACAGGCCCGCTAAAAGATCCTTCAAGCCTTAGTTCTGTAAGGTTCGTCAATTGACCAAGCTCTTCTGGCAGTGTTCCTTCCAGATCATTAAACCTAAGCACAATCCGTTGAACACAACCATTCGTGGTAACATCTAATCCATACCATTCGGTAATTGGTGTTGAGAGGTCCCATTTGTCATCCCAAGCCTGCCCATTTGTAGCATTATATAAGGATACTAAGGCAAGTGAGTCTTGCTCCCTATCACAAAAAATGGAAAGGACACATGAACAATTATCAATGCTATAGATTTCTGTACTGTCTATATTGCAGGGAGCTCCAGTTTGAATTCCATCGGCACAAAAACTAGAAATATCTCCAGACCAAGGCATCAGTTGGTTGTTATTCAATATCTGACTTGAATTATCACAATATGGTAACAGTGTTTGAGGTATGCACCCTGCAAGGATGTTGTTCGATAAATTGAGGTAATCTAGATCAGCAAAATCCCATTGGATATGTGTAATGATACTGCTGAATTTGTTAAAACTTAAGTTGAGTTCATTGAGTTGAGTCAATTTGGATAATGTACCTGGTATCCTTTCACCTATTTCATTATTGCTCAGATTAACACTTTGCAAGTCACTAAAATCTCCAAAAGACTCGGGCAAAAATCCTGTCAAATTATTAGAAGCATCTTCTTCGATTGAGCACATTTCGCCATTCATCGAAAGGCAGATGACAGATTCTTCAGAACCTAGAAAAACGCCATGCCAGTCTGTAATGGGTTGACTAAGATCCCAACTTATTGTCCATTCAGTTCCGTTTGTTGCTTCATAGAAGTCAACAAGAAGTAAAGAGTCTCTTGTACGTTTAGAGATACCTGTACATGTACAGCTTTCATCTATCAAGTCTACAGCTGTAGCTAAATTACTATCATTACAAGGTGCGCCAACTTGAGCTTGTCCATTGCAATAATCCTTGAAGTAACCCTCAAATGGAAGGAGAAGATTCCCATCTAGATTTAGTCCGTTCTGGGTGACATCTTCAGAATATCCCATCCAAGGACAAAGGTCAAGATATGACTCAGGATAACATCCTCTAAAGTTATTATTCTGAAGATAAAAACGCCGAAGGTTTGACAATTGCCCAATCGTAGGAGGTAGTACTCCAGACAGTTGATTGTTATATAGAAGTAAATGCTCTAAATTCATCACCTGGTTAAAGGCATCAGGCAAACTTCCCGAAAATGTATTGTTTGAAAGATCCAGTCTCTCCAAATTACTCAGGTTTAGAATTTGGCTAGGAAAAGCTCCACTAAAGTTATTATCGTTTAGGTAAACTAATTGAAGGCTTGACTCATCTGGATCGATGTCTGGCAAAGAACCATCTAACAAATTCTCTGACAACCCTAGAAAATACAAATTTGGGTGATTAAACAGCTCTGCTGGGAGTTGCCCCTCTACAGAATTTCGAGACAGGTTCAAAGAAAATAATGATGGAGAATAGACTGCTCCTAAAGGCAGACTACCTACCAAATTATTATCATCTAATCTAACAGTTGTTATTACTGGTCCAGCGCAGATATCTTGTGGGATTGGTCCTGTAATTGCATTATCATCAAGAAGGAGCCTTTCTAAAACAGGCATTGAGCTAATGCCACTTGGAATATCACCTGAAAGATCATTCGAACCAAGGTCAAGTCTTTCACAAGCTCTCAACCCTATTATAGAATCTGGAATACTACCAGATATAAAATTATTGGATAGATTGACTTGAATACAGTTCTTCAGTTGGCCAATGGACTCAGGTAATGTACCGGTAAGATTATTACCGCCAGAGTTACTGGTATTACTACAACCAGTTCCTCCATCCAAGTCTAGACATTCTACGCAGCCTTGAGCATTTAATTCTATTCCATACCAAGTAGAGATTGGTGTGTCGAGGTTCCACTTATTGGTCCAACTTGGACCATTTGTGCTAGTGTAGAGGTCAACTAAAGCGAGCGAATCTCGCTCTCTGTCACATGGAAAGTTACCTGATCCAATAGAGCCAACGCAGAAGCAAGATTCGTTTATGGTATCGGCAACAGTAAGTGGATTAGAATCCTCACAACTTGCCCCAACTTGTGAAAGACCTTGACAAAAATTGCTCACCTCACCTTGCCAAGGCAGTTTATCATTTCCATCGAAATTATAACCAAAAGAAAAGGTGAATTCAGAATAGCCTAAAGTGCAAAACACGCCAACTCCTAATTCCTCAGGATAACACCCTGACAAATCATTTCCTTGTAGGTATACTCTTTCCAATGTAGAAATTTGGGCAAGACTAGCAGGAATACTTCCCGCAAGGTTGTTGTCATAAAGTAATATTCCTTTTAGCAGCGACATATCCCCAATTGCAATGGGCAGGTTTCCAGACAAATTATTGTTAGCCATTTGCCACTCTCTAAGTTGCTTCAGCTCAGAAAACTCTTCGCCGATAACACCAGTAATGTTATTATTATTGAGAGCAATAATATCTACACAGCCAGAAGAATTTAGAAAAATTCCATCCCATTGATTCATTGGTTCAACGAGATTCCAATTTAATCCAGATGTTGTGTTATAAAATGTTACAAGTGCAAGCGAGTCTCGCTCCCTATCACATTGTGCATTAACACTCATTTGGATGACAGCGATGATTATAACTAATGCAATTCTAAGTACTCGGAAGTTACTTTCTGACATAATATTCTCAGTGTTAAAAATCAATCGAAAAATAAGCAAAAGACGATGAGAACAAGACAATTCTTTACCTTTTAGAGTGAATAGTATCTGATTGAGGGTGAGCAACCACTTTTGGTTATAACAGATCCTTTCAATGGGTATGTGATTAGAGTTATAATGCTCACTTGAAAATGGATATTAAGCATCTAAAAGGAGTTCGACATCTTTCAAAACCTCAATGACCATTAAAGCATCTTTTACTACTCCTGAATACTCTATATGTTTTCTCCCATAATCCCTCCTTGCCTTACTTGGTGTCTTGAACAAAAACCAGTCATTGTGAATGAGAATAAATACTTCTTCATCCTTTAGGATACACTCTATTTGCTTATCACTAGATGTTGCAATTGAAAGAAATGGTGTCTTTGCCTTCAGTAGACTTGGTATGCTAGCATTGGCCGTTTTTTCTCCACCTTCATCAAGCATGTCATAACATTGCGAAACATCATTACCTTGATCTAGAAGATCTATTGGAAAATCATTTTTAGTTCTGAATCTGAGATAGTCCTGAACTCTTGAATTTCTGAATTTAATCTGCATGAAAAAGCCTAAAAAGTAAGCATCACTCAAAATACCTGAGTTTGGTTTCGTTGCTACAAGATTACTCGCCTTGAATTCTAAGGCTGTGTTACCTCCTTTGAAGAAGGCATTTCCACTTACCTTTTTTGAAGGAGGAAAAATTCCCAGTTGGTCAAAAGCATTTTGCTGAATGAAGTGTTTAACAGCGAGAGCACTTTGCAAGTTATGCTCTTTGAATATGGCTTGTACTACTATCAGGATATGTTCTCTAAATGTTTGTCTTAGCGAAAAGTTGACGTAGAAATAAAACAGTAAGATTATGAGAAAAGTAAAGAGCGGCCAACTAGACTCCTGAGAAGACAATACACCAACCAAGACTATTCCTAGGATAAACAATCCATTGGCAACCCAATTGAATGCAAGCAACCTGAGATACTTATGATTATCTAATCCATGCTTGACCAGTAAAGGTCTGATGTCTTTGAGAGTTACTTTGCTAGTGCTGGCAACCAGTTCTTCAAGGCTCAGTCCTCCTTCCATTCTAAACACAATCTCTTAATAATACTTTACCCATTCTAATACCTGATCTTTGTCATCGACTCTTGCACACGTTTTTTCTGTTGGACAATGTACTATATTCCCTTCATCCGTCATGACTACTTGTGCACTCTCTACAATTTCATTCTGATTATGGGTTCCGCGTTGTAATACAAACTTTCCAAGGTCAGACTGAAAGACATAAAGCTTTGAAGACGGCAAAGTCTGGATGCCTAAAGTTGTGTTATTCCTCTCCGTGAGTTTGATAGGTGAATCTGGAGAAGATACCCTATGCAATC
This sequence comes from Saprospiraceae bacterium, assembly GCA_020628855.1. Lineage (GTDB taxonomy): Bacteria > Bacteroidota > Bacteroidia > Chitinophagales > Saprospiraceae > JAHDHH01. The sequence continues at coordinate 50,666 of JAHDEL010000016.1, read as the reverse complement.
GAATACCATCTACTGTATTCACTGCATACGATTGGTCTTCACAAGTAGTTTGGTCATCTATCTCACAATCAAAGCCCTTCATTACTTTAACATTATAATCTGATTGCCTAGCTATAGAAGTTATCTTAGAGTTTGATGCTTGAACAAACATATCATTAGCTTTAAGATTATCATGATTCTTCGCAAAGGCTATAGCTAAGAGAAGATCTAATTTGGCAGCATCAAGGTGAGACGTTTTACTTAGGTTAACTCTGTCTTTCAACCCGATTTGCTTATATAAATTTAAGCCAGCTTCTCCTCCATCTCTAATGATTGTAGCACAGAGTATATTTAAGTCAGCAGTGACATCTAAGGGATCCATTTTTGAGGCAACTTGCAAGTTTTCAATTGCTTGATCAAGATAATAATCTCTGATTTGCTTTAGTTTTTCATCTTCATCACCCCGATTAACGATAGGCTTATCCATTCGTGTCTTCCAGTCTAATTCTAAGGGATAGAGATATCCTTCTAGATTCTCATCTGAAAAATTTAATGCTTGTAAGATATTAGCAACTCCCAAATTGTTATAAATCTCCTTTCCCTGATACCAGTTTTTTATATAACTGTAACACCCAACTGCAAGCTCATGTTTGCCAATAGAAGTCAAGTAATTTGCTGTTTCAAAAACATCAATGAGGTCAACAACCATTTTTGAGACTTTCTTAGATGTTTCCTTACGTTCATCTAAACTTGGGTAATTCTTTAGTTGATCTTCAAGGTTAAAATCATCATAAATTCTATCCATCAAAGATTGAAGAATATCAATTGAATGATAACCAGCAAGATATGTCATGAATGCACCCTGTACATCAGCAGACTCTTCCCAATGCTTCCCTTCATGGTGGTGCTTATCATAGGCAAGAAAGCTTGTCGTTGCACTACTAAAGTCGCTTTGATAAGCATGTGATAATTCGTGCCCTATTACAAAAGCCAAAGCATCTTTGCCACGCTCATTTAAACTCAAACAAGTCGAAATTAATTTTTGACTAATTTCAATCTTATTTGCCCTCTTCATGTACAATGCAGCACTGCTATTATCGGTAGTTACCAATATAGATGGCTTTGTATAAATGTAATTACCATTTGCTTTATACAAGTCATCTAGGATGGTCTGGACCAAAGACTGGTCATCAGACAGAGCCCTTGATTGCACTTCGAGGTGATAGGTACAACTTATAAATAGTATAAAGAGAAATCTAAACATATGCTTGTCTATCCTAATACTGATAAAAATCCAGTAGCTTCTTTGTGGTACTCAGAACTTTTGTTCATTGATAATTCTCTAAGCATTTGCTTTGCCTTTTGAATTGATTCTTTATCATTAACTCTGATATAGCACATTGCAAGATACCACTTGACCATTTCATGATTTTCATAAGAAGTATTTTGGTAAAGTGGAGTCAAATGCTCAATAGCAGGGGCATAATTACCAAGTTGGAGTTGTGTCAAGCCCATGTACATTTTAGCAGTTTCATTTTCTGGATAGGCATTGAGGTACTGAGATAATGTACTTTTCGCTTCATCGAATTTAAAGTTTCCATAATACTTCAATGCTTGAGTTAAAGTATCTTCTCCTTCTCCGGAAGTAGATGCAAAACCTTGTGCCTCCATTCTATCCAAAATATCAAAAACCTTCTTATCATCTGCCTTATAGTACTGAGCATAAGCTTTATCAATTGAGCTTCCTGACTCTTCAGATGACTTATTCATGAATAAGAAATACCCTGCGCAGGCAAGAATTGCGATAGACGCGGCAACAGGTAATAATCTTGACTTAGATGGGCTGTTATTGTTTGTCATAATCTTGTGTTTAGCGTTACTTTTTTCGGTTTGTATTTGTTTATAGTTTTGTTCAGCTTGTTTTGCTAATTTTCTAATATTCTTCTTTCCTCTTTCTCTAACTGTGAAGATAATATCTCTGTATTCTTGTTCTTCAGCGGAACCTTCTGGCAAGATGTTATTCTTTGCTTTTAGAGCTTTCTCTTCAACAGACTCAAACTTCTCCAATTCTTCATTCATAGCTTAATTAGTTTTGTTTAGAGGATATAATTTATCTATTGATGATCTTTTTCTTTAATTCTTTCATACACCTCATTTTCTTTATTCTGATAAAGCCTTCAGTATAACTAAGAAGCGTTGCAATATCTTTAGTTTTCATCTTTTGGTAATAAAACATTTCTATAATCTTTCGACATTCTTCCCCCATTGTAAGAAAGGCCTTCTCTATCAACTCAAAACGATCTTCATCAATCCTCTTCTGTAAAAGTTCAAACTCATCCTCTGCGACATAGTCAACAGTATTATCTTCTTGGTTGACTATGGTTAACTTTCCAGCTTTTCTAATTCTATTTAACCATAAGTTTCTAGTAATACCAAAAACAAATGTCGAGAGCTTAGATTGCGGCGTTAAATGCAATGTCTTAGAGCGTATCTTATCAATGAGAATAATAAACATATCCTGAAATACATCTCTAGCATCTTCTTCAGTACCACTATTTTTTAAGATATTGTTTCTTACCATCTTAAAACTACTCTGATACACTGCTTCAAACGCCCAAAGCTTTTCTTCTCTCAACCCCTCAATAATCTCTGTATCTTTATACGATTCACTCATATATGTCTTTATTTTCGACCTGTTATCAGTTTAACCTAGATTATTTCAATTTATTTATCCATTATTTCTAAATGAACATTAAATTCTTCCAAAAGACGAAAATACAATTATTACTAAGCTTTCAATTCTTCTGTATTTTAGGCATCCAATCAACTCTTGGACAAGAAATTAATTATGCTTTTTTGATTGGTGTTTCGGAGTATGAAGAAAATACCGGTTGGTCATCACTGTCTGGAGTGAATGACATCAATTTGCTTTCACATACTCTATTAAAGCTTGGTTATAAATCAGAACATATCATCCGATTAGAAAACGATGATTTTACAAAAGAGACTTTAGCTAATACTTTTCAAGACAATATCATTTCAAAGGTTAATCCTGGAGACAATGTCCACTTCCACTTCTCAGGTCATGGACAACAAGTGATTGATAAAAACGGTGATGAAGTGGACAATCTTGATGAGGCATTTGTTCCATTTAATTCGCCTAAAGTGTATAAGAAGGATATTTATGAAGGTGAACTTCTCGTAACTGATGACCAAATAGCTTCTTTATTGAAAGAGTTAAGGACAAAGCTAGGATCACAGGGGCATGTTTTTTTTACGGTTGATGCATGTCATTCGGGCACTTCTACCAGAGGTCGATCAGTTTCCAGAGGTTCTGACTTAATCATGGGGCCTGAGGCATCAGAAAAGACCAAAAGTCTACGCTCATCAAGCATGCTTCAAGATGAAGAAATGGCTGAAGAGAATATCGCAAGCTTGACAAGCATGTTTAGTTCTTCACAACATCAATTGAGTTATGAGAAACATTTTGAAGGATATGGTAATGTGGGAGTATTTACTTTCACCTTAGCTAAACAATTACTTCAATCGAGTGAGAGCACGAATTATGCAGATCTCTTTAATAGAATTAAAACAGAAATGGCTTCGCACAATCTCACACAATCACCTTCTATTGATGGAGAAGTACAAAAATTGTTGTTCCAAAATTCAACTAAAACCTCATCAAGCTATACAATCCTAGAGAAATTCGACAACAACCTTATCCAAGTGAATGCAGGTAAAATACATGGCCTCGATCTTGGAACTAAAGTCAAGCTCTTTTCTGATGGTTCTTTGCAGGATACTTGTGTTTGTTTTGGCATAATAGACTACGTGGGAGTGTTTGATTCGGATGTCAAACTAAATTGCAATCTAGATGACCATGATATCTCCGATTTAAGAGTTGAAGTTGATAATCAAAATGTATCACCATCAGCTTCTAAGATTAAGATTGACTTCAATACAGGTGATTTAGATTTTAGCGGACTAAAAGGAAATATAGCATTCACTGAAGTTGACACTGATGCCACTTATTTTCTAGAGCAAGCACAAGGGCTGACTTCTTCAAATGAATTTGTTCTTTATGATGTAAATGATCAAATTATATGGAGAGATGAAGTCTTAAACAAAGCAGATTCATTAGCTCTTCTTTCACTGTCAAAAACAATCGAACAGCATAATAGAGCGCAGTTCTTAAGGGCATTGGAAAATCAATCCCCTGGCTATGATTTGGACATCAGTTTCCACATTGAAAAAGGTGATTCAACTCAAGTAAGTCCAATGAATAACTTTATGATAGGAGATAGAGTAAAGCTGGTTGTTACCAACTCTGGAGAAAAACCCTGTTATTTTTCAATTCTTGACATCCAACCAGACCACACGATTAACAAGCTGATACCTTACGATTTATCTTCTCAAGATTATTATCTGAGTTCACAAGACTCATATGAAACACCATTTTTCAAAGTTGAGGAACCTGTTGGACTTGATATGTTCAAGCTTTTTGCAACAAGTCAACCGTTAGAATTTAATAGTTTGAGAAGCGAACATGCACCCAATTCAGATCTCAGTAATCTTTTGCAAACTCTACTTAACCCAAATACTCAATTAAGAGGAAGCCAAACCCTCAAGCCGACTCAAGGTTATATTGGTAGTTTGGTTATAGAAATTAGTGCTCCTGAAGAATAATCTATTTAACAAGCACAAAACCCGCCCAATAGAAAGGATCAGGAAATTGCTCTTTAATTTGTTTTTGAGTTGTATTAAAGGCTTCAAAGATATCTGATCCACTTTCCACATAGTTCTTGTAAAATGCAGTCATAAACAACATTGATTCTTGATCAGGTATTTGCCACAAAGACATTATTATATACTCAACTCCTGCAATTTTAAAAGCCCTTTGAAGACCATAAACACCCTCATTCTCCTTTACATGTCCTAAACCAGTTTCACAAGCCGATAAGACAACTAATTGAGTATTCTTAAGATTAGACTGACTAATTTCGTAAGCCGTAATGTAACTGTCTTCTCCTTGAACTTCTAGTGTATTAGCTCCTGCTAACACTAAGCTAGAATTAGTCATACTATTCAAAGCATCCAATCTTTGGTTAGAACTATCTAAGTTCAATAAATCATCTGTATCAAAATATCCATGAGTAGCAAAATGCATGATGCTATACCCATCATTCGAATTTACTTTGGATACATAATTCTCTTCATTTGCTGCAGATGCAGAGAGCATATCAATACTAAAACCACTTGGCTCCAATATTTCACTAATATTCTTTATTTCCGATTTCGTCCATTGTAGTGTTGACCATCCTCCTCTATTTCTACTTCCCCTCATCGAAGTGTCAGTGATCAATGTACCATAATCGACATCTCCCACTAATAAGGATGTCTTACTATAGTTATCAAAATTATAATCATCATCAACTAATTGATTGAGAGAAGTTAGTCTCTGCATGCTAAACTTGTCAATCATTATATTCTCTTCATCATACTCTACAGCATGTAATGCAATATTATGTAAGATACCTTCACATGAATAAAAAACAGTGCTGTAATTCTCAAGCTCTTCCTTAATTGGTTCTATTATTAGGTCATGAAGAGAAACACCATTGCTAGTCAATTCTTTCACAAAACCTTCAGCACCTCTAGAGTCACTCGATTGATTCTGACTATTTCCATAGAAAGTTGAGATTAATGCATTACTATTCACTACCCTGTCCTCAAACAATGTTGTAATTTTCTTTTCTGCAAACAATTCAATAAACTTAGGTCTATCATAGTCTGCTGCAATAAGAAGTGCTCCATATGAAAGAAGTTGTGACTGTGGATCTTCAAACTTTACGAACTGAATAATTACTTCTTCATCTGTAAGACTATATTGGACATCCTCCCATTCTGCACTGCTAATTTCTCTATTAATTGATCCAATTTTTCGATTCATATCAGCGTCTAATTCACTGATCTTTTGTTGTAATTGTTCGATTGTTTCAGAATCTCTATCTGTCCTACTAAAAGCATTTTCTAATTGAAGGTTAAGTGTGGTGAGCTCATCCGAAAGGTCCGCAATGTCTTTTGAGCTATCAATGGTTTTTCTAATTTCTAACAAAGACCTTAGTATAAAACCTTTGAAAAACAAAGTGTTATTCATTGCTGTCTCGACTAAGAAATCATTGTCGGTATTAGCAGCAGTGAGAGAAAGAAGCTCACTATAATACCTATCGTACATCCTTGTCAACTTGTGAATCTCTTTAATAGAAAGATATTTTGAAGCGTTAGTGATATGATTGGAAATAATTTCGTCAATATTTTCTAAAACTTCAATTGCCATTTCTACATCTCCGTTCTTTTTGTAATAGCGAAAAAGAGAAAATTCTGAGATAAAATACTCAATGTGCTTTTTGCCATATTTCTTTGAAGTAATCTGACTAGACTTTTGAAAAATAGCTTCTAAATCATCGGTCTTTTGAGCTTCTAACATTAAGTTACCTAGATTCCTTAAAGCCAGACCAAAGTAAGGATGGCTTGAACCATGAGCAACCTCAAAAACACCTTTCGACTGTTCAGCATAATCTAGAGCTGTGTCTAATTGTCCTTTTTCTGCATATACATTACTAAATGACATTAATAACTTTGCATAATCTGAACCACTACCCAGGCCTTGACCCTCTAAGTCAGTTTTTATATCTTGATAAAGCAACAAGGCTTCGTCGTAGCGTTCTAAATCATAGAGTAAAGTGGACTTAAGCTGTTTATATTTTAGTATTTCACTTTTGTCCTGAGCTTGCTCCAAAATTTGCAATGCTTTTTCAATGTAAACTAAGGCTTTACTATATCGGCCAGTACTTTGAAAGAGTATTGTTTTCTGAAATAAGACTTTAGCTACTTCTAACGAGGTAGGACCTGAAATATCTTCTTTAATTTTAAGAGATCTATCAATACAGGCTTCTGCATCATGAAAATTATTAAGCTTGATCAGCACACCTCCAAGATTATTTAGAATTTTGGAATATTGCTTATCAATCTCGAATCTCTTTTCTTTAAGTTTTTTTGCTAGCTTATATGTTCGTTCAGCCTTTTTAAATTGACCATTTATTCGATAGATATATCCTAAGGTATTCAAACTCCGCGTATAATATTTGTCATTTTTATTATACTCCTTTTCAATAGCATTTTTAGATGCCTCTACACACTTTTCAGCTTCTAGCAATTTGCCTGAACGCAAGAATGTTAGAGATTTTTTGTGTAGAATATCATACTTTGTTTGAAGAAGAGTTTTCCGTTTTAAACTATCGAATTCTATTGTTTCATCACCTAAGATATCTTCCACTAGGGTGAGTGCCTCATCATAATTCTTATTCTCAACCAATTTATCAACATCATCTACTTTTTGTCCTTGCAATAGGCCAAAGTTGAGAATGAATATTATAAAAAAAATAAGCTGTGTCTTCATCAAAAATTCACTAAAGTCTATGCAATATAACTATTTCTGAATTTGCCAATCAATTCATAAACATGACTGATTTTGACAAGGTCAAAATAAATTTTATATACATTGTTCATTTATATTAACATTGAATATTTACCATTGGTGTGCAAATAAACTTAATTACAAAATATCCCATCGTTCTTTGTTTGATTATCCTATTTCATCTGCAAAATTTTCTGCTTGCACAATCAAATCAAAATACGATTCAGAAAGTCTCCCTTCTCACAGTGTCTCCTGGTGATGATGCCTATAGCTATTTTGGTCATACTGCAATTAAGGTCAAAGGCACAAGATCAGCCGAAGACATCGTATACAACTATGGCACCTTTAGTTTTGATCAACCTAACTTCTATTTGAATTTTCTCAGAGGTCGTCTTCTCTATTCTCTTACAAAACAAAAGTATGCAACCTTCTTAAGAGTTTACCATCATGAGCAACGCTCTGTCTTCGAGCAAACACTCAATTTAGCTCCAGCAGAGGAAGCCAAACTCATACAAGCTTTAGAGAACAATGCAATGCCAAAAAACAGTGACTATCTCTATGAGTTCTTCTTTGATAATTGTAGTACAAGGCCACGAGATATCATAGCATCTTCTGTTGGTGGAGTAGAATACGGAGAGTACCAAGACAAAACATTTCGAGACTTGCTAGAAGAGTATATTCGCTATTCTCCCTGGTTAGACTTCGGGATAGATTTGATTATCGGTAGCAAAGCTGACAGACCTGCATCACAACTCGAGCAAATGTTCTTGCCTGATTATCTTCATGATGCTTACATTGACGCTACATACTCAGATAATCAATTAATCAGTAGTGATTATACAGTCCTAGACTTTTCAGATGTAGAACTCCGCAGAAAGCAAAAACGACCAAATTACCCTGTCATCCTTATACTTTTTCTGATTCTAGTAGAAGGGCTATTTATCTATTTTCGGAAACAACAGTTACTTAAAGTCTTCGATGCGATTTGGTTTGGCACATTGGCTCTAGGAGGAATAATTCTTTGCATCATGTGGTTTGCCACAGAACATTATGCTACAAAGCTAAATTGGAATATACTTTGGATGCATCCTTTGTACTTTCTAGTACTTACAAAAAAAAGAGCAATACTCCATACTTGTATAGTTCTTCTTATTCTTGCTAGCCTTTGTTGGCTATGTGGTATCCAAGTATTCCATTGGGCAGTGCTGCCGATCATACTTTTGACCGGTTTGAAACTCTACAGAAATTCTAAAGATGTTCAAAGTCAAATAACCACTTAACCTATCATATCTTCTGGTCTCACCCATTCATCAAATTCGTCGTCTGTCAAATATTGCAATGACAATGCTGCTTCTTTTAGTGTTGTACCTTCTTTATAAGCCTTCTTTGCTATTTCTGCAGCTTTATCATATCCTATTTTGGTATTGAGAGCTGTCACAAGCATCAATGACTTATTCAACAAGTCCTGTATTCTATCTACATTTGGCTCGATCCCAACTGCACAATTATCGGCAAAACTTTGACAAGCATCACCTATTAAGCGAGCTGATACTAAAAAGTTATAAATCATCATGGGTTTGAATACATTCAATTCAAAGTGTCCATTCATTCCACCAACATTAATCGCTACATCATTACCAATTACTTGAGCCATAGCCATTGTTAAAGCTTCTGCTTGAGTTGGATTAACCTTACCGGGCATAATAGATGAACCTGGTTCATTTGCTGGAATCACAATCTCACCAATTCCACAACGAGGTCCCGATGCTAACATCCTTATATCATTCCCAATCTTCATCAATGCTACAGCCGCAGTTTTGAGAGCGCCATGAGCTTCGACAATCGCATCATGTGCAGCTAGACCTTCAAATTTATTCTCACCAGTAATAAAAGGAAGGCCAGAAATTGATGCAATATGTTGAGCAACGAGTGGAGCATAGCCTTTTGGTGTATTCAATCCAGTTCCTACTGCAGTTCCTCCCAATGCAAGTTCACTGAGATGTGCAAGACTATTGTTAATTGCACGAATTGCATGATCCAATTGTGAGACATAGCCTGATAACTCTTGACCAAGTGTAATAGGAGTCGCATCCATAAAATGAGTCCTACCAATTTTCACAACATCCATATAAGCCTCTGCCTTTTCAGCAAGTACATCTTTAAGGTGGGACAAACCAGGAAGTGTATTGTCCATAAGCAAGGTGTAGGCAGCTATGTGCATCGCTGTTGGAAAAGTATCATTAGAGGATTGAGATTTATTCACATCATCATTGGGGTGAACTGACTTTTTCTCATCAGTCAACTTTCCACCATTAATAACATGCGCTCTATTGGCAATTACTTCATTGACATTCATATTAGATTGTGTACCAGATCCAGTTTGCCAAACAACAAGCGGAAACTGATCATCTAGCTTCCCATCGAGAATCTCTTGACATACTTGGGAAATTAGCTTTGCTTTGGCATTATCTAAAACACCTAATTCTGCATTTGTTCTAGCTGCTGCATCCTTCAAAATTGCATAGGCTCGAATTACCTCCTTTGGCATTTTCTGTCCTCCTATTTTAAAGTTTTGAGTAGAACGCTGAGTTTGCGCAGCCCAATACTTCTCTGCTGGTACATCAATATACCCTATAGAATCTTTCTCTTTTCGAAACTGAGTCATAACTATCTTTTATTGGACACAAAAGTAATCTGAAGGGAGGAATTATGTTAATTAACTTCATTAGAAGTACCATTTACTCAGTAATCACGTCAATAAATAAAGTCATTCAATAAATTATGATTACAATTACCTGGTTCTACTTAATTCTTTCCTTGCTAGCAGTAGGGATCATTACTTATTTGATATGTCAAAACTTTCTATCAAAGCGAGCGAAGTCAAGCGAAAGAGCTCTTGCTGAACTGAAAGAAGAGCACGTTAAGCTCCAGAAGTCAAATAAGGCTTCCGAAAAACTAGCTTCAAAATTGCAAAAGCAATACTCAGCATCTCAAGAGAAACACGAAACGGCGTTGTCCCGAATAACTGAGCTAGAAGAAGAAGTGTCAAACGCTTCATCCAACATCAAGGAGAAATTGAATACTTTAACTTCAAGAAACAAAACGCTCGAGGCTAATCTGAATGTTGCTGAAGCTCAACTAGATAAATCAAAAACAAGATATCAAGCTCTCAATGACAAATATCATGTCGAGCTCAAGGAACTCAAAGAGTGGAAAAGTGGAAAAGATGCTTTTGATCGAGAAATGAAACTGCTCAAAGAAAAGACAGAACATGCACAACAAAGAGCAACAAGTTATCAAAAGGAATCCGTGCGTATGCAAGATGAATTGCGAGAAGCTAAAAATCAATTGTCCAATATCAAATTGCTACAAACAAAGGTCAACAAACTGCAAAAAGAACTAAAATACTGGGAGCAGAAACATTATGATACCCATCATGAATTAGCTGCTCACAAAAAAGAAAACGAAGAGACTGTACTATCAAATCAGTCACTTAAGCAACAAACAGAAAATCAACGCATTGAAATTAATCGTCTAAAGACTGATATTCAACAATATAAAGATCAATATGTCAAAGCAAATGACAAATATCACAAGCTTGCTTCTGCTCAATTGAGTTAAATCAATAGGACATTTAATGAGACAAAAAAGGCTGGCTCTTTACAGAGTCAGCCTTTCTTATTTGTGAGATTGAATAGCTCTTACTCAACCATAATTTCTACTTTTCCAGCAGCTGCTTTAGCAGCATCTTCAGATCCCATTCCTTTAGCAGAAATCTGTCCGTCTTTCACACCTAGTGTTACAAGCATATCATGTACCACTTGAGCTCTAAGTTTACTGACTTTCTGATTCTCCTTGTCAGATCCAGCATCATTAGAATGCACTTGAACCTGGATCTTAGAATTTGGGTTAGCTTTTAATGCTGCAGCTAATCCCTCAACCTCATTTTTAGAGAAGTTTGTAATCTTATGAGAATCTTTATCAAAAACAATCTTGTTCATTGAGTATTTTGTTCCTGCTGCAGCTTTCTTTTCACCTGCGAACATGCTACCAAATGTTGTTTTGAATGCATCTGCAGTTTTTGTTGCAGCATTTCCGATAGCATCACCAGTCTTTTCTGCAGCATTACCAACAGCGTCTCCCACTTTTTTCAAGAAGTTCCCAAGAGGACTCCCATCTTTTCCTACGTAGATACCATCTTTCATCTCGAACTCTCCTTTCTTAGCAACAATCTTTCCTAAACCGTTAACAAGATTACCAGTATCATCTACTTTGAATCTTAATTGACCTTTCTTTACTGCAGCCATATCTATACCACCTGCTGCATTTGCAGCCGTAGCAGCAACATTACCAGCAGCATTTCCTGCTTGAGTCGTTGTTGTTTTCGCAGTACTACCGCCATGGTCATGGTCGTGATCATGACTACCATGATGTACAGTACCATCCGCATGCGTGTGAGTATGTGCAGTCCTTTGCGTATTTGCAGTTCTATCAGTTGCTGTTTGCTCAGTCTTACTGGTAGTTGCAGTCTCTGTTGACTTACCTCTATTCATAAACCACCACAATGCTCCTAGCAATAATAACAACGGAAGTAACCATTTAAGGAATCCTCCACCACCTCCAGAAGAATCAGATCTTTCAGTTGTAGTTGTTGTTGTCTGAGTTCTTGTGGAACCTCCAGAAATTCCAGATGCGAAGCTTGCAGTTTGGTTACCTAAGTAATCCTTAAGGCCTGCTGCATCGAGGTTTTCAGATTTTACAATTTTCCCTAAAGCTCCTAAAGCAACAGGAGTTGCAAGACCCATTAATTTCCCAGAACCTTCTTTCCCTATTCCAGTCAAAGAAGAAATTTTCGTTAGCATTGATCCATGATCATTGCCAAACAAACCAGATGCCATATCAGCACCTTTACTTAGAAATCCTTCAGCTCCATCACCACTTAGTGTGCTTGAAAGATTATTTAATGTTCCTTCACCAAGATCATTGTCTTTGATCATTGATAATAGTGAACTTGCACCACTTAATGTGGATGCTTTGCTTCCTATTCCTCCTAATAGAGAAGGTAGCATACTTGTGATAGCTGACTTTGCACTTCCCTCTCCCACACCTATCAATGAAGCTGCTTTGGAAACTAAATTGTCAGAAAACTGGTCTTTTACCAGATTCAATAAATTAATTGCCATTCTTACTGTTTTAAAAAATGAATTGATGAATAAAATTAACTAGATAGGGAATCTCTCGCTTTGTTTGTTGTCTTTCGACTACTAAGGGCTAACGAATCACTTTTGATTTTAGTTTCCCTACTTCTAGATTCAAATGTTAAATTTTAACAATTCAAAGCCAGGGTCAGAAAAGATGGAATGTGCAAACCAAGATTTATTTAGGATACATTTAAGACATTTTGCGATACATTTACAACCTATCTGGCGTTAATACTACCGATGAAACATTACTACCATCTCATTATTTTCTTCTCTCTATCAGCTCTCATATATGGCCAACCAAGCCATGAAGACCTTTTCTTTGAAGACTATGATTATGTAGACTTCGTTAAGTCAGTCCAGTTCACAAGAGGCGGTAATGCACTCGCCTACCCAATTATTGCAAGGCGGAGTAACAGTAAGCTCATTCTCTCTTTTGATGATATGAATGCTGACGATTATGAATACCGCTATACTATTATTCATTGTGATAGAAACTGGAACCCAAGTCAAATAGATGCTCTAGAATATCTCTCTGGGTTTGACTTTGATGAAATCTCTAGTAGACAACCTAACATGTTTACTACCGTCAACTATACTCATCATCAATTATCAATACCTAATAAAAAGATGGGGTGGAGAATTAGCGGAAATTATCTCCTCGTAATTTATGATGATGAAGATCAGCCCATACTTACACGTAGATTTATCGTTCATGAAAATGCTGGAAGAATAGAAGGTTCTTATCAAAAATCACAACAAGGAGGATTAACCAGAACTCACCATAGAGTAAATGCTAGCTATCTTGATGCGCCTGATTTTGTTAGAAATCCTTTGGACGAACTTTCACTTACAGTTGTACAAAATTTTGATTGGTTAGCTGTTCAGGACAATGTCAAACCATCGCTTGTACAGTTAGAACGTGTTGAATTTAATCCAACTAAAGAATTAACCTTTCCTTCCTTGATAGAGTGTCGGCAATTCGATACTCGATCCTTAGACTATAAGTTGATGAATGTCATGTTTATAGATTATCATCAAGATAGAATTGATACATACCTAGATACCTTGACTGGAGTGCGTGTTGCTGGAGAATTCTCTACTTATCAAGATAATGAAGGCAGGTTTGTCATCGGCAAGAAAGAGCCGACAGGATCAAACTACAATCCCTATAGTAATGAAGGAAAAAGCACAGGAAAGCAGAATACCTACGCGGAGTATACCCAAGTTATCTTTTGTCTTGAAGTAGATAATCCACTGCCTGGTGATGTTTACATTCTAGGCAAATTCAATAGCTATAATCCCTATAGTGAATATCAGATGACTTACAATCCCAAATCAAAAAAGTATACTGCTAATGTACTTATGAAGCAAGGCTTCTATGATTATCTTTTTGGTGTTGTTGAAGATGGGAGCATCACTTACGAATATACAGAACAACTTGAAATGGAGTCAAGTAAAGATTATATAGGTATCGTGTATTATCGTCCATTTGGAGTTGACTTTGATCGAGCACTTACCGTGGAGATTATCCAAGAATAATTCAATGTCTTCGTATTTATCTTATTTTTCGCCCTCTTCATAGATAATTTGAGACCAAGTCTACTGGATTACCTTATCCTTGTTTAATAAATGAGAATTCAGTAGAATGAAAAATTGGTTACTCGGTATCTGTCTTTTAATTCTTGGCCTTCCTTCACTAAGTTATAGTCAAGCAAATACTTCTTGGTCTTTAGAACAATGTATAGCAAAGGCAATGGAAGAAAGCTTTGGTGTGGAAATGGCAAAGCTCAATGTAGAGAATGCTAGCCTTAGTCTACTTTCAGCAGAAAGAGCCAAATACCCAAATCTGAATGCAAACATTAACCTCGGGAGTAATTTTGGTCGAACTATTGATCCTACAACAAACGATTTCATCAACACCAACTTTGTGACGAATAATTATGGTCTATCCACTGGAGTAATCTTATACAACGCAGGTAGGATTAATAATACAATCAAACAGGCTGAAGCTAGTCTTGCACAAGCAAATGCTAACACAGAAAGTGTGAAATATGACATCGCTCTTCAAGTAAGCAATCAATATATGAATGTCTTATTTGCTGAAGAGAATCTGAAAAATCAGTTCACTCAAGAGGCATTAATACAATCACAACTTGAAAACTTAGATAGGTTGATCAATGCAGGAGTAAGACCCACAAATGATCGCCTTGAATTAGAGGCACAATTGGCGCAAAGTGAACAAGCTACACTCCAGGTTGAAAATCAGCTAGCGCTGGCTAAACTTGGTCTATTACAATTGATGCGAGTAGATGGCACTAATCTTACAATTGAAACTCAACGTGATCTCGGTGCTATTCTAGATCCTGATAACCTCACTCTTGAAGAATTAGTAGAACGCACTATTGCTCATCACCCTGGATTACGAGCTGCGGAATTTGGTCTTGAGCAGGCCAAAATTGGCGAAGATGTAGCCCGATCAGCATTATATCCTACGATCTCAGCAGGTGGTAATCTAGGCACGGCCTACTCCAATAGCGGTATTGAGATAGATGGATATACCACTGAGGCAATCCAACAAACTGTGCTGATAAATGATATCCCAACAACATTCGAAATTGAGCAAGAAGTGCCAATTATTATAGATAGTCCCTATGGTAACCAGATCAGTAATAACCTCTCTTATGGTCTGGGCCTTGGGGTTAACATTCCAATATTCAATAATGGAAGGGCTAAGATTGGGATTCAACAAGCTGAACTTAATACGCGCAATCAACAACTTGCATTAGAACAAACTAAAGAAACTATTAGAATGGATCTTCAGAATGTTTTGCTAGATGCTAGAGGTGCAAAAAAACGTTTTGAAGGCAGTCAGATTGCTTTAGAAAGTCAATCCGCAGCATTCGAAATCAACGACAAAAAATATAAAGCAGGATCTATAGGAAATCTAGAGTGGATAACTGCGCAAAATTTATTGAATCAAGCACAGGTAAATGCAAGTATTGCGAAATACGAATACTTCTTCAAGGTCAAGGTGCTCGAATTTTATCTCAATGGATTAAATGCATTGTAAAACATGGCGAAAACAAAAAGAAAATTTAAATGGTGGTGGGTAATACTTGGCATCATCCTTCTAGGTGCTCTAGGAATGTATCTCAAGCATCAAAACTCTGAAGACGAAGGCATTGAAGTAGAACTAACTTCAATTGAAGAAAGAGATATTAATGAAACCGTGACAGCTAGTGGGAAGGTATTTCCTGAGAAGGAAGTCAAAATCAGCTCTGATGTCTCAGGTGAAATTGTTGAGCTCTATATCGTTGAAGGTGACACAGTCAAAGCTGGACAAGTCTTAGCCAAAATCAATCCTGATACTTACCTCTCAGCAGTAGAGCGAGGCAAGGCTACATTGAACAATGCTAAAGCACAGAAATCAATTTCTGAAGCACAAATCGAAAGTTCAAGAGCTCAAAAAGAACAAATTCAAGCTCAACTGACAAATGCTAGAAATATACATACCAGGAATAGTGATCTCTACAAAGATGGTGTGATATCAAGAGTCGAATTCGAACAATCAGAATCTAATTTGCAAGGCCTTCAAGCAAACCTCAAAGCTGCAGAAGCTAGTCTTAAGTCTTCCGAAAAAAGTGCAGAAGGAGCGTCCTATAATGTCAAAAGCACTGAGGCTACTCTCAAAGAATTGCAAACTAGTCTGAGTCGTACCACAATCAAAGCTCCAGTAGATGGAATCGTCTCTTCCTTGTCTGTTGAAGAAGGAGAACGCGTTGTAGGTACTATCCAAATGGCTGGTACCGAAATGATGAGAATTGCGAATCTGGCTTCGATGTTAGTCGAAGTCGATGTGAGTGAAAATGATATCTTAAGAGTCAATACAAATGATGCTGTGGTTATAGAAGTAGATGCTTATCCAGATCGAAACTTTGATGGAATCGTAACACATGTCTCTAATAGTGCCTCGAACATTGGTAATGGCATGACCATTTCGACTGATCAAGTAACCAATTTTCTTGTTGAAGTAAGAATTGATGCTGAGAGCTACAAAGATCTACTCAAGCCAGGAAGGCCTCATCCTTTCAGACCAGGTATGTCAGCAAGCGTTGATATTTACACTGATAAAGTTGAGAATGTTAAGACGGTGCCTATACAAGCTGTTACAACACGTGTTCCAGAAGATCAGAAAGATAAAGCCAAGAAGGAATTTAAAGAAGTACTCTTTACTATGGAAGGTGATAGTGCTATCATGCACTATGTGACAACTGGCATACAAGATGACGAATATATCCAGCTCTTAACTAATCTTGAGTCAGATCTCAAGATAATTTCAGGACCATATAATGCGGTGGCTGATGAATTAGAACAAGGAGTGATTATCAAAGAAAAGGAAGAAAGCGAGGATGATAATAAGCAGAGAAGAAGGAGAAAATAGTGCAGTAATCGTCTTTCTGAAAAATGCAGAGAAAGGTTATGCTAAGACAAGGCTTGCCGCAGGAATTGGAGATGAAGATGCATTTAGAGCCTACTTGCATTTGTTAAGTAAAACGAGGTCGCTTTGTGAGCAACTGTCAATGCCAGTCTTCTTATTCTACTCTAAAGAAATACCTGATCAATCTTGGGGATTAGAAAACGAACATCATGCTTTACAAAGCAAAGGAAATCTTGGTGATAAAATGAAGGCAGCATTCTCTTCAGTATTACTCAAATTTCAACATGTCATAATAATCGGTTCAGATTGTCCCTACATCACGAAAGGACACATTACTCAGGCTTTCGACCAACTTCAATCTCATGACTTAGTTTTTGGTCCTTCGCTAGATGGTGGATACTATCTTATGGGTATGAATGCTGTACATGACACACTCTTTGATCAAATACCTTGGAGTACAGACCAAGTTTTAGCCATAAGTACAGAAAAATGTCTGAATAATAGTCTCTCATATTCCCTACTAGAACCTCTTGAAGATATTGACGAGATAACAAGCTGGAATAGGTATCTGCAGCACTCAGGATATAGCTTTACAAAGCCTTGAATACGAGTTTTCTAAAGTGACTCTGTTTGGTCAAACTATCTTCAATTTGTACAAAATACAAACCTGGCACGAATCCTTCAATATCAAATTTTTCAATGTTATTACCCGACATCACAAGCTTACCATTTGACTCGAAGAGTCTCACAGTATAGTCTATTTCAGCTTCTACTGAAATGTAGACAGTGTGTGTTGCAGGGTTCGGGAAGAGATGCAGTCCAAAGACATTCAGGTCACTCACAGCTGAAAGCAAGTCCTCTCCATCACAATCTTCATCTATCCCATTATTTGCTATCTCCTCAGCATCAGGATTTATACTGGCATTCATATCATCACAATCCATAACGAGAATAAATCCATCTCCATCAAGGTCATCATCCAAGGTCATCGGATTACAATCGTCATCCAAACCATTATAAGGTGTTTCTAGAACTGCAGGGTTGATAGCAGCATTAGTATCATCACAATCAGTATTATTATCTACATAGCCAATCGGTTGGCTACAGTCTTCAATACCATTGTCTGCATTTCCAAAACCATCTCCATCACTATCAATATAGTAGGTAGTAACTGCCAAACCTTCGTCTATACTACCATCACAATTGTCATCTACCCCGTTACAAGTTTCTTCAGCATTGGGGTTAATTGCATCGTTGAGATCATCACAATCTTCATCACTATTATAACCATCTCCATCTGCATCAATCACTAAGACATTACCATCACAGTCCTCGTCAATTGCATTATTCGCTATCTCCTCCGCTCCTGGATTAATACTTGCATCGCTATCATCACAGTCCTCATCACTATTGTAGCCATCTCCATCTGCATCAATCACTAAGGCGTTACCATCACAGTCTTCATCAATAGTATTATTCGCTATCTCCTCTGCTCCCGGATTAATACTTGCATCGCTATCATCACAGTCCTCATCACTATTGTAGCCATCTCCATCTGCATCAATCACTAAGGCGTTACCATCACAGTCCTCATCAACTGCATTATTCGCTATCTCTTCCGCCCCCGGGTTAATAGTTGCATCAGTATCATCACAGTCTTCATCACTATTGTAACCATCTCCATCAACATCAATCACTAAGACCTCACCATCACAATCTTCATCAATAGCATTATTTGGTATCTCTTCTACTCCTGGATTAATACTCGCATCAGTATCATCACAGTCTTCATTACTATTGTATCCATCACCGTCAGCATCAACAATACTATCTACGCCATTACAATCTTCATCAATTCCATTGTTTGGAATCTCCTCCGCTCCTGGATTAATACTTGCATCACTATCATCACAATCCTCATCACTATTGTAACCATCTCCATCAACATCAATCACCAAGGCTTCGCCGTCACAATCCTCGTCAATAACATTATTTGCTATCTCTTCCGCTCCAGGATTAATACTTGCATCACTATCATCACAGTCCTCATCACTATTATAACCATCTCCGTCTGCATCAATTACTA
>JAHDEL010000016.1:22444-31382 GCA_020628855.1 Saprospiraceae bacterium | reverse complement strand
CTATCATCACAGTCCTCATCACTATTATAACCATCTCCGTCTGCATCAATTACTAAAGCTTCGCCGTCACAATCCTCATCAATAGTGTTATTTGCTATCTCCTCCGCTCCTGGATTAATACTTGCATCGCTATCATCACAGTCCTCATCACTATTATAACCATCTCCGTCTGCATCAACTGCAAACGCAAAATCAGTACAGACCTCAGGAAAACCTCCATCAATCCATTTCTGTAATTGTTGTTGCTCAGACTCGTCAAATTCACCTGATGACCTATCATTCATTGAAGGGAAGCCAAAGAGCTCACCACATCCATCATAGCCTGTTTTGATAATTGATTGGACAAATTTATCCCCTGTCATCAAGTCACTTCCGCAGATATTTCCTCCGGCTATTGTATGCTGATAAGTTGTGAGATTAAGTCCTCCAGCTGCATTATTTCCATGACAATTTGTGCATCCGTTTTCGGAGAAGAGCTCACTGATATCTTCCCACCCTAAGGCTCCATTGTCACAAAGATCATCTGCATTGTCTACATAACCCTCTGGTTGTTCACAATCTGTTACTGCGTCATTTGCGTCTCCGAGCCCATCGTCGTCATTATCCAAATACCATGTGGTTTCACCTGGTCCATCACAAACACCGCAGATATCAATTTCTCCATAACAAGCATTTGGATCAACTTTAAGACGTATTTCCGCTAAAGATGCACAATCACCTCCTCCGTGCGTGCTCAGAATTGTGATTAAGATTTTTTCAACTTTGACACCTTCGAATATAGGACCTTCAAAACCTTCGTAATCCGAGCTTTCATCAGCTTGTGGAAACGTGTACTGGCCAAGTTCTATCCATTCTATACCATCTTCAGAATAATCAATGACTACATCCTTGGCGCCCCAGCTACTCTCTCCTATCCTATTCGCATTCCAAATGTGAGTAGTGTCAATAAAATCTGCCTCATCAAACTCAAATAATAACCAATGCGTAATACCTCTTTGAGTATTTGGATTTTGTGATGTTTCACAAGACACCCAACTCTGATTCCAGTAGTTGCCAGTATCTGTGCATTGTCCAGATAATTGATCAGACCAAAGACAAATGAGAACTATGAAGACAATATGTTGTATGTTATTTTTCATCTTCAATATATTTAAACAAACATGCCTAACGGCCCGCTTGCATCTGGAGTCCAGAAGTTGGTTATGTTAGGTAATATTTGATCGATATCTGAGTGAGAAGCACCAAACCAAAGTGCTAGGTCCGCAAAATATTCATCACATGAGGTTGTGGGTACAAGCCTACCACCTCCAATATCCAATGGGTTACCCAAATACAATTCTGGGAACTGCCCATATATTTTTCTACCATTTACTGCTCCACCAAAGACTAAGGAATTACCTCCCCAAGCGTGGTCTGTACCATCTCCATTAGATGTAAGCTTTCTACCAAAATCGGACATTGTGAATCCAATAACATCTTCACTGACCCCAATCTCTTGCATTGCTGCATTAAAAGAGCCAATTGCTGTATCTAATTGACTTAGTAGAGCACTATGATCTGCTAACAAATCATCATGATTGTCCCACCCTCCAAGTTCTACAAAGAAGGTCTGATTACAAACTCCAAGATCAGCTCTAGCCGCGATTGTTCTTGCTATCATTAACAGCTTTTGCGAAAATGCATCATTAGCAAACTCTGTAGTGATTGGAGTTCCATTGGCGAGTGCCGAACTAAAGTTAAATGAACTTGTATTCGAATCAATAACACTATCAGCAAATGCTGTCTTCAAAATGTTATGATACGTTTGGTCTAACAGATTATCTAATGTCTGACGCTTGATCGAATTATAGAGGTCATTCTCTCCAATACCATTGAGTAACACACTCCCATTATCTTGATACCCAATGGCAAATTCTTGAATTATGTTTCCTTTCTGAAAGATGTTCACCCCATCTAAGGAGATATTCATGGAAACATCTTGGTTGCTATTATTTGTATGCAGGATATCAGCAAGTCTTCCTCCCCATCCTAATT
This sequence comes from Saprospiraceae bacterium, assembly GCA_020628855.1. GTDB lineage: Bacteria > Bacteroidota > Bacteroidia > Chitinophagales > Saprospiraceae > JAHDHH01. The sequence goes on along the minus strand of JAHDEL010000016.1, from coordinate 29,348 downwards.
CATTTATACTTTGAGGTACACTGGTTTGCCAATGACTCCTTTGATCAATATGAGAAAAAAGACCTATTGGCAAGCTGGTATCGTCTTGAAAATTCTCAACGGTAATCGGTTCTACCAACGCTCCAACATTAGCCACAAATGCTGCGTCACCACTCTCAAAGAGATTCTGGACATTAACCAGAGAAGGATGCAGACCGAATTCCATTCCTTCAACATTTGTTGGCTGAATTGGTAATAAATCATTTTGCGGTATTGCCAAGGAACTTCTAACACCAGCGTACTCTTCATATTCGCTTTGCCCTCTCGGTACTAACATATTAAAGCTGTCATTCCCTCCTGTGAGCATAATGCAAACCAATGCCTTATAGCCTCCAGTAGTAAATGCTGTCCTATTTGCTGCGGCGGCGGCATTCATCAGCCCAAGGTTAGTTACACCTGAATACAATGGCGTAAGGCCTAAAGAAGCACATCCCCATCCGACACTGCCTAAAAACTTCCTTCTTGTCAATATATGTTTATGCGACATAATGCTTACTTAATTAATAACATACAGATATTTGGTTACTCAAGGATTGCATAATCTGGTGAAACCATGATGAAGTAAATAGCAGCTTCAACTATATTTTGATCAGTGAATGCTCCTGTATTTTGGTATTGTTCCAAGGCGCTTTGAATAATGCCTTTTGTGCCTTCACTCATACTGCCATGACATAATATAAGATTAAGCCTTTCTAACATTGCTGAGATACCATCAGACTCCAATAGCGCTACCTCATCAGTCAAATCAAGAAATGGTGCATCGCCATTATTATAAGCTAGTCTTGGGTTATTGTTGTTAACTCTTGTTCTATTTCTGAAAGGACCATTCCTAAGTCCGTCTTCAATGTAATTATAATAATTGATGGCCGTAACCGCATGCAGAATTTGAAATTCTGGAGACACCATCTCATTAGGCTCCACATACTTGTCTTCTGCATAAAATGGTGTGAAAAAATTAAACACTGTTGGCGAAGACATAAATGCTTGACCAAGTTGTTCTGCAATTAAATCTCTATCATGAAACCATAATCTACCTGACTCGCTATCAATGTCGAAAGCTCGGCAAAGATTGATGATACGCTCCATTGGTTGTTTCAGACGCCCATTTTTGGCATCTTCCAACCAAATACAATCTCGAGCTTCTGTATCCAATAGTATTGCTCTGATTACCGCACCCATATCACCTCTCACCCCTTCTCCATTGTCATTAAATGCTTTTGCAACACGTTTGATATATCCCGGGGTTGGATTGGATTTGACCATTTGTTGGATGAGCCTTCGAGCAAGGAAAGGACCTACATTGGGATGATTAAAAAGAACATCCAATGCCATATTGATATCGTCCATTCCTGACTGTCCTGCAGAAATCACAGATCCATCTATCATAATTTTTTCTCCAGGCTCATGAAACTCTTCGTACATGATCATTGGCACTCTAATATCATATTGTCTAAGGTCTCTATTAAATGCAAGAGGCTGACCTTCAAATTGAGGAAAATCATCTAGATTCCACGCACCTCCAGAAAGTCCTGTAAATACCTTAGCTAATTCTTGAATATCAGTGATATCATAGGTAGGAATTCGCTCTCCATTTTCATCCAACCTATACGTACCATCAATATTTAACTCGTGTAATCCAATGGTGAAGAGTTGCATGATTTCACGAGCATAGTTTTCGTCAGGTAGTGTTCCTAATTCAGGATCTCCTTTTTTATTCTGTAGATGACTTAAATAATAACCCATCATCGGATGCAGAGTCACATCTGTCAAAATATCTCGAAAATTACCAAACGCTTGATCATAAAGAATATCATAATAGGAGGTATGTCCTTTGACTTGACCACCTAAAACTATGCTCGCTCTCGACACAACAAGTATCTGCAACATTGCATAAGCAACCTTATTTCTTAAAACGTCCTGATCTCTGAATGCAGAATTATAAAATATGAATGAGGTGAACTCGCCTTGATTCTCTATTTCTTCACCAGGGTGTACAGTTTGGATAAGTTGAGTTATCTCTTGATTTATCTCATAATACTTATCCAAATAGAGTGTATATGGTAGCTCAATTTGTTGATCGATCCATTGCTCAATACCTATCTCAGTTATGGCAGTGATCTCTTCATAACTTGCTCCTAAACTTGCTTGTCCAAGGAATCTGGATGCACCAGCCATATCAGGAAAATAACCTGTGCCATTCAAAATATTTTCTGGAGGGTTATCACCATCGGTAGCACTGGATGACATTTTTACACCACTCGTATTACCTGTACCAAAATGATCTTGATACACTTGCGCATGCATGGTGTTGAAAGTTGAAATTCCAAAAAAAATAAAAGACAAAAGGAGAACGCTGTATCTGGGGTGAGACATGGATTTAGTGGTTTTTCTAACTACGGGCAAATCGAAATTACAACTTTTCTTGAACGTAGCGTAATACGTATTTGACACCAAAAATTCCAATAGGTTTAATTAGGTTCTCAAATATTTTTGAAATACCTTGTTTAGTACCATGAAAAAGTTTTTTCGCGAATATGTGCCACAGATTCTGTTGATTGTCTTCAGTGTAGTGCTCGGGCTCTATCTTAATGAGAAGATACAATCAAGACAGGATAAGCGAATGGCTAAGCAACTTGTAGATCAACTCAGGCTAGAGATAAAAAATAACAGAGCAACTATTATAGAGTGGCTACCTTACCATGAAAGGGCAAAAGCAGTGATTGATTCGCTAAAAACTGAGCAAAAATTTATTGACTCATTTGTCCAAGATTCTCGTGCTATATATCAAGCTGCTCCGAGAGGTCTTTTTAATGGAGAGCTATCCAAAAGTGCATGGGAAACAGCATCTCTCAACCCAGCGATGAGTGAAATTAGCTACCATAATCTTAGAGCGTATTCCAAAGTCTATTCGCAAATGGATATTACTTTCCAACCGATTGAAAAGCTTTCTGAGCTCTTTCTCTCAAAAGACTTTAATGCTCAGGATCAGGTCGAACATACTCTCTTTTCTTCTTCACGATTATTCAGAGAATTGATAGGTAGAGAGTATCGCTTTCTCATCTATTGTAATGAAGCATTAGGAGACACATTAATTAGTCAAGAAGTATTTATAGACAGTCTTCTGAGAGAGCCAAGATTAAGGCAGTAGTAATGGTCCAAGAAGGAAAAACCAAAGACAATATCCGAGTGTTGAACCTATCAGACCACCAAGAATAAATATCCTTTGATCTACTCTTGGCACTATTCGGAAAGTTGTAACCATTAGTATAATTGCTGCTAATATCGCCAAGGTCAACATCAAAGAATACGCCGGAATGCCATAAGAAAGAGCAAGTTTTATTTCATCAGTAGCATTGAGATTTGCAGTATTATTTGTGATCATTTTGATACCAATCAAACCTAAATTAAACAACTCCCTTGACCAAAAAAATGTAGCTAGAACCAACAGCCAATCGCCAAGACTAAACTTGGCTTTCTTGAATGTGCGATAGCACAGCATCAAGAACCCTAAGGTGCCAATGGCTAAGGTAACTAATACTCCACCCCATGTAATCCATCTTTGTTGTTTTTTATTCTGATCAAAAAGCAACGTGGCCTCAGCCTTCCTCTCTTCAGGAATAGCTGATACTGATCCATACAATTTACCAAATTCGCGGAGTGTTTCTTGCTCTGGACAATAATAGGAAGTACTTCCATAATGCAATTTGGCAGCACAACCATACCATTTTGCCACAGCATAATGACCTAATTCATGCGTATATGTGCCTATACATGTGGCAGCTATAAAGCAGACTATGATCCACTTGAGGTCCATTCTACCTGTCCACTGAAGACCCCAAGGTTATTTCTGTTCGTTCTTTTCTGTCGTTTCTAACAAATTCAATAGAAATCTTATCACCTGGTTGGAACTGCTCAAGAATCGGTGTAATATCTCCTGATGTCTTGAGTGGTTGACCTGCTATCTTAACGATGATGTCACCATACAATAGTCTACCATAATTATCTTGCCGAACACCTTGTAATCCTGCAAGAGCAGCAGGACCATTTGTTTGTACATTCCGAATCATAGCACCAGACTCCTTAAAGTATTGATCAGGTACTAATTCGACACCAAGATATGGTCGCTTCACTCTACCATATCGAATCAGATCAGGTACTACCCAATTCACCTCATCCACGGGAATTGAAAATCCAATTCCGGCATAAGCACCAGAAGGACTGAATATCGCCGTATTTACCCCAACCAATCTTCCAGAACTATTTAATAATGGACCTCCACTATTCCCAGGATTGATTGCAGCATCCGTCTGTATAACATCAGAAATAGGAGTTCCATTCTTTGATTTTATCTCTCGACCTAGAGCACTAATAACACCAGTGGTCAATGTTTGATCTAGTCCAAATGGGTTACCTATTGCGAATACACTTTGTCCAACCTTTAGGTTATAGGATCGGCCAAGAGGTAGTGGCTTCAGATTATCATAAGTAGCATCGACCTTGAGTACTGCAAGGTCTTTATTTGGAGCAATACCAATTACAGTAGCTGGATAAGATGTTTGATTAGAAAGTGTAACACTCACTTTATCACTTCCTTCAACAACATGATAGTTAGTCACAATATGGCCACTATCATCCCAGATAAATCCAGAACCAGTCCCAGATGGAATCTCCTGAACATTCATATTCCATCTATCTTGCTTCACTGTAGAAGTGGTGATATAGACTACTGATGGAGCAGCATTTTCGAAGAGTCTTATATTTCCTAACTCATAGGAATTCAACTCAGAAAATTGAGTAACACTTGGCGCTTGATAATCAGAGGCATCCTCTGCTGCCATTTCTGCTTTTACTTCTTCATCGGCTAACTCGTCTTGTTTTGGTTGGAAATATCTTGTGCCAATCAACAGACCTGTCACAAATACAAGTAATAAAGGGACAATAGATTTCATAAACGTAATTTCTTGTTTCTTACAACAAGATTACGTCACATTCTAGTATGATATTGGGTGTTTTTCGACGAACAAAGATCAATTTTCTATTTGATTCTCAATCATCTCAGAATTCTTAATTCCTTGGAACTTCTCAATTTCGAAACGTTCAAACTTTTCGTCTGTCTTAAAGCCAAACCCATAGCTTGTATCTCTCCTTAGCGGTTGTGATATTTTGACGAACTTATCGGTGTAAACTTCTCCTGTACTTTCATTCCAGATAAGTTCTGAAGTTTCTAATTTGTCATTCTGTGCATTATAAAACACCACATTCTCTCTAACAGTGACCTCACTTTCCAGGGATGATTTAATAGCATAATCAGATTCAAGCCAGCTGGTGACTACTTGTCTTTCATCCAGAAACTCCACTAATAATCCATCAGGAAATTCATCTATAATTTTAGATCTGTCAGCTATTCTTTTGAGAGTTGGAGCTTTGATGATAACCTTGACGAGAGCTGAGTCAGAATAGTATATTTTGACATCCTTTGCAATTTCTTCCTTAAAATCAGGACTTTCTGTAAGTGCACGCACCTCATCCATGTCATTAACACATGCAGAATACACTATCAGAATTAAAAGAATAAGGAAATATCGCATTATCTGGTGAGCATTATATCACCTGAATATTGAAATTCGACGCCATCTATGAAGAGTACGTTCGCTGCCCATGTATAGACACCTATCTGTGCAGGAAACCCTCCAAAGTAGCCATCCCATCCTCTCGCAAAATCATTTCTCGGGATATCTGTACCCTCAAACACAAGGTTACCCCAACGATCATAGACTCTCAAATCAAGAATACGTTCCACTGCCCTAGAAGACCCTAACATGAAAGACCCTTCTCTTGGGTCATCAACCAACATAATATTAGGTGAAAAGAGTGGCCGCTCGTTGTCAATTGTGGTTCTTACAATCACCGTATCTAGTTCAATACATCCATTCTCGTCAGTAATCTGGAGGATATACTCTGTGGTACCTGGTGCGAAAGCCCATGGATCAAGACAATCAGTGCAATCGAGACCATCAGGCGTAATCCACTCAATAATCTCATTGCCAAGTGATGGCATGTATGATGCATCTAATTGGGTCGAATCTCCAAGAGGTATGGTTACATCTTCACCAGCATCAACAAAGATTTGGTCTGGAGGAATGATTTCGACATATGCTGTATCCAGACATCCTTTTTGGTCTTGCACTTGAATTTCGTAGTTCCCTTCCCCTAAGCCTCCAAATGCATTTGAAGTATTAAAGTCACCATCATTGATACTATATTGAAATGGACCTGCTCCTCCAGTTTGATCTGCTTCTATGACTCCATTCTGATCGCCTGGGCAGACAAGGCTTGTTGCCTCAGCAAACGCCATCAAGGTAGAAGTATCACTGCAACAAGGAAGTACATCAATATCTATAACCTTAGTTACCAAACATCCTTTTTCGCTCGTGACAGTTAAGGCAATCGACTTACGTCCAAATGAAGTATATTCAACAAAATGCGGTCCTATTGTGTTATCGCCAGCTGGCAGCGCATCCTTCCCGAAATTCCATTCCCAAGCTACAATATTGCCATTAGCAAACGAACTGTTATCTGTGATTGTAAAAGTAGTATCACATCGTAATCCTTCTAATGGATCAATGGTGAAATCTGGCTCAGGCCCAAGAAACTCTCCAGTGCCACCAAACTCAACATCAAAACCCTGACCACTATCTGACCAATTGTTGACAAGGAGAGCATAGCTCTTCCCTACTTCCATATCTATAAACTGGCAAAAGCCATCTTCACCAGCATCGCAATTACTGTCTTCTACTGTGTCTGTGGAAGTTAAGTCGAGTCCTGTCAGATCTCCACAGCCTTCAGGAATTCCTGTAAAGAAGTC
>JAHDEL010000016.1:0-22344 GCA_020628855.1 Saprospiraceae bacterium | reverse complement strand
GAGTTAGATCCACCACCAGACAAGATTTCCACTGTGAATGGCTCCTTATCACAAAGTATTGCCCCATCAATACAATCTTGACCAGGCTCAGTTGGAGGATTATAATTGCTAATACAAAGTTGAAATGTTCCAGTATCTCCTGACCAACCGTCTACTCTGAGGTAATAAGTTTCTCCTATTACAAGGGCACCCCTAACAAAACTGGCAATACCATTCCCTGCACTGTCTGCATTGCATCGCATCTCGTTAATGGTTCCGGTACATCCATTTGGCACTAGGTACATAGTGACCATTGGTCGTGCTAATGTTCCTCCACTTGCTGTTCCGCTTACCGTAATACTCGCAGCTTTTGCAACAGCCGTAAATTTGAACCAAACATCATTATTTGTTGAGTCCCAGCAGTTAGATGGACCAAATCCGCTCGCACCTGCATTGACATTTGTGTATTCAGTATTACCTGAACAAAAATCGCTAGGGTCTGAGATAGTTAATGCATTCTGGCAGTCAACATTAGAAGGCTGTGCATACAGGATAAAAGAAGTCCCAATTAAACTGAGTAGTAATACAATTCGATTAATGATCACTGACTGTAAATATTAAGAGTTAACACTAATGATTAACAAAATTACACGTAAAAAATTCTACAATAGAACAGAAATCTGTGCCCTTTGGATTTACTGTCCCATGATTTTAATGATACTTTTACATTTTTAATTATCAAAGCAAACTAAAACTTGCTGCTTAACTTAAATGTATTTAACAGAATTCTATGACTTACAAGGCTATAATCACAATCATGCCCCACAAGGAATTGCTTGACCCTCAAGGTAAAACTGTTAAGAAGAATCTTCCAAATATTGGAGTTGAAGAAGTTGCTGATGTCAGAATAGGCAAACACATCGAAATGGTGTTAGAAGCACAATCAGATACAGATGCCAAGGATAAAGTAGAACTTGCATGCAGCAAATTATTGGCTAACGTTATCATGGAGTCTTACAGTTATCAAATAGCACAGCAATAATGCTCTACTTCGTGCCGACACCCATCGGCAATCTTGGAGATATAACAAAACGATCAATTGAAGTTCTGTCAAATGTCGAAATTATTTTGGCAGAAGACACTCGAGTAACAGCACGATTACTTAAGCATCTGGGAATTGTAAAGCCTTTGAAATCTTTCCATGCGCACAATGAACATAAAGTTCTACAGGTATATGGAGATATGGTTGCAAACGGTACGGATATAGCTCTAGTCACAGATGCAGGCACACCTGCTATTTCAGATCCAGGTTTTCTCCTTGCAAGGTATTGTAGAGAACGTAACCTTCCGGTAAATTGTCTTCCGGGGCCGACCGCCTTTGTTCCAGCTTTAGTTGTTTCTGGTCTTCCCTGTGATAAGTTTTATTTCGAAGGCTTTTTACCGGTGAAGAAAGGGAGACAGACTCGGCTTAAGGGTCTTGCTACTTGTCCATGCACAATAATTTTATACGAGTCACCCCATAAAATTATCAAAACGCTAGAACACCTTATTCCATATCTAGGTATGGAAAGACAAGCCACTCTTTGTAGAGAATTGAGCAAACTTCATGAAGAAGTCTTGCATGGCACACTACATTCTATCTTAGAAGATCTTAGTCAACGAAAAACAATAAAAGGTGAAATTGTGCTAGTTATCGCAGGCTCAGATTACTGAAATTTAGTCGTGTATTCTCTTTCTTTTGTAGAGAAAGGCATCAAAAATCTTTGGATTGGTTTATTTTAGGAAAAATTAAAACCAAAATATTATGCCTTCAATCTCTCCAACTTTAATTCCATTATTATTTCTTGGATTAGTCATTGTAGCGAGTGGTCTATTTGTTGTAAAACAACAAACTTCTGCTGTTATTGAGCGTTTTGGAAAATTCCATTCTATTCGCCATGCAGGACTACAGCTTAAGATTCCGATTATTGATAGAATAGCTGGTAAAGTCTCTTTACGAGTACAACAACTCGATGTAAACATCGAAACCAAAACTTTTGATGATGTATTTGTCAGAATGAAAGTAAGTATACAGTATCTCGTTTCTAAGGAATCTGTCTATGATGCTTTCTACAAATTAGTGAACCCGCATGATCAAATCACATCATACGTTTTTGATGTGGTTAGAGCCGAGGTGCCAAAAATGAAACTTGACGATGTCTTTGTGAAGAAAGATGATATTGCTATTGCTGTAAAAAGAGAACTCTCTGATTCTATGGAAGAATACGGCTTTATCATTATCAAAGCATTGGTGACTGATATTGACCCTGACCAGTCTGTAAAGGCAAGTATGAACAGGATTAATGCTGCAGAGCGTGAAAAAATAGCTGCTGAATTCGAAGGTGAATCAGAGCGTATCAAGATTGTTGCAAAAGCAAGAGCAGAAGCAGAAAGCAAGCGTCTCCAAGGCCAAGGTATAGCTGATCAAAGAAGGGAGATTGCCAAAGGATTAGAGGAGTCTGTTCAAGTCTTAAATGATGTTGGTATCAATTCTCAAGAGGCTTCAGCTCTTATTGTTGTAACACAGCATTATGACACTCTGCAATCCATGGGAGAAAATGCTAATAGTAATCTTATCATGATGCCTAATGCACCAAGTGCAGCAAGTGATATGCTTGGGCAGATGGTAGCTTCTTTCGCAGCCTCACAACAATTGGGTGATGCAATGAAGTCTCCTAAGCCGAAAAAGTCCTAAGTTTGTTTTAAACAAATGATTATGATGAGAGTATTGACTGTTATTGGATTGTTGCTAACTGCTTGTGCTATAGGCGTTTCTCAAGAAAAACAGCAAGCAACTTTGCTTGGAAATTGGTCCGACAATACGATTCTCTCATCCTCTAATCATAACAACGCCTACAATGAAATCTGGGGATTAGCTGTCAATGGCCATGAGTATGCTGTCATTGGGACGACAGAAGGAACACATTTCTTTGACCTGAGTGATCCATCCAATCTGGAGGAGACATTTTTTGTCGAAGGTGCCTCTGTAGGTGTGCATATTATCCACAGAGACTATCATGATCATAATGGTTATCTCTATGCTGTGGCTGATGAAGGTGAAGAATCCACTCTTCAAATTATCGATATTTCTCAGCTTCCAGAGTCCATAGAAGTGGTGTATGACTCTGGAGAGTTTAGTGTGAGGACGCATAATATCTTTATTGATACTGTGGCAAGTCGTATGTATATGTGTAAGAATAGTGGGACAAATCTTGACAGAATAGCTATGCGGATTCTTGATATTTCGAACCCTGTAGAACCAGAGTTAATATACTCTATGACAGAAATCGAAGGGATAGGACAAGTATCTACAGTCCATGATGCCTATGTTGATGACAATATTGCATATCTCAACATAGGTACACAGGGTTTTGTAATAATGGATTTTAATGACATAGATAATCCTTCCATTCTTGGCTATCTTTCTCCAAATGATTATATGCAGTCAGGGTATAATCATAGTGGATATGTAACAGAAGATAAACAATACTACTACATGGCTGATGAGACGCATAGCATGGACATCAAGGCGCTTGATTTGAAATTACTACCAGATATTTTTGTCACTGATACAATAGATGCTGGGACAGATCATCAATTTTCTATACCTCACAATCTGATAGCCCACGATGGATTCTTGTATGTTTCATACTACTATGATGGATTGCAGATTTATGATCTTACTGATCCTGAAAAGCCACAAAATGTCATGTATTATCCGACTTCTAGCGTGCCATATAAAAATAGATATGAAGGTGCTTGGGGAGTATACCCTCTCCTACCATCAGGCAGAATACTAGTGTCTGATATGCAGGAGGGCTTATTTGTAATCGAACAAACACCAGCATTGACAAGTGTCGAGAATGAGGACACACTGCTTAAGCTCACAGTTTCACCTAATCCATCTTTTGGTGATATTACTATAGAAACCAATAAGCAAGAGAGCGCAAATATTCAAATATTCGACTTACAAGGGCGATCTCTCTATTCCACAGTACAACAGCAATCTAAAATTACTCTAGATTTACAGCTGGAAAGCGGGACTTATTTCGTTCAATACAAAACCCTGAAGGATTGTATTACAACACCATTGGTTATTCAACACTAAAAACTTTCTGCATTTGGCTCTTCTTATGTGGAGTCGCTACTCAACTATCTGGTCAAAGAAGACCGATACAACAAGATACTCTCCCTGGAGGTATTGCTGATAGCATTAAGGTAGCTAGTATAGATTCGATTGAAGGGAATACAGGACCTGATACAACTATCTATGATATATTCAATTTCGCTGACCCCTATGTTATTAGTCCATTTATCAAGGATGACCTAAAGACAACAAGCCAATATGACCCTAACGAAAAGTGGTCAGATGTCACATTGTATTTGGGTAACATAGGAGGATCTACACGTAACTTTTTTGGTCAAAGATTCTCAGGAATCAGACAACATTTCGGTTTTGATGAGGTCTATTCTCCTTATTTTATTACCAGAGAGAATTTTGATTTAATGCAAATTAATAGACCATTTTCACAGGTCTATTTTTCACCATTCCAAGGTCAAGAAAACTTCATAGCGAAAGCAAAACTGAGTCAAAATATTGGTGAGAAAAGTAATGTAACTATTCAATTTCAGCGTTTTCTGCAAGAAATCTACTATCGAAGGCAAGCTGTAAAGACTTCCAGTATTGGGTCTTCCTATCTCATTAATGGTAAAAAGGAAAAATATAAAATTATACTATCCTACTTTGGGAGATTTAGTGATGAAGAGCATAGCGGTGGATTAAGAGATACAATTGGATTGTATAACTCTCCTGCAAAGTCAGCTGAATCAGTCAATATTAATGATGCTAATACTCGATTTCATGACTACAGCTTCTACATAGACCAACATTACAGACTCGGAAAAGACACTAATGCAATTCACTTCCACCACACAATAGGCTATTCACTCGGCCTTTTCAAATTTGGAGATAGAGGTGTATCAGCATCTGCCGACTCTACTGTATATAAGACATTTTTAGTAGAATCAGCTGGTTTAAGAAATTATCAAAAATTCAATCACTTCAACACCCAGCTGAATGTCCATACAACCCTCTTCAAATTATTTCAATTCTCTGGTTTTGTGGGGTACGATAGACAGCAGATAACCTATAATAATATTGTTTATGATAGGACATTTGATCAATTTCATTTAGGTGGTAAGGCTGGCTTTAGCCTGAAAGACAATTTGAGTTTGGTTGCAGATCTCTCTTCTTCTACTATCAATGGTGAACTTTACGGTAAGGCTGGAATATCAGCTCTCATAGCATTCAAAGATTGGATTCGGCTAGATGGAGAATTGTATCGACAAAGCACGCCTGCACCTGTCAATATGCAGACGTTAGTTATTAATGATAGCATTGTCTATGATAATAGATTTATCCCAATAAAAGATTCAGGTTTAAGCGCTTCCTTGAAATCTTCAAAAACCCGAACATCCGCCCAGGTAAGGATTGGTATACTTGAGGATGCAGTCTACTTTGGAAATGATGGGGTGAGTCAGCAAAGTCTAGGGTCCAATAGTTATATACAAGCGACAATTGGTCAAGACTTTAAATTAGGGATTTTTGGTCTAGACAATGTACTTTCTTTCCAATCCTACGACGATAACATCTGGAATGTCCCTCAGTACTACACACAACATGATCTCTACATTCAAGATACTCTATTCGAAAATAGGCTTGAATATCGCTTCGGCTTCTACCTCAGGAGAATGGTGAGCAATAGGAGATTGGCCTATCAACCAATTAATCAAGCCTTCTATGGCATTGAAGGAGAAGGTTATATCTATCCGAGGTTTGACACCTATGTTGTCTTGGGCATTGACCAATTCCAGATATTTTTTAGGTATGAAAACTATTACGCCTTCCTAAATCGAGACTTCGATATGCAGGTTTTCGGATTCCCTCATTTCGATAATAGATTTAGACTTGGCGTTAAATGGCTGTTAAAGGACTAAGAAAGCACTACTTTTGGTAACAAATTAAAAAATTGCGACGTTGTAGTTTTATATGAGATATCTGATTATCATATTATGTTCTTTTGTTTCGACAATACTCTTAGCACAAGAGTCAACCGAACAAGATAGTACCACCTTAGATATTCCTGTTTCTAATGAGCCTGAGATGTTTCCGACAGTAGTACAAGGTCAAGTGATGACTGCAATGATTACTGAGACTGGAGATACACTCATTATGGCTGATCTTGATGACATCAGTATTACCTCTCTGAGGACCTTCAAAAGTGATGAAGATTATCTGAAGTACATGAAGTTTAAGCGTTACGCCGCAATTGTCTATCCTTATGCAAAAGAAGCTATTCGGATATTTCGAGAGATGGAAGTTGCCACAGCAGAACTTAACAAGCGCAAGCGTAAAAAACATATCAAACGCCTTCAAAAAGAATTGAGAGAAGAATTTGAAGCTCCATTAACAAAGTTGACGAAGCTACAAGGCAAGATTATGATGAAAATGATCGAAAAGGAATTAGATACACCCATGTATGATCTCATCAAAAATTTGCGTGGTGGATTTGCAGCAACCTATTGGAATAACCTAGGAAAACTCTATTCTTATGATATCAAAGAAGGATACATACCTGGCAAGTATGAAATACTAGATGCTGTCCTCAATGACTTTGATATCTCATACAAGATTCAACAAGACAATCTCAACAACTACAAATAATGGAGGGAAAGGTAAGTTGGCAAAGTCCTTCTAACATTGCTCTTATTAAGTATTGGGGTAAATATGGTAGACAACTTCCCCGCAATCCTTCTATTTCATTTACTCTTAGTGAATGTCATACTACGACTTCAGTTGACTACAGTTTGGGACAAGAAGCTCTCACTGTTCATTTCGAATTTGAAGGCAAGGAAAATCCAGCATTTGCCGAAAGGATAACAAAATATCTTTCTTCAATTGTAGACTTACTACCGTGGTTGAATGAAACGGCATTTAAGATTGCATCTAGTAATAGCTTTCCACATTCATCCGGAATAGCGAGCAGTGCATCAGCATTTTCTGCTCTAGCTATGTGCCTAGCAGATATCAATGCTCAACACCAAGGGTCTGATTTAGATTACAAACTTGCCTCACACCTTTCAAGGCTTGGCAGCGGCAGTGCATCTCGCTCTGTCAATAATTCGGTAGGTATTTGGGGAGAAAGTGCTATACCAGATACTACAAACAAGTATTCAATAGATTATAATGAACATGTCCATCCAATATATCTCAACTTTCATGATGACATACTAATTGTTTCGAAAGCTGAAAAGTCAGTCAGTTCATCTGCGGGTCATGGCCTCATGGACAAGAGTGCATTTGCAGAAGCGAGGTACGGTCTAGCGAAACAAAGACTTCAACATTTGGTAGAAATTATGAAGACTGATGATCTGTCAGCTTTTGGTCAATTGGTGGAAGATGAGGCATTGACCTTGCATGGGCTTATGATGTGCAGCGAACCATCATTCGTATTATTAGAACCCAATTCCATTCGAATTATCAATGCCATTAGGGCATTTAGAAAGTCATCTGGATTGCCAGTATATTTTACTATTGATGCTGGTCCAAATATTCATATGCTCTATCCAGATCATATCAAAGAAGAGATTAAACCTTGGAGAGATACTATTTTAAAGCAACTCTGTGCTGATAATCAAATAATCGAAGATTATGTGGGAAACGGTCCTAAGAAAATTTACTAAGTCTTTCGTCTTACTCCTAATTATCATGCCTTACTCAGGTATCACTCAGGAGGCTCAACAATGCAGTGATCCTAAGTTTCAAAATAAGGTTGCTAGCACTTTAAGCTTTACAGTCCCAATAATAAGTGTATCTGATGTATTAGGATATAAGAAAGATGAAATCATCTTATTAGACGTCAGAGAATTGGAGGAGTATGAGACAAGTCATATTCCAGGCGCACTCTATATAGGATATGAAAATCCTGATTGGTCGGTCCTTGACAATATACCACAAGATGCTAAAGTCATCACATACTGTTCGATTGGATATCGAAGTGAGAAGTTAGGCGAAATGCTTCAAGAGAAGGGCTACTCATCAGTGTTTAACCTGTATGGCAGCATCTTTGAATGGGCTAATAGAGGGTTGCCTTTAGAGAATCAAGATGGCGATAACACCCATCAGATTCATACCTATAATAAGAAGTGGAGTCAATGGGTATCCAATCCATCCATCAAGAAAACTTGGTAAGTTCTGACCTCACAGAAATGATAATTTCAAGTATTAGATTAAGAAATATCCCTGAAGATTCGTCTGATAAATTTCCATGGACACTACCTCTTATTCAACAATTTGAGTCAATAGATTTAACGCAACCAATCACATTCTTTGTCGGCGAAAATGGCAGTGGCAAATCTACAGTTCTAGAAGCACTTGCAGCAGCTACAGAAGTACCAATTGCTGGTAGTTTAAGACTAGAAAACGATGCTTCTCTTACTGCAGCAAATGAGTTAGGGAATTATCTATCCCTCCGGTATACCGACAAAAGTAGACATGGCTTCTTCGTACGTGCTGAAGATTTTATTGGCTTCGCAAGAAAAATAAAAAACGACATTGCAGAACTCAACAAAGAAGCAGAAGAATTACAAGCAAACTGGACTGGCGGAGATATCAAACTTGCCTTAGGTGCAATCACTGGAGAAAAAGACAGTCTTGTGAAGCGCTATGGGCAAGATTTGGAAGCACTCTCTCATGGTGAAAGCTTT
Organism: Saprospiraceae bacterium; assembly: GCA_020628855.1. Lineage (GTDB taxonomy): Bacteria > Bacteroidota > Bacteroidia > Chitinophagales > Saprospiraceae > JAHDHH01. The sequence continues at coordinate 13,560 of JAHDEL010000016.1, read as the reverse complement.
ATCAAGTTTTTTAAATCTAGAATCACCGGAAAAGGGCTCTATCTCATAGATGAACCTGAAGCAGCTCTTTCTCCAAATCGTCAGTTGGAATTAATGGCTCTCATGTTAGAAAAGTCTAAGATCGGCTGTCAATTCATTGTAGCTACCCATAGTCCAATCATTATGTCCTGCCCTCAATCCAACCTCTATCTCTTTAAGAATGATAGTATCACTGAGGCAACATTGCATGATACAGATCATTACCGTATAACAAAGGCTATATTAGATAATCCAGACCATTATCTCAAAGAACTCCTCTAACGGACAGGTAGAGTTTAGGCAAAGGAATCGTCAACAAAGCCGTCCCAACGTCTCATATACTGTATAAATTTAGGACTCAATCCTTGACCAGCTAAGTAACTAGGAGTGACAGGTAGTCGGACGCATTCAAAATTGGGGTTCACCTTACATTGATTTGGAAAGTCAGAATGTAAGATCCCTCCCCTTCCAATCCCAACAAAATCAATAGATTGCTCAAGTAGAAATTGCACATCATGATATGCCAGAACTTTACCAGAAACTGTGAGTTTAGTTTGCTTTCTATCTAATGAAGAAAAATACTCCAGCAATGATAAGTCTTGGAGAGATTCTGCTTCAGGCAGTTTACGATGATCCCACAATGAAACATCAATAAAGTCCAATTTATCTTCTTCAACCAGTCTAACGAACAGTTCTTGAATTTCTTCAATGTCCATTCCGAATCGTTCAGGAGAAAGTCTGAGTCCAAGCATAAAGTTTGGACCTGTTTGCTCTCGAATCTTATGGATGATTTCGAATAAGATCCTAGATCTATTCCTTAATCCTCCACCATATTCGTCAGTTCTCTGATTATACTTGCTACTGAGAAATTGAGCAAGTAGGTAGCCATGAGCACCATGCAACTCTACTCCATCATAACCGCATGCTTCAGCTCGCTTTGCTGCGTCTACAAACGCAGTAATCGTTTGTTGAATGGATTCAGCGCTCATAGCTTTTGCACCATATTTATCAACGTCAGAAGGAGCCATAGGATGACTACGAATCAGCTCTTTTGGCGATCTAAGTCCGGCATGGAAAAGTTGGATAATACTTATTGCTCCGGAATGCTTTAATGCACTTGTGAGTAATTTATGGCCAGAGTTCAGTTTGTCAGAATAAATACCAAGCTGGCCAGGGAATCCTTTCCCATTCAAGTGAACATGAGAAGCACAGGTCATAACCATAGCAAAACCTCCCTCACCTCGCAGACTCAGCCAATTACATTCTTCATTGGATAATTCTCCAGATTCTGCAGACTGGCAGTTTGTCATAGGTGCAAGTACAAAACGATTGTGCATCGTATGACCACTCTTGAATGTCAATGGTGTAAAAGCTTGCACTACAGTCTTTAGTTTAAAATTTCCACTGAAATGACTCAATCAAAGTATCAATGTCAGTGCGTACAAAACGCAAGACTGGAGCAATTGAATCAGCATCGACCTTATCATCAAAATAGAGGGAAGCTCTCAAAAAATGTGAGGTACTATCAGTCATAAAGAATTGGATAGGTGTAGCTACATCCCCTTCGATATCAAATAATAATCCTTCTACATCATGCTTATTCCTAAACAAAGAATCTCTTCTTCCATCTGCTTTCTGATTATGCTCTGTGACCATTCTGAAAGCATCATTGACAAGCTCGTCAAAATGTGGTCTATCATTTACAGGAATGTAACTAAAATGGATACTCGCATTAATTTCTTTCATGGTTAAATCAAACCAGCAAGAATGCACTGGGTCTTCATCCTTAAAATATTCTTCTCTATTGAGTGACCCATATGTTGGATAAGTAAACGTAAATGGACAGTCTGATTCTGATGCTTCCTGATAGCCTTTCTCTGGTAGGTTAACTTGTGGAAATAAACGAGGCTTGGGTAAATAGACCTTCTCTTGTCCACAACTCATCATGAGCGATACTACCAATACAGCAGAAACTAGCTTATTCATTTTCGCTTCTTTCTATTTCTATTTTGACCTCTTTAATACGACGTTTTGAAACTTCTCGTATGTGAAATGCAAAGTTATCATACTGTATTTTTTCACTCTTCTTAGGAATACTTCCTTTCAACTCTAGAATGAGTCCTGCTAAAGAGTCAGAGGCTCCCTTCACTTTATCAAAAATGTCAAGATCAATCTGCATTACTCTACAAGCGTCATTGAGAAGAACTTTACCATCAAAAATAAAGGTGTCTTCATCTATTTTGACATATTCTACTTCACGTTCATCATCAAACTCATCCTTGATCTCGCCAATGATTTCCTCCATGATATCTTCTAGAGTAACTAATCCAGAGGTGCCTCCAAATTCATCCACCGCAATTGCGAGATGCAATCGCTTCACTTGAAACTCCTTGAGCAATTCATCAATTTTTTTCGTTTCAGGAACATACATGATATTATCTCGCACTAGAGCTTGCCATTCGAATGTTTTGTCTTCTTTGGTCAACCCGAGCAAGTCTTTAACATAGAGTATCCCTTCAATTGCATCTAGATTTTCATTAAATACTGGTAATCGTGAGAATCCAGATGACTTAATGAGATCCATTAGTTCGGTGTAAGGAGTATTTAACTCTATGCCTACGATATCCATGCGCGACTTCATAATCTGCTTGACACTCACTTCACCAAAGTTGATAATACCTTTGAGCAAATCAGCCTCATCTGTTTCATAAATCTCTTGATCTACACTAAACTCAATCGCTTGCTCTAAATCATCCTTCTTAGTACTATCTGTGATAGTTGCTTGTTCTACCCTTTGCTCTAATGAGCTTCCCCAGCTTACCATAATATTACTAATAGGTGAGAACAGTCTCATGAATAAAGACATTGGTCCTGCCATTCGTTTGGCTAAACTTAAATGTCTAACATTAGCATAGACTTTAGGTAGGATTTCTCCAAATAAGACAAGAATAAATGTTACTCCAAGAACTGTAATCAGAAAATTAATCAATCTGAATAATGCATATGGCTCGAGAGGAATATATTGGGCCAATGCTTCTCCCCAAGACATAAATACTGACTCTGGAAGTAATTGCCTGAGCACATAATCTGACAATAAAATGATCATAATATTGACCAAATTATTTGTGATGAGTATTGTGGCCAAAAGTTTCTGAGGTTCGGATCTCAGTTTGAGTATCCTCTCTGAAAATCTTGTCTTCTCTTCCTCCAGTTCTTTTGTGTCAGTCGGAGTAATCGAGAAAAATGCAACCTCAGAACCCGATATTAACCCAGAAGCTACTATGAGTAAAATAACACCAATTATGGAAAAGAGCACTGGACCTGTCCAGATTGTTAGTAGCAAAAAGGGTAAGTATAAACTGGGATCGGGATCCAAATTCAATCGAATTAATTAGAAAAATTAAAATGGAAGATCATCTTCAGTTTCCACTTTTGGTTTGCTTACAGCTGCTGGTTGAGCACTACTCACAGCTTGGAAAGGTTCTGCCTCTGGAAGAGGTGTATTATAACCTTGTTGTTGAGTATTATCGCGTTTGTCAAGAATTCTAAATGTGTTAGCCACAACTTCTGTTGTATACTTATCATTACCATCAGAGTCTTGCCACTTTCTTGTTGTGAGTTTACCTTCAAGATAAAGAGTAGAGCCTTTTCTTACGCTTCTCTCGACACGCTCTGCGAGAGCTCTCCACATAATTATATTGTGCCATTCGGTCACTTGCTGCCACTCACCATTCTTATCCTTATAGCTTTCATTTGTTGCCAATGAAAATCTTGCTAATGCTGATCCAGACTCTAAATGTCTAATTTCTGGTTCTTTTCCAACATTGCCAATAAGGATTACTTTGTTTACCATTCTCAAATATGTATTAGCAAATAAAGTTATGCATATTTTCATCTAAAAACAAGCGAATAACTCCTGGAAAGGTCTTCGAATTCAACTCTTCTAGTGGTACCCAGGACCCATGTTTAATTTCTTGTACGGCAGCCAACTCATACAATGTGAAAAGTGCAAAGATTCGACGGTGTGTTAATTCTTGTTTGTATAGTTTTCGAAAACATTTTGTTCTAACAATATTCTGAAAAGCTCTGGTTTTACTTTCTTCTAAGTCAGTCTTCGTCGCCAGCTCATCCAAATAGAACTCATGCAATCCCAACCAAATATCAGAAGCTCGACGCTCTGAAATCCAAATCTGGTTTTCTGATTTTAAAATGCTATAGTGAAAATAGCGCTCTTGCTTTGACTTCTTGGCTGATTTAATAGGCAGATTATAGACTTGATCATTAGCATAGGCATAGCAACTTTCTTGCAAGGGACAGTGATCACAGTGTGCAGTCTTAGATTTGCAAACCAACGCTCCAAAATCAATTAAAGCTTGATTTAGCTCCCCAGCAGACTTGACCTTCTTGAATGGTGTCCCTACAATTTGCTTAATAGCTTGCTTCAAGCTAGCCGAACTCTTCTTCAACTCGATACCAAAGTATCTTGAAAAAATTCGCTCTACATTGCTATCAATTGCAGGATATGGTTGATCATAGGCAAAACTACAAATTGCAGAAGCTGTGTAGTCTCCTATACCTCGCAAAGCAAGAACATCTTCAAAATTGATAGGAAATCTTCCTTGGTGCTTTTCAACTATTTGTTGAGCTGCTATATGCAGATTCTTGGCCCTTCTATAGTAACCTAACCCTTCCCATTGTTTCATCACTTCAGCTTCAGATGCATCAGCTAGAGCCTGTACAGTAGGAAATGCAGCCAAGAATCTATGATAATACTTTAGGCCTTGAGCAACTTGAGTTTGCTGAAGGATAACTTCTGAAATCCAGATTTTGTAAGGATCTAGTGTTTCTTTCCAAGGCATTTTTCTGTCAATGCCCAGATGCCATTCTTGAATTTTCTTGAGTAATTGTAAGCTTTCCAGAGCCAAAAGATTTTGGCAAACTTACTGCTATACTGCCATTCCAGCTCTCAAATTTTCATAACTACCGTAACTCTTTGTAATTAATTCCTTCAAAGCCTTACGTGCAAAGAAAATTCTAGATTTGACCGTTCCTAAAGGAAGACCTAATTGGTCTGCAATCTCTTGGTATTTATATCCAGTAAAATGCATAAGAAATGGTTGCTTGATATCCACATCTAATGATTCTATCATTCCATCAAGCTCTTGCATTAGGATTGAAGCTTCACCTCCATTCCCAATTTTGTTCTTTCCTGAATTAATATAGTAATTATTATCAGTGGCATCCATGATCGTATTCATCTTCACCTTTCTTCTATAGTTATTGATGAATATGTTCTTCATAATTGTAAATAACCAAGCCTTGAAGTTTGTGCCTGGGTTAAACTTATCTCTGTTAGTGTAAGCCCTAAAGGCAGTCTCTTGATATAAATCTTCTGCTTCTTCTCTGTTCTTCGTCAGGTTATAAGCAAACGAATTAAGAGAAGGAGTCAAATTATTAAAATTGAGTTGAAAATCGTGAGTAGACATAAGCTTGAATTTTACGATTACTTATTATACTTTCAAATTTAATTGAAAGTTAAACAAAATCCAAGTTTTACTTAAACAAAACTTATTCTAATTACAGCACGATATATGTAACTGTTTGATTATTAATTATTTATCCAGTTTATCTGAAGATAAATAATTTTTATTTTCAAAATGAATTGAAAATAACAAAAACTAAAAAACTTTAAACAAACTTCCTAACTCGTTGAATATCAGTCTTTAATGCGCTTCCAACCAATTATTACCTGTTCCCATCCCTACTTCAATAGGTACATCTAATCCTGGGAGCGCATCTCGCATACATTGTTCTATGAGCGGTTTTAGTGTTTCTAGCTCGGGCTTGTACACATCAAAAACGAGTTCATCATGCACCTGAAGAATCATCCTTGACTTATAATTGCCTTTGATCATTTGCTTTCTGATTTCTACCATTGCGAGCTTGATCATATCTGCTGCACTCCCTTGTATGGGAGTATTTATTGCCACCCGTTCTGCATTACTTCTAGTAAGTCCGTTTCTAGAGTTGATATCTCGAAGGGTTCGTTTTCTTCCTGCAAGAGTTTTTACAAAACCATGTTCTCTTGCAAAGTCGACAGTCTCATCCATATACTTCTTGAGTGATGGAAATTCTTCAAAATATTTTTCGATGAGATCTTTAGCTTCAGCTCGCTTGATTCCAAGTTGTCGACTCAGATTAGTTGCACCTGCTCCATAGATAATACTAAAGTTTACTGTCTTAGCATTTCTTCGCTGTTCGCTTGTCACTGCATCATAGTCTACATTATACACTTGTGCAGCTGTTGCTCTATGAAAATCTTTCCCTTCTTTGAATGCACTTAGCATTACTGGATCTTTGCTAATATCTGCGATTATTCTCAATTCTATTTGTGAGTAATCTGCGGCCAATAAAATATGATCCTCATCTCGGGGAACAAAAGCTTTCCTAATCTCTCTACCTTCTTCATTCTTGATCGGAATGTTTTGCAAATTTGGATTCTCTGATGCTAACCTTCCTGTTGCTGCTCTAGCTTGATTGAAGTTACTATGCACTCTTCCAGTTTTAGGGTTTATCATCAGTGGCAACGAATCGACATAGGTAGATTTGAGTTTAGTAAATTTTCTGTACTCTAGAATATTTGCAACGATTTCGTTATCTAATGCAAGCTCAGTCAATTTTTCGACATCAGTAGAATACGCACCTGTTTTTGTCTTTCTCCAACGGTAAGGAATTTCTAGTTTCTCAAACAATACTTCACCGACTTGCTTCGGGCTTCCAATATTAAAATCTACACCAGCAGCCTCATATATTCGTGTCTTCTTCTCAGCAATCCAGCCTTCTAATACTTTAGAATAATTATTCAAGAAATCTCCATCAATCCTTACTCCTTCATATTCAATATCAGTGAGAACATCAATGAGTGGTTCTTCAATGTCATTATAGACTGAGGTAATATCTGCTTCTTTGAGTTGGTCTTCTAATATAGCTTTTAGCTGATAGGTGATGTCTGCATCTTCACCAGCATACTGTACCACTTTTTCCAAAGGAACATCTCGCATTGTCAGTTGATTCTTTCCAGCCCTCCCAATCAAATCTGTAATTGGCACCATCTTATAATTGAGGTAAGACTCTGAGAGATAATCAAGCTTATGTCTTAAATCAGGCTCACACAAATAATGTGCAATCATAGTATCAAAATACGGCCCAACAAGCTCTATATCATACCACTTCATCATCAATTTGTCATATTTGATATTCTGGCCAATTTTTAAGATTTGTGGGTTCTCTAACAATGGCTTGAACTGGTTTACTATATGCAAAGCTTCATCTTTATCCTCCGGAATGGGTATATAATAAGCTTCATGATCTTTTATTGAGAAAACTAATCCAACTAGCTCAGCGATATTTGCATCGATATTGGTAGTTTCTGTATCAAAACTGATAGCTTTCTCTTTTGAAAGTTTTTCTATTAGTTCAGCATAGCCAGGAAGAGAGTCTATTAGATGATAGGTATGGTCTACTGAGTCAATATTCTTATTAGCAACACTATACTGTGGTGCCTGTGAAGACTGTTCAGTATTAGCTGAAGCACTTCCAAACAAACTGCCTTGCGTTGGTCCACCACCTCCGAGAATTTGCTGTGCTAATGTCCTAAACTCTAGCTCTTTAAAGATTTCTCCCAAGGCTTCCTTATTCATTGGGTCTATCTTATATTGATCTGCCTCAAAAGTGATGGGTGAATCAATGTTGATAGTTGCCAATTTTTTGGAAAGCAGACCTTGTTCTGCATAATTCTCAACATTTTCTTTTTGCTTCCCTTTGAGTTGATCGGTATTTGCGATCAAATTCTCGACGCTACCGAATTGCTTTAACAGCTTAACTGCTGTCTTAGCCCCAATACCTGGAATCCCTGGAATGTTATCTACACTATCTCCTTGTAATCCCAACACATCAATTACTTGTTCAACGCGCTCAATGTCCCATTTTTCAAGTACTTCTTTCTCCCCTAAAATGTCTACACCATTTCCTTGTCGAGATGGCTTATACATGAATATTTTATCAGAAACTAACTGAGCGTAATCCTTATCAGGTGTAACCATATAGACCGTGAAACCTTCTTTCTCAGCTTGCTTAGCCACTGTGCCAATGACATCATCAGCTTCATAATTCTCAACCATCATGATTGGTATATTGAATGCTTTGACAATTTTTTCAATGTACGGCAATGCAATACCAATATCTTCAGGTTGTGCATCTCTGTTGGCTTTATAATCTGGAAAATCAGCGTGTCGAAATACTTTGCCTTTCGGGTCAAATGCTACAGCTATATGTGTCGGCTTTTGATTTTGCATCAAATCCCATAATGTCCTCACAAACCCAGTAATCGCTGAGGTATTAATACCTTTAGAGTTAATGAGTGGACGATTGATGAAAGCGAAGTGTGCTCTATAGACAAGAGCGTGACCATCGAGAAGGAATAAGGTTTTATCAGCCATTTTCAGTAAGCGTTGATTTTAGGAATGCTAAAAATAAAAAAGCCTGTCCGCATAGCGAACAGGCTCTTCATATATTTTATAAGTACTTTCTTAGAAGTTGTAAGAAAGACCTAATGTATAATAACTCTGAATAGCACTTGGGTTACTGTCTCCAGGATTACTAGGATCATAACTACCTCTTGAATTATTATAAAGTGCTTGATTAGCTACCTGCTTATCTTGTCTAAGACCAACAGTCAAACCAACTCCGATTCCTTTGAATAAACTTGTAGAAAAAGAGTTAATCCACAACCAATTCAGTAAATCTCCTTGAGAATAGTCAATTGCTCTTTCTTGTCCAGCTAAAACTTTATCAAAGTCATACTCAGGTGCAAGTCTTGTGCTGTTAGCAGTTTCTTCAAAAGCTTGAAGAACTCCTGAACCTTCTCCATATGGCACGAATGCACTTAAGTTAGAACTCCAAGCTACGCCAGGAATAATTTCTGCAGCGTAAGTAGCACCAATCTTTGCACCAACACTAGATACAAATCTGTCACCAGGGAAATTCCATTGGTATCCAAGTGGGTGGATGAGAACTACAAGATTCTGAATAGGAGTCCAAGTCACACCAGCTGAAGCAGTTAATTGTCCCGGATTGTTAAAGTTCAATAAAGATGATATGTACTTTGCTTCCGCAGATACAGCGATCTTCTCTGTCAATTTATAACCAAAAAGTGAAGATGCATCAAGGTTATCAGTGAAAGTACTGATTGTTGCTTCTTTCTGATCTTCATCACTTAGAGTTCTATCTAAAAGAGTATTTACTCTCTTAAGATTTAAGTTTCCTAAATTTCTCCAGAAATACTTTTCTCTGTCAAGATTAGCAAAAGCTCCTAAACTTAATCCCCAACCGTTTGCTTGAGAGTTAGGCAATGCATTTGCAAACCAGTTTGTGTTTGAGTTAAGGTCAAAACCAGCAATACCAACACCACCAAATTTCCATCCTGGAAACTCGTAAATCTGCTTGTCTAGGTCAGCAACCTCAGCTAAAAGCGCATCAGCAGCAGCTTGCTTCTCTGCCTTCATAGTTTTTAATTCATCGACAGTTTGTGCTGAAACTGCAGCCAAACCAACGAAACCTACTAAGAGTGTTAAAATAAAATTCTTCATTTCAGTTTTTTTAAGTAATAGTTTAATTATGTATTTCAATCTTTTCATTCAAGAGTTTGGATAATGGAAACAAAACTCTACTGCTTCCTGTATCGATCGTCACGGATCGTTTATCCATTTCAACTATTAGACCAGTAATACCGTCTAAAGTCACTCGATCACCTATGTTAAATCTGTCATTCGTATAAAAACTAGCCAGATAGTTAGTCATTGTTGATTTGGTCGAAAGACCATACCCTATAGCAAATGCCAATACAAGACCTGCTATAAGAATAGAAATGTTCGTAGATAAAAATTCTGTATTTATCTCTGCTTGGGATAAGGCACTCACGAAGATGTTGATAAATAAGAAATAGAATAGGAATGATGCTATGAGCTTAGAAGATGGTATACCTAAAGAATCACAAGCTGTCTGCACAATTGATCTTATGCCATCAGCAAGCAAGGTCCCGAAGACCAAAATGATCAATGCAACAATCAACTTTGGCATGAACTCAAAAATCCCTACCACCAAATTAGACACTGGCTCTAGGTCAAGGATATCAGTAGCTACAACTAATACAAAAAGCAACAAGATATAGTAGAAGATTTTGCTAATGACATCACTCAGCTTTATCCTAATATTAGACTTGTCAACTATCTCAATTTCATTCAGTTTCTCACCTAGTGCATCAATATTCAATTTCTGCAAAGCCGCCTTTATCATTTTTGCAACAAGCTTAGAAATGAAAATGCCAAGTATGAGAACAATGATTGCAAAAAAGAACTTTGGCAATCCTGCAACGACTTGATTCAATAAGGTGGTAAGTGAGTTCGATAAGGAAAACTCAAAGAGGGGCAGAAATAACATAATGTTGATTATTCGAATACGTTTGACAGATAAAAAGACAAAGATACAAAGTACTTATAAATCTTTTTTATCTATATCAGTATTTGATTTTGAAGAACTTGTGTTCGTAAGATCTACAAAAACTTCGAACATTCGTGAGAAGTATAGTTCAATGACATTTGCCATCAGACCAAAAGATGCCAAGCTATTATTGACATTCCGCTTGACCTTATCAGTAGAAGCTTTAAATTCTTCTGATTGTAATCGTTCTAATTCTTTGAAATTGTTCACTTCCGGCATCCCTAATCTTTATACATTTCTTGATATATGGACCTAAACTTATGTTTAGCTCTTTTTATTTTCATTTTGACGGCACTTTCTGACTTATTAAATACTGTGCCTATCTCTTTAATACTCATCTCATCTTGATACTTCATCAATAAGATTGTCTTATCACTCACAGGTATCTCGTCAAGTATAATCTTCAACCTTTTGATATTTACCTCTAACAAAAACGCGTCATCTACATCATCGATCGTATCATGGCTCGTTGCAAAATTATCAACAAGCAAACTTGGGTCTTTCTTCTTTCTTCTGATGATATCAATACAATAATTGTAAGTTATCGAGTAGATCCAAGTCGAAAATCTAGACTTCCCACTAAACTTTGCCATGTTTAGCAGAATCTTCATGAAAATCTCTTGCATTGCATCTTCTGCCTCTCCTTCGAACTTGAGTAATGAGATACATTTTGCAAAAATCTTTCCTGAATATCTCTTATATAAGATGTCGAAGTAAGCAACATTTTGCGTTCTCAAATATTCTTGCACAATATCCTCATCGGACATAGTTTTCGGAACATCCTTCGTCAACAGCGGAAAAAGTAGATTAATCAATTGTTTCTTATTTTTCTGAGGCAGTCAATACTTTTGACTTTTGATATTACAAAAGTAACAAGAAAGGACTCAAATTCAGGTATTTAATCTATCAAACAGTCAAACAATCACAAGGAGAAAATAATTCCTATTGCTCGAATTTTACCATATTTACTTTATGAAGAAACTCATATCACTATTCATCTCGTTAATTGCTATTCTCAATTTGAGTTATGGACAATTTTCTGATGAGGATGCATTCATGCTGAAGGATATTCACGAATTTGCTCTCAAAGACTCTAAAGTATATCACTGGCTCGATACCTTGTGTCGTACAGCAGGACCGCGATTAAGTGGAAATCAAGCATCTTATGATGGATTAGTCTATGCTGAACAAGTATTGCAATCACTGGAGATAGATCGCACATTCCAAGTCGAGTGTCAAGTACCGCGATGGTTCAGAGGGCAGCATTCCTTAGATATTATGACGCCTTTTGGGAGGCTACCAGTTAGAAGTACAATGCTAGGAAATTCTCTAGGGACGGATGGCAAGCATATCTCTGGAGAAATTATCGAACTCCAACATCTTGACAGTCTAGATAATACTGTAAAAGATAAAGTTGTTTACTTTTCAAGGCCTATGGATCCTGGATTAACACAGACATTCCATGCGTATGGCAGAGCAGTTGACCAAAGGGTATATGGGCCATCCAGAGCAGGAAAATTTGGTGCAAAAGCAGTGATTGTAAGATCTATGGCGAGTCAAATTGACACAATACCTCATACTGGAGTAACAGTATATGAAGAAGATGCGACAAACAAAATACCAGGAATTGCCATTTCCACTTTTGATGCAGAAGCACTTTCTGCATTGTTAACAAAAGGACCAGCTTATGCACATCTTTCTTCAACTGCACAGCCTCTGTCTGATACAACATCATATAGTATAATCGCAGAAATTCAGGGTTCGGAATATCCAGATGAGATCATACTTGTAGGAGGTCACATCGATTCTTGGGATCTTGGACAAGGTGCACATGATGATGGAGCTGGTTGTATGCAATCTATACAAGTTCTTGAAACACTATTAGCAATGGGATATACACCGAAGCGGACTTTGCGCTGTGTCCTTTTCACAAATGAAGAAAACGGTCTGAATGGTGGCAGATCTTATGCTGAATATTCAAATGCAAATAATGAAAAGCATATTGCCGCTATAGAATCAGATGCTGGGGGCTTTACACCTCGTGGTTTTTCTTGCACTGCTCATGAGGATGTATTCATTGAGAAATTAACCAAACTTAAATCATTTGAAACACTCTTGGAGCCTTATGATCTCTATATAAAGAAAGGCGGCGCAGGAGCAGACATCAATCCTCTCAAGTCTCAAAAAGGGATACTGATCGGATTAAGGCCAGATAGTCAGCGTTATTTTGACTACCATCATACAGCTGCTGATAATATTGATACTGTCCATCCAAGAGAGCTTGCTTTGGGTGGTGCTGCAATGACAAGTTTAGTTTACCTCATTGATAAGTATGGCATCTAAAATATCCCTTGGAAAACTGACTTTTGAGCGCTTTATTTCCGCTGAAGAGATACAGTCAATTGTAGAAACCATGGCGAAAACGATTGATGACTTCTATCGTGGTAAGTCAGTGATTGCCATCGTTGTTTTGAAAGGCGCTTATCTCTTTGCAAGTGATCTATTAAGAGCATGTGAAAGTGACGTAGCAACGTATTTTGTTCAGCTTTCCTCTTATGATGGTCTGGCATCTTCTGGCTCAGTCAAAGTAAATCTTGGCCATTTGCCTGATGTGTCAGGAAAGCACATTCTGCTTATTGAAGATATTGTTGACTCTGGTCTTAGCATGACTAAGCTATTGGAACATCAAGCTTTCGAAGATGTAGCTTCAGTTGAGATAGCTACTCTACTTCACAAACCAGATTCAGATCATTCAGGAATAGCACTACAATTTATTGGTAAGGCTATCCCATCCGCCTTCGTTTTAGGATATGGCCTTGATTATAATGAATTAGGAAGAAATCTTCCTGATATCTATCAACTGGTGGAATAAGAAATATTGCCATTTATTTGATTGTTGAATTTAAAAAAGTACTAACTTTGCGTCGATTTTGACCCATGGTGTAATTGGCAACACTACGGTTTTTGGTACCGTCATTCTAGGTT
>JAHDEL010000015.1:43930-63325 GCA_020628855.1 Saprospiraceae bacterium | reverse complement strand
AATAATTGATAGTAATCGAGAGATTGGTCTTCTTAATACAGAAGGCAATACCGATTCTAAATCAATACAATCTATTGATAACCCCAGGAGATTAGCTGGCGACGAGATTACTATTGCAACAATTGCAAGGTTGGAATCATCTCACATAGACACCCGAGACTATACAACTTCAATTGTGGTTTCTGAGGAAGACTTGTCTTTCGAAAGAAAGGATCCGAAATCTATTTCATTGGAAGTAGGTGTTGGGTCTACAATCTGGTTGCCGCTTTTTTCTCAATCTGATCTCGGAGACAAATTATCAGAAGTAGAAGATCCCATAGTCTCTCAAAGTGCGCACCTGCTATGCACATATGGTATTAACGACAAATGGAGCGTTACTACTGGTGTAAACTATCGCAAACTTGAATCAAGGTTTTATTATTATAGAGAAGCAGATACACTCCTCATCTACCCTATTTCGAATAGTCTCACAGGCCAACAAATGGCAGGTCTGAAGAAGGATGTTCCTGCAGTAGCTTTTGAGGAAGTCTTGCATTATAATACTTATTCAACATTGACAATACCAGTATTACTGAATTATCAACTATACAACCATAAACGCATAGCTCTACATGCAGGTATTGGGGCAGAATATACTCTAGTATCTCATTTCCATGGAAAGACTCTCCAAGAAAACGCATTAACTTATTCACCTTTTCAAGTAGACAGAAGCGAAACAAGCTACAGCTGGAATAACACTATCCAAGGAGCTTTGAATCTAGGTGTGGAAATGAAACTAACTCAACATCTTGCACTGTCAGGTCGCTGTCTCTCTAGTCTTGCGTTAAGTAATTGGAGGACAACAACAGATACATCACTCAAGCCATATACCGCTCAATTAAGTATGGGGTTGAAGTATAGCTTTTGATTAGGCTACGAGTAGAAATTACCAAACGAACTAAGTACAATGATTAGATATGGATTGGTCGATCATGCACAGCAAGAGCGGCTTCCTTGACAGCTTCTGTATAAGTAGGATGAGGATGACAAATCCTAGCCATATCTTCAGCAGAAGCTCTAAATTCCATCAAAGCAACCGCCTCCATAATCATATCTGCTACACGTGCCCCTACCATGTGTACTCCTAATATTTCATCAGTCTCTGCATGACTTATCACCTTAATCATTCCCTCAATATCCATACTGGCTCTTGCCCTTCCAAGCGCTTTGTAAGGGAATTTTCCTACTTTAATTGGAGTGCCAAGGTCTTTTAATTGTTGCTCTGTTTTGCCTACTGCCGCAACTTCAGGCCAAGTATAGACTACTCCAGGAATGAGATTATGGTCTATGTGTGGTTTTTGGCCACTCAACATTTCTGCCACAAAAACACCTTCTTCTTCAGCTTTATGGGCTAGCATCATCCCTTTAACAACATCACCAATTGCATAAATATTCTGAGCTGTTGTCCTGAAGTGGTCATCAACTTCGATTCTTCCTCGATCATCAAGTTTGACACTCGTGTTCTCAAGACCCAGACCCTCTGTATAAGGAACTCTTCCGATTGCTATCAGACAATAATCTGCTTTCAATTCAAATTTCTCATCACTATCTCTTTTCTCCACTTGCACTGTCACTGATCTTGAAGTTGTCTTTGTACCCACAACTGCATGCTTGAAATAAAATTTCATTCCAAGTTTCTTGAGAGACCTAGTGAGTTCTTTGCTACAATCTTTGTCCATGCCAGGCAGAATCCTATCAACATATTCAACAACATGTATTTCAGTCCCTAACCTAGCATACACAGAACCCAATTCAAGTCCAATAACTCCTCCACCAACGATGACCATTTTCTTTGGCACCTTTGTTATCTCTAGTGCTTCTCTAGAACTAATAACTCGCTTACCATCATAATTAAATGCATCAGGCAAGTTTGGTTTGGATCCAGTTGCTATGATAAAATGATCGGCTTGAATTTCTTCAGAACCACCAGCATTCAAAGCAACACTTAATGTGCTATTATCCTTGAATGTCGCCGTACCATAGACAGTCTCTATCTTATTTTTGTTCATGAGGAAAGCGACACCTGAGCACGTTTGATCTACGACTTCCTGCTTTCTTTTAATCATCTGAGGCATATCCACCGTCACATTCTGTGTCTTGATCCCATGTTGATCAAAAGTATGGGTGGCATTATGATAATGCTCTGAAGAGTCCAGTAATGCCTTAGACGGAATACATCCTACATTGAGGCAAGTACCACCTAAGGTTGCTCTCTTCTCAATAATTGCTGTCTTCATACCTAATTGAGCGCAACGAATTGCTGAGACATATCCTCCAGGGCCAGAGCCAATAACAACTACATCAAATTTCTTCATGAAAATTATAAATTGTATCAAAAAAAAACCACCCAAAGTTAGCATTTTGAGTGGTATTTGTTCTTTGTGTTCTGCAGTTTCCTAGAGGAAATCTACTCTTCCTGAATCGAGGTTGTAATATGCAGGTACGATTTGGATACTACCACTATTTGCAGCATCTCTAATAATCTTTGATCTTGTCTTTAGCTCTTCTGCATTTAGCTTTGCATTTACCTTTACTACATCATTCACCGGAGCGCCTTCGGGGCTTGCACCAATTGCAGGAGTAATATGAGATAACAAATGATTCAGATTATATCCATTATCACCTCCTGAAACGGCAGCTGTAACAGCACCACAACTTTGATGACCTAATACCACCACTACTTTCGAACCACAATGTGCTACTGCATATTCGATACTCGCAATCGATGAACTGTTTGCAACATTACCTGCTACTCTGACAACGAATAATTCTCCAAGTCCTGTATCAAATGCAAGTTCTGGTACAACTCTACTATCTGCACAGCTAAGAATAATTGCATAGGGTTCTTGACCCGCTGTAAGACTGTCTCGTCTTGCAGAATCCTGCAATTTGCCATCAAGTTTGTCTGCTACAAATCTTTCGTTTCCGTCCTTTAATCTTTCAATTACATTGTCTATGGTCATACGTCTAGTTTTTTGCATAAAAGTTTAACGCAAAGGTGTAAATTTTGTTCTGTATTTTCAACCAATAAACCAACTAATGTCAGAGGGCTTAATCAAAGATGCATTCGAAAAAATACTGAAGGAACTTCAAACACTCCTGACAATTGCATATTTGGCTATGATCGGGATTGGGATGTTGTTTCAATATCATTACTACAAACTCTATGCTATCAATATCTTCGAGTATGCTGACTTGTTTGATTATGTTGTTGCACCATTTGAGAATCAAAGAATATTTATCTACACATTGATTTCAATTCTTGTGCCTTTCGGACTGTATCACTTAGATCTATGGATTGCCCGAAAATTTCCAAAATCCTATTCGATTGCAGCGATGAGGATGGATAGATTATCTTGGTATGGAACATTTCGTGTAGTGCTTTTCTCAATCTTTATGCTACTCTACTTACAAATGGCAGCTGAAATTTATGGCATTAAACATAAGAATCGAATTGACAAAAAAGCACCTATACTCGTTGAATACATGGACAACAGTACTCTCTCTGGAAACATGATAGGAAAGACTCAAAGTGTGCTATTCATTAAGCAAGACAATGGTAAACTTATTGTCATACCCTATGGTTCAGTTGTGAAATCAATAGAGCTACCTTCGCCAAATCCAAAATCTGAAAAGAATACAAGTCAAAAGTAGGCTGTAAGCTGCACTACCCGTAAGTATTACCATCCAATGAATCCAATACTTTTCTTCAGCAATTCCGAATGCAAATCGAACAATAACAATAATCACAGCCAAAAGGAAAAACATGATTGTAAAACACTTGGCCTGATTATCCTCTCTTAAGAGACCAAGGAATTGATTTACTCTGATCTTAGACATCAGTAGATGCATTAATACAGTAACTCCAATTAGAGATAATCCTAATTGAAGCCAATAGTATAGAGGCCTAGAAAACACATCAATGACTAACCAATCGAGTTCTATCCCAAAAATATAGCCAGGCTCATGACAAAAAAGATCAAATCCCAGATGAATCAAGATACCTAATATTATAGATAATACTAATGTGTAACTATTTGATTTTAAGTATATTATAGACCAAATTTTGGCCATTTCTTTTAAATCTTCGTCCAATATTGGGTGGTATACTGTTAGCAGCGCTGGTTTTACTAGCAAGTGAAAAAGCATTGCTATTATAACGCCTAATGGAATAGCGTAGACAATACCTATAGGAGTATGCCCCCAAGAGCCGTACATTGTCAACCAGAGATAGTACTCAATATCAGGTAGCATTGTGCCAAGGACTAACCCCGTTGCTGACAACCGAATGCTTTTGATTTGCAACAAAGGGAGAACATATGGTACATGAGCAAGAGTATATGGCATAAGATACTACTAGAGAGATAGTTTAATATTATAAATTTATCTAATATAAATTGTATTTTTGCAAAAATAGCTCTTATGAAAATTTTGGCAGTGGATGATCAACCCTTGATTCTGAAGTCAGTAGAACATAAGCTGAAAAAAGCAGGTTATGAAGTAATTTTTGCAGAATCAGGTATTGAGGCGATTGAAAAATATCAGGCGATACAGCCCGACCTCATCATTCTTGATCTCATGATGCCAGAAATGGATGGCTTCGAAGTCATGCGAATCTTAAAGCAAAAAAAAGGAAGTGATACTCCTATCATTGTGATGACAGGTGCGGATGAGGAAGAGTCATTAATCAAAGCGTTTGAACTCGGTGCAGATGATTACGTGCAAAAGCCAGTTGGCTTGAACGAACTTGTCATCAGAACTAATAAACTCTTAAATGTTCCTCTCCATAGAGGGACGTCAGTCACGAAAAAACAAGAAGCACAATCCGTTCAGAAAAATATTGTTGGAGTTGTTATTCCTTGTTACAATGAAGAGAATAGACTAAAAGGAGAATATTTCACTGACTTTGTCAAACGCAAACTCGGTTATCATCTCTGCTTTGTCAATGATGGAAGTAAGGATAACACTTTACAAGTATTACACAAGATTGCAGAAGGCAAGGATGATTTTATCAGTGTCTATAATTGTGTACAGAATGGAGGAAAAGCAGAAGCTGTGCGACAAGGCATTTTACACCTGACTCAAGACAAGCAGATTGACTACTTTGGATATCTGGATGCTGACCTATCCACAAATTTTGAAGACTTCGAGGATCTTGTCACAACTCTGACAAATTCAGAATTTAAAATTGTGGCAGGTTCGAGGATGGCTAGAATGGGTGCTAATATCACTAAGGAAGGCGGTCGAGCTATTATCAGTAAATCAATAAATCTCATCATTCGGAATATCCTTGGCATGTCTTTCAACGATACGCAGTGTGGAGCGAAAGTGATGACAAGAGATGTCGCTGAAAATATGTTTAATGATAAGTTCTTGACATCTTGGCTCTTCGATGTTGAGATATTTTTGAGGATGAAGAAGTTTTTTGGTGTGGAATCAGTGCAGAAAATAATCTGTGAGCAACCTCTCAAACGATGGATTCATGAGGATGGGTCACACTTATCAATGAAAGATTCATTTAAGATCTTGTTCCAGCTAGTTCAAATAAAAATGAAGTACTAAAGAATCTTGTAAAAACTGGTATTAATTCAGCATTGATTCGAAATGCATGATGTACCATTCTGCGATATCATCCATTGGCAATCCGGCAGCTGCAACATAATTTTGTTTACCTAGTGATTCGCGATACTCATGATCTGTGAGTAATTTTTTTACTGCTTTTGCCATTCCTTGCACATCTCCTGGCTCAAAGTATTCTCCAGCATATCCTTCTTCTTCTACGAGTTCTTTGAGATCTCCAATTTTTGGTATGATCGCTGCCTTACCATAACTCCCTGCTTGATGCAATACTCCTGAGCTACCTGTCGTACTTGTATAGTCAAAAAGGACAGCTGTCGCATCCATGAATAACCCAGGGACATCTTCTTCTTCGACATAGCCCGTAAATCTGATATTTGGTATTGCTTTATATTGTTCTGCTACATCAGCCAGATAACCTTTGACATTTGGGTTATCCGTACCTGCGATGACTATTTCTATTGGTTTATTTATTTCTTCACGAACCTGTGCTACAGCTTCAATCATACCCTCAACTTTCTTATACGTTCCAAACTTGCCAAAGGTCATAATCTGTAATGGTTGTTCCCGGTTATCCATAAAGTTAGGCATGTCAGGCAATTCGAAACTCCCATGAGGCACTAAGGCAACATTTTTACACTTATACTTCTGTTCGAGTATTTCGACATACTTAGGAATGGTGACAGTCACTCTATTCGCGCTCAAAACAAACCGTGTAATAATATTGCCAAATAGCCTATAAATAGCAGCTAATACTGGATTCTTAGTTATACCGGCTGATTTCAAATCTACGGTCTCCATGATATTATGTAGTAGGACCAAAGATGGGAATCCTGATAATCTGGCAATTAGTGGACTCAATAGGCCCAAAGTTGCAGGAATTTTACCATCTCCAAATGACAAAAATTGAATGTTGAAGAAGACGACATCTGGTTGCTCTTTCTTTAATGCTTTTCTAATTCTCAAAGCATTATTCCAAGCATTGAATTTCCAAACTTCAAGTACTCTGACTTTGATTTTCCCTTCTACATCTTCATACTTGAGATCTTTGGGCAAAGTATCTGAAAGTATAACTAGTTCTACAAGAGAGGTTTTGTCTTTGAAGTAGTTGACCAAATGATGTGCATATTCATTCAAAGTTCCCTTACTTGGCGGAAAGGGAGAGACTATAGCAAGCTTGAATTTCTGCTTCTTCATCTTAAGATTTAATTAGATTATTTGACCACAAAGTGGACAGTTGATATATGATCATTGTTAAAAGTAATACCAGCATTATGGCAATCTGTACATGAATGACTTGCTCCAGACTGTCATGATAAAAGAAGATAATAACAACTTGGAGAATACCAGCAATTACTGATAAAACCACAGGAATATATTTACTTAATGACATATAATAATATGCAAATACATTTGCCCCAGCGAAAAGAGTGGTAGCTACTGCATACTTCCATAACAACGGAGCAACGCTTAGAAATGCCTTACCAAATAAGACAGTGATGATAAACTCTGGCATAATGAGGCAGGCAGCTACAACAGCACAACCAAATCCAGCTGTCAATCCAAAAGAGAGCCAGAAGAGTGAAAAATGTGGTAAGCCTTGCTTTTCTCTTTGAATAACTTTAGGAAAGAGCAATGTCACGATGGTCCAAGTGCCAAAGAATACCACTCTACCTATAAGTGCAATAGCACCATACAGTCCAGCATCAACAGCATTGAAGAAGTGCTTTGTAAGTATTACGTCAGAGTTGTTGATCAATATTTGGCTAAACTCATAAATAAGAATAATCCAAACAAAACTCTTAACTCTCTCAACATCTTCAAAAATAACATTCTCATTTTGTTCTTGCTTCCTTATAGTCAAAGCGGCTAGAAATGATAGTAAAAAGCCAACACTTACCGCTTCAGTAGTCAGCCAATCTGCGTACCAAAGTGCCATGATGAGTGCTAGAAAAGTTCCAACAAAACGGAGCAACATTTCAGCTAAATAGGTACCTGCTAATGTTCTAAATCGATCTGTTCCTTGTGCAATGCCTCGTTTGACACTGAGATTAAAGTAAAGTGGAATACCAAGACCAATAATGACAAAAGGAATCCATGAATTAAATTGCAAAAATGACTGCAGAAAAGTCGAACAGAGTATGATTGCTATCCCTAAAATAAGACCAATTTGTAATACCTTCTTCGAGATCCATGTATTGAAGATACCAATCGATGAAGTGTCATTATCTACATGATACTCCGCGGCAAATTTTGCAGACGTTAATTGAATTCCTACTGCCAAAAAAGAAAGCATTAAGACTCCTGTCGCTATCACACTTGCTTCAGCAAATCTCTCCGGACCTAGTATCCTACCCAGTATGAGATTAATAAGGTAATTACCCGCATTGACTATAAGTGTGCTGGCAAAAAGTATGGAAGCGTCACTGACCTTAGTAGTTGACAAGATCTAATTTTGTATCGTAAATAAATTGTCAAACTTGGTCAAATGAATAAGATCATGAATCCCATGCTTTGAGTCGACCTTTATCTTAACTTCTTTGTTACCAATCTGCCTTTTAGTCATTAGCAGCGCATTGAAGCCAGTTAAATCAATTTCAGTGACATTCATCATATCAATGGATACTGCTTCATACCCCTCTGCCTTCTTGGGAAGTTCGTCTTTGAGGGTAAGCGCATCCATGAGAGTTAATTTACCAGACAAAATAACCTGTAGTGTGGAGTTTTGGTTTTCAAATCGTGCGGTTAAATGTTCCATTAGTAGCAAATTAAACTCAAATATAAAACATTTTAATAATATATAATTAACTGTAAAACAATTGCAATAGGTGTAGAGCACTGAAAAACACTACTTCCTCACAGATTAATAAATTTAGCTTACAAGGCAAGGTAAATCTTATTACTTTTGTATTCCTTTCATATCACAAAAATAAATTCCAGTCAATGTCGAATACAGCAGTATTTATTTGCTCAGCAGTTAGAACTCCAATGGGTTCTTTCGGAGGTATGCTATCAGGAATATCAGCTACACAATTAGGTTCAATTGCGATTCAAGGAGCTCTCACACGAGCAGGTGTGGATCCAAATTTGATCCAGGAAGTCTTCATGGGCAATGTTTGTAGTGCAAATCTCGGCCAAGCTCCGGCAAGGCAAGCTGCATTAGGTGCAGAACTCAGTAACACTATCCCTTGTACAACAATTAACAAGGTCTGTTCTTCTGGTATAAAATCAATCATGCTTGGAGCACAAACAATCCTTTCTGGCCACAATTCGATCGTTGTTGCTGGAGGTATGGAGAATATGTCATCTGTTCCCTTCTATCTAGAAAAAGCACGTTGGGGCTATAAGTATGGTCATAGTGCATTGGTCGATGGACTACAGAAAGATGGCTTGCAAGATGCATATGATCAACAAGCAATGGGTATTTGCGCTGATGCAACTGCTGAAAAATACAATATTTCAAGAGAAGCACAAGATGAGTATGCAATCAATTCTTATAAAAGAGCTGCAGCAGCAACTGAATCTGGAAAATTCAGCAATGAGATTGTTCCAGTAATGATACCTCAACGCAAAGGAGATCCGATTGAGATGAAAGAAGATGAGGAGTATAAGAAAGTGAAATTCGAAAAAATCCCTGTCTTGAGACCAGCTTTCACTAAAGATGGAACCGTAACAGCTGCAAATGCTTCTACGATAAACGATGGTGCTTCTGCCCTCATATTAGCGAGTGAAGAGGCCGTTAAACAACATAATCTCAATGTGGTTGGACGAATTGTATCATTTGCAGACGCCGCTCACGAACCTCAATGGTTTACGACAGCTCCCACTAAAGCAGCGCCCCTTGCTCTCTCTAGAGCCGGGCTAACCATGAATGATATTGATTTTGTGGAAGTCAATGAAGCCTTTTCTGTTGTTGCTATGGCATTCAATACATTGATGGAGGTAGACCCAGAAAAATCAAATGTCTATGGCGGTGCTGTAGCCTTAGGACATCCATTAGGTGCATCTGGTGCAAGAATAGTAAGCACCCTGTGTAACGTGACATCTCAAGAGAATGGCAAGTATGGTCTTGCTGCTATTTGTAACGGTGGAGGTGGTGCCTCAGCTATGGTGATTGAGAGTGTATAATAATTTTAGAGATTTCTAAATAGAAGCCATATAACCTTATGATGAACAAAGTAGTTACTAATGCGACCGAAGCTATTCAAGGCATTACTGATAATATGACATTAATGCTCGGAGGTTTTGGCCTGTGTGGAATACCAGAGAATTGTATTGCTGAATTGGTCAAAGCCAATGTTACAGGTCTTACTTGCATATCCAATAATGCAGGAGTTGATGACTTTGGGCTTGGATTGTTATTACAGAAAAAACAAATCAAAAAGATGATCTCCAGTTATGTTGGAGAGAATGATGAATTTGAAAGACAAATGCTAAGCGGTGAATTAGAAGTGGATCTTATACCTCAAGGATCACTAGCAGCAAGGTGCTATGCTGGTGGTGCAGGAATTCCTGCATTTTATACACCTGCAGGCTTTGGGACAGAAGTTGCTGAAGGTAAAGAAGTAAGAGATTATAATGGTAAGCCACATATCTTAGAGACAGCACTCATAGCGGACTTTGCAATTGTAAAGGCGTGGAAAGGTGATAAGAATGGTAATCTTGTCTTCAAAGGAACAGCAAGAAACTTTAATCCAGCTATGGCAATGGCTGGAAAAATAACAATTGCGGAAGTAGAGGAATTAGTTGAACCTGGGGATCTTGACCCCAATTTCATACACACTCCAGGCATCTTCATTCAGCGAATTTTCCAAGGCTCGAATTATGAAAAGAGAATCGAACAACGAACAGTCAGACAAAAAGTATAAGGTATGTTAGATCGAGATGGAATAGCAAAACGTATTGCACAAGAACTGAAAGATGGTTGGTATGTCAACCTTGGAATCGGTATTCCAACACTGATAGCTAACCACATACCGCAAGGTATTAGTGTGGAATTCCAGTCTGAAAATGGAATACTAGGAATGGGACCTTTTCCTTATGAAGGTGACGAAGATGCCGATCTCATAAATGCAGGCAAGCAAACTATAACAGCCATGCCTGGAGCCGCAATTTTTGACTCAGCAACAAGCTTTGCCATGATCAGAGGTGGCCATATCCAAATGACAGTCCTTGGCGCAATGCAGGTAGCACAGAATGGTGATATCGCTAACTGGAAAATTCCTGGTAAAATGGTAAAAGGCATGGGAGGAGCCATGGATCTTGTAGCGTCTTCTGACAATATCATAGTTGCAATGACTCATACTAATCGCAAGGGGCAGTCTAAGCTTCTATCCTCTTGCACCCTACCCCTTACTGGTGTAGGATGTGTCAAGAAGGTGGTTACAAATATGGCAGTATTAGACATACAAAATGGTGCCTTTATTTTGAGAGAACGTGCACCCGGCGTTAGTGTCGAAGAAATACAATCCGCTACAGAAGGAAAGTTGGTCGTAGAAGGTGATGTACCTGAGATGATTCTATAGGTTACAACTAGTACACTATTAAAATTCTTGATGAATTCCTTGATTTTATTCTAGTCAATTACATATTATTAATTATCTTTATATGTTGTGAATAGATTGCAAAACATCATAGTTTCTCTTCTCGTCCTCTTGGCAGTGAACTGTACTGTCAATGCGCAGCTGTCAGTAAGCTTAGTTGGCGGAGTAAATTTTGCTTCTTTGAAGTTTGATGGTCCCAGTGTACCCACTGAAGGGCAGACTGGATTTTTTGCAGGTGTACTTCCTCGGATACATTTAGGAGAAAAGTGGACGCTTGGAGTCGAAGCACAATTTTCAGCCAAAGGGTATAGCATTGTTGGAGATTCTTCTGCAACAAGAATTGAATACTTAGATTTCATACCACAAATAGAATATAATCTAGCTGGTGGACTTTGGATTGGAGTGGGTATGAACTTCGGAGTAAAAACGAGTACAAAAAAGCGATCCGATGTAGACAACTCATGGGTGAAAGTAGACAATCTCCATTTCATCAGAGACCTTGATGCTGGAATGAAACTCCTCGGTCGGTTATATATTACAAAAAAACTCAGTGCTTCATTAGCAATTAACACTGGCATAGTAGATATAAAGGCTTTTACATTCACTGATCAAAATGGCGATCCGGTCGCAGGAAAGCAACTCAATCGAAATATACAGCTGGGTGTAGGATATACATTTGGAGGAATAGACTAACCTCTCATTCTGGACTCACCTCTTTCAATTTAATAAAGAATTCTGTTCCTTAATCTATTGATTCTGACAATAGGTCTATATTTGGCATCCTTTCGCGGCATAATGCGTTTAATCAGGAATGGCAGACAAAAACCCACAAAAAAATACACCCGAAAAAACTAAACTCAACAGGGAGACTTTAGGGCAAGCTCTTGAAATATTCAAGTACATCAGACCTTACAGATTTTACTTCTTTTTGGGACTAATCTTGCTTTCGATAAGTAGTGCAATCTTCATGGTTGTCCTCTATTTGGCAGGCGAAATGGTTGACATAGCTCAAGGTGTGTCGGAACTAGATTATTCGCTGAGAGATATTGGGTTAATCCTTATCATAATATTCGTCCTGCAAGGAGTTATGTCTTTTTTTAGGATTTACTTATTTGCTTATACAAGTGAAAACGGCATTGCTGCGATACGAAAAGCACTTTACTCAAAAATGATTACGCTACCTATTGTCTTCTATGAAAAGAATAGACTTGGCGAGCTGATTAGTAGGATTACAGCAGACGTAGAATCAATGTATTCTGCCTTTTCAGTAACCTTGGCTGAATTCATCAGGCAAGTCATAATATTAGTTGTAGGAATTATTTTCTTGGCCATCACAACTCCAAAGCTTTCGCTCATTATGCTAGCGACTTTTCCTCTGATAGTTGTCATTGCCTTATTTTTTGGGAGACATATCAGAAGGCTATCAAGAAAGCGCCAAGAGGCACTTGGAGAGACCAATACTATCATGAATGAGACAGTCACAAGTATAAGGTCAGTAAAAGCATTTACAAGTGAAGAGTTTGAAGGCAACAGATATGGGAGTGCCATTCAGAAAGTAGTAAACATAGCCATGAAGTTTGCTCGAGCTAGGGGTTTCTTCGCTTCATTTATGGTAACAGTACTCAGTGGGGCTCTTTTCTTTGTGATATGGCAAGGAGCAAGGATGGTCCAAAACGATGCAATTACGGCAGGAGGTCTAATTTCTTTTGTCTCTTACACTGCTGCGATTGGTGCTGCGATTGCAGGTCTAGGTAATTTCTATGCCCAGTTATTAGGAGCTTTAGGAGCTACTGAGCGGGTCAGAGAAATACTTAACGAAGGTGGTGAGTTAGATAATAGAGATCATGACGCGCGACTTGACCTTAAGGGGAATATTCACTTTAACAACGTTCAGTTTTCGTATCCAACAAGGGAGGATATCCCAGTGTTGAAGTCACTGAATATTAAAATTAAGAGTGGTGAAAAAGTTGCTCTAATTGGCAGTTCAGGCGCTGGAAAATCTACAGTTGTACAACTCCTTCTCAGGTTTTATGAGATTCAAGGAGGAAGTATTACCATAGATGGTCAAGACATCTTTGATTATGACATCAAAGCTTATCGATCGAACTTTGGAATGGTACCACAAGAAGTCTTACTTTTTGGTGGAACCATCCGCGAAAACATTCTTTATGGTCGACCAGATGCCACTGAAGAAGAGCTCATACAAGCTGCGAAACAGTCTAATTCTTGGGAGTTTATCAGCACTTTCCCAGAAGGACTCGATACAATAGTTGGAGAACGAGGCATCAAACTCTCAGGCGGTCAAAGACAACGGATAGCAATAGCTAGGGCAATCCTAAAGGATCCAGCAATTTTACTTTTAGATGAAGCAACATCCTCCTTAGATGCAGAATCTGAAAAAGTTGTGCAAGAGGCTTTGGACAATTTGATGGAAGGTAGAACTTCAATAATAATTGCACATCGATTAAGTACCATAAAAAATGTGGATACCATCTTTGTGCTGGAAGATGGCAAAGTCATTGAAGAAGGAAATCATGAATCGCTATCGAATATTCAAGACGGCGTCTATAATCACCTAGTTCATCTCAGCTCTTTAAGTTAAAATTTAAGAGTTCGGAACTCTCTGACTTCTACCCTAGTTTATGGAAATGTATATCAAATCACTGTCTCATCGATCTTCATCAAATTATCAACTCTAAGTACTTCAAGTCCTTATTGAAAAATAGTACTAAACTCTTAGGAAAAAGAACTAGACTATTCAATATTGTTCTGCAAGTACTCTCAAAAGTTAATAGAGGTACGAGTCTTGCTGGACTTAGTGCTATCATTATCAAGCAGATCAAATTATTAGCTGCTTTGGTTATGCACACAACTACAGGGAGATACCAAGGTATGAGTGGTGGGTCCCTAGTCATTGTCATAGCGGTACTACTCTACTTTCTCGCACCAATTGACCTCATCCCAGATATTCTCCCTGGTGTTGGCTATCTTGACGATATCACCTTAATTGGGTGGTTATTTAATACCCTTTCTAAAGAACTTGACATCTTTGATGTTTGGCTTAAAGCGTATAGGAGAACAGAGGAGCTCGACTTTGAGGAAGTTGAAGTAACTTGATATTCTCATCTTTCTGATTAGGCATGTCAAATCACAATTTAGAAATAGCTCTTCAATTTGGAAGTGCGTTAGACCAAGATAATTATGCTGCTGCATATGCTTTACTTAGTGAAGAATGCGTGTATCAAATAGGTTCTGAAATTATTCAAGGGCCAGAAGCGATTTGTAATTCTTATGAGGCAAATATGATTGAAGGACGAGCAAAATTTGACTATCTCGAGTGGGGGAAATGCAGAGTCACAGCTGTAAACTCTACTCAATACCTTATTCATTTTACTGATCACCTAGGACATAAAGGAGTATTTCATGATCATCACTGTAGTCAAAAAGTGACCTTGAAGCAAGGTAAAATCATTCGTATAGACCATATTTTTGATCAATCAGAAATACAACTGCTCAATAATTTTTATAATAAAGTGGGGCTTCCTGTGAAATCATAATTCTAGCTGATAGAATTCAAATTCAATGATTTCAGATGTTCAATCGGAATTGTGATCGAAACAAAGTTATCCAATCTCAATATTCTTCGAAATATCAAAGAGAAATGTAGTTCCTGTTGGATTGTTATCAATTGCCTTAATCTTTCCATCATGGAGTTCGATGATTTTCTGACAAGTTGATAGACCAATCCCTGTTCCATCATAATCAGTATGATAGCGCTGAAATTTTCTAAATATTTTCTTTTTATGGGCATCATCAATTCCAACGCCATTATCTGAGACAAGAAAGACATGGCTGGTCCCTGTTGTCCTATAATCGAATTTTACTTTTGGTAGAACTCCTGGCTCAATAAATTTTATCCCGTTCGCCAACAAATTTTGGAAAACTAACTTGAGTTTTATCCTATCAGCAATTATTTGACTTGGGATAGAGTCTGCTATAGTGATGACTGCATTACTATCTTCGATGACAGCATGCAACTCAAGCATGGTTTCCTGAATCAACTTTTTGGGATTGCAGTATGAAAAAGCCAAGCCTTGTTTTCCAACTTTTGAAAACTGCAATAAGTCTTCAACCAGGTTATGCATATTTGTGGCTCCTTTCTGAATGAACCCAAGGTACTTCTTTGCATTTTGAGAAGAGGAAAGCTCACTCTTTTCCTCAAGCAATTTAGCAAAGCTATAAATAGTCTTAGTTGGTCCTTTTAAGTCATGCGACACTATACTGACAAAATTTTCCAACTCCTGATTCTTATCCTCGAGATCAGTATTTTGTTGTTGTATAGTATCTAATAATGATCGCTTTAGCCTACTCTGATAGATCAAATACCCAATGAATAAAAGTAAACTTAATAGACCCATAACGAGGAAGATGAGATAGGTACGTTGTAATTGCTGCTTTAATACTAGTCTCTTGGTTTCTGACTGTTCTCTTTCTAGCTTAAGTTGATTTCCATAAGCTACCTGCGTTTCTTGTTTTTGTTGGATATTAAAGTCTTCAAGATTATCCATTAATGATCTAAATAATGCTTCAGATTCATCTTCATAATGATGATGATCAGTTGCGTAGATTGCATGAAGATTTTCATAAATATTCTGCAAAACATTAGTCTCAAGATTCTTCGAGTGGTTCAGAGCCATTTGATAATAAGTGATAGCACTGTCGATTGTGGCTTCTTGATAGTATAAATCTCCTAATGAAGAACAAATATTACCCTTGAGTATTCCTATGTCTGATTTATCTCCGAATCGCAATGCATTCTTCAAGGCTTTGATACTGTTGTCTACATCATTAATCTTTTCATAATAGGAAGCTTTGATTGTTTCTAGATAATATAACCCAGCATGCGTAGACCTACTTGCCCAAATTTCTTCTGTTCTATCAATATAAAGTTTTGCCCTTTGATAGTCTTCCGTCTCTACATACAACCTTGCAAGATTCTGGGCTATAAAACCTGACACCTCATAATTGTCTATACTCTGAGCTATTACTTCTGCTTCCAAAAGAAAGCGCTCTGAGACTGAAAAATCTCTGGTTTCGAAAGAAACTAAACCAAGGTTGAGCAAAGCATCCGCTTCATAAGAAATGTCATTTGATAGTCTTGACTCTGTAAGTGCAGCTTGAAAGTAGTGTTTTGCTATTGCATAATCTTCTTGGAGGTTATACCCAAGACCATAGTAGATTTTATTCTTAACCTTAACTTGCGGCAAGTTCAGATTATCTTCTCTAATGATTGAATCTACTTTAGCTAAACAAGCTCTGGACTCTATGAGGTCATTATGAATATATTTTATCAGACCTAAAAAATTGTAGTACTCAAGTTTGACCGAACAGTCTTCTATGAGATTTGACTCAACCGCATACTCAATGCTGGCTACCACAGTAGAATTTGTATGCAGGCCCTTATGTTCTACTTGATCGAGATACTCCTCTAAGTAGTTACAATCCCAAACAGCTTCTTCCTCTTTGAAAATAGAAAGAGAATCTACTGGAAATGCATGTACATTGGCACACACAAAACAGCAGAATAGGGCTAAGCCTAATTTGATTAGTTTTTCGAAGTTGTTCACGTATTAAAGACACAAATTTATCAAGAAGACCTTACTTCCAAAACAAAAAAAACGGGAACCATACTATGGTTCCCGCTTTCAAAAAAGTCTTCCAACTCGAATATTTAATTTGCTATGATCATTTTCCTTGTCTGTAAGAATTCGTCAGTGCTCATTTGATAATAGTAGACTCCAGCTGTAGGAAGATCATTAACCGTAAGAGTTATCATATTATAACCTTTAGGATAATTTCCATTGATCTGCTTAACAACTTGTCCATTAACATCATAAACTGATAATTGGACAAACTGGTCAGATGGAATCGAGAATCCAATAACAGTCTCAGAACTGAATGGATTAGGTGTATTTTGGTGTAGTACTAATCCTTCTGTGTTTTGATCACTTCCAAGCGAAACTGAAAGTATGTTCAAATCACTGTCATAGGCTTCTGCTCTTGTAATTGCATCATCCACTGTCAAGCTTGTCGATGTATTACCGGTTCCAAGCGCTAAGAATTCAAGCGTAAATAGTACAGCTTCTGGATCAATTGAGACTGGATCAACTGTATTCCATGATACTGTAATTCTGTTGTTCTCTAAATGATTCAGCCCTAAGTAATCTTCATTCATATCAATCACTCCTGCTGTTACACCAGCAAATTCAAGGGTCGGATCGATATTGAGTGTATACTGCATACCTAGAATACCATCAAAGTTATCTGCAGTAATGTCGATACTTACACTCTCATTTGTATTGTATTCTGTAGATGATGCATTAAGTTGTAGAGGTTGGCCTCTGAACTCAGCAGCATCTCCAGTCAAGCTTGGCTCTGCAGAAGAATTGATATCACCAATTTTCACTGCAATGAAATCCTGATTAGTTTGATCTGAATTAATTGTCATGTCAATATCCTCATCGAATGGGAATGGGTTTGTTGGAACATTGAAGTTAAATGCTGCATCAACAAATCTCCAAGATGTCTGTCCATTGACATACTCACTCGTTCTCTCTAGGATTACATTTCTAATAGCTACCATATCTGCAGCTGAAACACTTTCAGTATTGTTAGCATCTGCCGCTATATATTGATATGGTGATGAGAATGGTGCTAGATTCAATAAATGTCTCTGAATAAGTAGGATATCTAAAGTAGATACACCATTCAATATGTCATTATTCTTATCAGATACTATTGAGTACAAGTTACTCACTGGTAGAGAATCAAAATCATAATCTCCATCAGTAGATGTAGTCATAGATTTAGGAAACTCTGGCTGATTACTATTGATAGTAACTAACACACCATCTACAGTTCTATCATCTACCATGTGGATGTTACCAGAAACTCTCGAAAATCCAGAACCGTTAGCATCACAAGCATCATTTTCATTGTCTTGGATGACTAATGTTACTGTACAATAATCTCTATCATAACCCGGCGCTCCGTTTGGATCTACCACCCACATCTGAATATCATCAAGTACAACTTCTTCTCCATCAGGAATATCAGTACAATCGAAGTGTAGTACGTTCACAAGATCTCCAGTCTCTGGGTCTAAAAGATAGAACTCAAGAGGATCAGTACCCGCATCAGGGCATGTTGGACAATTGTACACTGGCGCAAAGTCATCATAACTACCAAAGTCAAAATCTGTTGCCCATACTTCAACAGTAAGGTTAGCAGGTAATGTTACAGTAGTAATATCACTTATACAGTATGGTGTCGGCGGCTTACAATCAGGAATCTCAATGATAAATGTTGATGAGACCTGGTTTCCGCAGAAGTCTGTCACTGTAGCAGTTACCTCAATATCACCGTGATAGTAATGACCACTGATAATATGTGAGTCAAAAGTATAAGAACCTAACTGAGAGCTTGAACACTCTCTGACTGATACATCCCAGATTAAGTCTTCAGCATCTGCGCAATCATCTTTCGCATCAAGAATGATTTTAACAAATGGCTTACACTCATTATCCATAGGGTTATACAGCACATCAGTTTCACAATTGACTACATAGCTTGTCTCTAGTGTTGGTAATGAATTATCAATCAATTTGATAATTTGAGATGATTGTATCTCTCCGTCACCCGTACTTGGGTCATAAGCACACCAATCAATGACGGTCCATGTTCTTACAATCTTTGTACATACACCTTCATCTTGTACATCGTAGAAGTAAGTATCCTCATATCTGATTGCAGTAGTAGAACAATCTACATTACCTGGCTGAGGAGTAACAACTCCACCAAAGTTATGTAAGTCAAATAATGCTTCAGGTGATAATGGGTTCTCTTCACTATACTCAGCACATCCGATAATTTCTATTGGAGATGCATTATATGGGAATTGTACATTACCTAAGTTCAGTGGTGTTGCTACACCAAATGAAATTGTACTCTGATAAGTAGCTTCATTACCGCAACCATCATTTACAGTCCATGTAAACGAGGTGCTTCCACCTCCACAACCTGTATCAGGTACAATAGGATATGTAATATCTGCAACAGGAGTTCCCATAACACAGTTATCTATCACATTGAATTCACTAGCATCGAAATGCTCAAGTAATTCGGTTAAGTTATTGATACTAGCATCACAATCTAAGCTTACGTTTGCAGGACCTGT
>JAHDEL010000015.1:24100-43830 GCA_020628855.1 Saprospiraceae bacterium | reverse complement strand
ACTCCGCAGTTATCAAAACTACCATTGTCAAATGACTCTACATTCACTCTAGAACATCCATCAGGACCTAGAGTAGCAACTGTATACTCAATACATACTGGATTAGGTGGAGTCTTATCAATAACTCTAACTTCGAATCTACAATCATCGAATGTATTTGTCTGATTACCTCCATCATCTAAGAATGTATTACCACATTCATCTACAAAGACATATCTAATCCATGCAAGTCCTACATCAATATTAGGCACAGTATACGTACCATTACTATTTTGGTTCACTCTTATAAATGGACCATTGACCGGCTGATCTGTATTCGGAATCGCTGGGAGATACTCAACATAGTATTCATATCCACTGCAATCATAAGTAAATAAGATATCACCAGGGATGTCATCATGCAATCCTTCTGGATCAAGGACAATGTCTGTTGCACATCTATACGGATCAGAGTGGAATACAAGTGTATCCAATGGACAAGACTTAATTACTGGAAGATTATCCTCTACCTTGATTACTTGATCATGTTCAATAACATCTCCAGTACACCAGTCTGTCACTGTCCATTTTCTGATCAACTTATATGAATTACCACAAAGCGGTAGTTCTACGTCATTCACAGTCACCAAAAAGTTACTACAAAGATCTCCAAGCGGTATCTGTGGGTATCCAGCTACGCCTTGAACAGCAGCAGGGTAACCGTTATCGTCTAGTTCGATCTGTGGAGTATTCGAATTTGCATCTCCTGAAGCTTCTTCGCAAGAAAATGCAGGGAACTTAACACCATCATAATTTGGTGGGAAGATGACATCATCAATAAAGTATCTCCTGATAAGGAAGTTCTGTGTACATGTTACTTCTCTTCCTCCGTCGTCAGTGAAAGTCCAAATTCTGTCAAATCCACTTAAGTAATCACCTACACACTCTAATGAAAGTGCAATATCTAAATACGTAACTCCAATATCCGAACAGGCATTTCCAGGGAATTCCACATTATAGCTTTGATCACCTGTGACTGTCCATATTGGGTCAATTCTATCTCCATTTAGGTCAAATCTATTGAATGTTGGAAATTGAATTTGTCCTGTTACTTTTTCTATAGTCAGTGAAGAAGTTTGAATAGTGATGGCACTTGCACCATCGAGATTCTCTACATGAAGTTGCCACATACCTGATACACTTTCTCCCACGAACTCTGCAAGGTTATCATTTAATGAAGCATATTCACCACAATATGCAAATAAACCTTGACCACAATTCTCAGAATTTAGTGCACTATGACTTTGGTGAGCTGAATCATCCAAAATCAAATCAGCATCTTGTTCACTACATGTAAATGCCCCGCTGAATAGGTCTAAGATCATATATGTATTTCCAGCTGGACTCTCTAGCTCTACTCTTACATTCTTAATGTTTTGAGCTAAGATTGTCAATTGAGCATTAATATCTGTAACAACCGAGATAGGATCAGTAGAAGAGAAGTCAAATGGAATAGACACAGTACTCCCTGCGCCTATCACAGTAGAACCTGCGTCTACATGCATCTCATCAATAATGTCTGCTCCTGGAGATAAATCCGTCTGAGCACACCACAAGATGTGATCATCACCACAATCGGCAATGTTGTTAGATATTTTGTCTTCTGCATTTACAGAACTCCAGCAATAGTTGCCAAATGGACCTGTTACAGTAACACTGTAAATTCCTGGCTCAACTACTCTAACTCCGCCTAATGCATCGTCATGATCTAGGGTGTTTCCACTAGGATCTTCCAGAGTAAGCGTATATGCTTGATAGCAATAATCGCCCTCTAAGACCATGTCAGGAGTAATAATACTACTACACATCAAGTCAAGTGTTACCTGTATACCATCATTACATGCAACACCCCCATTACCAGGTAGTATTTGCACTTCGAAAAAGTAAACATCGTCAACTGTAACATCAGTTGAACTTGGTGATGTATAATAATACAAGGTGTGTGTTCCTACGCCTAGATTGACAGTGTTAACACCATCTACAAGGATCTTAGATGTAAGAAACAGGTCATCATCTATCCTTCCTAGATAGACTTCATAACCAGTACAATCGCCCGCCGCAGTCTCTGCTATTCCTGCTACAGGGAGAACGTAGTCATAGTCACAGACTCCAAGAGGCAGTGTGACTGCATCATTACCCGGGATTGGTGTATCTATTACACACTGCCCATAAGAGGTAATGGCTGTGAAGAGCGTTAGCATCAGAAAAACGCCTGACCTAAAAGCATTCTTCAAGTTGAAATTCATCGGTTTCATGGTAAAAAGTTTAATACTCAAATCTTCTTTTTTGAAAAATTAATATTCTGAGTTGCATCCCGTCATTTTTGAATGTTTATCATGACGGTTTACTTCTCGGGGAGATAAGAGGCAAACATTATACCAATATTACATATGTAGACTACCCTTTTTCTTTAATAGCATCATTTTGGAAAAGGAAAAAACGGAATAATCATCTACAATTATTATTCATTTACAATACATTACGCATTACAAATAATCGTAATGTGTATGCTACCGATTTTTAGTAAAATATTTTGAATTTATTTCATATGAAGAGAATCTGAAGTCAGATTCATCATTTGAGGCGATACAAATTGTACGCTTTTGCAAGTACTTTTCTACATGGTTGTAAAACCAAGTTTTATACTTTTTATCAAGGAAAGATGTGGGTTCATCAAGAAGTAAGAGTTGAGAATTGATGTCCAGAGCAACCATTAAATTGAATCGTTGCTGCATCCCATCTGATAGTTGACCTAAATACTTACCACTGACATGATCAAGTTCGCACTTCTGCAGAAATTCATCAGCATTGGATGATTCAAAAGAACGCATGCGCGAGAGATAATCAAAAATTTCTACTAGAGTGAAGTTTTGCTCAAAGCTAATATAGGGTCCTGCTAATGATGTATAAGCAGCAATAGAATCCCTTGGAACATCTTCTCCATCAACTGTCTCGTAAGTAATGCTTCCTTTAGTTGGTGTGAGATATCCACTAATAAGTTTGATTAAGGTAGATTTTCCGGAACCATTGTCTCCTTTGATACTACAGATAGAACCATGATCTATTGAATCTGATAATCCATGGATTATCCATTGTTCCTGATACCTTTTGGATAAGTCCTGAATTTCTATCTTCATTCTATGTATTTGTAACCCCTTTCATTACTCCCCTTTCAGAAGATTCAATAAAATTTAGGATGTCTTTACGTTCTTGCGAATCTGGAAATTGATCTTGTAAAAGCTCAACTCCCTTCGCAATATTAGAAGACTTTTGATACAGTGAACGGTACATATCCTGAATGCGAGTAATACTCTCAGCTGAGAAGTTACGTCTCTGAAGTCCAATTGAATTCACTCCAACATAACTCAATGGTTCTCTTGCGGCTTTAACATAAGGAGGTACATCTTTCCTCACCAAGGATCCTCCGCCTATCATAACATGTTTACCTATCTTAACAAATTGATGCACTGCTGTCAATCCGCCAAGTATAGCATAATCATCAACAACTACATGTCCTGCAATATTGACGCTATTCGCCAATATTACTTGATTCCCAATGATACAATCATGTGCAACATGGACATAAGCCATAAGCAAGCAATCGTTACCAATACTCGTGGTCAGTCTATCCGAGGTCCCTCTATTGAGGGTACAAAACTCTCTAATAGTAACTCTATCACCAATGACCAAAGTTGTTTTCTCTCCAGCGTACTTGAGATCTTGTGGATCGCCACCTATCACGGCACCAGAATGAATCTTACAATCATCCCCAATAGTTGTTCCATTCAGAATGACGACATTTGGCCCAATTTGACAATTCTTTCCAATCTTGACATCTTCTTCAATTGTAACGAATGGACCGATTGTGGTACCACTTCCAATTTTCGCTTGAGGATGTATCGATTGGTTCATTATTTTTTTTCGCTTTTATGAATTCGTGCAGTCAATTCTCCTTCAGAAACCACTTTGTTTCCTACATAGGCCGTTCCTTGCATGTGGACAATCCCTCTTCGAATTGGAGAAAGTAACTCCATCTTCAATAACAAAGTATCTCCAGGTTTCACCAATTGTTTGAATCGAACATTGTCCATCTTCAAAAAATAAGTATCATAATTTTCCGGGTCAGGGACAGTACTCAATGCCAGTATACCCCCAGTTTGCGCAAGCGCTTCCATCTGTAACACTCCTGGAAATATTGGGTTTCCCGGAAAATGCCCCGGAAAAAAATATTGATCTCCGGATATATTCTTTACAGCAACAACTTGACTATCGCTCAGAGAGATTACTTTATCAATCAACAGAAAAGGGAACCTGTGAGGAAGTAATCCTTTGATGGATTCTAAATCATGTACAGGCTCATTATTGGGATTATAAAGTGGTATGACTCCAGTCTTTTGTTCTTCTTTGTAAAGTCTGTACAGTTCCTTGGCAAACTTTACATTTGAAGAATGACCAGGCTTCTCTGATTCTATCCTACCACGAATCGGTCTACCCAACAAATTCAAGTCTCCAATGAGATCAAGAAGCTTATGTCTTGCAGGCTCGTTTGAAAACTTAACATTAGCTGCATTCAGTATATATCCCTCACTTAAACCATCTGTGGAAATCCCGAATTTAGAAGCTAATACTTGAATTTTATCTTTTGAATACTTTTCTTTCGCAAAAACTATAGCATTATCAAAACTACCTCCCTTAATCAACCCAGCATCAAGTAATGCTTCTAGTTCATGTACAAACACAAAAGTTCGAGCAGGAGCAATTTGTTCTTTGTAATTCTGGAAATTTGTAATAGACGCGTATTGCTGACCTACTACATTGCCCGAAAAATCTAACTTACATGAGATCTTTGTGCGATCAGAAGGAGTATAGCGGTAATGCGCTCCAGTCTCTTCATCACGAAATTCAAATTGCTTATGCAATTCAATCACTTCCACCTCACCATCAAGTTCAGAAACACCAGCAGCTTCTAATAATTCCACAAAAGGCAAAGCACTCCCATCCAAGATGGGAACTTCATTTTTATCAACATCAATAACGACATTGTTAATACCTTGAAAGGAAAGCGCTGATAATAAGTGTTCTATGGTGTGAATGACCTTTCCACCTACATTGATATTTGTACTTCTGTTAGTCGATTCTACCAAGGCAGGACTCGCTACTTTCTCTACTCCATCTGCTCCCTTGAAGACAATACCATTCGCCTTAGGATTTGGAAATAACGTCAGAGTATTTTCCTCTCCTGTATGTAATCCAATACCGCTTATTGAAACAGATTGTGCTATGGTAAGTCTCTTCATCCGCTTGTCTAGTCAATTGACGGCGAAGATACAATAATGTCTAGTCTTTTTGCTTAGCAGCTTGTTCCAATGACTGGACACGTTTTGCTAAATCGTCTAGATTTTTGAATTGTGCGTATGACTTCAAATAATTCTTATACGGTATTGCTGGATATCCATACCATTGTGTATTAGGCTTGCTTACAGATTTTATCATTCCACTTTGGGCTTGGATAGAAGTACGATCGGCTATTCTGAGGTGACCAACTATGCCTACTTGACCACCAATCATGCAATATTCACCTAAAGTTGTGCTACCTGCAATGCCCGTCTGCGCTGCAATGACAGTATTACTTCCAATCTCAACATTGTGAGCAACCTGGATCAGGTTGTCAAGCTTTACACCTTCCCTAATAATTGTGTCCTTTAAGCTTCCTCTATCGATGCTACAATTAGCTCCAATCTCGACATCATTTTCAATAATAACCTTTCCTATCTGTGGTATTTTTTGCAATTCTCCACTTGCATTCGGGGCGAAACCAAATCCATCAGAACCAACGACGGTGTTAGAATGGATAATCACATCATCTCCTATACTACATCCATCCATAATCCTTACCCCTGGATAAAGAATACATCGCTTTCCAATGTTAACCCCTTTGCCGATAAAGACTTGAGGTCCAATCTTTGTCTTTTCTCCAATTCTCACTTTATCCGAAATGACTGTCATTGATCCAATGTCAGCTGTATCAGCTATCTTCACTCCTTGGCCTATATGTGCAGATGCATCTACACCCTCTGACCAACTTACTTCAGTTTGGAGGTTTTCTAAAATCTTAGAAATAGTTGTGTATACATTATCTACCAGTAACAGTGATCCTTTGAACTCCTCAGGTTTATTCTTGACATCTTCAACAATGACTACACTAGCTTGTGTCTGCGCAAAGTCATTAGCATACTTATCATTCCCAAAAAATGACAAATCTCCTTGTTGAGCACTGTCCAAAGGCCTAAATCCAGTAATCATGCCTTCATAGTTACCAAACAGCTCTCCGCCTGTCAATGTCAACACACTTTTAATATCGTACATAGTCTTAAGATAGAATTTACATCAATGATAACGCAATAACATCCTTCAAAGTCTATATACGTTTATCAGTTCTGTTAACTTTGTTTTATTGAATTGCATGTATGATAGTAATAGGCAGCAGAGGTAGTGCATTGGCTTTATGGCAAGCCCATTATTTCCAAGATCTTCTAGCAGAGAAAGGACACGAATCAAGAATTGAAGTTATAAAAACTCAAGGAGACAATATCCAGCACCTTGGCTTTGACAAATTAGAAGGTA
Source organism: Saprospiraceae bacterium (assembly GCA_020628855.1). Lineage (GTDB taxonomy): Bacteria > Bacteroidota > Bacteroidia > Chitinophagales > Saprospiraceae > JAHDHH01. Next base: position 37,167 of record JAHDEL010000015.1, on the reverse strand, counting down.
AAGGCTTCTTTACCAAAGAGTTAGAGCTTGCACTTCTTGATGGTAATATTGATATTGCTGTGCATTCACTCAAAGACCTTCCTACTGATCCTGTCGAAGGCTTGGTAATTGGTGGATTGTCACAGCGAGCAGATGCCAGGGACACCCTATTACTCAGACCGAATGGTAGATACAACTCAGCTAAAGAAATGCTGGATGGTAATCCTATTATAGGGACTTCATCTCTGAGAAGACAGTCTCAATTAAAGTCGATATTCCCAAAAGTTCGCTGTGTAGATATTCGAGGAAATGTTCCTACTAGGATTAAGAAGTTGAATGAAGGAGAAATGGATGCAATCGTATTGGCTAAGGCAGGATTAGACAGACTAGAAATAGACTTAGAGCCACACTCACCTCATCACTTTGCACCTTCTGAATTAGTTCCTGCTCCCGGTCAAGGGGTATTAGCTTATCAGACTCGGACTGATAATATTACAATCAGGAAAATACTTCGCACATTACATCAAAAAGAGGTAGGCTATTGTACTAATATTGAAAGAGGTGTTCTCAATGCTTTAGATGGAGGTTGTCAGCTCCCTTTAGGTGTGCATGTTGAGCATGATAACCATGGGAACTATATTGCACATGTTGCGTTTGATACAAGTCAAGGTCTTCGACAATTCAAAATTGCCCAGAGTACATTTGATGGTATGAAAGACTTGATTCTTAAACAATTGAAGGAAAAATAACTGATGAAGTATTTAATATTTGATATTTCTGCCAACGATAAACCTAAAGATTGGAAAGCACCGTTTAGCGATACTTTTGCTTGGCCTAGAATGGTACATATTTCTTGGATAATACTGGATGAGGAACTTAAACTTGTTGAAGATTATGATTGTATTATCAAGCCTGAAGGGTTTAGCATCGATGAAAAAATTGCAAAACTCTGTCACTTGGATGAAGAAGATGTTCAACAAAAATCCTCTGAATTAGAGGCTATTTTAGATCAGTTTGATCAGTCTATCCAATCAGTTGACTATGCGATTGCTCATAATCTCAACTTTAATCAAAATGTCCTAGCTGCAGAATACATAAGAAAGAATCGACAACCTCAACATTTTCAAGTGGAGTCACTCTGCCTTATGCAAGAATCAACTTACTTCTGCAAACTGCCAAATAAAAGAGGTGGATACAAATGGCCAAGTCTCCAAGAACTTTACGCCCTGTTATTTAACCAAAAATATGCTCCATCAAATAATGCACGAGCGGATGTGATTGCCGCTACAAGAGCATTCAAAAAGCTCAAACTTATGGGCGAACTTGAAGATTTTTTTGATGTCTAGATCTCTATACATAACTAGAAAACTAGAAAAAGACTCTCCTTTCTTCAAACTTGAGCAATTTCAAATCAAAGTGCAGCATGGTTCACTCTTGGACTTCCCTTTGATTATCCCTGCAGTTATTCCAGATGCAGATTGGTATTTTTTCTACAGCAAAACTGGGGTCAAACGAACAAGTCAAATTCCTACCTTGTTCCAGAAAATTTCAACTAGCCGAGTTGCGGCTTTTGGAAAATCTACAGCTAACTCTATTGAATCAGAGCTTGGCATTAAAGTACAACATGCAGGGGCTGGCACCCTAGAAAGTAATATCGATTGGATAACCAAGATTACAAAACAAGCAACACTTTGCTTCATTCAAGGCAAGCAATCCCGAAAATCCTTACAGCAACTCCTTCCAGAGAACACTTATCTTGAATTGGAAATCTATGACTCTTGTTATAAAGAATTCTACATAGAGAATCAACCAGAACTACTCGTTTTTACTTCTCCTCTCAATGCTGATGCCTACTTTGACAAGCATCAAATTAGTGCAAATACCAAGGTGTTCAGTATCGGCAAAACAACATATGAACACTTACTAGCAAACTATCAAGTAGAATCAAAATACCCAAGCACTCCGAGTGAATCCGCCCTCTATGCTCTCATTCATGCTCAATTACAATAACGTACAGCATAGACATTAAATATTCTAGCTATTTTTGTCTGAAGTCAAGACGCAAAAATGGGTAAGAAAACCAAAGCATCTAAGAAAAAAAAGAAGGCAGTCGCACCTCTGATCTCAAAGCCCAAGCATAGTCTTTCAAAAATCCAATGGGCTCTTTTACTCGGTCTTCTTGTATTTGCTTTTTGCTGCTTTTTGCCGGCGTTAGACGCAGAGTTTGTCAATTGGGATGATGACAGAAATTTCTATGAAAATCCTACAATCACATCCATCAATAGTGAAAATTTTGGTAAGAACCTTAAACAAATATTCAAGGAAGATGTCATAGGAAACTATAACCCATTACCCATTGTAACATTTGCTTTCGAAAAACATTTTATAGGTCTTGACAACCCAAGGTATTGGCATCTCAACAACATAATTTTGCATCTAGCATGTGTGATGTTAGTCTTTTTCATTGGTCTAAGAATGCGCCTTTCAACACTTGCTAGCATCCTTCTAGCTGGTCTATTTGCCATCCATCCTATGCGAGTAGAGTCCGTTGCTTGGGTGACTGAACGTAAGGATGTACTCTTTGGCCTGTTCTATCTCTGGGGGATGTTGCTCTATATAAAGCAGAGGATGGAAGGAAGAACAACACTCAGAACTATTGGTATTTTAATATTATTTATACTCTCCCTTCTAAGTAAGATACAAGCTGTTATTTTCCCTATTAGTTTGATACTCATAGACTATTGGTTTGATGACAAGATTACAATCAAATCAATTCTTAACAAATGGCTTTACTTTATCCTGTCTCTGCTCTTTGGTATTATAGGCATCTACTTCCTGAGACAGCAAGGCTCACTCGAAAGCACCACTAATTTTAGTGGCTTTCAGAGGATTTTTGTTGGCTCCTTTTCTTACTTAATCTATTATATTAAGGCTATTGTTCCTTTTAGATTAAGTCCTCTTTATCCTTATCCAAGTGAGTTCCCTGCTTTTCTATATCCATCAATCTTATCCTTTGTAGCAGGAGCTTTGGCATTATACTTTAGTTACTTCAAGCGATATAAAGCTGTATTCTTTGGTTTAGCATTCTTTACAGCAAATATCTTTTTCATGTTGCAAATATTGGGAGCAGGTCAAGGTTATTTGGCTGACAGATTTACCTATATCGCCTATTTCGGTTTCTTTTTTATTGTTGCTTATTATTTAGATAATACTCAATTGAACATAAGTAAGAACATCAAAGTAATACTGGTTGCTATCCCATTACTTGTATTTGCAGTAATGACATTCCAACAATGCAAAATTTGGAAGAACAGCGAAACACTGTGGACTCATGTGCTGAAATATTACAACAAAGTAACCTTACCTTACGGGAATAGAGCGAACTACTTTAGAGATACGGGACAAACGCAAAAAGCATTAGCTGATTATGCAGCTACTATAGCACTGGATGCAACGAAGCCAGGTCCATATAATAGTAGAGCTAGACTCTTTTTTGATTCTGGAAAAGATGAAGACCTACCAAAAGCTCTCCAGGAATATAATAAAGCCATTGAGCTAGAGCCAAATGAAGGCGAATACTATACCAATCGAGGTGCAACCTATGCAAGAATGGGAAGACTTGAGGAGGCCTTGGTTGATCTTAATAAAGCCATAGAAATCAGACCAGATTTTTATAATTCCTATCTCAATCGTAGTGTGATCCAAAACCAAATGGGCAACTTGGATGGGGCAATTGCAGACATAGAGATCTACTTAAAATATGAACCATATAAAGCTGAACTCTGGTATGAATGTGGTAGATTGAAAAATCTAAAAAATCTTTATAACGATGCAATACCTGCATTTGATAGAGCCATTCAGCTTAACCCTAACAATGGTTTATTCTATATTGAACGTGGTAAGGCAAAATTTTCTATCGGAGATAGAGCTAATGCAAAGCAAGATATTAACATAGCTAAAAATCTAAATACTCAAGTACCAAAGCATGTTTGGGATACTATTATGAATGCTCCGAATTAGATGCTTACTAACTTATGCGCTACCGCATATTTAACTAAGCCAACTGTATTCTTTGCACCAACTTTCTTGAGTAAATTTTTACGATGAGTGAGTACTGTGTGTTCACTAATGTAAAGCTCCTCAGCGATTTCTGTTGAAGTCTTTTCATCACAGATCATTCTCAATATTTCACGTTCTCTCTTTGAAATCTCAATACTTGATACTAATGAAATATTCCGATCCACCCACTTCTTCATCTCTTTTCTTGTCTTTCTGGTGTACTGCATATCACCTTGGAAAGTTTTCTTGATTGTCTTCTCAAATCCCTCCAAGTCATGATCATTACTGACATAAGAAAGGACACGATATTTGAATGTTTCAGAAACGATTGTTGGGTCACTGAGATCAGCTAGAGCTATCACTTGCGGCCCTACTTCTTCTCCTGTAAGGAAGCGAATCACTTCTAAAGAAGATCTATCATAAAGTCCAGTATCAACAATTGCAAACTGGTAATCACGTAGCTTGTCCTCTAGTGCTTTGAGATCTTCGAATGTTTCTATTTGATGAATTCCATCTACATCCAAATCTTCTTTGAGCGTCCGAATAACATAGTCGGCGACAAGCTGTTTGTCTTCAACAAGTAAAACTTGCATTGAGTTAAAAATTTTATGGGGTTAAATATGGTTATCATTAGTTGTGGATCATTCTAAAATGGCTGGACTCATACCCATGGCAGAAAAACCTCCATCATGATAAAGATTCTGCATGGTAACCATTCTGGTGTAGTCAGAAAATAGCATTGCACAATAATCTGCGCAAGACTCTGCATCTGCATTCCCGAGCGGAGACATCTTATCAGCATAAGAGAAAAACTCATCAAATCCTGAAATGCCACTTCCAGCCGTTGTCATTGTCGGAGATTGGGATATGGTATTAATTCTTACTTGCTTACTTGTCCCATAATGATAGCCAAAACTTCGAGCAAAAGATTCCAAAAGGGACTTTGACTCTGCCATTTCACTATAATCTGGAAACACTCTTTGTGCTGCAATGTAAGTCAAAGCTACAATTGATCCTTGTGTATTCATCGCATCCATTTTATACGCTGTCTGCATGAGTTTATGGAAGGAGATTGCTGAAACATCAAAAGTTTTTTGCATCCAATCATGATTCAAATCAGTGTAAGATTTCTTTTTTCTTACATTAACTGACATACCAATACTGTGCAGCATGAAATCCAGCTTACCACCTAGTATTTCCATCGACTTCGTCAGCAACTGCTCAAGATCTTCAATCGATGTAGCATCAGCAGGAATAACTTCACATTGTAATGATTCTCCTAACTTTTGCAATTGACCAAATCGCATAGCTACAGGAGCATTGGTCAGTGTGAATCTTGCTCCTTCACGATGGCAAGCTTCTGCAACTTTCCAAGCTATGGAGTTTTCATCGAGGGCACCAAAGATGATGCCTCTTTTGCCTTTCAAGATAGCGTTTGACATGACTTGCATTTTTTCTGGCGACAAGATATTAAATCTTTATTCTTAATTGAAACCACATTTACAAATTCGACTTAATTTACACCAATCAAGTCTCTGGCATTCTCCAATGCAGTCTCTGTTAACTGATTACCACTCAACATTCTTGCAATAGCTTCAATCTTATCTGACTCATCTAATTGTCTAACTAAAGACAGTGATCTTTCACCTGAAGAATCTTTGAATACTTCGAAGTGCCTATTGGATTGTGCAGCGACTTGCGGAGAATGCGTAATAACAATGACTTGGTGGCCTTTACTAATCTGCTTCAACATGGACCCCATCTTATGTGCAATCTCTCCGCTCACCCCTGTGTCAATCTCATCAAATATGAGCGTTGGGAAGGCAATTTTCTCAGCAGCAATTGTCTTCATACAAAGCATCAGCCTAGACATCTCACCACCTGAGGCAACAGACTTGATTTGTCTGTAGTCTGATCCTTTATTCGAAGAAAAGAGGATTTCTATTAAGTCTAACCCATGTTGATTGAGAGTATCGGACAATGTATGATCAACAGTGATCTTTGCATGTTGCATTCCTAATCTATCCAGTAAGGCATTCACTTTATTCTCCAATGAGCTAAAGTGTTTGATTCGCTTTGCAGACAGTCCTTTGGCTTGCTGTCTTAATGCTTGTTCTGTCTTAGTTAGCTCTTCTTCAATTTGCTTAATCTCTTGGTCTCTATCTTGAGAAGACGAAAGTTCAGAGGTCCAGACATCAACCAATTCGAGTAATCCATTCGCATCTTGCAGCTGATGCTTTAATAGAAGTTGAGAGATCTGTGAATATCTCTCCTCTAACGCTTCTCTATCTACAAGATCGGCGTTGTTATGATCCATTCCTGCTATCTCTGAAGCAAGGTCAGTACTCTCCTCAATGAGCGCAAGAATTCTTTCAGCAATGCTGGCATAAGTGTCGTCTAATTGAGATAGGTCATTCCAAATCGAATAGAGTAATCTCAATTGATCTGTGATTGCTTGTTCACTGCTTACCAAGACCTGCTCTGATTGTTGACTTGCTCTTAGAATATCTTCTTGCTTACTCAGCTTTTCTAATTGGCTTTCTAAGGATGCATAATCACCTTCCTTTAACTCTAAAGCTTCGACTTCATCAAGTTGGAACTTCAGATAATTACTTTCTTTCAGATGAGCAGCTGCTTCCTCCTTAAGTTTAACAAGCCTTTTCTTGCTTACATTAAATGTCTGATAGGATTGTGAGTAGTGCTCCTTATCTTTCTTTGAATTTGCTAAAGCATCAATTAATTGATAATGGAATTCTACACTTTGCACATCTAAGAGTTCATGTTGTCTATTCAGATCAATGAGCAGAGCTCCAAACTCTCTAAGTATAGCTACACTGACAGGAGTATCATTGATGAAAGCTCTTGATTTACCAGATGGACTTAATTCTCTTCTAATGACCAAATTGTCTTCCACATCAAGGTCATGGTCTTCTAATAACTTGAGGATGGTGTCACTATTGGCAAAATTGGCTTCTGCAATGCATTTTTTTGATACATCATAGATTTGCTTTTTGTCAGCACGCCCTCCGAGTAACAGCTGAATCGCACCTAATAATATGGACTTCCCAGCACCAGTTTCACCAGTTATGATATTGAGACCAGCATCGAACTCTAGTCTGACCTCTTCGATGAGAGCGTAATTCCTGACCAGTAGAGATATGAGCATTTACTTTTCTACCCTTTGCATGATCTTATCAGCAAATTTCATGACTGCTGCAAGTTGCTCTGAATCTCCCATATCTTCATTAAAGGCGATCATATAGACATATTCATTACCTGTTCTCCATAGATACTTGCCTAACTCGTACGAGTAAGAGCCATCATCTCCGATTCCTTCCAACTTTGTATACTTATACACTTCACCAGTCCCAGAAAAATCTGACTCCCCACCAGTTCTTTTCGACTCTATAAATGAAGTAGCCCATGTAGGAAATTCATCGCCAACCGGATTCACTTGTGCTTGTACCAACATTCCAGCATTCGGCCTGGAGTCGCTAATCCATTTGAAGAAGCATGCTCTTGCATAAGGACTACTAGGATGACTACCATCTTTTACCTGGATTTCTGTGGCATCTATACCCAGAATTTCTTGAATATCTTCTGGTGACAATAGTGTACAAGCATCAGGCACAGGTAGCTTAGAGTAATTGAGTTGGGGAGATTCTTTCTTTGGTGGCTTTGCTTCAACTGTTCCCTCGCTATCTTGAACAAATTGGTTCTTCGGCTTCTCTGCCGAGTCGCTTCCGCAGCTAAAAATAAGTACGGCGATCATCAAGAAGGCTGACATTTTACCTAGTAGTTTCATGGGTTGGATTTGATTATTCAACAAAAATAAGCATTCGCACTTGTCACTGCTCGGTTAATCAACATAATCTTCCCTAATAATCAGAAAAAATGTGTTTTCATCTAACTGTGTATACCCTTGCTCATAGCAGTAACGATACACCTTACCGCTTGAAGTAACAAACTCATTAGTGAAGTAATTTAACCTGAGTCCTGACTCTATGAGTCTTTGCTTAGAAATTTTCGTTTTTCCTTTTGTATTTAATGCTGCAAGAATCCTCCTATTTCGGCGCAAGATGTTATTGATATTGCGCATGAGGTTAGACTGGTCACTATTTCTTTTGTTATTCCAGCTGGTTCTGCATTGATCAGAACAAAATTTTTTATCTATTCGTCCAGAAACTTTCCCTTGACATTCTAGACACTTGCGTTTATCGCTTGGCATGGCACCTCGCTATTTTCTTTTTCTGTTCTTATTCTTCCCTCTGTAATATTTCTTCTTTTTCTTCTTTTCCCTTGGAAGTTCTATTTGTCCAGTAACATCAGCAAATTCAACTTCTTCCTCTTGGTCATTAATAGCACTATCAATGAGGTGTTGGTATTTGATAATGTTAACTTCTCTATCACCTTCATCATTCTTCTTCTTTATTTTCAAAACTTGCTCCTTTGTCAGACCAAGAACGATGAATCTTCCTGTTTCATTCTTAACAGTATAATACATCAGCTTCTTAAATATATCGGTCTTTAGATGCTCTGCTTTACCTGTAGATCCATGCAATTTCTGTATGTGCTGCGGATAATCTTCTAATGCCTCCACGTACATATCTAACTCGTAATTGAGGCAACATTTCAATCTGCCGCATTGGCCTGAGAGTTTCGATTGATTAATTGAGATATTCTGATATCTAGCAGCTGCAGTATTTACACTCTTGAAGTCAGACAACCAAGTACTACAACAAAGCTCACGACCACAAGATCCTATTCCTCCAATTCTAGCAGACTCTTGTCTTGAACCAATTTGGCGCATTTCGATCTTCACTCTGAATTCTTTCGCAAAGACTCTTACAAGTTCTCTAAAATCCACGCGCCCATCGGCAGTGTAATAGAATGTTGCTTTCCGCTTATCGCCTTGGAACTCGACATCTCCGATTTTCATTTCGAGTCCCAACGTTCTAGCCAGTTTTCTTGCTGTCACCAAAGCTTTATGTTCTATCGCTCTAGCTTCTTCTAGTTTTTCGAGATCTCTACCATGCGCTCGCCTGAGGACTTTGTGCTGAACTCTAGACTCATTTACATTCTTCTTTTTCATCTGTAGTCTGACCAGTTCTCCGCTTAATGTAACACGTCCGACATCATGACCATTAGATGATTCTACAACCACCATATCACCTGTAATGGCATCTGTATAATCAGGTAGATGAAAAAAATCTTTTCTTGAACCCTTCTTAAAACTTACTTCCACCATTGGATAGGCATTCGGATCATAAAAGTCATCCATAGCCAACCAATCAAAAGTGTTTCTTTTATTACAAGACCCTGTGTTACAGTGACCTTTATCACCACACCCTTTGGGTACTCCATCCTTTGTTACTGAACAATTCGTACATCCCATACTCTCTCTATTTATATTGAAATGGCCCTACGCCACTGATTGTCTTAATATCTGACCAAAATAGAACGTAAAATCTGTGAACATAATTTTGGCATTGATATTTCTCCGCAATAAAATTAACCCTTCTTCCAGCTTTTCTGCAATTAATACTGATTTATCAGCATTAATAATCTTGATCATTTTTAAGACTGTATCCTTTTCTTCATTGGTCAATCGGACTTGGTTGATATCCTTTGTATACAGGTAGATACCGAATTGCCTGAAAAAGTGGATGCCATATTCGAGAAAAAATATGCGTTCATCTTTACCCAATGCCACAAGCTTATCTATAAATGGAAAAATGGTATCTGGATGAGACTGCCAACTGACCCTCATCCAATCTAAAATCAAATTACTATACTGGCTAGTTCTACCCTGCTGTAATACAATTGCCTCTGCAAGGTTACCAGAAGATAGGAATATAGCTTCATCATTGATACTGAGCGCATTCTCTTCAAAATACTGCCGCATCTCACTATCTTGAAACGGTTTTGTCTTGAAAATTTGACATCTTGAAACAATGGTATTCAATAATGCTTCTTCGTTTTCTGCAATCAAAATCAGTAAGGTGTTCGGCGCAGGTTCTTCTATCAACTTTAGAAGTCTATTTCCTTCTTTTCTCAAAAACTGCGCTTGCCAAATAATCTGAACTTTATATATTGCTTCGAAAGTCTGCAAACTCAGATTATGGATAATATTCTTGCATTCTTGGGTATTAATATTAGGAATCGATGTTGGGTCACCCATGACTTGTTGCCATCGTTCAAGCGATAAGTATGGAGATTCCTCAATGGCGTTTCTCCAATGCTTGATAAAATCAACACTAGTAACGTCTTTCCTTGCTTTCTTTCCTGACTTGCCCACGGGAAAAGTGAAATGAATGTCAGGATGCACATTTTTCTGTGTTTTTAGACACGATTGACAGCTACCACAAGCATCCAGTCCATCTTTGTTTTGACATAACAAATAATTAGCCAGGGCTATGGCTATAGCTAATTTTCCGCTGCCTTGAGGACCTAAGAGTAACAGTGCGTGAGGTAGAGTATTTTGGTCTACTCTTTCAATCAATTGAGTTTTCAGATCTTTTTTACCTGGAATTTGCTTAAACTTCATATTATTCGGCTTGGATCCAATCCAAAATTTGCTCACTTGCAGGTTCTATTGATGAAGGGAAAAAGGCTTCAACTTCTCCATCCCTCCCAATGAGGAACTTGCAAAAATTCCAATCAACATCACAGGGAATAGATTTCCTCTGAGCAGAAGCATAGAGTACACTATATAACTCATGGGGGTGATTTACGATATCCAATTTTTCTGTCAAAGGAAACTTTACACCAAAGTTCACCTCGCAAAACGTTTCTATCTCGGGTGCTGTACCAGGTTCTTGGCCTCCAAAATCATTACAAGGGCACCCGAGTAAATGAATGATACCACCAAATTGTGTGTATAAGTCTTGCAAGCCTTTGTATTGGGCAGTATAACCACATTCGGAAGCGACATTTACAATCAAGCTTTTCTTACCATTCCATGTGGACAAATCCAGTTCTGATCCATTCAGTAGTTTCACCTTAAGCGAATAAATATTCTTCTCCATCTTTCGACAACTTTATTAAGTGAATAAAGTTACTATCAATAATCATCTTGTAACTTGGCAAACGAGAAAATCACAAATTTATGAGGATAAGCATTGTTAGAAAGGCCCATTTTAATGCAGCTCACCGACTGCATAATCCTAATTGGTCAGATGAAAAAAATGCGGCAATATTTGGACTTTGTAATAGTCATAATTATCATGGGCATAATTATGATCTTGAAGTCTACCTCACAGGTGAAGTGGACGAGGACACAGGCTATCTTTTTGATTTGAAAGATTTAAAAGATATAATAAAGACTGAAGTTGAAGATAGATTTGATCATAAGAATCTCAACCTAGATACTGAAGAATTCAAGAACCTCATTCCCTCTACGGAGAACTTATGCTTTGTTATCTATACCATCCTTCGAGAGAAACTAGATAAGCGGTTTGACATCAAGATCAGATTGTGGGAAACACCCAGAAATGGTGTAGAATACCCTCCCCTCTCCTAAAAGGATTGACTTTCAGCTTGTTGACGTGCTTTCCTGCTTTTGAAATATTTGTTATCTACTACCAGCAAACCAAATGACTCACAGTCCTGCTTGGTTGTTTTAGCGTGATGCGCTCCATGCGCCTTTAGTATACCTCTGCTGTATTTACTATCTAACTGCTTAAACCATTTGAATCTTTGATGTATATAGACATCGTGTATCAAGAAATAAATTAAGCCATAGATACTGATACCTATTCCAATAAATAGCAAAGAACGCCAGCTAGTAAATGAGCCAAACATGTAACAGAACATACTAGGGATTGCAAAAACAAGAAAGAAAAGATCATTCTTCTCGAAGAAACCCTCCTTCTCATAGTGCGGCTTGTGATGATCCTCATGCCAAGACCACAGAAATCCATGCATGATATACTTGTGTGCAAACCAAGCTACGAATTCCATTCCAACAGCTGTAAATAAAGTTATTAAAAGGTACTTTGCAATCATAATGAATCTTGTTTACACAAGGATAAAACGAAGGTAAGCAGTAAATGTTTAGTTAGCATTCAAAATAACATTGACTGCTCACAAAATCTGTATTATGTTCTGGCATTTGCCTTTCCAAAAAACAAAATAATTGAGCAAATTCAGGGCAAGATTTCCCAACTTTCTGATTCCAAATTATAAGTACTATGGATGATATTGTAGAGGCATAAAAATAATTGCATGAGGAAATGAACTTTAGGGTTGTAAAATCTTAGAATTAAACTATCTTTGCAGTCCATTTTCAAAAGCTAATTAAATGATAGCTATAGTAGACATTCAAGGACAACAATTTAAGGTAAGCGCTGGACAGGAAATTTTTGTTCACAAGCTTAATGCTGAAGAAGGTGATAGTGTAACATTTGATCAGGTGTTAATGACAGCTGGTGATAATGGTGCAACTGTCGGCACTCCAACTGTTTCTGGCACGAGTGTGAAAGCAACTGTGTTAGGGCATCAGAAAGGAGATAAGGTTGTTGTATTTAAGAAAAAGAGACGTAAAGGCTATAGAGTAAAAAATGGTCACAGACAGTCTTTTACAAAAATCAAAATTGATTCAATCGCTTAATTCAGCGCTAAAGTTTAAAAATCATGGCACATAAAAAAGGAGTAGGTAGTACTGATAATGGACGTGATAGTAAGAGTAAACGCTTAGGTGTTAAACTTTTCGGAGGTCAATACGCTAAAGCTGGTAACATTATCATCAGACAAAGAGGTACAAAATACCATGCTGGCCAAAATGTATATCTAGGCAAAGACTACACTGTTCATGCTAAAATTGAAGGAACTGTATTCTTTACAAAAGGAAAGAAGAACAGAACCTTTGTAAATATTCTACCTTTAGGTGAAGTTGCAGAGACTATTGCTCCAGTAAAAGCAAAAAAGGCAGCACCTAAAAAAGAAGCACCTAAAGCTGCTCCAGAAGTAAAAGAAACAGCAGCGGCAGCGCCGGTTGTGGAAGCTCCAAAGGCGGAAGCTCCAAAGGC
>JAHDEL010000015.1:0-24000 GCA_020628855.1 Saprospiraceae bacterium | reverse complement strand
GGAAGCTCCAAAGGCGGAAGCTCCAAAGGCTAAGCCAGCAGCTAAGAAAGCTGGCAAAGGTGATGACTTGAAGAAAATTGAAGGAATAGGACCTAAAATTGCTGAACATCTCAATAATGGAGGCATCATGACTTTCCAGGAATTGGCAGACAGTCCAGTTGAAAGACTTCAAGAGATCCTTGATAATGCTGGCCCTCGATATAGAATGCATAATCCAGGTTCTTGGCCAAAGCAGGCAGGACTTGCAGCAGCAGGCCAATGGGATGAGCTCAAAGCTCTCCAAGATGAGCTTGATGGAGGAAAATAACAATTAACCCCTCACTAATAAATTGAAGCCTCGTCAACAGACGGGGCTTTTTTTGTAAAAAAATAGTCTGACATTACTATCAGACTATTCTTCTTTTCATAACATGTTCACCATAATTGGTGAATCAAATATTCTCAATTATTGTGCTCCACTAAAGACGCAGCTTCCAGCAGGAACACCATCAAGTTCGGAGTCAATTGTAATCTGAATTTCTCCATTAGACTGAAGCACCCCTGTCCCTGAAGTAGTAACTACAAAACCAAGTACTTCTATCGTTACGGGGGTTAATGAAAATGTTCCAGGTCCTGTTACAACAGCATCAAGAACATCACCATCTGCTTCAACAGTAATATCAGTAATTGTACTTCCTTCAGAAATAATGAAGGTTGCACTTGCTGCAGGTTCATCTGGACAATCTGTAAAACCAATCCAAGTGCCAATCAAACCGGCTCTATTTTCTGTTTCACAATTTGTTCCTGAATAGCCATCTTCACAAATACATGTGCCATCATCACAAGCTCCACCATTCTGGCAAGAAACATCCTCACAAGGATCACTACAAGCAAAAAATGCCATAATTAACCCTAATGTGAAGAGATTAAATACTTTTCTCATAATTATAATTTTAGTTAATTCAAAGATAGATAGGACATTACTCAATGAATACGTTTGACCCACAATATTTGTGTTAAAGTGCAGTCTAGAAGTTTGATGCCATCAATAGATTGATTGATGTATACTTCATCCCGAATCTTTGACTGATGTATTCATTCGTGAGGCAGCCCTTAAAGGTGTAGATGCCATTCCTCAGTCCAACATCATCATAAATAAGACCTTCTATGGACTTGGCTTTTCCGATCTTTACTAATATTCCAGTGATGATATTAGAAATAGCGACAGAAGCTGTACGTGGCACCTTCGATGGGATATTTGGGACACAGAAGTGTATAACTTCATGTTTGACGAATGTCGGCTTACTCAAAGTAGTCATCTCTGATGTCTCAATACACCCTCCCTGATCAATACTTACGTCAATAATGACAGCACCTGGCTTCATTTTAGTTACCATCTCTTCTGTCACCAAAATGGGAGCTCTGCCTGTGCTACTGTGTACAGCACCTATGACAACATCAGCGCTCATCAATTGGTACCCAAGATAGACAGGATTAAATGTTGACGTGTGCAACGATTGTCCAACTAGCTTCTGTATTCTCATTAATTTTGAGACATCATTATCAAAGACTCGGACAGATGCCCCAAGACCTAAAGCTGCCTTAGTGGCAAATTCTCCCACTACTCCGGCGCCCAGAATAATAACTTTTGCAGGAGGTACGCCAGAAACTCCTCCCAGTAGTACTCCTCTTCCGCCATTGCTAGAACTAAGCAACTCAGATGCTGTCTGAATAATGCTCATACCCGCTATCTCACTCATGATCCTCACTATCGGAAAAGAACCATTCTCTGCTTGCAAATATTCCATAGCAATCGCATTGACCTTCTTTTGCTTGAGCAAGTTTATATACTCTTCTGTTAGTGTTGGGATATGTAAGGGGGAGATCAAAATCTGATCAAGGGTAAAGAGATTAAGCTCTGCAATTGTTGGCGGTGTTACTTTGACAACTATAGCTGATTCGAAAATCTTTTGTTTGTTTGATGTTATTTCAGCCCCTGCTTCACTAAAATCATGATCAGTAAAATGCGAAGACTCCCCAGCTCCACTTTCCACAACCACTCTTAGCCCATATCCAGTTAATGTTCTTACAGAATTGGGCGCAATAGCAACTCTATTCTCACTCAGGGTTGTTTCCTTAGGAACACCGATGACTATTTCCTTCTTTTTTGGAGACACCTCAAGTGTTTCAGCTTGGGTCTGATATTGACCTTCCGCAAAAAATTCTGAGAAGCTTCTACCTCCGCCTGATCCAGTCATGGTTGATTATATTCTGATTTGTCAATTAAAGTTAGGGTATTTACTTCAATAACAGAATATAACTTTTTGCATTAAGCCTAATCAAGCGCATTTAGTATGTTCTTTGCGTTTTGTCTTTGATAAGTTTGACTTGAATCAATGAGTTCTTTTAAGGTCTGCTTTGCTTGTTGTTTCTCCCCTTTCTTCAATAAAGAGAGTGCCAAAAACCATCTGACTCCTTCTATGTGTTCTGAATTCGTATTTACTGCCACAATTTAATATTCATAGTAGTATTCTCCTTTTTTCTAAAAAGTAAATTCAATAGGTCTCTTTTCTTTCATTTAAAAAAAAGCCTCCACTTTGATTAACCTTTTCATCGCAAGTGGTATATACGATAGGTGAATCTTCCTTTTTCGAAAGAGAAGACCTGTTATGTTTCAATAATATTCTATAATTTAGAAAGAAGTAATGCGACCAATCATGAATACCTCTGTTTCCTCAAGGCAACAATTGCTGCAATTGGCAATTTCATTGTTTTGCTTTCTTTCTTACTACCCCAATTCCCTCTATTCGCAAAACGATCAGAATAGTCTTGAAGCCCTGATTCAATGCACAACCTATAATAATTATAGTGGTGATTTTTATAAAGAGTCTCACTTCGATCTTAGCAATGCATATGCTATGCTTGACACAGCAGATCTAAAGAATAGATTAGCTGTATTAAAACCATTAATGTTTTCTGCCTACTATGTATCACAAGAAGCATACGCTACAGAAGCCGAAGAAGCGAAGAAACTACTGGATAACAGAAACTTAATGATTGAGAATGGCATTCCCGTTGAAGACATTGCTGAGCTCCACTACTTATACGGAATTCATCTAGGTCGAATACAGGAATATGATAGCGCAATTCAGCATTTGCATAAAGCAGATAAGACTTATGATAGAAATGACCCAAGAGTGAATCTAGTAAGATCCTATATTAATTCATATATGGCGTGGTCTCATTCCAAAAGAGGAATGCAGCAAGGAATTAAAGGAGTAGATTCTGTCAGTCATTTCCGTGCTCTATCGTATGAGCTTGCAAAAAGACCTATTCAACAACCAGAAATCCAAAGCGGCTATTACGGCAATATCTTGAGTGCTTGTAGCAACTATGGCGTGAATTTAAGATATGATGGCTATGCTGTTGATGCTATTAGGGTCCTTGAAGAGGGTGTCGAACTGGCTAACAAGCAAGAGTTTATTGATAATATTCCGACCAATTATTATTTGCATTACAAAATAAGACTTGCTTCAACAATAGGTACATCTTATTCAAAGCTTGGTGACTATCAAAATGCTGACTTACATATTGACAATGCCATACAGCTTGTTGATTTGACACCTGACCCCTGCAACTATGGATTTAATGGAACAAGAAAAAACAAAGGTCTCAATTGCCTCTGGGCAGGTAGATATCAAGAAGGTATTGACATATTAAAAGAAGCAGAACCCTCTGGCTGTAATGACAAGGCCACTGCTACATGGAACTTGGTGAGTTTGAGAAAGCCGAATCTTATTTGAATTCTTCCATTCAATACGCAACTGGAGAAAAACAAATTTCAAAACCCGTCACTGATTCTGTCTTCTATAACTATGGGATCGCGGTGCGTACCAAAGGCTTCCTCTATCAAAGAATGGGGAAATATACTGCATCGAATGAGCTATTGAAGGAGTCTTATAGAGCATTTCAGCGAAGTAACACACATTGGGAATTACACAATATTCATGGCACTATGGCGGGTAATTATGTCATGCTGGGCCAATTAGACACTGCAGATTACTTCTTCAACCTCGCTTTTGAGACATTAGGCTTTGATACAATCTCAAACTATATCATAGAACCAAAAAACTTTGGCGATGAATTGCTCATCTTTCTCAAAGATTATGCTACTCTACAAGAGAAGCGCTTTGAGCAAACAAATGAAATAGCATATCTGAAGAAAATGGCTAAGATTCTTTCTGATGCATATGAAATTATTGACTATCGAATTTCTAACCTCAGTGGAATAGAGTCAATGGTTAACTTTCTTGATCGCTATGCTTCGGTCACTGAGAAAGCAATGACAACTAATATTAGATTATATGAGTTAACCAATGATGAGCAATATCTCTACGCTGCACTAGAAAAATCAGATCGAAACAAGTCTCGAATAATGCTCCAAAACTTGCACATGAAAGAGGCCTCTATATATTCTGATGGCCAGGAAATGATCCATTCACGACTCAAATTACTTTACGAGGATCACCGACTTACCTATAATAAGATTAAGGAAGAAGCAGATACAGACAAAGTCAAACAGCTTGAGGAAAAACTGCTTGCAATTAAGTCAGATATCAATCGACATGAATTCGAATTGAAGAAAACAAACAAAATCTACAGGGCCATCAATGCAAATAGTGATTACAGAGCACTAATCTCTTCTCTTGATGATGGAGAATTAGCCTTGCATTATACATTAACTGAGAATAAGTTGTTCCGATTTGAATTTACAAACAACACTCTCACGTATTCAGCTCTGCCAATAAATGCAGCATTTCAACATAGTTTAAAGACAGTTACAGAGCAACTTCAGAAAAGTCTGCCTGGAAATCAAAATAGCATTACAGAGCTCTCAGATGTGCTTTTGCAAAACATTCAATGGAGTGACAATATCAAACATGTTGTAGTTATCCCTGATGGACTTATCTCTTATATTCCATTTGAGGTATTGATCCAGGAAGACAAACCTCTTATTGATAATTTTGCTATTTCCTATTCTTCGTCCTTCCGTTTGCTTTCCGAACAGCAAGAGAAGCAATATAAGCATCCAAAGCAGATTGCTTGCTTTGCACCTAACTATAATAGCAGAGCAGACCAAGTCTCATATGACTCGCAGAATGATAAACTAGCAGTAGCTGAGCTTGTCAGAGACGGTGAGTACGAACTGCCTGGAGCTATTGAAGAATCAAAAGCAGTACATGAGCTCTTTAATGGCGACCTCTACCTCAATGCTGATGCAAATGAGCAAAATTTTAGAAGCGCTTCGGATAAATATGGCATTGTGCACCTAGCTATGCATGCGCTAGCAAATGAGGCTAATCCTATGGAATCTAAGCTAGTCTTGAGTCGTGATAAAGCTGAAGCTGGAGAGGACAACCTACTCCATGCTTATGAATTGTATAAACTAGACCTCAAAGCAGACCTTGCAGTGCTCTCTGCATGTAATACTGGAGTCGGAAAGATTAATAAAGGTGATGGTGTGCAATCCTTATCTCAAGCATTTATTGGGGCAGGAGTCGGCAGTACAGTACATTCCTTATGGAAGGTTCCAGATAATGCCACCAAGTACATTATGATTGATTTTTATAAAAATCTGAAAGAAGGAAATAGAAAAGATGAGGCATTGAGGATGGCTAAGCTAAACTATCGCAATGATGAGACCATACCTACAAGCCAAAAGGCTCCTTATTACTGGGCAGGTTTTGTAGCAAGTGGTAATATGTGTCCTCTACCTTCTCACAATATGAATTATTCTATTCTCATTGGGATACTTGCTTCCTTGCTGTTACTTAGTTATATCTTATTTACAAGAAGACAGGCTCTGACAACACTACCTCACTAGTCTTCTAGTACTTGCAACTTTGCGTATTGTAGCATAATACGCTTTTCGGGACTGTCATACATTTGCTCGAATCTGATTGTAGCAACTTTCCGCTCATCTATGCTGATCACTTTTCCTTTTCCAAATTTGAGATGGAGAACTGATTTTCCTGCCTCAATTTCATCAATATGACTTGCTTTAAAATCTTTTGCAGAAACTTTTGGCAAAGCAGCTTTAGATGGAGAGAGTTTTTTGAAATTCCCAAGAATCTTCGGCTCTCCAAATCCTGATTTCTTTTTTTGTAAAACAGCAGAATCTGTCATAGCATCAGGTATCTCTTCGACAAACCTGCTTGGATCATTAAATCGCATTTGACCAAATTGGTATCTGCTATTTGCGAAGGTTAATGTCAACATCTCTTCAGCCCTAGTAATAGCAACATAAAAGAGCCGCCTTTCTTCTTCAATAGATTCTGGCGATGACAGCGACATATACGATGGAAACAGATTTTCTTCTAGACCAACAACAAAGACAGATTTGTATTCAAGACCTTTGGCAGCATGCACTGACATCAGTGTGATTGTATCTACTTGTGATTGATCTTCATCTTGATCAGTCATCAGAGAAATAGACTGGAGAAATCTTGCCAAAGACTTGTCTTCAGGTGCTTCTTCGTCTATCCCAATTTCGTCATCTTCTACAAATTCTTGAATGCCATCTAATAGTGCAGTAATATTCTCAATTCTACTTCTACCTTCAGGCGAGTTATCTGCTTTTAACAAGTCAATAATCCCTGATTTCTGAGCAATGTATAGAGCCGCTTTGTATGCATTTTCAGTAATGATGCGCTGATGCATGGTCTTTACAGTCTCGATAAAGCCACCGATGGTTCGTTTATGGGCACCTTTTAACTCTATCTGAGTAATTACTTGCCAAAGACTGATCTCATTATCATTCGCTATAGCAGTAAGCTTATCAACAGTTGTCTTCCCTATTCCTCGCTTAGGATAGTTAATAATTCTCTTTAGCGCCTCATCATCTTTAGGGTTCACACAGATACGGATATAAGCTATGACATCTTTGATCTCTTTTCTTTGATAAAAGGAAAGCCCTCCATAAATCCGATAAGGCAAATTATACCGTCTCAAGTGCTCTTCAAAGACTCTTGATTGTGCATTTGTACGATAAAGTATTGCGATATGCTTATTTGCATAATGATACCTGTTCTTCTGCTCTATTATTGTATCAGCTACACGCCTACCCTCTTCGCTATCGGTCATCGTCTTGATGATCTTGATTTTCTTGCCATCACTACTTTGTGTCCAGATTTTCTTCTGAATCTGACGCTTATTGTAAGAGATAACTTCATTTGCAGCATTGACTATAAAGTTGGTCGAACGATAATTTTGTTCCAGCTTGAAAACTTGAACATTCGTAAAATCTGACTCAAACTGAAGAATATTTTCAATGGTAGCTCCACGAAATGAATAGATACTTTGAGCATCATCACCAACAATGCAGATGTTATTTGGACTCTCTTCATAGACAGTCAAAAGCTTTAGAATTTCATACTGCAATGAGTTCGTATCCTGGAACTCATCTACTAGAAGATATCTAAACTGTGATTGATATTTATCTCTGACTCCATCTGGATTCTTGAGCAACAAGTTAAACATTTGTAAAAGCAAATCATCAAAATCCATGGCACCTGCTCTCTTACATTTCTTGACATACTGCTCATAGATCTTATAAATCATTGGCCTTCGGTTCATCTTATCCAATGACATCAAATCATCATTATTAGCGTATGCTTTTGGTGTCATTAGGTTGGACTTAGCTGTAGATATCCGTGACCTTACTGCACCAACGTTGTAGACTTTGGGGTCAAGAGAAAGAGACTTGATTATTTCTTTAATAAGGCTCTTAGAATCATCTGTATCATAGATACTAAAATCATTAGGATACCCAATCCGATGTGCCTCAACTCTCAATATTCTCGCAAAGAGAGAGTGAAATGTTCCTGCCCACACTCGCTGCGCTCCGGTCCCAATAACTTTCTCGATTCTATCCTTCATCTCTCTTGCAGCCTTATTTGTAAAAGTGAGTGCAAGAATATTCCAAGGTGCTATGCCTGAATTAATTAAGTGAGCAATGCGATAGGTCAGGACTCGGGTCTTACCAGAACCTGGACCTGCTATTACCATCACCGGACCTTCAGTGGTAGTGACAGCTTGTCTCTGAATATCATTTAATTCTTGAAGATATGATTGCTCTACTTGCTGCATAGCTTACAAAGATGAGTTATTTCTAACATATATAAAAACTCTAATATGTCAGATTCTTAATCTTTACAATGAAATAGTTTAATAAGAATTACCTACTTTTCAAAAATGAAGGCATCCTGGCGATGGATATTATTTAGTAGTTGTGTGTTGTTATTACTTATCAGTCATTTCTTTTTCTACTATGGTCATTTTGGTATTGACGATATGTATTATTCGAGACTAGCAAATGATCTTACTCAAGGCATACTCGATTGGGAAGATCACTATACCTATCGCTGGACTATAATCAGTGCGCTTGCATACTCATATCAAAGCTTTGGCATTTCTGATCTTGCTTCAGCACTTCCCAGTCTCTTCCTGATGGTTCTGTTCTTTTGGTTTTGGATAAAAGAATCGATTTCTATTCAGCATGGTATACTTAGCATTGGCCTCCTCTTTGCCTACCAATGGCACATCTTTTACTCGGATAAAATGATGCCTGATATCTATGTTGCTGTTTTCAGTTTTATAGCTGTGATGTATTACATTGATGGCAAAGCATCCAAATCACTATTCTATCCTGCAGTATTTACTGGCTTTTTGTTCTTAGGTTTTGTTAGCAAGGGTACAATCATCTTGCTCTTACCTCTCTTAGTATTCTTCTTTTGTTCTGATCACTTTCGAAAAAAACACAGGAGGTTTTGGCTTTGGACCATACTTTTTCACCTCATTCTGTATTCCATCTATTTTGGATTCTTCCATTTTTACTTGGGTGATAGTTTTGCAAGATTCACCGCTATTGAAGCCAATAGTTACTTCAATCCATGTTCCTATAACCTGATGCCGCGCATTGAGACAATCAAAAGATTGAGCTTAGGCTTTTTGACCTTCTCTATAGAACATCACCTCGTTATTCCATTTCTCATTTTTGGAATTGCTGCTCTTCGATGGTCATCACTTTCAACTCAGCAAAGGTTCTATTTGAAGGTTGGGGTTATCTGTAGCCTTTCGGCAAATTTTATGACTATTTCTTTTTCTGGCTACAACCCAACATGTCTTGACCCTAGACATTTTCTAGCACTTACTCCTCTGTTGTTTTGGTCAGCAAGTTGGCTCTTTGTTACGCTACACTGGGAAAGAAAGTCTACACTTCTTCTCACTCTAGTAAGCGTCATTATCGGAAGCTACTTTGTGCATAATCAGAACTACATATCTATACTACCCTGTCTTGGTCTTTGCATCTATACCTATGCAGCTTCGCTCAATATACATTCTAACTTGGCGCTGATTGGGGTTGTGGTTTTGCTTATTAGTACACCAACCTGGCATTATATGCAGTATAGTCGCAGTTTGAATTATCAAGACACAAAGCATGAACTGCAGACATTCTTTTCTCAGACCAATGCAAGCACGCTTTACGGCTCTCATGTATTGATGACATTGGGGAATTATTTCCAAAAGTATGAGCACGATGCCAAGTTGTCAATACACGACATTAAGGAATCTATTCCAGCACCCAGTGTAAGTGTTGATCAATACTTAGTACGAAATTGGTATTGCGACTGGCATAGTGAGCTTAGAAATGGTGATGTGAGAAAATGGATCAAGACGCATGGTATTACATTGGATACGATAGTTGAAGACTTCAATCACCTAGAGATCTATAAGATCAAGTTTGAAGATTCTTACCATGATGATACACCAAAGGAAAAGTAATCTGCATCTACTAAGGGACATGCATTTACAGACACTTATATATTAGAGTGTTTTATCATGTAAAATAGGGTTAAAGGAATATTTGGAAAAGGATGTAGTGGAAGTTACCTTTGGACGTATTCTTTAGGATATTTCTCTAAGAATCTTGGAGATATTTTTCTACTTTAGAGATTTAATTTATTTCAAATAACAACCGTTAATCAAAATTCAGAAAACCAAAAAATCATGCGAAAATTAGTTGTTTTAAGTGTTTTGTTTTGTCTCCTTTCTACAGTTGGAGCATTAGATTTATTAGCTCAAGGTGCTGAGGAAACTGCAGAAGCTGGATCTATTTTCCAGGTATTAAAAGAAAAATTCATTGAAGGTGGATGGCAATTTATGAGTCTCGTACTTGTTTGCCTTATTCTTGGTCTTGCGTTTTGCATTGAAAGAATAATCACACTCAATATTGCAACAACAAATACTGACAAATTAATCAACAGAATAGACGAAAGATTGGCTGATGGCGATCTTGAAGGTGCTAAAGAAGTTGCAAGAAGTACTCCTGGCCCGACTGCCAGCATTATGTATGAAGGATTAAGAAATGCTCCGAATGGCCCAGAAGCTGTTGAGAAAGCAATCGTTTCATATGGTTCTGTACAAATGGGTCTTTTAGAAAAAGGACTAGTATGGATTTCACTCTTTATTGCAATTGCACCGATGCTTGGTTTCATGGGAACAGTAATTGGTATGATCGGTGCCTTTGACAAAATCGAGGCTGTAGGTGATATTTCTCCATCTATCGTTGCCGGAGGTATCAAAGTAGCCTTACTAACAACTGTATTTGGTCTTATTGTGGCGATTATCCTTCAGATCTTTTACAACTATATCGTTTCAAAAATTGATGGTATAGTTAATAAGATGGAAGATGCATCTATTGGATTAGTTGATGTTATGGCTAGAAATGGAGTTTGGAAATAAGTCTTTGAGACATATTATTCACATTCCAAACAAAATTTTAAGAACATGATAGGATTATATAACTTTTTTCAAAAAAGAGGTCAGCTTTTCGCCTTGCTACTTGGTGTTATCTCAGTTGCTATTGTTTTTATTAGCATTAATAGTGGGATGAGCAGCGCAGGGTTTGATGGGAGTACTGACCTGAATACTGTACTCAAAAATGGTGGTGGCGACGGCTTTAATTTCTTAAATGCTGCCGTGATGATACCAATTGTTTTAGTGGTGCTTTGTGCTGTAGTTTGGCTTGCCTTCAGCTTTTTCAGAATTATCACAAATCCCAAATCTTCGTTAGCTGGAATCGTTGCACTTGTTGTAATTGCTGCACTATTCTTCCTTGTATACTCATCTGCTGATGTGAACTATACAGGTAAATTAGCTGCGATTCATGAGAAATTTGGAATTTCTGATGGCGTAAGCAAATTTATTAGCGGAGGTCTTGTAACCACTGTAGCTCTAGCTGTGCTGACGTTTGTAGCAATGGTGGTATCTGAAATTATCAATCTCTTTAAATAATAGACTATGCCTAGAAATTCAAGAATGAGTAATGAAGTGAATGCCGGCTCGATGGCCGATATCGCTTTCTTGCTACTAATCTTCTTCTTGGTGACGACGACAATAGATGTCGACAAAGGTGTACTTGTCAAATTACCACCTTGGTCTGAAGAACCGCCTGAGACATTAGAGTTAAAAAAGAGAAATGTTTTTTCTGTACTTGTTAATGCAGATAATCAACTCTTAGTGAGAGGTGAACTTACCGATGTGAAAGAATTGAGAGAGAAAGCGAAAGAGTTCATCAGAAACCCTAATGCTGCTCCGGATATGTCAGAGAGTCCAAACAAAGCCATCATTTCATTAAAGAATGATAGAGGAACAGAGTATTCAACATACTTAGAAGTTTACAATGAGTTGAAGGCGGCATATCGTGAGTTACGTGAGGTGGAATCTCAGAAGAAATTTGGTAAAATGTATGAGTTCTTACCAAGAGATAAGAAGAAAGAAATTAACAATATCATTCCCCTTGTACTTTCTGAGGCTGAGCCGACGAACTTCGGGGATGAGAAATAATTTAATAACCTAAATTCAAATCTTTCAATGAGTAAATTTTCAAGAAAGAGAGGTAAAGAATCTCCAGCGATATCTACAGCTTCATTGCCTGATATCATTTTCATGCTGTTATTCTTCTTTATGGTTGTAACAGTAATGAGAGATTCAACTATAATGGTTGCGAACAATGTTCCTAATGCAACAGAGTTGACAAAGCTTGAGAAGAAATCTTTAGTAAACTATCTCTATATAGGTAAACCATTAGAGCAATATAGAGGGACTTATGGATCAAGCCCAAGATTACAGTTAGGAGATAAAATATCGGAAATTGATGATATCCCTTTATTTTTAGAAGAGCACAGAAGTGGTGTTCCTGAAAAGCAAAGACCAGGTATTAGTTCTTCGTTGAGAGTAGATGGTGAAGTAACAATGGGAATTGTTACGGATGTCAAAACTCAACTGAGAAAATCTAATCAATTAAAAATCAACTATTCTGCGAAGCCAAGAGTTGATTAATAATTACCTCTGAATAAAGAATATACAAAGCGACTTACTCTTCAGTAAGTCGCTTTTTTTTATCGCAACCTGTCCATTGATTTGACTAGGTTATCATCTTTCTTAATAAACCTAGCTGCTAGTCCAGAAAACACAATACCAAGGATTGGCAGATATAGCCCAAACTGATCATTGACAGCATTCGCATCATCAAGCTGATGTCCAGCATTCAAAAACAATAACACAGCCAAGACAGGTAAAATAATAGCCAAAACTATTGATAAGTAGGTAATCCGAAGTTGTACCGGCCTATTTCTAAATAAAAAGATTGCCCCAAGAGCAGTCACAATGCCAAGTATAGTTAATACCAAAAGACCGACATGATCTTGAATATTATATATACTATCAGCAAAAAATACAGATTCCTTAGCTTGACTGGAAGCAAAAGGAAAGATAAATTGACCTCCAAAAGTTGCAGCAGATAAGAATAAAAAGATAGACTGGATTCTTTGAATCATGATTCTTCTAATTTTGCTGCAATATTAAGTGTTTCTTAGATTATTTTTCGTTTGAACATGGGTCAGATAATAACTAACATAAGCTACTGGGAGAAAGATATATGGCATGATCACGTCGATTTCACAATCGTCGGAGCAGGGATTGTAGGCCTGAGTACTGCACTCTTTCTCAAACGACAAGCGCCTGAAGCCAAAATCATTATCCTGGAGAGAGGCATTCTGCCGCATGGTGCATCAACTAAGAATGCAGGCTTTTTGTGTTTCGGCTCCGTTGGAGAGTTAGCAGATGATCTACACAACACTGGTGAGTCCAGTTTGCTTAACACTTTAGACCAGCGCATTTCAGGTGGTAAGGCTCTCCTGGACATCGCTGGTAGAAAAGCTATAGATTATGGAAATTGTGGAGGCATTGAGCTTTTTGAGTCGCAATCTGCTTTTCAAAGTCTGTCAGAGAAGATACCCTATTTCAACAATCTTCTAGAACAACACTTTGGACTATCAAACACATTTAAAGTTATTCCGACACCTGCACATTTTGCTCTATATAGGCAATGCATCATCAATCAATTTGAAGGCCGCATCCATACAGGTAAAATGATGCTAGCTCTGTATCAAAAAGCTATTGCAGCAGGGATCCTTGTGATCAATGGTACTGAAGTCAAGAACATTGAACGCAGTAGTAATTATTATACAGTTGAGAGTTCTGGTTCTTCATTCAGGTCAGAGAACGTCATTCTTTGCACCAATGCTTTTACGAATGCGTTGATCCCTTCTCCTCATGTCCAACCTGCAAGGAACCAAGTTATATTGACTTCCGATCTAAGCGAGCCGTTAATTGATGCAACATTCCATTTGGATCAAGGATACTATTATTTCAGACCAATTGGAAACAAAGTGCTTTTCGGAGGTGGAAGGCATACGTTTGGCAATCAGGAAATGACGGATGATTTAGATATTAGTCTAACATTACGTAACCATCTACTAGAAAAGATGAATGCTTGGATACCACAACCAAAACCAATAACTGCTGAGATGCATTGGAGCGGAATACTAGGTATTGGGGAAAATAAGACGCCTGAGATCAGCAAAATAGAGCAAGGCCTTTATATAGGTGTAAAACTTGGTGGCATGGGAGTTGCAATTGGAAGTGAAGTAGGCAGAAAATTAGCAGAACTTGTTTTGAAGGACAATGGCTATAAATAAGAAGACGTTACAACAAGAGCATCCAGTTACCTTGAGATTACCCACATTCATACTTGTTTTCTTTAGTTGTATTGCTTTCCAGGCAATAGGCCAACAAGACACCATTTACGATCCTATTAGAGTCATCTATTCAGATAAGTTTATTGCAGTTAATTCAGGCGAATCATCAACTCAATCCTACACAGGAAGCGTAAAAATCGTCCATGATACTACCTACTTTTTCTGTGATAGTGCTATTACCTCTGAAGCCTTCTTACGTGCATTTGGAGATGTGACTATATTAAAATCTGATACAATTAATACATTTAGCGATAGACTCTATTACAATGCTAAATCCTCTAGAGCCAGATTAAGTGGCAATGTAATACTCATCAATGGTGAAGAACAACTTTTTACTGACACTTTAGTCTACAATCTCTCAGAGGATATAGCTTCTTACCAAGATACTGCATTGATGTTATCGGGTACCAGCAAGTTGAGTAGCCTAAGAGGCAACTATAATATGAATCTCAAAATTGCTAAGTTTTATGTTCAGGTAACTTTGATAGACTCAAGTTTTACGCTACTCACTGATACTCTAATCTATGATCTTGCAAGTAGTAAAGCGCGATACTATGGGCCGAGCTATATCGAGCAAGAAGATGCAAAAATATACGCAGAAGAAGGCTATTACAATACTGAAACTCAAGATGCATTCTTTGAAAAAAATGCCAAGTACACCTCTTCTACAGGTGTAGCTACAGCAGACAGAATGCTCTATGTCCCCAAAGAAAAAAAGATCATCTTAGATGGAAATGCAAGTGTAAAGGATAGCACATATTTTGCTCAGGCTGATATTATTGAATACTATAGACAAGACAGTATCATCACGCTCAATGGCAATGCGTATTTTGAAGATGACCAAGGCATTGCTCAAGGAGATATCATTACTTTATACCAAAAAACCGATTTGATCGAAATATTCGGAAATGGAAGGTATACCAGTGAAAACAATTCATTAGCAAGTGACACTCTTATTTATAACTCTGCAACTGAAGTTGGAAAAACATTGGGGAATGCTGTTTATGAAGACACATTAAATAGCAGAAAGCTCTATGCTGATCGTCTTATCTATAATGCTGATGGCACCTATCGAGCTTATAATCTATCAGGAAGACCATATCTTGAACAAATAAACGCTTTTGATACAACTTATCTAAGTGCCGACACTCTATTCTCTAGAAAAGTAACGACTGACTCTTTAGGCCTAGACACTTCTGAAATATTTATTGGATATCCCAATGTAAAGGTCTACTCCAATGGTTTTCAAGCAGTCTCTGATTCTTTAGCATACGCTATGCAGGATTCCTCACTTACTCTATTTGGCAATCCCTATGCTTGGGCAGACACTTCACAGTTTAATGCAGATACTATTGTCATGAAAACAGTAGATGAAGGTGTCAGGAATGTTGACCTTTATGGAAAGGCGAATATTATAAACTACCTTGATTCTGTATATCAAGATCAAATCAAAGGCAAAGTCATTCATGCCTTACTGGATAGCCAACAAATGGAGTCAATGAAAGTCATTGGCAATGCTGAGACTATTTATTTTCTTAGAGATGAAATAGGGTTGTACATTGCTGCTAACAAGACGATCTGTAGTTACATTGATTTCATCTTTGAGAGTGGAGAACTTAAGGACATTAAGTTTCATACAGACCCAGTGAGTAAAATGGTACCTATTGCCCAAGCTCAACAGTCTGACGTAAAACTTACTAATATCAAATGGGATGAATCGCACCGTCCTATGGAAAAAGATGATATTTTCGTAGTTTCTGATCGATCCATACTAGTGGAAGAAGAAACAGATATTCTTGAAGTCAAAGAAGAGTCTGACGCTTTGGATGATTTTGAAAAAGCAACAAGAGAAGTCCTAAATAAACAAAAAGATAAAAAAGGAAAAAGTAAAGGTAGAGAATGAGACACACTATCATGATATGCCTGTTGTTCTTAGCTTACCAATTCTGTCAAGCACAAGAGCAAAGTCAATTTACTCAAGGCACCGATCTACTCAAATCTGAGAATTATAAAGGTGCTATTGCCCAATATGAAAGCATCCTAGAAAATGGTCAATACAGCACTGAGTTGTATCAGAATTTAGCACAAGCTTACTTTCAGACCAAGGCATTTGGCAAGTCAATGCTTGCCATTGAAAGAGGTTTAGCTATTGAGCCAAATAATACGGCGTTATTACACGACAAAGAAATTCTCAAAAACGAAATAGAGTCTGACATTTTCGAAGTTCCACCATTTGCACCCATAAGGATTTGGAGAGCTTTGACATTGAGTCTCTCTCCCAATACTTGGGTGTTGTTACAATTGTTGGGCTTAGTTATGATTATTGCTATTCTGTATTTCAGATGGTTAAGGCCTCTTCAACCTCAACCAACTTGGGCTCCATTTGCTAAGTATCTTGGAGCATTTTTGGTTTGCCTTTCTACTCTTGCTCTGCTCAGCGTATGGCATCAAAAGACGAATAATCGATCTGCAATAGTCCTTGAAGAGACCATGTTATATAACGGCCCTGATGAACGAAGTGGCTCGACAACAACACTCCCAGAAGGTGAAAAGATAGCTATACTTGAAGACTTCGATGGGTGGTGGAAGGTGAAATTACTCAATCTAGAAGAAGGGTATGTACCATTATCTAAGGCTGAGAAAATCTAAATCTAACCGAGGTGAACGAATCTGTTTACTTCCATGTTCATAATAACGGTACAATATTTGGACATTATCCATTGCAATTTATCATCTGAATGTCGACAAACACTATCAAAGACCAACTGTCTCCTCCTGATTCTGTAAAAGAAATCAGAGTGATGTTTATTGATGATGATCATCCAACTCTCGTTTTCCATCGATTAATGGCCAAAAAAGCTGGCGTACCTGATACATTGATAACAACATTTGATGATGCTAATGATGCTCTGATTGCATTGAAC
This sequence comes from Saprospiraceae bacterium, assembly GCA_020628855.1. Classification (GTDB taxonomy): domain Bacteria; phylum Bacteroidota; class Bacteroidia; order Chitinophagales; family Saprospiraceae; genus JAHDHH01. The sequence goes on along the minus strand of JAHDEL010000015.1, from coordinate 6,935 downwards.
TCTGATGACACAAAAACTCACATCATTTTTGCTGATATCAATATGCCTGCAATGTCAGGAATCGAATTTGCTACCAAAGTCGAGGCAGAGCTTTCTGGTAACAAATTACCAGACATCTATCTTGTCAGCAGTGATATTCGGACTTCTCAACATCACAATTTTGATCAACTTGCAGTTATCAAAGGAACACAAGAAAAGCTGTTGCAATCAGATATTCTTGAAGAGATTTTTAACCAATATTTGTCAGCATAACTTCAGTTTTTGATTTTTACGCATATGGAATTTGCTCTATTTTAGAGTAAATCCAGAATATGCCAACACAAAAAGTCAAATTCACAAATAAGAAAGGATATAATCTATCTGCAAAAATCGATTTGCCGCTCAAGAAAAACCCCTATCCTTTCGTCATCTTTGCTCACGTCTTCACAGGTAATAAGAATCTAGTAGCATCCAAACACATCAGTCGAGCACTAACCATGCACGGTTTCGGTGTCATGCGATTTGATTTTACCGGTTTAGGCGAAAGTGAAGGAGACTTTAGTGACACAAACTTTTCTTCCAACGTAGAAGACTTAGAAGCTGCGGCAGAATACATTAGCAGAGAATACATGGCACCTGCGGTATTAGTTGGACATTCTTTAGGAGGAGCCGCTGCCATATTTGCCTCAGCAAAAATTGAAAGTATCAAAGCAGTAGTATCTATAGGTTCACCATCCTATCCAGAACATGTTACACACCTGCTGAAAGATAAGAAAGAAGAAATAGAAAAAAATGGCTGCGCCCAAGTAGATATCGGGGGCAGAAACTTTATGATCAAAAAGCAATTTCTTGACGATCTTCAAGCACAAAATCATATACCAATAATCAAGAACCTGGGTAAGGCACTCCTAGTGATGCACAGTCCTCAGGATACCATTGTAGGGATAGAGAATGCAGCCAATATCTACAAACTTGCAAAACACCCTAAAAGCTTTATCACACTTGACAGAGCTGATCATATGTTGACGAATAAGGATGATGCCTTCTATGCGGGGAGTGTCATAGCTAGTTGGGTCAAGAGATATATTGAGTTTCCGGAAGTGGAGACCTTAGACACTGACAAACAGGTTGTAGTCAGGTTGGAAGGAGATGATTTTACAACTGAGGTCCAAGCTGGAGATCACGCCATTGTTGCCGACGAACCAGTGTCTTTCGGGGGTAATAACTTTGGCCCTTCACCTTATGAATTACTCAATGCTGGACTAGGCGCATGTACCGCAATGACACTTAAGATGTATGCTCGAAGAAAAGGATGGCAACTCGACGATGTCTACGTTCACCTCTCTTATGCAAAGACACAACGCTACGATCAGCATATGAATGAACCTGAAAATGCTGGCAGCAGAATCGATCGCTTCGAACGCGAAATAGAGCTCATAGGTGATCTGAATGATGAACAAAAACAGAGACTTCTAGAAATAGCTAATAAATGTCCAGTGCACAAGACGATTGCCTCTCCAACTGAATTTGCCACTAAATTAATAGAACAAGAAGATTGGGTTGTGGAAAGGTTTGGGTAATTACAAGTAGGTAATATGATTGGGCGAAGAAGTAGATTAATTTATTAACTTGTACTATGCTTCTCAGATCATTTTTAATGCTTCTACTTATCTTCAGTACTCCCGTACTGTATTCACAATTAATTGATCTAAGCATAGAACTTATTGATGAGTGCTATGAATATATTCGTGTATACACTAATAAAGAACCAATCTCCATTTTCCTTTGGAACCAAAAAACAGACACTATTAATCGTGATTTATTTGTCCAAGAAAAAATTCCAGTTCATCATTCTTCAGACTCTGATCTTGAAGAACCTGTATTTATTGTAGAACAGTTTCTTGATAAGCTCTTCAAGAAGGAAGACCCAGATAGATCCACAATTTATAAGGATGTCTACTTTCCAATCTTAAAGAATGATTTTGCTATACATTTTAGGGATTCTTTTGATCTCTACACGATGAAAAAATTAAAAATTGGCGCCTATCAAAGACCTTATAAGGAAAAACAATCCGTGCGAACAATTTGTGATGATCACCCTCAATTGAATGAAATAATCGATGCTGTGAATACTTACCTCATCAATAATGAGTACATCTCATCTTCAAATGATTTCTTTCAGGGATTAGAAGACTACCAGCGAGAGCATAAACTCCCGTTAGGAAGTCTTGATATAACAACTCTACTTTCAATGGGAATGCATATCACAAATCTTAGTCGCCAAGAATATAAATACTATACTGAAGGTCCAGATGAGCAATGTTATGCAGGGTATTACACAGAGACGAATGTCATCATTGACACTATTCCTTATAGCACATACATCTATACTGGAGACGAAAGGCATAAACTTTCTTTTTTTGATTGTACTCATGAGTACAAAGTACATTGGCGACTGTATGACTCTCAATCGGATACTGAGTGTATTCATGAAAATAGAGCCTTCAAAACTTTATTCAAGAACTCACCAGAAGATTTTAAAAAAACTACAGGGCATTTGGAAAAACAATTCCTAACGAATCTCGATGCAAAAATGGAGTTTTACCCCATGCTTTGTCCTGATAATGTGGAGTACACATTAATTAGCTATGATGCTGAAGATGTATTAAGACGCTTAGGTTACGAGATTGATAACGAGTTTGGAAAAGTAACTAGACGATCACTCTATACCTACCAATATGATAAAAATCTACCTATAGGTTTCTTTGATAAAGAAACAGTAAAAACACTTGGTTTAAATGTGACATTCTAAGCATTGTAATTATGAAATTCTATCTGCTCTTTATTTCTTTCTTTTTTAACTTTCTACACCTATTTGCTCAAGGAAATCTCAGTGGCATGCCTTCGGAACCTGGAAAATGCTATGCACAATGCTATACCGACACTCTCGCTAATTATCCTTGTGTTGACTATTTTCTTAATGTTACTGACACACTAGCATATGCTGTTTCTTCAAAAAGAAGACTTGTCTATAATTTACCAAGATCTCAAAGATGGGTACAAAAGAAAGCTCAAAATTGTGATTCACCTCAAGTAGAAGATTGCCTAGTATGGTGTCTCGTCGATGTTCCTGCTAGCAAGATTCACAAGACACTACTAGTTCTTGATAATGATACATACGATCTCTATATCGCTAACCCCTCAGTTTTTACTGCATCAACACGCACCTATGATAAATCTTCTATGCTAGTCGAATGGAAGGAAGTTCTTTGCGGCGACGATCCCAATTATCACGAAAAAGTCTGCTGGGTTGCCGAGCGTCTAGACGACTATGGATTCTATGAAATGCTGGACAGACCGAATAAATTAACTAGTGATTTAAAAAAGAGCCTAATCAAGTTCCAAAAACACTATCAATTACCAATAGGTCAATTGGATATGAAGACCTTAGAAGCATTAGAAGATCTTAACAACATTGACTATGTCGAAAAGAATCTAAGTCGTGAACCTCTTTTTAGAAGTTCTGCCTTTTTCATGATTCCTACCATTACACATTTGGCATTTAAAGGGTCCGAAGGATATCACTACTATGGAAAAAACAAGAAGGAACTGAAGTACTTCAATGCAATCACCGGAAAAAAAATAAAATGGAAAAACTACAATCCTCACTATGCTGAGCATTTGGTTGTCGAGGATCAAAAGTTTGAGTTGATGATTGAAAAAGAGCGAGAATACTTCAAGCTAGAATCGATCAAAATTGACCCACAAGTTGTATACGAATTAGATGAGTTTGCAATAATTGGTGAGCATGAAGAAGCATTTCCACACTTTGCAATTCTCGTAGAGGACAAGCTTAAAGATCTCGGCTACAAGGTTGACGGTGCATTCGGAGATATTACTCGCTCATCATTAGCATCACTCCAAAAGCTTCACAAACTACCAGTAGGGTTTCTGGATTTTGGAACATTGGACCTGCTTAACATAACTTATTGATTCTGGCATGTACAATTATTACCTCAAAATTATGCAGAAACAAATTATTCATTTAAGCATAGCATTCTACTTGCTCTTGACAACTTTCTGTTTAAATGCACAACCCGAACCAGGAATGCCTAATGAGCCCGGTAAGTGTTATGCAAAATGTCTTATTTCTGAAGCTTATCATCAAGACACCCTCATAGCTTACTATTCAGCTTCAGAGAATATTGACAACTATTTTGACCATTCTATTGATACCGTACAAACAAAGGAAGTATCCAATTGGAGAAAAATCAATAGAGTTTCAGATTGTCTTTCTGCGGATCCAGACGACTGTTTACAATGGCAGCATCATATCAATGCGGCAAATGAAATAGGCATAACTATTCCTCTTCTCAATGATAAATTATACCACACTTTATTAACTCAGCCTGGTGCTTTGCAAATACAGGTGTTAGCAATTACCAGCAATCAAGAAGTTGCTGATCGAACAGAATGGCGCGAAGTGTTGTGTGGAGATCACCCTGATGCGAAAGTCGCTTACTCAAAGGCATTCGACATTCTCAACAATATTGGTTACTCGACATCTTCTGGGGACGAACAAAAGAAGTCGCTTGTACAATTTCAAAAAGACTATGGCCTTCCTATTGGTCAGTTGGACATCGAGACGCTAGCATGCTTGGATCAGATAGACAAAAAAGCTCATGAACAGTTCATGAAAGAAAAAGCACTCAAGTACATCTCCTTCTTTGAATATGACAGACCAAAACCTGACACATTTCTGATTGAAGGCTATAGACATCTAGCAAATGAGGGAGGCAGTGAACAATATAGATCAAAGTTAGAATACCAAGATTTGAATTACTTGAGGTCCAACACACCTAACTTGGTAGTTGAAAACAAGGCTTTCAACAAAGCACTTAAAAAACACCCTGAACATTTTGAATATGTAAGAGAAGAATATATTGTGGAACCGATGCTCCAAAGAAATGGCTATTACTACATTGACCAGACCAATGATCACTATAGTGAAGTACTCCAAGCTGTTATTCGACAACTGAAAGTAGAAGGACTCCTCGACCCTGATAATGACGACAATAATGCTATTTATGCTGCATTAGTTAGCTATCAGCAGCAGCATAGGCTTCCTGCAGGTGTATTGGACATCAAGACTCTGACCTCATTGGGAATAGACTATTTCTCTTTTATTTAGCTCAAGAGATAAACAGGGAGTGAACTTGCCCACTCCCCAAATGCGATTAGTTGTACTTGTCAAGAATCTCCAAAAACTCATCAGGATTCTTGAATCCTCTGATGACTTCAACGGTATTCATACCATCATCCAGAATTACAAACGAAGGATATGACAATCTGCCAGAAACAAGTGCTTGAGCTAAACTATGAAAGCCTCTCCTACCCTGCTTGAGAAAAGTGTAATCTCTTCCTTTAAACTGGATTGGATCTACTGATTCTGCATTAAACTTCACCAAAGAGAAGTCAGCATTCAGCTTCTGCTTAACCTTCCCATCTGAAAACGTTTTCTCATCCATTACTTTGCACCATTTACACCAATCTGTGTAAATATCAACTAGCATGTAGGACTTACCCTCTGCATTAAATGTTGCTTCGATTGAAGAGGCATCATGCCAAGTGAGTTGGTCCAAATGAGCGTTAAGAGCAGGATCAGCCTTACTGGTTTCAATGCAAGAAGTTGCCAAGATAGATAGACTAAGTCCGAGAAGAACGATACACGCGATTTGTTGCAATTTCATTTTTAATAATTTTAATTAAACAATGACACAAAACTGCCGCCTAGACAAGTATTCTTCAAATAAATGCAGGTGGATAATCGGTCTAATTAGGGGTTGAATTGAGGACTAGACCCCCATTTTTATTGGTACTTTGCAAAGAGTTCTTTTCTGCTGCCGACTCCTATTTTACTATAGAGTTTATTGATATGAGTCTTCACGGTACTGAGCTCTACATAGAGGTCAGCAGCAATTTCCTTATTACTCTTACCATCTAAGATTAATCTGAATATCTTTTCTTCTTGAGGTGTGAGGGTTGGTGAAGCTGTCTTTGGTTCCTGGGTATTCACACTCCTCATGCCATTAATTATAACGAGACCCAGAGCCATGCAGATTATGGCTAAGACTGCAGATACGATTTTCCAAAGCAAAGCATCATCATATCCATCCGGTGTGAAGTAGCGAAGTTTACGATAATAATCTTTGGTATAGGTATGATTAGGATATGCTTTACTTAGCCTTTCGGCAAATGCCTTATAATCCTCATTAAAGACCATGAAGTACTCGTCAATATCCGTATTATTCAAGGCTGCTAATGCAGCCAATGTACTTTGACAGGTGTCTGCAAAGTGAATCAAATCTCTATTCAATTTATCCTGTGAGAATTGCAATTCAGAAGGAAATTTGATTTCATAAAAGTGATAGCTGGGATAGACAAGTGTGTTGAGATGTTTCATTGAGAGATTATTCGCATCTCCGACAAGACTATAATCTCCAAATGGAGCATAAGTGGTAGTATCAGCGGTGAGTTCTAATTCAGTGCTATTATCAAGTATTACATGAACAAAGTTATGTTCTTCACCACCTACAAACAGGCAAGCATTAAACTCTGAGTGCTCTTCTTTAATGAGATAAAGCCGATAATATCTTGGTTCTTGCGGCAGATTATCTCCTTGTAAAGTAAAGTTTCCGGATGCATCTATTGCAGCAGTGTTAATAATTGCCTCTGCCTTTGCATCATAATAATCATCAAGCTTATTGATGGTTGCAAGAAATATCTGAGGTTGCCAATTGCCCTCCATATTTACCTTTCCTGTAATGGAGTAGCAAAACCCGTTACTAGCCATAATCAAGACAAAAAGTAGTATTACCAAACGTAACATGTAGCACAATGTAAGAAGAGGCACGGAGAATATTACTTTGAGAAATCTACCTTTAGAGAATCTTAAC
>JAHDEL010000064.1 GCA_020628855.1 Saprospiraceae bacterium | reverse complement strand
ACACATGTCACTACTGGTGCTAGCTTGTCTTCGAAGGTGACAGTTCCCCAACACACTGCTCCCGTACACACGTCTTCTACCATATATGTCAATGACTGACCTACATAGTCCGAATAGTCAGGGCCTGTTATCGGGCCTGCTGCGTTGGACAAGGTTACATTAAAGAATGTATCGTAGAAATCAGTACTTGCGCCACCGCAAACTGATGAACTTTCGCCTTCAAGGAACATTATTGGGCTCAGATCCAGAGTACAATCAGCATTCAAGCTTATGTTGATATTATCATTACACGCCATCGTAATTCCTTCGTTAACAAAGAGGGTGCTTGATTCACTAATTATTTCACAATCTATCCCTGTTGGGTGATCCGCCGTTACAATTACTCTGACCTCTGCACAATTGTTCAAAGTTCCTCCTGGTACAGTAAGATCAACTATTTCAGAACCATCTAGATCATCTGTATTAGTAGCAATAGTTGTCCAAAGACCATTAGAGAGACCTTGTAATGTGAAAATCAAAGGACTCCCGTTAGAAACTGAAGCTTCTATCGTAAATGTTGCATCTTCACCTTCACAAGCGAATTGGACATCCATTTCTGTATCAATAACAGGATTAGGATTCACAACAACTTCAACACAAACACTCGGCCTACAAGTGATATCTATTGTTGGTGCTGGATTAAGTATAGCACAAATTGTATAAGTTCCAACGGTTAATGCTCCGATATCAAGACTACCTTCTTGATTTGGAGTAACTCCTGTCAAATCCCCAAAAAGGAGATCACCAAGATTTGTACCTCCAACATAAGGATCAATTGGTGCTGCTGGGAAGCTAACAAATGAAATTCCAAAGTCTGTTTCATTATTGATTAACCCTTCCATATCTGCCAATCCACTAACCGTAGCGACGATATTCTCTGCGTCACATACATTTGGAACATCAAGTGCTATGATTGTCGGACAAGTAAATTGAGTAACGATTACTTCTGCAGGATCAAAATCATCTTCATCCATTGGATCATCCATACCTCCTGTACTATCGTCATCAGTTTCATTATCAGTACCAGTTTCTGACGGATTCATAGAGTCGTCATCAGGGGTACTATCCTCATCATCAGGCTGCATTGGTTCACCATCAGCATTTGTACCAAAAGTTATTTCTGCATCATTAATTATAGAAGTTCCTGTAAAGCCTGGATCAACTTGAAGGATTATGTCAATCATCACAGAACCACCAGCTGGAATAAAGTCTATTTCGTAAACTGCATCAGTTCCACTTGCCATCCAATTATTTGCATTTCCTGTCATGGCAGCAGTGTTATCTGCAGCATTAAATATAAGATCAGGTGTTGGCACATAATCTGTCACTTCAACATCGTAAGCATCCACTGCACCTTGGTTATATACCGTAATAGTAAATGTCACATTATCCCCAGGAAATACTATTCCCGTACTAGATAAGACTTTATCTAATGCAAGATCAAAGCAATCAGTAATTGTCACAGTGACAGTGGCCACATCATCAACACAAGGCATCGTTCCTGCCACAGTGTAAGTGAATGTATAAGTACCAGCTGTTATGAATTCAAAACTGACCATAGTCGGTGTTGCGAGACTCACTCCAGATGGCACAGCCGTAGTTTCTGCCCATACTCCACCAGCATCGGGTGTACCTCCTAATGCTCCAACTAAATCAACAAAACCTGCTGGGTTAGTATCGACATCTATCGCATTACATACTGTAGCCATTCCATCATCTCCAGCATCTGGAGCATCGATTACAGTGAAAGCAACTACATCCATACCAGAACACCCATTTGCGTCTGTGTATGTATAAGTATAAGAAGCTCCATCAACAATATCAACATCTGTTGCATCAGCGACAACAGTCCAAACCCCACCTGTTTGAGCAGCAGGCTCTAAACTTGTTAAATCATAGCCTTCAGCAATGTCACTACAAATTGTTTGATCCATTAATGTTACAACAGGATTGTCATACACAGTCACTGTGACATCTACAGGGTCAGACACACACATACCATCATCATAAGTGATATAATAGGTTTCTGGAGAGTTGCCAACTGTAGTCATTGGATCATATGATGTTCCTGTTCCAACTAATGTTGTTAAAGCTACATCCGAATAGAAATTATAACTATTTGCAGTGTTAGCTACTCCTGAAACCGAAATGTTATCAACAAGGAATTGTTCTGTCCCTGCACCATTCAATACACAAATCTGCACTTGAAGGCAACTACCAGTTATACCTGTTGCAGTAACTGTTGCACTTCCAAAATCTGCATCATCAGGAAGTCCTCCTAATAACACATCACCAACTAAAGTGTGGGTGGCATCACCCGCACTCATCCAACTTGGAATTGTAGTGCTGACACCATCTACTATATAATTTACGTCTACATAATCATTCGACTCGTGATCACCTGTCTCAGTTATGTCCACTGATATATCAGCAGAAACTAAATTTGAAATGTTAATCAAACTAGTAGTCACGCAGACCTCAGTATCAGTATCTTGAAATTCTAAGACTCCTCCCCCAGTAATTGCGAAATCTGAAGTAGCCGTAAGGCCTGAAAAGTCACCTTCTAGGTACCATTGGTCATTTGAAGCGGCAACAACAGTTGCACACATACCACTTGAACAATCACCTGCAATACCTTCTCCAGGTGTGTCAAATGTTTCGCTAAATACATCTGTTGCAACTGTAATTGCAGCTAAATCAATATTAGTCGAACCCCCATCACAGACTGCGATATCAGCAACATCTGGTACTACTGGTAGCGGTTTCACTTTTGCAGAAATACTAGCAGTTGCTGTGCAATTATCTACAGATGTAACGGTAACATTATAGACTCCAGAAGCAAGCGTTGTTGCAGCAGAGATTGTTGGATTTTGTAAAGTTGAGGTAAATCCGTCAGGACCAGTCCATGACCATGATGTGCCTCCTGTTCCAGCATCCATGAAAATAAGATCATCACCTTCGCACGGCATATTCACAGAAATATCTAATGTTGGATTAGGGTTAGCTGTTATGGTTAAGCTTACAGGATCGCTTTCGCATCCATTGCAGTCAACTGAAGTAACCCAGTAAGTTTCAGTAACAGTAGCACCTGCTGCACTCATCGTCATTGGATCATATGATGTACCGTTGGCAATAGCAACTACACCTCCAGGTGTAGGATCCATATCATAAAAATTATAAGCTACGCTACATGCAGGCTCGATACCTTCCACTGTGATATTATCAAAAACTATAGCTTCAGAACCGCCGTCAAGCATTGCTTCAATGGTCAATGTAAGACAAGCTCCTGTTCCTGATACTGGAACACAGAAATTCGCAAGTGTATTTGTGAGGATAGTTCCATTTAATGTCATTGGATCATTAAGCGTTACTGGACCATTTGCAATTGTATAGTTGGCAGTGGTAGATTCGTCAGCTGCAAAGTTGAAAATAGGTACAGGAGTACCTCCATCAATAGAATATGAAATTGTTGCGATATCACTCGCCTCAAAATCTCCCATAGCTCCAGCATCAATACAAATTTGTGTAAGACCACCGGTAGCAGAAGAAATATCAAAATCTATTGTAGCTGAAACAATCCCACTATTGTCAGCATTTTCTGTGTCAACAATACCAAAAATACTTCCTCCTGCATAGTCGCATGGGACGACTCCTAAGTTATCTGTTGCAAAATAGCCTACGCATGCTGGGTTAGCTGCATCATCAACTAAGGCGAAAGGATATCCTCCTGCCGCCACATCATATATACCAAATCCATCTCCAGCGCTAGAAAAAGTCACAGTATTTGTATAAGCTTTCTGATTAACAGGAGCATCAAAATCATCTGAGGCCACAACGACTGGAGGATTTGTCAATACAACAGTTGGTGTTATGGTGGTATTACCTCCATCACAGACTTCTATATTGCTCACCATTGGTGTTGGAGGAGCTGGGTAAACAACCACTGTCGTCATACATGTTTCAGTACAACCATTGGCATCTGTTATTTCAACAGTATAATCACCAGCTACCGCAGGAGAAACAGTAGGACTCTGCAAGGTAGCATCATCAAAAGTTGCTCCAGCTGGTCCTGTCCATGCCCAGCCTGTTGCATCCAAGCCTGTCTCATCAAGAATTACATCATCACCAGGACAGACTGGTCCATCATTTGAAGCTGTACAGATTGGAAGCGCATTAATTGTTACTGCTGTGCTACAAGTTTGAGTACAACCATTTGCATCAGATATTGTCACTGTATATGTACCTGCTACGACAGGCGAAACAGTTGGACTTTGTAGTGTTGCATCATCAAAACTCGCAGCTGCTGGTCCTTCCCAAGACCAAGAAGTTGCATCGCCTCCAGTTTCGTTGAGTGTAAGATCACTTCCAGAACATACTGGGCTGTTACTTGATGCTGTACATGTTGGAAGCGCATTGACCGTCACATCCACTTGATCTGCAAGGCTTTCGCAACCATTAGCATCCACTTTTGTCACAAAGAATGATTCAGTCATTCCAGCAGCAACTGTTGGAGTATATTCGGTTACTTCCATAGCCAATTGAGTAGCACCTCCTCCTGCTGGGTCCATATCATAGAAATTGAATAGACAAGTCCCACCCATTGGAGGACAGAATGTGTGGCTACCTAGATTAGAAATATCATCAATTCCTAATCCTGTCCACTCTGTGTTTATAGTACTGAATGTAGTATTATCGCACGGTACAATTGGCGGATTAACGCTAACACCAGAAATGATATCACAATTTCTTACAATTGTATTGTTTCCGGTCCCATCAGTTGCCCCTACCCATTCAGAACCAGGGTCGCATCCAATTGCTCCAATTATATCTAAAACTGCTGGGATTGCATCATTACATAGGGCAACAGCATCATCTCCATTAAAGGTTATTGACCCACTTGTTTGATCAGCAATAGCTAATATAGCTGCTGACGAACTAGGATTACAAATAACATGAACGTCACCATCTGCAAGCATGCCAGTTAATGCTATAGTTATTGGTGTAGATGACCCATTTGAGTATCTTTTTAATGAATAATTCGAAAGGTCAATTGTAGCTCCAGTTCCGTTGAATATTTCAATACATTTATTATTACTACTTCCTTCAATATATTCACTTATGAACAAATCTGTTGGCAAGGTTGCCATTCCACCGCCACCAACAACAGGTGGAGTTATTGTTTGAGATTCTCCATCACAAACTTCGATGTTATCTACCATCGGTGTTGCTGGTAGTGCAAACACTTCTATTTCAATACATTGAGAAGGTCTGCAAGTCACAGCGGTAGGAGCAGGAGTAAGAATCGCACATACTTGATAGACACCTGCTGTAAGAGTATTGCCAACATTGGTAATAGCTGCGCTCTGAGCGGGATCGGCCCCAGTTAAAGCGGTAAACGCCACTGTTCCCAAAGAAGTACCTCCGGTATAAGGATCAGCTGGCAAGGCAACATCTGCGCCAAAGTGTACAAAGTCAATACCAAAATCAGCATCTCCATTATCTGCATCGTCCATATCGTCAAGGCCACTTGCTGTTAAATCAAACATATCCCCAGCACATATGTCATCTGGATCAGATAGCATACCAATGATTGGGCATGAAGTACATACTGATGCATCTACATCAAGTACTAAAGGCTGCACAGTTGGACAACCTCCAGCATCAATATATACTACATAGACTGTCATATCCATAGTAATTCCTGATACAGTTGAAGCTATTGTATATCCTGTAAAAGGAGCATCTGATGTTAGATCAATGGGCAATGTGTTTGGATCAATACCAAAGAAGTAGAAATCAGTCGCATTATATGCTGGCAAATAAGTAGCATCTGATGTTAAATCAAATGAAGCAGTTCCGTCATTACACATTGTCATTGGAGCAGCTGTAATAGTCATAGATGTAGCAGTACCAGGAGGAGCAATAATTGCACTACCAGACACATTACCGACACATCCCCCTTCATCTTGTACAGAAGAGAGTGCATACGTCCCTGCACATAGCCCAGTTAGCTCATATGGAGAGCTCACAGCGTTAATCGTTTGAGGAGCGCCACCGTTGAGTGTGTATTCAAAATCAAAAGGACCATTACCAGTAAAAGTGACTTCAGCTGAACCATCACATGGGTTACAAACACTAGCATCACTAATCCAAACAATGCTTGCCGTTGGAGTAGGTCTAATATTGACACAAACCTCGACATCATTAACAGCGCCATCACACATAGCTCCCATTTCGTCTACTACTGAGGCAAGAGTAACTTTAATCTCACCTGTCGTCGGTGCAGGTATATTGATATTATCACCAGATGCAAATCCTGTTAAAGCTGTTTGAGCAACACCATCTATATTATATGTTAGCGTGTATGGCCCTACACCGCCAGTTATGGTAACCGGAATATCAACTCCAGCTGGTACATCTGCAGCACATACATCAAATGCAGCAGCTGTCAATACTGCTTCTGGACAATCAACTGTAAATGTGCTTGTTGGTCCAACATAGTTAAACATGGCATCAGTACATGCAGGGTCAATTGGCTCAATGAGAGGCTCAATAATAATTGTAGCAGGAGACATTGAACAAAGATCAGGGATTGTATGTGTAAAGCATTCTGGTCCCATTGCGGTTCCACCTCCTCCATCACCAACAACAATGTTATCAAATGCCAGATCTTCGTCTCCATTGTTTGCTTCCATAGTTAGGTTAAGAACCAGAGTTGAGCCTGTACTTGAAATGGTAAAACAAAAGTTCGCAGGGGTTTCGGTAATTACTATTCCTTCTCCAATACCATCTCCGTCTGCATCAATTGCAGGTGCTCCGTTAGTACCTCCTTGACCTGCAACTCCAATTCCATAAGTAGAAGCTCCACCATCCAAACTATAATCAACAGTAAACACATCTGTCCCTCCTGTACCACCTACATCCCAATCTTCAGCACCATCACCAGCATCTTCTTCTGCAATATCAAGACAAACCATAAAAGGAGCGGAACACCCACTAATATCAATCCCTGAAATCATTAATGTGCCCAAATCCGCTTGCGGGCTACCTGGAGTTGGAGCCGCATCTATATCTTGAAAAGCGAAAAAATTCCCCGAGAAACTTCCTCCAAAATTTGCATCAATCATTGTATTATCTAAAACACCAAAATAATCATCTGCTCCATCTGATGATGTTGCGACTGATTGTGTCAAAATGACCCCAGTAGTATTGTTATCAAAATCAATTGTTGCACCACAACTAGTTGGAGGAGCAGGTATAGAAACACATCCAAGCTGACTAGCAGTGGCGCCAATCGTAGCAGTCGCTGTCGTAGCATCTTCAGTAATAGGGTCTGTTCCATCTTCTGTTCCATACCAACAAATTGTTCCACCTGCAGGTAAATCATCTCCATTCAAACAGAGGTCAACCATGTCTCCAGGACAAACAGCACCATCTGGGGCAGTCCCAGTATTTACGATATTACTCGGACATAGCGGGGGTAATTCACAATTATCTGCAATGGTTAACATAACCGGTGCTGAACAACCACTGCCATCCACAACATTTACAGTATAAGGGCCAGCAGCAAGATCAGTAGGTAAAAGAAACACTCCTGTGGTATTTACTTGATCTGGATTTGTTCCTGAATCATCAATTAGAGTAAAAGTCAAATCGGAGCCTCCAGTAATAAAGTCATTGACATTAATTGTACCTGGAATCGCGTCCCCAGCATCACAATCAATCATCGCATCTATAACCATCAGAGGCTCAATTACTTTGATAGTAAATGTAGATGTCTCATAGCATTCATTTGGGTTGCTTTGATTTCCTGGATTTCCAGATGTACCACAACAGTTAGAAAAATCATCCCAAACAAGATCAAAATCATAAGTACCTGCTCCTGGAAAACCAGATGCAGTATAGGTCATTGTTGTTGTCTCTCCAGCTTCTGCATACGTCATCCATGTCTGACCATCACCTAAAATCGGATCATTAACTAATCCTCCCGTTTGAGCATCAGCATCTCCAGATCCAGTATTTGCATTATCAGAAATATGTATCCAATTATAGACTTCTACTGTGAAAGTCACTGAACCTGACGGATCACAGAGCACATCTGTATCCACATAAAACACCCATGTAGGATCGTCATTGGCTTCTCCAGGATTCGGATGATCTGTATAGGCCCATTCTGATGAAGCATCTCCACATGCAGAAGGTGTAAATGTATTTGGATCAAAGCCTTCGCTAGTTATTGATGTCTCGCCAAAGTCACCAGGTCCAGGACCAACACCAGAACCTGCATCTGTATTATTTCCGCAGGCACTTACAGTCGCATCATCAACTTCTCCATCCATGTGAGACGGAGAACCACCAAATCCTCCAGCTGAAGTTCCTGGAGCTAATCTTATCCATGAAGAATTACATCCAACATGATCACTTAATGTTATCTCAGTCCAAAGTGGACCCCCAAGTCCATTATTATCATCAGTACCGCCAATAGCTGGCACTGTGTATTCTCCAGGAGCAGCTGGAGTATTACAAGGACAAGACATACTTGTAGGCATTACAGGTACTGCAGTCGCATTGCCTCCATCTCCTCTACCGCCTACAACAGTTGTTGGATTGTTATTTACTATGCCATCTCCATCATTATCTCCCAATGTGTAATTATTACCATTAACACTTACTGATACATGATCTGCATTTCCTGAGCCTCCACTATCCCAGTATACTCCATCCCATGGAGTGCCATCTGGTAAAAAGAGAAAGACTTGTTCTCCGTCCCCGTTTGGGCCTTGTCCTCCAGCATTATCTAATGTAAATCCTGAAGCCGCTGGGTCATAAGTGGATGCAGGAAAATTCGGGATAGGTGCACCAAAAAGTGTACCTGCACATATGTCCAAATCGATGGGTAGGCCTGGATTAAAATCACCGTCAGCATTGGCAATAAGGCCATTACCAGTTGAGAATGTTCCGCCGGCAGTGCCTCCTACTCCACAACTGGCATTCGGGTCATTACTACAAGCAATAACAAATACACCGTCTGCAGGTATAATCGATCCTGCAGGAAGTAAAACGGCCCATTCAGTGTCTGTAACTACCATACAGCTGATGTCAGTCATGGGTGGCCCTGCTATTTCAACTATAGCATCATTACATCCATCTGTTTGCCCTGCATCACCAGAAACTTCACTTATGACTACATTGGCATAAGGGCTGGTCATGCAATCGCTATCGATCATGCATTGGCTGAAGGAATTAAAATTTAGTAATAGAAAAAATAGCACTGCAAATGCAGTAGCAATCGAACGAGATTGAGTAATTCCCATTTGGTTGGTTCTTTGGTTATTAAGCTTAAAAAATTCAATTTTGGGGTTGAATTCCAACCTAAAAATAGGGAACAATTATGAGAAAAGAGAAGAGATAACTCCCAAGACAGGAGTAATTCTCGCAATTGGGTGGTATTAATATATAATATTATTGTATATCAACATTATACATATAATCGTATAACGCAATACGTTAATATTTCAATGTCTTTTTCGACTAAATTAATGATAAATTAATATTGAAAATGTCATTGAAACAATCCAGACTAAATTATGCAACTTTCAGCTTCGATAATTTAGATTTCGAAATCTGACCCTTCGCATAAGCAAGATCTACAACAAACTCCTTAATGTTTTCTTGGGAAGGAATTTCGAACATAGCGTCAGTCAAAATAGCTTCTAATATTGTTCTTAATCCTCTTGCACCCAACTTCAAATCAATAGAGGTGTCCGCAATATATTCAAATACATTTTGATTGAACTTCAGTTCAACATCTTCTAAAGCAAAAAGCTTAGTGTACTGCTTGATCAATGCATTCTTTGGCTCTGTGAGAATAGAAACTAGTGTGGATTGAGTCAAAGGATTCAGAAATGTCAAGACAGGTAATCGTCCTAATAACTCTGGAATTAACCCAAATCCTTTCAAATCTGTGTGGTTAATATATTGTAATAAATTTTCATTATCAACTTCTTCAGCGTCAGCTCTATATCCAATTACTTGTGTATTCAATCGGCGAGCAATAATCTTGTCTATACCAGCAAATGCGCCACCACAAATGAATAAGATATTCTTTGTATTGATCTTCACCATTTGCTGCTCTGGATGTTTACGCCCTCCTTGAGGAGGAACAAGGACATCAGCGCCTTCAAGCATCTTGAGCAGTGCTTGTTGAACTCCTTCTCCAGAAACATCTCTGGTTATTGATGGGTTATCAGACTTTCTAGCTACCTTATCTATTTCATCTATATATACAATACCTTTCTCAGCGGCCTCAACATCAAAATCACAGGATTGTAAGAGCCTCGAAAGCATACTCTCTACATCTTCACCAACATATCCTGCTTCTGTAAAGACGGTTGCATCAACAATTGTAAAAGGAACATTCAAAAACTTGGCTATGGTCTTTGCTAGAAGTGTCTTACCTGTTCCAGTTTCTCCAACAAAAAGTATGTTAGATTTTTCAATTTCTACTTCATCAATATCCACTTGCTTGAGACGCTTAAAGTGGTTGTGTACTGCGACACTCATATATTTTTTCGCCTCACTCTGACCAATTATATACTGGTCGAGATATTCTTTAATGGCCTGTGGAGTAATGTGCGAAGGTAAAGCAAACTTATTCTTCTCAGATTTAGGCTTAGCCTTAACATCTAATTCATCTTGAACTATGGTATATGCTTGTTGAGTGCAGTTATCGCAGATTTGTGCATCAATGCCTGCTATCAACAGATTTGTCTCTTCCTTAGAAGAACCACAAAAAGAACAAGTTTGCTTCTTCACTTTTGTTATTAATCTTTCTTAGATAATACTTCATCAACTAGACCATACTTCAACGCTTCATTAGCCGTCATCCAATTATCTCTATCACTATCTTTTTCTATATCCGCAAAAGTCTTTCCAGTTTTAGCCGCCATAATATCGTAGAGCTCTTTTCTGAGGTCTTTAATGAGCTTGTAAGTTATTTCCATATCAGAAAACTGCCCTTGCATACCTCCTGATGGTTGGTGGATCATCACACGACTATGCTCTAGACAGGTTCTTTTGCCTTTAGTTCCAGAACAAAGCAAAACAGCTCCCATAGATGCAGCCAAACCCGTACAAATTGTACTCACATCTGGAGAAACATACTGCATTGTGTCATAAATCCCTAAGCCAGCAATTACTGAACCACCAGGACTATTAATAAACATCTGAATATCTCTTTTCGGGTCAGTAGATTGTAAGAAGAGCATTTGAGCCTGGACAACATTTGCTACATAATCATTAATTGGCACTCCCAAAAAAATGATTCTATCCATCATTAATCTGGAAAATACATCCATACCAACAATGTTCATTTGTCTTTCTTCTATGACTTGAGGAGTAAAACCTTTAATATTAGGAGAAGCATAAGCTTTTTTCATATAATCATCTAAGCCTGCACTAGACATATTTAAATGCTTAGTTGCATACTTTTGAAATTCATCTTTAGGAAACATGGGCTTTTATATTTATTAAATAATAAAGTTGTATCACTTAGCTAAAGTAACATCAAGAAGTTATTGTTTAGTATTCTTGACCAACTCCTTAAATTCATCGACGGAAATCTCTGCACTACTTTTAGCGACATCTTCCTCTAATGAAGTAAAGAGTTTCTTTGCCTCAGCCTGATTATAGATTTGTTGAACTTGTTTCTTATCATTTAACATGTAATCGACCATGTAGTTTAACATGTTCTCATCATTTCCATAACCACGCATGTATTGGGCTACCTGTACTTTAGCCTCTTCCTTAAGCTCTTCTTCACTCACAGCAATCTCATACTTTTTAACAAGCTCTGACCTTATTAACGTCCATTTGAGATCACTCGCTACATCCTCAATTGAGGCTTGTTGTTCTTCACCTTGTGAAACAGCATTATACCACTTGCCTACATGCTCTACAGGTAAGCTAACCTCTGTACCTTCTCTAATTGTATCAAGAATATCCTTGTGCAGCAGATTTGTCGTTTGCTGATCATAAAATTTTTGGATATTCTCCTTTATCAAATCTCTTAATTGTTCTTCGCTAGTTATCTCACCTGGTTTACCAGAATATTTATCAAAGAACTCTTGATCCAAATCAGCAGGCTCTCTACGAAGAATATTATCTACGACAGCTTCAAATTTAGCTTCAACTGATTCTTCTGATTCACTACCTAAAAGGTATTTATTGACAAATTTGGCATCTTTATTTTTTTCAAAGGCATAAGGATCAATCTCGAAAGTAAAACTTTGTTTTTTCCCAATGAGACTACTCTTATAGCTATCACTAACATCTTCCATGTACACTTTGGTGCTATGCTCTATTCCGCCTTCTGTTGGCTTGCCTTCTTCATTGACCTCATAGATAGTAAATTCGACAATATCATTGTCACCTATTGGATCTTTGACACTGACTTGTTTGCCCAACTGTTTTCTTACTCCCTCTATTTCTTCATCGATCACACCCTCTTCCACTTTAACAAACTTCTGCTCGTAAGTGTTATCCAATCCTGATAACTGTATCGTTGGTCTCAATGCTAAATCAAAACTGGTAGTATAGTCTCCAAGATTTTTTAGGTCAAAGTCAATATTCTGAGCATCATCACTTAGCATTGGATCTAAGATATAATTGATCTTCTCCTCTTCAATGTACTTATAAAGTCCATCTAAAAGAGACTTATTAACGACTTCACTGATAGTCTGTAGCCCGTACATCTTTTCAACAAATGATGGTGGAGTCTTGCCCTTTCGAAATCCTTTGAATGAGCCATTAGTTCTGATTTCTTTCAGCTTGTTCTTGTAATCATCAAAGTAATCAGATTTCTCAATTGATGCATTAATCTTAATAAGCTGATCATTCAAGTTGATCGTTTCAAATTTCATAACAACATTGATTAAAGTAATGGTAATAAAAAGGATGGATAATTACTTCTGAAGAAGTGCGGGTAGAGGGAGTCGAACCCCCACGCCGTTAAGCACTAGATCCTAAGTCTAGCATGTCTACCAATTCCATCATACCCGCATTTCAAAAGTGACGCAAAGATATACCGTTTTTAATTTTAGTAAAGGATTCTTTCAGAGATTTTTATTGTATTGAAGTTTACACCGAAATTGAACCGAAATATGATAGAATACTTCGGTTGTTTTCTACTTTTGTTCTGTGATCATAGCTAATAATATTCACAAGTCATTTGGTACCGTCGAAGTTCTGAAAGGTGCCAGTCTTACAATCACTGAACCTTCTCTTTGTGCCATTCTTGGGAAGTCAGGCTCAGGCAAATCTACATTTCTTCAAATTCTCGGGACGTTAGACCAACCAGATAAAGGCGAATTGAGCATTCATGGACTAGATACGCTATCCTTATCTGAACAGCATTTAGCTAATTTGAGAAATGAGCAGATTGGATTCATTTTTCAATTTCATCATCTGCTTAGTGAATTTACGGCATTAGAAAATGTATGCATACCTTACTATATCAATGGTCGTGCGAAGGCAAAAGCAGAAGTCAGAGCAAAAGAATTATTAGATTATCTAGAGCTTTCGCACAGGTTAGATCACAAGCCAAGCCAATTGTCTGGAGGTGAACAACAAAGAGTTGCTGTGGCTAGAGCTCTCATGAATGATCCAGAGATAATTCTTGCAGATGAGCCAACAGGGAATTTGGATCAAGAATCCTCACAACATTTAATGAATAAATTTATCGAGCTAAACAGTAAATTTGATAAAACAGTAATTATTGTAACGCATAATGCAGATCTCGCAAATCAGTGTGATCGCATATTCTCAATGAATGATGGAATTTTGCAAACTTAATTATGAGAATATTTATTTCTATTTTCTTCTTTTCATGTACTATCTACTCAGCTCTGGGACAATTTGGCGAGTCTTTAGCTAAAGGAGGTCAAAGCCTTGCGCTAGCTGGGAGTGACGCACACATTCAAGGCATCTCCTCTGCATTCATAAATCAAGCTGGACTAGCTGAATTGAATGGATTATCTGCTATTGCTAATGCTCAACAACAATATGGTATTGCCGAACTGAATGATATCAGTTTTGCCATAGGGCTTCAAGCTGGAAAAAGCGGAGCTTTTGGCTTGACGTTAGCCTCCTATGGCATCGATGAATATAGAGAGTCCGTAGTTGGTATTTGCTATGCAAGAAAAA
>JAHDEL010000063.1 GCA_020628855.1 Saprospiraceae bacterium | reverse complement strand
AAAAAAAGTGGTGCATTCAACGAGAATACACCACTTTCATCAATTATATTACGTATATATTATCTGGCAATGATCAACTTCTTGGTTCTGACCTCATCTTGATAAATAAGGGATAAAATATATATTCCGACTGGAAGATGACTAACATCTATGTCTCTGTCCAAGTTTGTAAAACCGGATTCAAAAACATACTTGCCTGTGATATCATGAAATAAGACTTCGATGTTTTCTATCACCTTTGCATCTGATAGAATTACTAGATTTTGATCTGCTGGATTTGGGACAATCTGTGCTGTCTCAAATCTGAAGCTTTCAATCGAAATAGAGATGTTTTCATTATATATTGTTGATCCACAATCATTTTCAACATACAGTGTGACTGGATAGTCTCCGCTACTTTCAAATTCATACTCTACACTTGTGTCTGTATATGTGTTGCCATCAATGCTCCAACTAAAGCTTGTCGCATCATTTTCTTCAAGCATCATTGTAACCTTATCTTCATCAACAGATATACTATACTCAGCTGTTGCTTTTGGATAGACTGTTATGTAGTCTTCAAAAGCGAGGTTAGAATTACCGGCCAAATTCTCAACTGATAGCCCTACACCATATGTGCCAGGCTCAGCATATAGTACAGTTACGGATTGTTCATTACTCGTTTCTGGGCTTCCACCTTCAAAAGACCAATTGTAAGATTCATTAGCATCAAAGGATGCACTGTAAGTAATTGATTCTCCTTCACAAATTTCTCTTGTCTCAGCACTAAACCCAGCATCTGGATGAATCGAAACCACAATTGATTCCATGATTTCATCTTGACCACACGGATTCTCAACGGCAAGAACAACAGTAAATGTGCCATTGGTCAGTGGTTCAAAACTAAAGTTTTCGCTATTGCTCACTTCAACTCCATCTACAGTCCATATGAAGTTATCAGCGCGTTGTGAAGTTGAGACAAAGTCAAATATTGTAGCGTTTTGTTCAAAAGTTAATCCAGCAATTGGTGTTGCGTTGACAACAATTATTGATTCTTGTATAATCATATCCTCTCCAGAACTATTCGAAGCTGTAAGCATGACATCATAGATCCCAGCCTCAGCATAAGTAACCTCTGGATTTGACTCATTTGATGTTGACGGATTTCCTCCCGGAAAGCTCCATTCTAAAAATTCAACATTTGATGAGGACGTATTCGTAAACTGTACTGTAGCAGGAGCACATAGCGTATTTGCTGATTCAACAGTAAAGTCGGCTTGAGGTAAATTGATAATGGTAACTGTTTGGTTCGATAGAGTAGTACCACATTCATTAGTTGCCTCAAGTATTACTTCATAGGTGCCTTCATCTAAATAGGTGTGATCGGGGTTTATTTCTATACTCGTATTACCATCACCAAAATCCCAACTAACGCTTAAGAAATCTGATGTAGTGTTTGTGAAATTGAAATCAAAAATATCTTGATCAAAATCAAAGCTAGTTTCAGGTGCACTCTTAACAATCACTACTTGTTGTTGGAGACTTGTTGTCTCTCCTGCAGGATTAGAAGCAACGAGTTCAACATTATATGTTCCGTTACTAGGGTATGCTATTGTTGGATTTCTTTCTGTGGATGCAGACGGAATTCCACCTTCAAAAGTCCAAGAGAAATTCAGCGCATTATCACTAGAAAGATTTGTAAATGTGATCTCATCACCTTGACATATCACATCATCAACAAAAGTGAACTCCGCAGTTGGTAGACTATAGTTATTAAAAGTTTGTTCGAAACTTGAAATCCCACAGAGGTTGGACACGGTCATTTCTACTGTGTATTCTCCTTCATTTTCATATGTGTGATCAGCATTCACTGTATTACTTGTACTGCCATCTCCAAAGTCCCACGTTACTTCTCCAATGTGTAAGCTTGTATTCTCTATTGAAATATTTCTACCATCTTGGACAAGTTCAAAACTTGCTTCAGGTTTATCAATGACGGTAAAGATATCCTCAATGAATAAGGTGTCGCTATATAATGGGTTGAAGACTATCAACTCTGCATCATAATTACCAATTTCTGTCAAAGTAAAAGTAGGTACATCTAGAGTTATATTGCCATTTGTAATATTCCACTGACGTTCAATGCTATTGTCTGAAGAAAGATCATTTAGAACAATATTATCACCTACACAGTATTCAGTTCGCTCTACCGAAAATTCAGCTTTCGGTGGAGTATAAGCCAATATAGTTTGAGAGCTATTCGATTCGCCGCAGCTATTGATTGCTGTAAGGCTCACCTCATAAGTACCTTCAGAATCAAAACTATAGACTAAAGAAATATCTTCAGATGTGTCTCCATTACCAAAATCCCAGAGGTAAGTATCAGCTAGACTTTCATTTAATAAATCCAAATCTAAACCTTCGATATTGTAAGTAAACTCAGCCATTGGATCTGGAAGAACTGTAATATAATTTTCCAGTATTAACTCAGAATTTCCAAATGAATTAGATGCAGTCAAAATCACATCATAAGTACCCGGCTCTCCATAGCTAACTGTAGGGTTTGAGGCTGTTGATGTTTCTGGGCTCCCTCCTGGAAATTCCCAAAGTATTTGTTCAGCATCAATACTCATGTCAGTAAATGTAAAGTCCGCAGGCAAACAACTTTCTGTACTGTTGACAGATACTTGCAAATTGGGCTCATAGATCACTGTTACATCTTGAGTAGCCAAAGCCATCCCGCAGTCATTATCTGTCGATAAGATAACGGTGTATGTTCCACTTTCAGCAAAGGTGTGTGCAGGGCTGTCTTCAGTTGAAGTGTTGCCATCACCAAAATCCCAACTCACTGAATTTCCATTCAAAGTCATATTTGTAAAATCAACGTCACCGCCATTTACTGCATAATCAAAGTTGGCTTGTGGTACATCATCAACATTTACAATGTTTATAAACTCTAAGGTATCTTGACCATATTCATTTATTGCAATTAATTGAATGTCATAAATCCCTTGTGTATTGTAACTCACAGTAGGGTTTTGTTCATTAGATAATGCGGGCAAACCTCCATCGAATGACCATATTAATGAGTCCGCATTTGTACTAGTGCTTTGTACAATGACATCAAGATCAGCACAACCTGAAATTGGATCTATAGAAGAAAGAGCTACAGGTGCAATGGCAACTTCTATCATTTCTTCATGGTAACTTGTTCCACAAGGATTCATAGAAGTAAGACCAATAGTATGAAATCCAGCTTGTGTAAAAGTGTATGTGGTATCCTGACTAGTTGCACTATCTCCGTTACCAAAATCCCAAAAATAAGAGTCCGCATTCATACTACCATTGACGAAAGAAACTTGACCTCCATCAATTGTATATTGAAAAGTAGTAGTTGGGATGTTATCTACAACAACAGTATCTAGAAATAAAATGGTGTCATCACCTGTTTCATTTACGGCTTGTAAAGAAACATCATAAACACCTTCAGTGTCATAGGTGACGACTACTGAGTCCAGCGTAGAGGTACCTGGATTGCCTCCAGGAAATGTCCAAACAAGATTATCTGTATTACTAGAGCTATTACTGACATAGGTAACTTCGTGAGAAGCACATCCATCTGATGCGGTCATACTAATGCTAGCCTGTGGTGCAGTCGCTATAACAATATCATAAGTGTAACTATCAACCCCACAATCATTAAATACATCTAGAGTAATTGTATAATTGCCATCTTCTTCATAAGTATAGACAGGCTCATAAGCATATTCTGCATATCCATCACCATAGTGCCAATCATAGCTGTCACCGTTAAAAGAAAGGTTAGTAGTATAGATTGTACTTTCGATCACCTGTACTTGGAAAAAAGCATCAGGGTAATCCGAAATGAAAATGATATTATCTTGGGTTATGACATCGGTGCCATTCGAATTACTGACTTCCAATGTTGCACCATAGACACCTGAAGAATAGTAATTAACAATTGGATTTTGTAATGTACTTGTCGATGGATCACCTCCTGGAAATGTCCAGAGATAAGAACTCGGGTTTTCAGTTGAATCATCGAAAAACTGTACTCCAGCAGGATCTGACGCGCATTGATTATAAACGGTCCAGGTGAAATCAGCCATTGGTGGATTGCCGGCAAAAGTGCAACCTCCAAGACAGCCTGCACTATTCACTTTTTGATTGATTAATGCAGAAGGTAGGGGTCCAAAACCATTGTTGAAATTTATTCCTGTACTCGTCGTGTGGCAATAACTCATTATGGTACCACCGTTTGTTGGAGTAGGGCCAGGAGAACAACTGCCTTCAGGCGATTCACAATCATCAATTGCCCCCCCTGACCAAGAGCAGTTATGGGTGTGAGGAGAACCTACATTATGCCCCATTTCATGAGAAACAACATTGACACTCCACGAATAACTTGGAAAATTAGAATACCATTGACTGATATTACTGTAGGCATAGGACCAGTTAGGCAAACAAAGTACATCTAACCATGCAACACCTCCTAGTCCAGAGCCACCTAGTGCCATTAAATGTGCTAAATCCCCATTGAAACTTGGGTTTTCAGCTCTAAAATCATCCAAGGCCGTACCTGCATTAGATGTACTATATGGATCTTGGGATGTCCAAATGAAAATTTGCGAAATATTCACTTCTAATCCATCATTCCAATAAATTGTCGAAACTGGATTCCACAATCCTGTTAAGTAGTCAGCAGCTTGGGTAACTCCTCCTTTATTGACTAGCAGATCATAATCACCTTCTACATAGACATTGATACAATCATTCATTCTCATTGCATCAAGATTTTCATTGATTTGAGCCAATTGAGAGGCATAGCTAGGAAGACTCTCGGCATGACATTCCATTGGATCTGGATTAGCTACTTGATTTGCATTATAGATTACATATTCGTTTTTTGCACCTGTCTTCGGCTTCCCTAGATTAAGGTCTTTCCCATCTTGGGTGGCCATAATGCTGATGATATCATCTTTGAATACTGAAAAAGCGACCATCCCACCATCTTGTAATGTTCCACGGTAGTATAAACCTCCATTATAATCATAGGTCTTTCCGTCGGAATCTGATAAGATAAAACCATCCGTGAGTAGGTCAAATCTCTCTAAAGAAAGAATATATTGATCATCTAGATATGGAATGGCTATTTCGAGATGTTGATGTTTGGATTTAACAATTGATCTGAGAGCATCTTCATCTATAGTCAAAGATGAATATTCAAACTCATTCGATGGAGCTTGTCGTTTCGAATTAGACTTGAACAGTTCAATTTGACCAAAGGCCAGAGAACAACTCATGAAGAATACAAAACATAAAATGAGAAATTGTTGGGGTTTCTGCATGTAAGTAGATAGGTTAAAATTTGTTAAATAATCTAGCAATCAGCTATTAAATATACATTTGTTAAAATTTTTCGTTTAATCGATTAGGAATAAATATCTAGTAACTGACAATAATCATGAAAATCCACTATTTAATATTCGCATTTGTATTCGCTCTATTAGGTGTTTCCACTGATATAGACGCCCAATCAAGCAAGAAGAAAAAGAGAAGACCAGCGACCACTACTGAAGAAGAAAAAATCAAGCCTGGGTTTGCAGAAAACATGACTTATGATATTAAGGCTGGTAACATTTCTTTGGGTGGCAATTTATTTTCGCTTGCCTTAAAAGGTGAGGTAGGGTATCATCTTACGGACTTCCTTTCCGCAGGTTTGGCAGCGAAGTATGGTTTAGTTATGTTTAATTTACCTGGTCAAAGTCAAGACAAATCAATTGGCGATTATGGATTTGGCCCTTACTTACGAGCTAAAATATTTAATCAGTTCTTCCTTCAATTGGAATATGATATTAATGGAATACCTATTGATGCAAATGGTATACCTGTAGTTAATTTTGCCCAGGATGTAGTTGATAGAAGCTATGTAGGTTCTCCTTACCTTGGAGGAGGTTATCTACAAGGATGGGGAGATTGGCAGTTTGGTATCGAACTCCTTTTTATTTTGGATAACGAAATCAGAGATTATCAAAACTCTTTTGTAGAGTATTGGATTGGTGCTTCTTATAACTTCTGAGCTGTAGCAGTCTGAAGTTCAAGTTTGGTCATCCAACCAAATGTATCTTCTTCAGATCCATCTCTTAAGTCATTGATATATTGTTTGATGAATGGAGCTACCTTGTAGGAATCAACCTCAAGTCCATACTTTTCACCTTTATACCCAAAGTCTTTTACGTTGATGACAACAGCTGCAGTACCAGTGCCGAACACTTCAGTGAGTTTTCCATTCTTATGTGCTTGGACCACTTCATCTATTGAAATTGGCCTTTCTTCAACTACATAACCTTTAACTTTCAATATTTCCAAGATTGATCTCCGTGTAATTCCTTTTAAGATGGAACCATCGGCAGCCGGAGTGATTACTGTGTTATCTATCACAAAGAAAATATTCATTGTTCCAGCTTCTTGGACATACTTTCTCTCTATGGCATCCAGCCACATAATCTGATCATATCCTTCTGCTTTAGCTAGCTTCCAAGGGTGTAGGGAAGCTGCATAATTACCTGCTGTTTTAGCTTCTCCAGTTCCTCCATTTGCAGCTCTGATATAACTCTCTTCTGCCTTCAAACTCAATGGTTTTGAATAATAGAGACTTACTGGCAAGGTCATGATGATGAAAATGTAGTTATCAGATGGGCGGACACCAATAAATTCGTCACTAGCAAACATAATTGGTCTAATGTATAATGCGCTTCCTTTTCCTTTAGGAATCCAGTCTGCTTCAAGCTTTACTAGTTCCTCTATCGCTTCTATGAAAACATCTTCAGGAAACTCTGGCATACACATCCTTGTCGCTGATGCATTTAGACGCTTGATGTGCATATCTGGTCTCATCAACATTGGTGAACCATCAAAGTGTTTAGTTGCCTTCATGCCTTCAAAAATCGATTGACCATAATGCCAAGCAAGATTGGCAGGGTGAATATTTAATTTCTCAAGCGGCTTAATTTCCATATTTTGCCAAGAACCATCTGTGTATTCAGCGAAGAACATATGGTCAGAAAAGACTTTACCAAAAGGGATGTTGTTGAAGTCAACTGTATCGATTTTTGATTGAAGTACTTTGGAAATTTTTATCATAGCGAGGAAGGGAAATTTTAACAATTATGGTGCAAAGGTACAGCAAATAACTCTGCTAGACCTCCGTTTTTTATTTCGAATTTTAACAATCTATGAGATAATATTCTCCAGTTTTTCTTCACGAATACTAAATCGTCCTTTTTCATTTTTTTCTAGTTTGCCTACTTCTAGGATTGGATCATGTTCGAAAAAGATATAATGATTTGGCAAAAGGGCTTCTTCATAAAAACGACCCTTTTCTTCTAATGTCTTGAGTGGGTGAATATCGTAACTCATAACATATGGCATTCTGACATGGAAGTGTGAAGGCAGAAGATCTGCAGTATAAGTGAGGAGATTACCATTATCCAAAGTAATTGTAGGCACCATCATAGCAGCGGTGTGTCCATAATAAAAATTCACCCTAATTCTGTCCATCCAAAGCACACCATCTTTTTCTTCGATATATTTTAGTTTGTTTAACTTCTGAAGCGGTACAAAATTTTCTTTAAGGAAAGAGGCTTTTTCCCTGGCGTTTGGGTTAAGCGCATGTTCAAAATGAGTCTGACATGACCAATAGGTGGCATTGGGAAAAGTTGGAATGATATTGCTTCCTTCTTTCTTACAAGCACCTCCAACATGGTCAAAGTGAAGGTGAGTAAGGAAGACGTCAGTGATATCTTCTGTTTCAAAACCGATTGTATTTAGAGAGCCCTCTAGTGTCGCCGTACCATGTGGCTCGAAGTGTGATCTGAACTTTTCATCTTGTTTATTGCCTAGCCCTGTGTCAAATAGAATGATTTTGTCTTCGAATTCTA
Organism: Saprospiraceae bacterium; assembly: GCA_020628855.1. Lineage (GTDB taxonomy): Bacteria > Bacteroidota > Bacteroidia > Chitinophagales > Saprospiraceae > JAHDHH01. Next base: position 6,831 of record JAHDEL010000063.1, on the reverse strand, counting down.
GTAGAAGACAACGCATGCTCCATGTACACATATTATTTTCATCAGATGGATTCAGTCTTTGCCACATTTGTTTTGGCACAACTCCAAACATTGCCCCTCCATCTAGTTTAAAATATCCCGTCTCAATACTATGTAGTTTCATATGTTACTGATTGCCTTATTAATATCTTCTAAGAGATCTTCAATTTTTTCTATTCCAACAGACATTCTTATTAATCCGTCTGTGATTCCATTTGCAATCCTGACCTCTCGATTAATGTTCAAATGGGAACTAGATGCTGGATGCAGAATTAATGTATCCAAATCACCCAATGTTGGAGCATGGGTTACTAGATTTACGTTATCCATAAATCGTTTTCCAGCTTCAATGCCTCCTTGTAATTCGAAGCTTAGCATTGTTCCGAATTGGCTCATTTGACTCTTTGCAAGCACAAAACTTGAATGTGAAGGCAAGCCTGGATAATTAACCTTTGCCACAGAAACATGCTGTTCTAGATGCTCAGCTATGGCTTGGGCATTTTTACAAGCTTTGTCCATGCGAATTATTAATGTCTTCAACCCATTGTGTAACAACCAAGTATCGAATGGACTTGGATTTAGTCCCATTAACTTGTAAGTATTCCAGTAGGTATCATATTCTGTTTTTCTGAAGACTATTGCGCCGCCAATAGCGTTACCATGACCATTTAGTGCTTTAGTTGTACTATGTATCACGACATCGATTCCAACTGATAACGGTCTTTGCAAATAGGGAGTGCAAAACGTGTTATCAATAACAGTCAATACATTATTTAGCTTACAGAGTTGAGCGATCGCAGTCAAATCTATACAAGCTAACGAAGGATTCGCTGGAGTCTCTCCGTATAACATTGCTATTTCAGGATGTTCATCAAGAGATCTTCGTACAGCATCAATGTTTGAGAGATCAGTGAAAACTGGCTCAATATTAAACCGTTGAAATACCTTTTTCAAAAGTTCTGTTGTGCCACCATAGAGATTTGATTGAGTAAGTATTTTATCCCCTGATTGTAATGTTGAACTCAGAACTAATGTTATGGCAGACATGCCTGAGTTCGTCAAAAGACAATGGTATTCTTCGTCCAGATCATAAGATTCCATTGCTGCAATTTTCTTTGCCACGGACTCAATTGTTGGATTAGCATATCTTGAGTAAAGGTATCCAGGTTCTTGTTTTGTAAACACACTCTGACTCTGGTCAAGACTCTCAAAAACGAACGATGATGTTGCATAAATTGGTAAGACATGTGATGGATTATGTCTTAATTCTTCTACTTCTTTTGAACAAAGAGATTCAAAAGAAATTGCATGAATTGGGTTCATATTAGATTCTTATTATTCAAAGATAAATGCCTAATCTTGCTTTCTGTACTTTTGTTTAATGGATGAACAAAACATTTCAAAAGATTTGGTGGAAGAAAGAGTAGTTCAAGAGATGGAGATTACCGTTGATCCTGGCCAAACACCTTTGCGTATTGATAAGTATTTGCAAGAGCGAATCATGAATGCGACCAGGAGTAAGATACAGAGTGGAATACAGGCTGGTGCAATTACGGTAGGCGGTAAAGTTGTAAAACCCAATTATAAGGTCAGACCAAATGATGAGATAATAGTCTTGTTACCAAAACCACAACAATGGTCGGATCAATTGGTGCCAGAAGATATTCCATTGGATATTAGATATGAAGATGATGATGTCCTAGTTTTATTCAAACCAGCAGGGATTGTCGTGCATCCTGGTATCAATAACTCTTCAGGTACTCTTGTTAATGGACTCGCTCACTATTTTTTGAACGCACCTATTCCGTCTAAAGATGGCAGTGGAGTTGATAGGATGGGGTTGGTTCATAGAATTGACAAAAACACCTCTGGTTTGTTGGTCATCGGTAAAAATGAATACGCCTTGAGCCATTTATCCAAGCAGTTCTATGATCATACAATAGATAGAGAGTACATAGCATTAGTTTGGGGAGAACCTGAACCACATGCAGGAACAATAGAAACATACATTGGAAGATCGGAAGTAAATAGAACAAAATACAGAGTGTGGGATGAAGAGGAGAAGGGGAAATGGGCAGTCACACATTATGAAGTCATCCAACCTATGTACTATGTAAGTTTGGTTAAATGTACCCTTGAAACAGGGAGGACGCACCAAATTAGAGTGCATATGGCTCATCTCAACTCTCCATTGTTTAGTGATGAAAAATATGGAGGTGATAAAATTATCAAGGGAACGGTTTTTAATAAGTACAAGCAATTTGTGGAAAACGCTTTCAAAATTTGTAAGAGACAAGCACTCCATGCTAGGTTATTAGCCTTTGACCACCCTAGGACTGGAGAGCGGATGCAATTTGAAGCAGAGATGCCTGAAGACATGAAATTGGTCATAGAAAAGTGGTCAAAATATGTAGATGTAAAAAAGGAGAAGTTATGAATGAAACAATTCAAAAGAGAATTGATGTCTTAGTGAAACTTGCCAAGCATTTACATGATAATGATGATGAACTTGATTTGGTTTATGCTAAAGCCCAAGTAGAAAATCCATGGTTTACGATGGAGAATTGTAAAACTATGATTAAGAATATTTGTGCATCTTTTCTAAACCAGCAAAAGCTTTCTTCATGGCTTGAAGACTACGATTTAGAATCAAATCTTGTAGGTGAGAAAGTTGGGTTAGTGTTGGCCGGTAATATCCCAGCTGTAGGGTTTCATGACGTTCTTACCTGTTACATTCTTGGAAAACATCTTCTTGTGAAATGTTCTGACAAGGATTCAGTGTTAATCCATTACTTTATCCAGTTGATCAAGCAATTCGATCAAGCCGCAAATATTACAATAGTAGATCGTCTGAAGGAATATGATAAAGTGATTGCAACTGGCAGTAACAATACGTCAATCTACTTTGAGCAATATTTTGGCCATGTGCCGCATATAATCAGGAGAAATCGTGTGTCTGTTGCAATTGTCAATAGTCCTTTGACCAAGGATGATGTCCAGTTATTAGGTCATGATATGTTGTCTTACTTTGGGTTAGGCTGCAGAAATGTTTCACATCTTTTTATCAAAGAAGGAATTGATCCATTAACAATTCTTGATGGATTGGATCAGCATGAACATGTTATCCACCACAATAAGTATAAGAATAACTTTGACTATTCAAGTGCATTGTATTTACTTAACAAGCATCCATTCTTCACCAATGGGTTCCTCATTTTGAGAGAATCGGAAGATTTGTTTAGTCGTATATCATGTGTGCATTTTCAAAAGTATTCCACTGAAAGTGATTTGAAAGAAAAACTGACAAAGCATATGGATTCTATCCAGTGCATTGTTTCTAAGCATACTATTGCTGGAATTGAGTCGGTTCCATTGGGGCAGGCACAACAACCAAGTCTCCTTGATTATGCTGACAGGGTGGACACTGTGAAATTTTTGTTAAACTGAAGATTCTGCAAACTTTTTGGAGGGCATTGTAACTTTTTTCTACTTAACTTCGTTAAACTAGTATCAAAGCAATATTATGAAAAAGCAATTCTTCACTTCCTTTCTGTATAGTCTGATTGTATTGAGTGTGATTTCTACCTTGTTCTTATTTTTAGAGGTAGATGTTATGCAAATAGCATTTGGTGGAAGTTTAGAGAATTACTATGATACTTCAGCTTCTTTTGCACAAAAAGATTCTTTTACTAAGCTGTTAATTGATGTACTCATCAATATCTTCAAACTTTAATCGGGCAATATTGGATTACCATTGAGGTAGTCTTTAATCGACATTCTTCTTTTTCCTGAAACTTGAATTTCTTTTGGACTTATAGCCCCGTCAATTGTATAGATAAGTAAAGCTTCGTTTTCAATACTTACTTTTCCGGGTGGATGACACTCTGGAAGTACTATTTCATCGCAATCTAAAATCTTTAATGTACTCTGATTACTCCATGGCATGTATGCACCTGGATATGGGCTTAGCCCTCTGATGAAATTGTAGACATCTCTTGTTGATTTGTGAAAATTAATTTTACAAGTATCCTTATAAATCTTTGGCGCATTAGTAACATAATCGGGATTTTGAGGTACTGCAGAATATGTTTTTGTCTCTATTGCATCTACAGACTCAAGCACTAGTTCTGCTCCAATTGATTTCATTTTGTTATACAGTGTTCCAGCAGTGTCTTTATAATCTATAGGCATTTTCTTTTGACCTAATAAGTCTCCGGTGTCAATAGCATGCTTTAATAAGAATGTTGTCACACCTGTTTCTTTTTCACCTCTAATTATTGCCCAATTTATTGGTGCAGCGCCTCGATATTTAGGTAGGAGAGATCCATGGAGGTTCATTGTGCCCAATGGTGGCATTGACCATACAGCTTCAGGTAACATTCTAAAAGCAACAATGACTTGTAAATCAGCATTGAATGCTCTCAGCTCATCTTGAAATTCTTTTGACTTTAAGTTTTTTGGTTGAAGAATAGGTATAGACTTTTCCAAGGCATATGTTTTTACGTCGGACATCAGTATTTGCTTTTTACCTCTTCCCCCTAGTTTGTCAGTAGCTGTCACTACGCCAACTATATCATGATGTGATTGATGTAGAGCATCTAATGTGGAGACTGCAAAGTCTGGAGTGCCAAAGAAAACGATACGTAAACTCATACAATGGAATTAAAAAGACATAATAGTAGTTAAAATTGAAAAAATCAGGGCGAATAAAACACCAAAATAGTCCCTGAAATCGATTATTTCTATATTAGCATTTAATTACAAGACATACTATGAGAGCTTTACTTCTATGTGTATTATCCTTCTTAGCACTTACCCTATCTGGACAAAAAACTATCGAAGGTTATGTTTATCAAAGTGGGAACAGAGGCTTTGTCAATGAGGTTGACATAGCTGTATTTGACAGAGGGAATGAAATTGCAAGTACTCAGACCGATGCAAGTGGATTCTTCTCAGTATCCGTTCCTAAAGCAGGAAGATATAAAGTAGTTGTGTCTAAGGATTATTTTTTTGGTTTAGAAGATGATGTGGACGTAGGTGATGAGAAGACATTTGTGAAGTATGAAATAAAAAGAGAGCCTGGCTATGATTTTGAGATAACTTTGGCTCAAGCAAGAACGGATGAAAATGTTGTTGTTGATCAAATTAAAGGTGCATTAATTGAGGTGTATAACAACACTACCAAAGAATCAGTATTAGTACTTGATGACTATCAAGAGCATGAATTTGGTGTCACTCTAGAAAAAGGTAATCACTACACAATTCTCATTCGGAAGGAAGGTTTTCTTGCCAAACGAATGGAAGCCTTTGTCAATGTTGAAGGCTGTCTACTTTGCTTTGAAGGAATAGGTGATATACAGAGGGGTAGAGCCACTCCTGGAGTCACAGAAAACTTGACTGAGAATAATCAGAATGGTGTTTTGTTAGCTAATGTAGAGCTTGACTCTTTGTTTAAAGGAAAACGCCTACAGATTAATAATTTGTATTATGATCTTGGGAAATGGGATATCAAACCTCAAGCAGAGGAAGAGCTACAGAAAGTGATTACAATGATGAAAGATAACCCTCACTTAAGTGTTGAGTTAGGATCTCACACTGATAGCCGGGGTACTTCACAATCAAATATGGTGCTGTCTGAAAAACGAGCAAGATCAGCAGTAAGTTACCTGAGGTCAAGAGGTCCTATCCCGAGTTGGAGGATCAATTTCAAAGGCTATGGTGAAGAAGAATTGGTTAATGGTTGTGGTGATGGAGTTGATTGTGAGGAAGAGGAACATGCAAGGAATAGAAGAACAGAGTTAAAGATTGTTGGTATTGAACAAGAAGTTGGACCGCGAAAATCACTCGCTACCATGAAGCAAGAAGAGTTTATGGATGAGCTCCTTGCCGAGATACAGAATGATGGTGTTATTAAAGTTACTGAACAAGGCACTCAAAGAATTCCTAACCCAGCTATAAATGATCAATCGGTAGAAGAATCTGAGGAAAAGACAGTAGAAAAAGTAGTTGAAGAAATAGTCGAAGAAATAGTTGAAGAAGTCGATGATACTGGGATGGAGAATTTCAGATCTGATGCTAAGGCACAAGGTGAGGCATTACCTCCCGATGAAAATCTTTCAGGTTATACCATTGTGATTAAAGATCAAAAGGAAGCTCTAGCCTCTGACGATATGCTTTGGAAAAAACATCCTAAGCTCAAAGTGCAATTTGATGGCAACAAATTCCTGTATTCTATTGGGTCGTTTGAGAACCAAGCAGATTGTAAAGCGCTCTATGATTCAGTCAAATTGGAATATAGCAATGCTTACATGTACAATCTTTCTACAGGTATGAAAGTGGATTAATCATTATGATATTTTTCGCCTCTGATTATTGTACATGCTCTATAGTATTGTTCTAAAAAGACGAGCTTAATCAGTTGATGACTAAAAGTCATAGAGGATAACGACAGTTTTTCATTTGCTCTAGCATAGACATTGTTGTGAAATCCAAAAGCACCCCCAATGACAAATATGACCTTTGATTGGTATGCATTTAGATGTTCTAGTTTTTCAGCAAATTTTCTAGATGTGTAAGTCTTTCCATTTTCATCCAAAAGAACTAAATATGCCTTTTCGTCTAGCAATTTAAAAAGAACATCAGCTTCTGTCTTTTGAATCTCATGCTTAGTTTTTGACCTATACTTTGGAGAGAGAGATCTAATAGACATCGGATAGTAGTGCCTAAGTCTATCAATAAAAAGATCTTCACCTTCTTGAATAAAGGAGTATTTTGATTTGCCGAAGTAGAGAAGTTCGAATTTTGCCATAAAAA
>JAHDEL010000062.1:5936-14925 GCA_020628855.1 Saprospiraceae bacterium | reverse complement strand
TAGGTTGGTTCTGGTTATTAAACTGGTTCTACCGCCAAAGATATATATAAATTATCTATATATAGTCGATTGTCTAATATATAAATTATTCATATTGAGCTTTGACTCCTCGAATTTAACACTCCACCAAATATTATTCGGGGTTATTTGTGAGTATTTGGTGAATGGTATTAAATAAGGGGTGAACAAACATAAATTATAGATGAGTAACTACCTAATAATACGTAGGTATTTATAACTTTAGACTTTATCACATCCTTAAAATACCCCGTAATTGGTAAGCCTGATTGATAGAGCAATTTTGGTAGAAGATAACGCAAGTTATGCTTTAGAGCTAGAGATGATGCTGCAAGACATTGACATTGAAGTAGTTGGCCATTATACTACAGTAAATTCAGCTCTTGATTCCCTTGAAGAGTTAGCACCTGATCTACTCATTATAGACATAGAACTTGATGGAACACAAAATGGAATTGACTTAGCATATACCTGCCAATCCTATAATATTCCAATCATTATTATCACATCAAATCCAAACGAGGACTATTTCAGCAAAATCAAAGATCTTAACCACACAGCTTTCTTGATAAAACCCCTTGATAGCTATTCTTTGAGATCAACAATATTACTCGTAGAGAAGCAAGCTCGGATGGTAGAAATAGAAACATCTCCGCCCGATCTTGAGATTAGAAAAGATCAAATTTTCTTCAAGAAAAGTAAAGCATATCATCTCATTCCCATTGAAAACATTCTATACATCGAGGCCGATGGAGATTATTGTATCACTTATACTGAGGACAATCAATTTACCAATAAAATTACTTTGAGTTTATTCGAGTCCATACTCAAGAACTATAATTTTTTCAGATCGCATAGAAGTTTTCTGATCAACATCCAACACCTCAAATCTTTCAATATGAATAATAGCGCGTTAACTATACATGACAAAGAGATTCCTATTAGTAGAGCTAATAGAAAGTTACTCTTAGATCTCTTTAATGTCATTATATAAAGCATGTCTCGACACAAAACATTAAAGTGCTGCTTCTCTTTCTTCCTATTACTTAGCATTCTCGCATCATACAAACCTCTTAACAGCCAAGACAAATGCAAGGAAATAGTCAAGGCGATGGAAAGGGCCTATTCTAGCCCTGATTCTATACGAGCAAGGATTCCACAAAACGAAGGGGATGCACTGTTTCATAATACACTTTTGCAAGCACGAGTCAAATTTCACCAAGGTTACCCTGAAGTGTCTCGAAACATACTTTCAGCACAAATAAACTCAATCGATGATGTTGCCACTGCATGCTTGACAGGTTGGTATTGGTACTATTATGGAGAAGCATTGGAGTATACAAATGCGATGGACTCAGCTCTATTAATGTACAATACTGCATATACTTTTGCTAGAGAAAATGCTTTACCCATATTAGAAGCACAATACTATAATAAGCTTGGAGACATCCAATACAGTATAGACAGACTAGAGTTAGCTAATGAATACTATGAATCCGCGCTCCAAATCTGTAATGGTACAAAAACGCTGCAAATCTGTACAGAAGCAATACTCAATAAAGCTAAAGTTGATTGGAAACTCTACAACAAGGTCCTTTCTGATAAGACATTCCAAACGTTAAAAGATGAACTTAAAAGAAGAAAGCATTATCGGGTATTATTGTATTTACTCAATCTGAGAATAAGACAGGTAATCGACAATCAAAATATAGCAGAGGTCTATGATTTGATTCAGGAAATTGATCATATCACTTCCCATTCAATAAGTAATCCTTTGGTGGATTATAATCAATACATATCTCATGCACAATTACTTGCAGTTGAAGGACAATGCTCACTTGCAACTCAACAGGCCCAACAAGCGTACGACGTAGCGTTAATCAGTGGGATTATACAACATGAAAGAGAAGCTCTCCTTGTGCAAATTCAATGTGACTTAGAAAATAAGGATTGGGAAGCAGCTTTTACGAAGCAGAATGAAGTCAATAGAATAGAGCAAAAACTGAATGCTCAATCTAGAGTACAACCTATACATGATTATGATGAGATTCTTATCAAAACACTACAAGAAACTAGGATCAAAAATTTAGAAGCTGATAATTCAAGCCTGCTATCACAGCGCAATAGGGTGCGTCTGCTATCTGGTTTCCTCTTAATTGCCCTTCTTGCTCTATTAGCATTCTATATATACAACATGAGAATAAACAAAGACCTTGCAGTCTCTAATAAAAAACTAGAACACCTCTACCAGTCCAATGCTCAACTTCTCTCTCTCATTAGTCATGACGTCAAAAATCACCTTCTTTCCTTTCGGCAAATTGGAAAGAAGATCAACTATCTTCTTAAAGAAAATCGACAAGAAGATCTCAATCAATTCACTTCTGGTCTAGATCACACCTATTCAAATCTCTCAAAAATATTCTCAGACGTATTGCTCTGGCTTAAGTCCGAAACTCCGCATCAGTCTCAAGCAGTAAGTCTGCCATTCGCGCAAAGGGTCAATGCAGTTTTGGATGTTTATGCAACTGCAATTGTTACAAAAAAACTCACCATAATTAAAGACTTTGACAATGGATTAATGTTGAAGCTTGAGCCAATCCTACTAGAATCAATACTTAACAATCTGGTTTCGAATTGTATAAAATTTTCTCATAGCGGTGGCAAGATTAGTATTAGAGCAAAAGTAATTGACTCTGCTTTTGTTTTGGAAGTAGAGGACGACGGCGTAGGAATCGAACAACATGTGATTGACAATTTATTAGCAAATCAATCATTGCAATCTTCTGCAGGCACTCAAGGTGAAAAAGGACAAGGCATTGGACTTTCTATTCTAAAAAACTTGATAGCTTCATATAGTGGGATGCTCCATATTGAAAGTTTAGACGGACAAGGTTGTAGAGCAACAGTTACAATTCCACACTCAAAGAACTAAAAGTTTCCTACTTTTAATCTGACATTGTCTCATTCTGATGACTACTTATTTATTTGTTAAATTCTCATTATGATTAACATGAAGCTAATTAAATACGTTATTGCAACTGTAATACTGTTAGTTCTTCTTTCTTGTGGAGGAAATTCTGAAAGTCAAACAACTCAAGAAGCAGAAAAAGAAGTAAGCACTCTTGATTCGTTAACTAATGATCTTGAAGAAAGCCAAAAAGCGATTAAAGCTAAGAGTGATGAACTCGAGGCTTTGCTGAAAGAAATTGATTAATACTAAAACATTTAGAAAATGAAAGTAACACTTCAAATTATGTTGGCAACCATGCTCTTCTTGGGTGCCCACGCAAATCTGCTAGCCCAAGGTAAGGGACAAGCAAAAAAAGAAGCAAAAGAACTTCAAAGTAAAGGAAAGTCCAAAGCTGATAATGTTAGCCAAGCAGAGAAGGCCAAAGGGAAAGAGATGAAAAAGCAGGCTAAAGAACAAGAGAAAGCTGCAAAGGCAAAAGGAAAGGAGGCTAAAGAAAAAGGTAAGGCCAAGGCTGAAGAAATGAAAAATCAAGCTGAAGGGAAAAGAGAAGAAGCAAAAACCAAGGCTGAAAATGCAAGAGAAAATGCCAAGAATAGAGAAGAAGATGTAAAAGAACAGGCTAAAAAAGGCAAAGAGAAACCTAAGAGCGAAAAAAGTAATAAGGGCAAGGCCTATGGTAAAAACAAAGGCGACCTAAAAGGAAAAGAGTTTGGACAAGCGCGGGCTGCTGAAGCAAAAGCGAGAAATGAAAAAAAGGTCGCTGAAGTAAAGTCAGAAGTGGACAAGGGCAACGCCAAATCAGAAGAGGCTAAGGCTAGAATTGAGCGAGTCAAGAAGGACCTAGAAGAACAGAAAAAAAGTGGTTATTTAAAGGATAAGGACTATCGAGAAAAAATGAATAAAGTACAAGAGGCTGAGAAAAAGCTGAAAGAATTAGACGAAGAATTGAAAAAGGCAAAGAAGAAAATAGACTAACATAAAAGGGGCTTAAAGCCCCCTTTTTCTTAGTATTTTGTTAGCAAGTCCACTGTACTTGACACTTCAAGTTTTTGGAAAATATTCTGCCTATGTTTTTCCGCTGTCCTCGTACTGATATTAAGATTCTGCCCTATTTTGGTATTACTCATACCTAACTTTATTAAATTAAAAATTTCTAGTTCTCGTTTTGTTAATTGATCTAGGCTTGACGATAGCGATTCTGGTATGGCATGTTCGGCTCCACTTAACTGATCTAATAATCGCTTAATGGTTTGCTCTTTTTCTTTTTCTTCAGTAATATCTCTCGCAATACTCATGTAGCCAATAACTACCTCATCCTTATCTTTTATTGGAACTACTTCTAAATCTTGCCAAAACATTTTACCAGATTTCTTATAATTCAGAATTTCTATGCGATAAGGTAAATTCTGATCTATTTGATCGGACTTGTATCGGATAATACTTGCATCTGTCTTTGGACCAAGAAGAATCTTGCCAACATCTTTTCCAATTATTTCATCAATATCATATTCGGTAGTCTGCAAAAAGGCTTGATTTGCATAGGTTAATCTCAATTGCTCATCGCTTAACGTAATGAGATTCTTCGTAAAGCGAGCCATATAGGTCAGCTTTGAAAATACACGTTCTATCTGCCTTGATCTTGTAGTATTTACGAAAACTATCTGTACTCTGCTACCAGTATGCTTATCTTGCTGATAGGTAAATAAAAGCAGCCAATACTCGGATAAACATTCAATATAGACTTCATGTTGAGCTCTCTTCTCTTTTAGGCAGATGTCAAATTTTTGCGCTAAGATTTCTCGCTGCTCTTCTGTAAAGTAATGTGTAAAAAGAGAATTGGTTTTCAAGGCTTTAGATTGTCTATTGAATAATTCAGTGAGTGAATTATTTGCTACCAATATCTTCATTTCAAGGTCAAGGAGCACTAGACCACTTTCTGCATTATAAAAATTAGAAATGAGAATTGATTGAATTGTATCCTTAGAAATAGACATATTTAATTAGTACGAACATAAGTAATAAGGCGCATATTTTACTTAGTGTCCTTTAAACAATTAGATAAAAAACTTCATAATACGTATTAAAACGTAGGGTTTTCCTTGGATTATTGGAATTGTCTTAATATTTTGTGATGTAGTGCCATTTAACAAATAAGAATACTTTTTGTTTAACACCAACTTTGAGAGCTGACCTTGACCCCAGTTGACTAGCAAGTTGACAGACATCATTGTGGTTGAATAGAACTGGATTATATACACTTGTCCTGATGGAAGGAGCTGCTGTAATGATTGCTGAGCTTTGTGCAAATAAGCTCATCACTCCTTTTTTTGGTACATCTATTCAGGTTTGGGCCGCAACACTTGGCATCACACTTCTTGGGTTAGCTGGAGGATATTTTCTTGGATCTTTCTTAGCTAAAGAAAGTAACAACTCAGTTAAGTATCTAAAAAATTGTTTACTTCTCGCTAGCATATTTTTGATTTGCGCTTCAGTCTTAGCAAATAGTGTATCTAGCTTGATGCTTAATCTACCTCTCGAATTGGGTGCAACCCTATCACTTGCTGTTTTATTATTACCATCCCTTTTGGCTTTGGGATCTTGCTCTTCCTTGTTCATTAATATTCTGAATACGATGGATAAAACTTCGGCTGGAAATTCATCAGGAAAGATTTATGGTTTATCTACTATCGGTGGAGTGTTATCTACTTTTATGGCAGGTTTTTTATTCATACCTGAACTGGGTGTGAGACCAACTTTAATAGGAACAGCTCTATTACTTGCTCTAGCCACGGTTATCCTTCTTCGTAATAACGGAAGAATCAATGTTATTTCTTGTATCCTCATTCTTTGCTTTGCAGCTTTTGGCTTTACGAATAGCCCTGCGTATAATCCAAAGTTCGATGTTCTTTATGAACAAGATGGTATCCTAGGTAACATAAAAGTAATTGAGCACACATCTGAAGATTTCTCAAATAATCCTAAGCTAGGTAGAGGCTTGGTCGTGAATAATACTTTACAAACATACATGGATGTCAATGGTCCAGGTATTTCTCTTTGGGAATGGGCACACATAATTCCGACCATAGCTGGTGTCAAACCGGAAGGATCGAAGGATTTATTGATTGGAATGGGGGGAGGAACGGTATATAAACAACTCCAACTTATTAATCACTCTGTCGATGTCATCGAAATAGACAAGCATATTTATGATGTATGCGAAGAATATTTTGGTGTTGAAAAACAAGATAATTTTTTCATTACTGATGGTCGACATTATCTCAAAACTACAGAAGCCTCCTACGATATTATTATTTATGATGCCTTCTTAAGTGAATCACCTCCAGAACATTTATTAACAAAAGAAGGATTAAGCGATGCTGTTTCCTGTCTGAATGCTGATGGTCTTCTTATTATAAACTTTTTTGGATTTTTACAAGGCGACAATGGGTATGCCGCTAGATCAATAGCAAAAACACTCCAATCCTTAGGTCTACAATTTCACCTGATACCTACTCCTGGAAAAGAAGAGTATAGAAACCTCATTTTTGTTGTATCGAATGGTAGGTTACCAAACTACGCACAATCTACCTATGTAGAACCAGACAGAACACCAATTAGGAACTGGGATAAAGGTGTCATACATAGCAAAGCTGTAAATACATTTGATGCAGAAGTATTGTCTGATAAAAAGCCAAAATTGGCAAAACTGTATCAAGGACCTGCCAAATCTTGGAGAAGGGGCTATAACGAAATTTATACAAAAAAACTTTATAAGAAATGAATGCTAGAATAGTATATTATTATTTAGCATTTGTTGAAGGAATGCTAGTCATGGGGTTAGAACTAATCTCAGCAAGACTCCTCTCACCATACTTTGGTAATTCATTATATGTCATCACCTCGGTTCTTGGCATCACTATGCTTGGATTATTATGCGGCTACTATTTCGGTGGAAGGATAGTAAACTCTGGTTTCAAACCATTGACGCCATTCTATATAGTTCTTGGAGCATCATGTTGGTTAATTCTCATCACCCCAATCAGTCAACTCTTTCTTAATAACACACTAGCTTTTGGTTTGATTGGAGGAGTGTTACTAGCTACAATTCTCATTTTAGGGATTCCATTGACACTTTTGGGAGCAACTTCGCCTCTGCTTGTCCAGTCGTTAAATAATATTGGATTTAAAGCAGGAGTAGCAAGTGGAAATATATACAGCATTTCAACATTAGGAGGTGTCGTTTCCACTTTTGTAACTGGATTGATCTTGATTCCAAATTCTGGAATCAAAGTGACCTCATTAATTATTGGGGTTTTTGTGGGTATGAGCGCAATAATGCTCGCTCTATATTCTAATTCAAGACATCAAATCTACACAATACTTGCAGTTTCAACTCTTGTATTGGCCAGTTTTGGCAGTTATGCAATGTACGATATAAATCTCCTCAAAAGTAGTACTTGTCATTATCAAAAAGATGGATTATTAGGTAGCATCAGTGTTTGTGATTATGGAAATATTAGAGTGCTTTCTAATAATGGAACTGATCAAAGTAAAATTAGAATTTCTGATGGTGTTTCAATTATGCTCTATTCACATGTAGTTGCCTCAGCTTGCAGCTTACTGCCAAAATCAAACAGAAATAATGCACTTTTGGTTGGACTTGCAGGTGGTTCCCTCATTAATGAATTGAACGATTTAGGTTTTCAGGAAATAACCGCCATTGATATTGACAAAAGGACGCATTATGTAGCTACAAATTTCTTTGGTGTAGCCAAAGAATCATACAATTTCATTGAAGATGATGGTCGACACTATTTGCTGACTACAGAAGCGAGCTATGATCTAATAATTATTGATGTAAGTGTTTCCGAAGAACAACCTTATCACCTCTACACAAGAGAAGCCATAAGTCTGTACAAAGAACATCTTCATCCTGGTGGACTCATAGTTTTTAACCTAATTGATGATATTGGTCCTGACAAGGGTAAGATAGTTGATAAAGTGGCTGACGGACTGTCCTATAACAACCTGAGCCCCAGACTCCTAAAGGAATTCTATCCAATTCAATATATGGACAAGAGCTTATTATCAACGCATATACATGAACGCATAGTTATAGGGTCAAATAATGGCTATTATGAAATTAATGAAGATGTTTATGACTTAAATCCATGCTGTCTTGCTATCGATTATAATAAAGCCTTGAAGCAAGATTTCTCTGCTATGACATATGAGCAAGAAGAACTTAAATCTCATGGATTTAGAGACGATATTCCAGAAATGGAGACAATCAATTTTGATAGAATTAAAAAATTACGCAATAGCACTTTTATAACACAGTGAATATGAAAAGCATACTAATCATAACAAGCATTTGCATAATTCAAATGGGTTTCACAATCACAAGTATTGTTGAAAACCAAGATAATCAGATAGAATTTCAAATTATTGAAGTAAAAGATGGTTATGCGATAAAATCATGCATAGATGAATCTTACTATGTTGATAATTTGATCTTACCTGATAGAGATTACTCAAATCAAAGAGTAATCGCTAAGTTTTCAGAAGGAAAAATTTTGGCGATAGAAGGTGGATATTGGGACAGAGACGATTGTCTTATAGTGCCAGTTGAAAGCATATCAAAAGATGTGCTGATGATGTACGTCATGCAAATGACGCATTTGAAAGCAGAAGAAATTCAATTTAACAGAACATTCTAACCTCCGATAAAGGAATAATATGATGAAGAAATTTTTATACATAACTCTATGCAGTCTTGGATCTATGACTGCTGTTTTGGGGATGGGTGGTCCCGGCGGCGGTACTGGTGGAGGTGGAGATTGTTTTCAGGAAAACACATTAGGAACAATAACATCATGTACCAATTGTACAGTTGTTGATGGAAGCGCTTCAGGAGATATTGGAGGTGACCCTTCACTTACTGTGGTTGCAGATGGATGTGGACCTGTAGTCCTAAATGTTCAATACTCTTTTGATTGG
>JAHDEL010000062.1:0-5836 GCA_020628855.1 Saprospiraceae bacterium | reverse complement strand
AATCCACCTTGTAGTGGTATTTGTAATGGGGATGAATGTCAATTCACTCAAATCTCAGGAGATTGCCAAAATAATGGTGATCAACTTTGTGATATCTATACAGGGCTGAATCCTGCGGGTGGTTGGCCTTCAGGTAATGGAATACCTGATGGAGACCCAAGTAATAATTGGGGCGTGAACTGTACTAACGATTGTCCAACTTTCGATTTTGAGTTGACCTATTGTCCAACGAACACAACGCCTGCCGATTTTCTAGAGTCAATATCATTTACTACTTCTGCAGATGGGGAGTCTGGATGTTGGTGTATTGATGCTGATTGTGACTATGCTAACAGCTTCAATGTTACCATCCAAAATGCCTGTGGCCCAGATGCTATCTTCAACGACCCACCTGACAATTATTGCAATGCTGCAGACTTCGACTTAGGCAATGTGAGTGCTAATTATGATGGAGGTTTACCGGGAGTTTCGGACGAATGGGAAGATGCTACAGTAAACTCACCCGGAGATATACCGGCTATGTTTTCTTATTGTGATAACATTGGTAATACGAGTATTCAGCATACGGTTGGAGAGAATGGATGTTATGATGGTCCTTTATCAGAAACTTTTGCAGTCTGGACTCCTGAAATCAAAAACGAAACAGCAGATATTACGGATGGGTGTGGTACAGTCAGTCCAACTTTATCAGCAGATGTTGATATAGCTGGAACAAACACACCTTGGGGAGGATCTGGAACATTAGAATGGTTAGAGGGTGGATCGCCGGTTACTGATTTCTCGGTAACTGCAGATGTTTGTGCTCCAGTTTCTAGAACTTTCACTCCTCGTTTTAATACTGGTTGCGCAGCTTGTGATGTAACAGGTAGTCCAATCACAGTAACAGCACACCCTAATTATACTGAGAATATTGTACTGAATCCAGCAAACTGTGGTACGGCAGAAGTACAAATACTAGGAAATGATGGATCTACGGTTTGTCAATCTTATACAGCTTCTTGTCCAAATCCTGGCGATATTCAGTCTACGCCATATAGTTTTAGTACCACAGGCACTGACTGCGATGTTGCATTCTCTGGAACTGTTGAATGTGCCTGTGCCGGATGTGATGCTGAAGCAGGGTCTATTACTATTCCTAAATAACGCCCTACCCTAATTATGAAAAAAATGAACAGATACAATACTCACCAAAACATATCTCCTAGGAGCAGTTGCAACCCAGAACATACTGCTTTTGGTACAAATAGAAGCCATATGAGAAAGTTTTTACCTTTAATCTCTGCCCTGCTAATTCTGTTTTGCACGCATACCAGATTACAAGCAGAAGTGTCATTTATAACTTCATCTTCTGGGACATTCTGTCCGGGAGCAATTGTAAACTTCACTGTGGCAGGTTTTGAAACCGGAGCTGATTACACTACGGAGGTATTCTATGCTGACGCAGCAGGAAATATTACTGTTGTCGCCACAGACCCTGCTGATCCATCTAACTTGATGATAGCGGTTCCAAATGTTGCTGCTTCTTGTGGTACATGGACCATAGGAACTTTCAACTACCTGACTGCTGATAATGATGCTGGAATGATAATTCCAAGTGAAGCATCAACTCTTGCAGAGATTCAAGGTAATGCTTGTGATCAAGTCAACGGTGATGATTGTTGTGAGTTAGAAGAGTCAACGTTTACAGTTGCTGCCACATCGAGTATAACCTGCCCAAGTAACGTTACTCAAGCAGCGTGTCAATCTCAGACAATAATAGATGCATCCTTTACTTCATGGTTAGGCAATGCAAGCGGAACATCTACATGTGGTTTTACAATTTCTGATGATGCAGGTTCAGCACCACCTGCTTGTGGTGGCTCAGCGACAGTTACATTTACTTTGACGGATGACTGTGGCAACACTGATGTATGCAGTGCAACATTTACTGTGACAACACCGGCAGATCCTACGATAACACCACCTACTCTACCTACTCCAGCCTGTTATTCAGATTATACTGCTCTCAATCTAGGTGATGCTGCATGGGAAGCTACAACAAACTCAGATTGTGATGGTGCTGGAACTGCATCTCCGACAGATATTACAGCAGTAACTATAGATCCTTGTGTTGGAGGAACTGTTACATGGCAATATAATGTGACAGATGCTTGTGGCAATAGTAGTACAACAGTTGACATTGTTATTCCCGCTTGTGCACCGACTCTCTCTGATGCTGTGACTGACGAAAGTTGTCCTGGTCTAGCAGATGGTGCAATAGACTTGATCATCATGGATGGAGTATCACCCTACCAAGTAGATTGGGATAACGTCGGAGGACCAAGTAATCCAGAAGACCAGACGGGCTTAACAGCTGGAACATACAATGTTACGGTTACTGATGACAACGGTTGTACTGCTAACACTTCAATTGTTGTTGGTGTTGGTGCTGGAATTATGGCGAGTGCATCTGGTATAGATGAAAACTGTGGTTTAGGTGATGGAGAAGTGACATATTCATGGACTGGTGGGACTGCACCTTACAATATTTCAGGAGCTTTTACAGTCACAGGTGCAACATCACCACATACTGAAACAATGCTCTCTGCAGGCACTTATGCTGTCACGATTACTGACGCGAATGGTTGTACAGACGCGACAACTGTCACTATTAATAATATTCCAGGTGTTGTTGCAAGTGCAGGATCTATGGATGAAAACTGTGGTATGTCAGATGGTGAAGCCAACTTCACTTGGAGTGGTGGCACCGGGCCATACAATGTTTCAGGTGACTTTACAGCAACCGGAGCTACTTCTCCATTTGATCAAACTGGTTTAGGGGCAGGATCTTATACTATCACTGTAACCGATGCCAATGGGTGTACTGATAGCGCTACTGCTGTCATTGCAAATACCCCTGGTCCAACTGGATCTGCCTCTGCAGTTGATGCCAACTGTGGACAGTCTAATGGTTCCGTTACTTTTACATGGTCCGGAGGTACTGCCGACTATGATATAACTGGAGATTTTACCGCTGCCTCTGCTACTTCTCCTTATCAAGAAACAAATCTTGCGACTGGTACATATAGTATTACCATTACGGACGCTAATGGATGTGAATTACCTCTATCTACGACTGTGGGAGATACTCCAGCACCAATAATTTCTGCTTCTGGAGTGGATGCAACATGTGGATTAGCTAATGGTAGTGCGACTGTCACTTGGACAGGAGGAACAGCAACGTTTGATCTTACAGGTGATTTAGCACAGGCTGGAGCTTCTTCTCCTGCCAACTTTACAAACTTAGCAGCAGGAACATATACCGTAACCATTACAGACGGCAATGGCTGTACAGATGATACTTCCGTTATTATTGGTGACTCACCTGCCGTTATGGCTAGTGCAACGGCTGTATCTACAACATGTGGTCTAAATGATGGAGAAGTGACTGTGACTTGGTCTGGCGGTACTGCACCTTTCAACGTTACAGGTGACCTCAATCAAGCTGGAGCGACATCACCTCAAACATTTACCATGCTCTCTTCTGGATCATATACTGTAACTGTGACAGATGCAAACGGTTGTACAGACACTGCCACTGCAACAGTTGGAAGTGCAGATGGCCCGACTGCTTCTGCCACAGCAACAGAGTCGACTTGTGGACTAGCTAATGGAAGTGTGGATGTAAGTTGGTCTGGAGGTACAAGTCCATTCTCGATCTCAGGAGACTTAAACCAAAACCCTGCTACCTCACCAACGAACTTCCCTAACTTGATGGCAGGTACTTATAATGTCACTGTCACAGATGGCAATGGATGTACTTCAGTTACCTCGGCTACAATTAATGATATTCCGGGTCCTGATCTAACTGCTACAGGCACCGATGCCACTTGTGGTCAAGCTAATGGTGAGGTTTCAATTTCTTGGACAAATGGAACTGCACCTTTTGATATCACAGGAGACTTATCAATGACAGGAGCTACTTCTCCAACTAATTTCACAAACCTTGCAACGGGTACTTATAATGTTACAATAACTGACGGCAATAATTGTACTGATATCGCCTCAGTTACTATTAATGATACACCAGGTCCTATGGTTTCAGCTTCTGACGTGGATGCAACTTGTGGTCTCTCCAATGGTAGTGTCACATTTAGCTGGACTGGTGGTACAGCACCTTTTGATGTAACGGGAGACATTACATTGACAGGAGCTACCTCCCCGCAAACACTTAATGGCGTGGCAGCTGGTTCTTACACAATTACTGTCACAGATGATAATGGATGCTCAGATGAAGTTACAGCAACTGTTGGAGATACTCCCGGACCAATGGCTTCAGGTAGTGGAGTTGATGCAGATTGCGGAATGTCAAATGGTTCAATAACAATCTCTTGGACCGGTGGAACATCTCCTTATAATATCACAGGTGATGTAACTGCAACCGGAGCAACCTCACCTTATCAAGAAACAGGCTTGGCAGCAGGCACTTATAACGTTACAGTTACTGATGCTAACGGGTGTACTTCACCAGTAAGTGTTGTAGTTGGTGATACACCTGGACCAATAGTTTCCGGATCTGGAGTTGATGCAACATGCGGTCTTGCTAACGGTAGCGCTACAGTCACTTGGACTGGCGGAACTGCTGCATTTGATCTTACTGGTGATCTAGCTATGACTGGCGCTACTTCACCTGCTAACTTCACGAATCTTGCTACTGGTACTTATAATGTAACGTTAACAGATGCAAATGGGTGTATGGATAATACTTCTATTGTTATTGGCGATTCTCCTGATGTTATGGCAAGCTCCACAGCAGTATCTACTACATGTGGACTCAATGATGGTGAAGTAACGGTATCATGGACAGGAGGTACTGCACCGTTTAACGTGACTGGTGATCTTAACCAAACGGGTGCCACTTCGCCGCAAACATTTACTATGTTATCTTCCGGTTCGTATACTGTCACTGTTACAGATGCTAATGGATGTAGTGACGTGACTACTGCGACTGTTGGTAGTGCAGATGGGCCAACCGCTTCAGCAACTGCCACTGAATCAACTTGTGGACTAGCTAATGGTAGTGTAGATGTATCTTGGACAGGTGGCACATCACCTTTCTTAATAACAGGTGATCTTAACCAAAACCCAGCTACTTCTCCAACAAACTTCCCGAATTTGATGGCTGGCACTTACAATGTCACTGTCACAGATGGTAACGGTTGTACTTCTGTTACCTCAGCTACGATAAATGATATTCCAGGACCAGATATGACTGCAATAGCGACAGATGCAACTTGTGGTAATGCAAATGGTGAAATTGATCTTTCTTGGACAGGTGGTACTGCTCCTTTTAACATTTCCGGAGACCTTGCTTTAAGCGGAGCAACTTCTCCAGTCAACTTTGACAATCTTGCTACTGGCACTTATAATGTAACAATCACTGATGGAAATAACTGTACAGATATTGCTTCTGTTACAATCAATGACACCCCTGGACCAATGGTCTCAGCTTCTGATGTTGATGCAACTTGTGGTCTAGCTAACGGTAGTGTTACATTTAGCTGGACAGGTGGTACTGCTCCTTTTGATGTGTCTGGTGATATTACTTTAACAGGAGCTGCTTCACCTCAAACTCTTAATGGTGTATCAGCAGGTTCCTATACAATTACTGTTACAGACGATAATGGATGTACAGATGAAATCACTGCCACCGTTGGGGATATTCCTGGACCAATGGCTTCAGGTGTAGGCGTAGATGCGGACTGTGGCCAATCTAATGGTTCTGTTACCATTTCGTGGACTGGTGGTACTTCTCCTTTTGACATCTCTGGTGATCTCAATGCTACTGGTGCTACTT
>JAHDEL010000061.1 GCA_020628855.1 Saprospiraceae bacterium | reverse complement strand
TTCTTGCATCATGTAGATGTGGTGATATTGAAGAATATGAAATTGTTGGATTTGAAGGAATAACAGTTGTGCAAGATTCGGATGGACAATCTGTGTTTGAAGTTGTTGACACTATAACAAAGCCTTTCAGGTTGCATATTGATCTCATAGAAGAATTTGTTTCCCATGATTTCTCTCCATTCTTTATCAATGCTGCTTATGGCTATTCGTGTGAGGAGGTACTATTGAATCCTTTAGACACTGGTACATATTCTCTTTCAATTGATAAAGCAATGCTATTTGATGGTGAAATAGTTCCTGCAGGAACTAATATCCTAGGCTATGGAAACTTACTTCTTCTTGAGAATATCATAGCTTTTCAAGAAGAGGATTTAGAGGACTTTAAGTTTGAGAATGGAACAACTACGTTTACGTTTTCAGCATCGGATGTGGAAGGTGGGTTTTTCCAAATATCCGAGACGTTGGAGGTTGATTTTTGATGTTTGCCTGGAAATAATATTGATGTTTTGACAAAATATTCTCTTTTCATTCCTCGCCATTAAAATTAATTGGATCAATAGATATGTCATTGACAATTGAATCTTCAAGCCAAATTACCAAATAAAGACTTTGATCTCATAGAGGCTTTAACTTCTTATTCTTTCAAAAAACACTAGGTTACACAGATTCAATCTGATTTTCCTCAATGATTTGTTTGAACCTTTTTATTAAGAACTCCAATTTAAAGGGATCTCCAGAAGCCTCAAATTTTCCATTAATTACTTTATATCCAAACCAATCATTGTCGTTTTTCTCAAAGAAATTCCAATCAATTTCTTTGACCTTAAATTTAGTCTGTTCTAAATCTATCGTAATCGACCAGCCTGGATTATCTAAGGTCTCTATTTTTATACCATAATCATGCTCCCAATCTCCATCACAATTAGATTCAAACCACTCCGATAACCAAGTCAACATACTCTTTTCTTTCATTTTAATAATCTTTTCCTTTGACTGCTGGTCTAACATCTTTTTCACCTTTTGTATGAACATGAGGAGTTTCAACTTTAGTGCCATCCTTATTGGTATGTGCTTTACCTTCAGTATCAGTTCTTTTTACCTCATCAAAGCCTGAAGGGTTTTTGTCGTTTTTAGTATATGTTGTGTTTCCTCTATCATTATATACAGAATGAGCTCCTTCCGCTTCAGAATCTGGTTTTCGTTTATTACTTCCTCTACCTTTTTTTACATCAACAGCCTTATCACTATACTTTGCAAGCTTTTTTGCTTCATCTCCAAATCCAGTTACTAAATCAATTACAGCAATAACATCATTGCCATCAAGAGTTCCATCAGCAAGAGTAGAAACATTGTCTACAATATCGACTACTTCACTCTTCAATGCTTTACCAATATCAACCTTGCCCGTCTTTCGATAAGACTTATATGCTTTTTTACCTACATTATAAAGAGCCTTTAATCCTTTGATTGGACTACGTCCATCAGGATCAATGTAGTTAATTGGATTGTTGTAACTGTAGTGGTAAGGACTATAAGAATCCAGATGCGGCGCATCTGCTAATGGATCTAAAGAAGTAAACCTCCCTATACTCGGATTATAATACCTAGCCCCATAATCATACCACCCAAGTCCTTTGACTTGTTCTTTGCCATTATAAAGATACTGCATTTCTGGTTTGCTGTCTGGAGTCCAGACGCCTTCCATCTCCATACCAAAAGGGTAGTAGTGGTATGTACCTAATATTTCATCTTCTTCAGGTGCTTCTGGATTATACAAGATACCTCCATCTCCATTCTTATCAGCGAACTTTACCCTCGTATTGCCAAGGTGATCTTTGATGCACCACTCGTAATATTCGTCTACTAACGTACCGTCGTCTTCTCTTTCCCAAGTATATCTTCCTTCACTCAGATAGACTGAGGCTGGGGCTTGGTTGATAAACTCCATCCCCTTGACATAGTGATAGATAAAGGTCTCACCATCGTGGACAACTTCGCTCTTATGCTTCATCCCATTCGCATCATAATAGTTGGTCGTACTTCCTGTATGTGTAGTGATCTGAAGAGGTAGATTGAGATGGTTGTAATTTCAATAGTATGACCAGAATGTGATATATTGCAAGTTAGAAAATTGCAACCATATTGGGAACATTTTGTACATTTGAAATGTTATGAGGATAATTGCGATTAGTACGCTTAAGAACTTTTGGGTAACAAACAAGGCTGCTGAACAACCACTTAAAGCTTGGATTCAAGAAGCGAAGAACTCAGTTTGGAAAAATGCAGCGGAGCTTAAAGAAAAGTATAAAAGTGCATCAATACTCAATTCTAAAAGAACAGTATTTAACATTAAAGGAAATGACTACAGACTAATTGTGGATATAGAATATAGATTAAGAATCATATTTATTGTTTGGATTGGAACACATACAGAATATGATAAATTAGACGCTAAAACAATAAGCTATGATTAAACCAATCAAAAACAAGAAGCAATACCAAGAGTATTTGAAGCAGGCGTATGAATTGATGCAACTTGCCGTAAAATCAAATTCAGTTGAATCTGATAAATTGGAACTGCTAAGCATTCTAATTGAACAATACGAAAAAGTAAACTACCCTGTAGCTCCTCCTCATCCGATAGACGCAATTCTCTTTAGACTCGATCAGATGAATATGAAAAAATCAGAATTGTCAAAAATTCTTGGAACAAGAAGTAGGACAAGTGAAATTCTCAAAGGAAAACGAAAACTGAGCTTGGCAATGATTAGAAAGCTCAACACCGAATTAAACATTCCAGCAGAGGTCTTAATCAAAGAATATGAAATGAATAATGCATCCTACTAAGGAATGACCTGTAACATAAGTCCCGTAACGTTTCTTAAGGTTAGGACTTCTAACTTAACTCACCAAAATCAAAACTGCACTCAATATCGTCATCCCAATAATATAATTCTGAAAGAAGGCATTACTGATCTTTCCAATGAGTCTGTATCCAATCATAAACCCAAGAATGACAAACGGTGCAAGTTGGAGATTGATAACAAGGGTAGAGGCGTCTATGGTTTTCCAACTCCAAATATGAAATGGTAGCTTGAATATATTGATGAAGAAGAACATATAGGCAGCAGTGCCAATAAAGGCTTCTTTTGGAAATCTCAACGCTAAGAAATAGAGATTGGCAAAGGCGCCTGCAAGATTACCAATCATTGTAGTGACACCTGCCCCAAAGCCCATTAATGTCGCAAAGAACCAATTGTCCGGAATGCTTTCTTTAGGCATCCTGACTACTAGGATCATCATGAGACCTCCTACCAGGATGATTGCTGACATGACAAATTTGAACTGCTCAACTGGGATGGCATCGCCCCAGTAAGCACCTGCTACTACACCTACCATCATTGGCGGCATAAGCTTCCCGAGGGTCTTCCATTGGACATCTTTACGATAAGCTATTACAGCAAAGATATCAGCTAGCACAAGTAGTGGCAGCAATACTCCGGTAGATGGTTTACTGCCATAGGCAAGCGCCATTAAAGAAACTATGATAAACCCAAAGCCTTTAAATCCAGACTTGGAAACTCCAAGGATCAATGCTGCTAAAGCGCCATAAAAGAATGTGGATTCGATCATAGATATCCAAAAGTAAAATGGCTGCACTCAGGCAGCCACTTTTTAAACTTGTTTATTTATGCAATTGAGATCTTCGAAGGCTCTTGTTAACCGTTTGACAAATGCGGACTCTCCGTCTCGTAACCACTTTCTAGGATCATATGATTTTTTGTTTGGCAGATCTTCTCCTTCCGGATTTCCTATCTGCGTCTGCATGTAACCAACTCTTGGCTCATAGTAATCTCTTACACCTTCCCAGAATGCCCATTGAAGATCAGTATCGATATTCATCTTGATCGCACCATAGCCGATAGCTTCTCTAATTTCTTCAGTACTGCAACCAGAGCCACCATGGAAGACAAAGTTTACTGGGTTATCAGAAGCAGTGTTAAATTTCTCTTGAATATGCTTTTGGCTATTAAGTAGAATCTTTGGAGTTAAGACCACATTACCTGGTTTATAGACACCATGCACATTACCAAAAGCTGCAGCAATGGTGAATGCATCACCGATTTTTGACATACGCTCATAGGCTTCTGCGACTTCTTCAGGTTGAGTGTAGAGTTTAGAACTGTCAACATCAGTGTTATCAACACCATCTTCTTCACCACCTGTTACGCCTAACTCTAACTCTAGAGTCATGCCAAGTTTGTGCATACGCTCAAAGTATTTTTCACAGATTTCGAGATTCTCTTCCAGCGTTTCTTCCGAAAGATCTAACATATGTGAAGAATACAGAGGTTTCCCAAAAGCTTCATGATACTTCTCTCCAGCATCAAGTAGTCCATCAATCCAAGGTAGTAGCTTCTTTGCACAGTGATCTGTATGCAAGATAACTGAGACACCATAAGCTTCAGCCATATTATGAACATGCAAAGCGCCTGATATTCCTCCTAGGATTTGGTTACTTTGGCCTTCTCCTTTTAGTCCTTTGCCGGCGAAGAAGCTTGCTCCTCCGTTGCTAAATTGGATTATGATCGGAGAATTCACAGCAGCTGCAGTTTCTAAGGCTGCATTGACAGAATTAGTCCCTACACAGTTTACTGCTGGTATTGCAAAGTTGTTATCATTCGCATAGTTAAAGAGGTCCGTGACCTCTTGACCAAATATGACTCCTTTTCTAAATTGACTCATCGTTTATGTTTTGAAAGTGGTTTGTTGTTTAGATTATTCCTTTAGCTGCAAGATACCGCTCAGCATCTAGAGCAGCCATACATCCTGTCCCAGCTGCAGTAACTGCCTGTCTATACACATGATCTTGAGCATCTCCTGAAGCAAAGACACCTTCGACATTTGTATAAGATGTACCTGGGGTTGTCTTCAGATATTTGTTGTCATCCATGTCTAACCACGGATTAAAGATATCCGTATTAGGCTTATGTCCGATAGCTACGAAGAATGCAGAAGCTTGTATTGTAGAAGTTTCTCCGCTCTTATTATTCTTGACGGTTACAGATTCCACTGCTTCTTCACCATTGATCTCTACAGTTTCAGTATTCCAGTGAACTTTGAGATTCTCTGTTCTGAGCACTCTTTCTTGCATAATCTTAGATGCTCTCATCTCATCTCTTCTGACAAGAAGGTGCACTGTCGGACACATCTTAGCTAGATAAGTCGCTTCTTCTGCTGCTGTATCTCCACCACCAACTACCACTACATCTTTTCCTCTAAAAAAGAAACCGTCACATACTGCACAGGCAGATACTCCTTGGTTCATCAGTCTTTCTTCTGAAGGAAGACCTAACCATTTTGCACTTGCTCCGGTAGCAATGATAATAGAGTGCGCATGAACTTCTTCACCTGTTTCGCTCCATACTTTATGCACTGGTCCAGAGAAGTCTACTTTATCTATCATTTCACCGATGATCTTAGTTCCAAATCTCTCAGCTTGTTTTGCAAAATCCTGCATCATTTCGGGACCCATAATTCCATCGGGATAACCTGGGTAGTTTTCTACATCGTTAGTAATCATGAGTTGACCACCAGGCTCCTTGCCTGTATAGAGGATAGGGTTCATATTCGCTCTAGCGGCATAAATCGCTGCAGTATAGCCTGCAGGACCTGAACCAATAATGACACAATTGTGAATAGTGTTCGACATAATATCTAATATATTCTGTTGTTAAAAATTGCGGTGCAAAGGTATTCAAATTCTAAAATCAAAGAAAGTGATATGCACACATCTGATTTTGAAGTTATACTAGGGACAATTCTCGTGTTATTTTGTTTATATCTGAACGATAATCGCCACTTAAAGTTAGGTTAACGTCCGCAAGTTGATAGATTGGGCTGCGATTACTATGCAGTTCATCGAGATAGGCTTCAATCGATTGATTTTGTAATGGTCGTGCAAGCTTGGATTCTATAAATCTTTGTTTCAAAATCTGAAGATCCAGAGAAAGGTAAACCACTTTCCCGATGTGTTTGAGATATGCAATATTGTTGTGGAAGCACGGACAGCCACCACCACATGAAACTATAGTCTTTATGGAAGGTGTAAGACTTCTAAGACATTGAGCTTCTTTGATTCTAAAGAACTCTTCACCGAACTGGCCAATATAGCTAGCTATTGATGTTTCGATTTCTTTTTCTATTACAGAATCAAGATCAATGAATGAATAGTCCAAAGATTGAGCAACTGCTTTTCCAAGCGTACTCTTTCCAACACCTGGCAAACCTATGAGTAATATCATGCGTTCTAGTAATACTTAGTGACAGTAATATAGTTGAATAAACAAGTATATTTGACCATTCATTCAAAAAATAATACACATCATGTTAGCATTTGTTTTACAAGCAACACCAGGCAATCCGATTCCATTCAACCTCATCTTTATGGTTGCGATCATTGCGGTGATGTATTTTTTCTTCATGAGACCCCAAATGAAAAAGCAGAAGGAACAAGAAGCTTTTCAGACGAATATGAAATCTGGTGCTGAGGTAGTTACAACAAGCGGAATTATTGGCAAGGTGAGTAGTGTGGCAGATGATCATGTAGTCTTAATTATTGGAGATAAGACAAAGATCAAATTATTGAAGTCGGCGATTTCAAAAGAACTGACTGAGATGCGAACTAAGGTGAGTTAGAGAAATATCCAGAATAAAAAAGCCCCGATAATTATCGGGGCTTTTTGTTTTAAGCTTTTGTAGCATCAATCAAAGTAGATTGAATAAATTTCTTCTTACGCTTTCCTTTTGTCATTTGAGCCTTCTGCACTGCTTTGTATGCATTGACTACACCACCAGAAACACTGAGAGAATTGAATGACATTTTCACACCATCTTTTCCAGGTACTTTGACTTCATCTGTCAATGGCATTGTTGTAGACATCAAAATTTCTTTTACTTGTTTAGCCGAAAGGCTAGGGAAGTATGATCGCAACATAGCTGCTACTCCTGCTACAACAGGTGAAGCCATACTTGTTCCTTGTAGAGGAGCATATTGATCATCAGGAGTTGTTGCATAAATACTCATACCCGGTGCAAATAAATCTACATTTGCTTTACCATAGTTACTAAACGGAGCCGGAAAGTCTTCTCCTTGCTTATAGTTTAGTGCACCTACTTCGATCCAAGTCTTTGCATTCTTTGGACCAAAGAGACCTTTCTTCTCAAAACCATCATTAGGATAGTTATCTGAGATATCATTATTTTGACTAGAGTTACCTGCAGCATGTACAAGCAGGACATCATTTTTCATAGCATGCTTCACAGCTGCGTCGACTACACCTTTGTTCCATGAATAACCTTTGCCAAAACTCATGTTGATAATAGAAGCTCCATTATCTACAGCATACCTGATTGCATTCGCCACGTCTTTATCTCTCTCATCACCATTAGGGACTGTTCTGATAGACATTAATCTAACATTATCCGCAACACCATTCATCCCAACACCATTGTTTCTCACTGCTCCAACAATTCCTCCAACGTGGGTACCATGTAATGCATCTGGTCCCTCAACGTTATTATTGCCATAGTATCTTTCATTGGCGTCAGCATAATTGTCACCAACAACAGTTCTCGGATTGAAATCAGGATTATATGCATAGTCGATTTTTCCTTGGAAGTAATCAACTGCTCCTTGAAGTTCTGAACTTACAATGTCTTTAGCCTCAGAAAAATCAGAAATAGCCATGCCTTCACCGATGATGCTTGAGAGTACTTTTACACCCATACCGAGCGTCTCATTCCCAGAAGCATCAATACTTGAAATATTTTCTAAAGAAATCTCTTGGTCCCCCAATGCAAGATCAACTGCATCGATAGCGTCCATTAAAGTAGTTTTCTGATCTTCATAGCGTTGAAGTCTTGTCGTTGCTTTTTCAATTTCTTCATTGACTGCTGCTTCATACTTTTTAAAGTTGTCATATTCAGCTTGCTCCGATTTAGACAGGACACTTCTATTTGCATTTTCATACTTGTACTTATACTTTTTGTACAGTCTAGTTACTTCATAAGTGTCTTCATTGACATTCCCATCTTTACCTCCGATGAAGTTCCAACCGTGAATATCATCTACATACCCATTGTTATCGTCATCGATACCATTTCCGGGAATTTCATCAGCATTGACCCACATGTTATCTGCGAGATCTTCGTGTTCTGCATCCATGCCACTGTCAATGATAGCTACTACTACTGTTTGTGAAGTCTTTCCAGCTAACAGTTCGTTATAAGCTTTATCACTTGATACACCATAATAGCCATCTGCAGGATCTTGGTGAAACCAATCTTCTGGAGCTTGTCCTGTAGCAAGGCTAATCATAAAAAACAAGCAAATAAGAGTATTAATGTATTGCATTATTTCTGTTTAAATATTAGAAAAATTTGAATTGTAATATTACTTAAATCTATCTACAAAGAACATAAATCATACCGAGTATAGTGTCATTTTAGTCTGA
Organism: Saprospiraceae bacterium; assembly: GCA_020628855.1. Lineage (GTDB taxonomy): Bacteria > Bacteroidota > Bacteroidia > Chitinophagales > Saprospiraceae > JAHDHH01. Next base: position 6,942 of record JAHDEL010000061.1, on the reverse strand, counting down.
TTGTAACAGAGTCTTAAGAAAAAATGGCAACTATCTAGAAAATATTACAGAACTTCGTAATATATAAGCACGAGATTATGTTTTGTATTGTACAAAGCATCAAAACTCTCAACTTAGACGTCCTATTATTTATGAAAGCATTTTTAACAAGAGCAATACTTTTCTTTTTAGTAACATGCCTTATTTCTCAGAACTCCCTTAAAGGTCAATATTCTGAAATGAGTTTCGGGTTGGGAATTGCCAATTATTGGGGTGACTTGAATGCTGAAAGTCTTGGTACTAATCTACGTCAGTCAAGGATAGCAGGTAGTGTAGACTATATCTATAGTCTAAATAAATACTTGAATGTGAGAGGGTCAATCAGTGGCATGCGCCTTGGTGCAGATGACAGGTTTAATGAATCCCTGAAGAAGAGACAACGTAATCTTAATTTCAAAACGACATTAATTGAAGCTGCGGTAATTGCAGAATTTCACTTTTTTGGATTTGAATATCGTAATCCTGACTTGATTATGTCTCCGTATCTACTAGGAGGTATTGGAGGATTTTACTTTGATCCAGTGACAGTGTACAATGGTCAAAAGGTAAACCTGCAGCCATTGGGTACTGAAGGGCAAGGTATTTCAGGATATGAAGACCCATATAGTCTGATCTCAGTAGCAGCGCCTTTTGGCGTTGGGATGAAGTTTAAACCGTCAGATCGAGTTTGTTTTTCGATTGAAGGGCTTATGCGATACACTTTGACAGACTATATAGATGATGTCAGTAATCAATATGTTGATTATGGAATATTGCTTGAGCAGAATGGAGAATTGGCTGCGTATTTAGGTGAACGTATTGACGAATTTCGTGGTCTAAGTGAAGGCAGTATCAGTGATAATTTTGTCGGACAGCAACGAGGTAATCCCAGTATCAATGATTATTATCTCACGGCGATGTTAAAAATCCAAATCTACCTAGGAGATGGGTTTCGTTCTCCAATGGCAATGTTTAGAAGTCATAAGACGTATTGTCCTACATTCTAATTGTGGAACATCTCAATCACACTTTAGAGCAGTATTGGGGATACACTACTTTCCGACCAGCCCAAGTGCCTATAGTCGAGAGTATTTATTCTGGTAAAGACACATTAGCTATTCTACCTACAGGAGGAGGAAAATCTCTCTGCTTTCAAGTGCCAGCTATTTGTCATGAAGGTATTACGCTCGTGATTACTCCGCTTATTTCATTGATGGAGGATCAAGTCCAATCACTGAAACAGAAAGGTGTAAGAGCTGAGTGTCTACATAGTAGTATGGATAGGACAAGGCAAGAGGCTATAGAAAGTAATGCAGGCTTAGCCAAGTATGACTTGTTGTATTTAAGTCCTGAAAGATTAGTTTCTTCAAGGTTCAAATCAATATTAGCCAATTTACCTTTGGCTATGCTAGTTGTGGATGAAGCACATTGTATATCACAATGGGGGCACGATTTTAGACCTGCCTATTTGAGAATAGCTGAGATAAGAGAATATTTTCCAAAGATTCAAATAGTGGCACTTACAGCTACAGCAACTCAAAAAGTGCAAGATGATATCTTAGCTTCCTTGGCTTTGACAAATGCTCAAATACACAGAGCATCAGTTGAAAGACCCAATATTCACTACAGTGTTACGTATTCAGAAGATCGCTATGGTCAACTCTTGACACTCTGTGAAAAGTATAACAATCGGAGTGGTATTATCTATGTTAGGAGTCGAAAGGGCACGCAGAAGATCACACAATTGTTAGTAGATAAAGGAATTTCAGCAGCTCCATATCATGCAGGACTGAAAGCGTTAACTAAACAAAAGACACAAACTGCTTGGCTCAAAGGAGAAATACAAATAGTTGTAGCTACAAATGCTTTTGGGATGGGAATTGATAAGCCCGACGTTAGATTTGTTTTGCATTATGAATCTCCACCATCTCTTGAAGATTATGTCCAAGAAGCAGGTAGAGCTGGACGAGATGGAGAAGAAGCACATGCCGTAATTGTTTTTCATGAAGGAGATAAATCGAAAAAGCAAAAACAATTAGAGCAGAGGTTTCCACCCAAATCTGTAGTGAAGGAAGTTTATACTAAACTTTGTAATACATACAGTATAGCGCCTGGGCATGGTCCTGGTCATGCCTATATCTTTGATTTGAGAAGTTTTGCTTTACAACATGACATCAGTCTGGATCAAGTCTATTTTTCACTGAAAATATTGATCCAGGCTGGATACATTCACATTACAGAAAATTATCATCGGCCATCTAGAGTTTGGGTTTACCCTGATACATATCGACAATTTCTGAATGAACAGGATAAAGACTCATTAGAGGTCAAGCTTCTCACCAAATTACTGAGAGTATATGATGGTATTTATTATGATTATACAAGAATCTATGAGCAACAGCTGATGCAATCTTTAACAGATTCTATTGATGATGTTAAGAAAGCATTGAGACGTTTGCACACCTATGAAATTATCGCTTATCAAGAGGAAAATGATAAAAGTTTTCTCACTTTTATTTACAAAAGACCTGATTTCGATAAGCTAACTCTCCCAAAATCTGCTTATGAGCACAGACGCACAGTTATGGAGGATCATATGTCTAGTATCCTAGATTATTGCGTTTCAGAGGAATGCCGACAGCAGCTTATGAATCAGTATTTTGGGTTCGATGTGCAGCCATGTGGTGTATGTGATAATTGTCAAAGACAACATCCGATAAGTGAAGTAAGAGTATCGGAAGAATTGACCCGTCGAATCCAATCTCAAACAACCACATTGCAGAATATACTTCAAGGGTGGCAAGTAAATGAGATAGACTTAGTCAAATCTATCTTAAAAGAGTGGGAGTCTGAAAAAGTTATCACAATACATAATAACACCATTACCTTTAGCGAATAACTTGACATTCAGTTTTGAAAAAGTATAAAATACTCTTTGTAACCTATTATTGGCCACCATGCGGTGGTGTCTCCGTTCAAAGAATCTTACACTTTGTCAATTACCTGAGTAAGGCCGGGTATGATTGCCATATAATCATTCCTCAAAATCCTACCTACTACCAAGAAGATCCAGAGTTAGCTCAGAAAGTCAATGCAGCGATTACTCTACATAAAGTTAGAATAGTAGACATGACAAGTCTAATCAAACGAACACCATCAATCAGTAATCCAGATAATGTGAAGCAAAGTTCTGGAGGTATTCTTAAGTCTGTTTCGAAATATATTAGAAGTAGGTGGTTTATACCTGATCCCAAAATCCTTTGGAAAAGGCAAGTGGTTAAGAAAGCTCTGGAATTGCAAAAGCGCCACAATTTTGATTTGTTATTTACCAATGGCACACCACATAGTGTACATTTAGCAGGGTTAGAAATTAAGGAGAAAACTGCTATCCCTTGGATAGCTGATTTCAGAGATCCTTGGACGAAGATTGATTACTTTGATGCGCTAATCACCAACGCTAAGGCTAGAGCAGAGCATCTGCGATTAGAACAGCTCGTCCTGCAACAAGCTGATTTGGTGCTTACTGTAAGCCCTTCATGGGCAAATGACTTTAGCAAACTAGGTGCTAACAAGACGCAAGTAATTACAAACGGATTTGATGACCATATCTCAAGGCAAGATGTAAAAGAATTGAGGTTTACACATGTTGGTAGTCTTCATACTGATAGAAGTATAATTACTCTAATCCAAGCTTTGAATGATTTAGAGACAGAGAAGAAGAAAGTCTTGGAGTTAGCAGGTAGTGTTTCATCTTCAACGCTCAAAGAAATACAAGGGGCATTAAAAGGGATTGAGTTGAGTTATCATGGGGTAGTCTCTCATCAATCAGCCAAAGCAATCATTGGAAAGGCATCCATTCTTCTTCTACCAATTAATTCTGATCCACATGCATATGGTCGGATACCAGCCAAGTTATTTGAGTATTTGTCAGCAGGCATTCCAATCCTACAAATTGGTCAACCTACTGGAGATGCAGCAAAAATTCTCAATGCATGTAATGCAGGCACAGCTGTAGAGCACGATGCTAAAGCAAGCGACATACAGCAGGTGATTCAGCAACTCCTTCAGGCGGAGAATACAATTTCAATTGAACAAGTCAAGAAATATTCTAGAGAACAAAAAGGTAAAGAGTTAATTACTGTGATTCAAGGTCTAATTAAATAATGGATCATGTGTATTCAAAGCTTGATATAATTTCATTGCTTTTTTCGTTAGACTTTTTTCGTAAAATGAAGGAGTGGGAGCTTTGGTTTTCAATAGTTTGCTATCATAGTTTGCAGCTAAGTCTATGTTGGGATTTGCTATGTTTAAGTGTTGTTCTAGCAGCTGATTAACCAGATTGGAGTACTCTGTTTTCACAAAGAGGTTTGGAGTATGTAGAATGCTGATGTTAGTATTTGATTGCTGATATTGCAAAATTTCAAAATTATAGACATACCAAATGTTGTAAGCATGCCATAATTGCTTGGGTTTGAGTTTAGAGAATTTCCACATATCACCTCTTTGCTGCAATGATCTTGCAACAAAATAAGGATGTCTTACTATGGCAACAAACTGGATGTTTTTGAAAAGAGAATTCCAAAATGTAAGCAAGAGACTTGATCTAGGTGATTTCCAAACGAACTTGTCATTTTTCAACTTTGAGAGAATGAGTGCTTTTCCTTGCTCATATTCTTCTGCAGTAAAATTCCAATCTTGGGTGTTTGGAATGCTTTCAAAATACCACCCTCCTTGTTTTTCAGGATTACGCTTCTGCAACAATTTTTGCTCGAAGTTGATGATGTCTTTATCTTCAAAATAGCCATGGATATTTGCTGAACTTGCTTCCATCAATGCATCATCAAAGTGCAATCCTGCACCATGTAGCGCTTTTGCAAAGGCACTAGTATTAGATCGATGCATCCCACATATACAGAGAAGTCTAGGCATTTCCAATCGCTTTTGTATAGATGCTCAATAACTTTTGCAGATGCTTCTTTTTCTCGAATTTAGTTTCAATCTGCTTTCTATTTTGACTACGCTTTCCCCATTTGTAGATGTTGTGTATTGCATTGACATATTCTTCAATATTTCTCTCTTCAACAAGGTAGCCATGGACACCATCTTCAACGAGTTCAGGAATTCCTGAATGCAATGTTGACAGAATAGGTAGTTGCATTGCCATCGCTTCCATGATGGCATTTGGAATTCCCTCTTTATCACCATCTGGCGAAACTATAGAGTGGTGTACAAAAACATCAGCATTAGACATCAAGGCTTTAGCGCCTTCTTTATCAACCCATCCAGGGAACAGGATTGTATTCTTGAACTCTAGTTCAGAAGCTAGTGCCTGTACTTCATTCAAAAGTGTGCCTCCACCTGCCAATATCAACTCAAAAGGAAGGTTTGGGTAACTTTTCTCAAATGCTTTGAATGCAAGTAAAGTGTATTTGTGTCCTTTTTTTTGACGAAATGAACTCACCTGCAAGAATTTAGGAATCGGATTTGTCTTCTCTTGAATGCCATCGATCTCAAAATAGTCTAGATCAGTTCCATAATAGAGAATATAGCTATGATTAAATTGCAGTCCTGCTTGTTTTGCAAAAGATCGCATATGTTCGCTGACGAAGATGTGATGCAAGTTGAACCGTCTATTACACTTGTTTAATCTATTGAGATAGGTGTCGTTTTTTAATTTTTCAGATGCATCCTTACCATGAAAACTTATTATGATCGGTAGATTAAGTTGAGGCAGATGCTCTAAAACTCTATCTGCAGAATGACCAAAATGAATGTGTAATACATCAGCTTCAAAGTTTTCTAAGTGCTCTTGCATTGTATTTGCAAAAGAGGGTAGAAAGGGTAGTGCACGTTTGATATGACCAATTTGGATTTGATCATAATGAGTAATATGCGATACGTCTTCAATCTCAATTGGATTTTCATTATGGTCAATATGATAAAGCAATTTCACATTATGGATTTGGTTTAATCCTTCAATTTCACTTTGAATGAAGTTGATTGTCCGACTACCGATACGATGGCAGTATATAAGAATATTTAGAGTCTTGCTCAATACTTTAAGGTTATTGACCTAGTTCAACATTACACATGCAAATATTTTCTCCAAGATAGAAGTCATTGACGTTTCCAAATAGTGCGTAATCTTCATTCATCAAAACATTGTTTTCCATCTATACTTCCTGGTACTTTTCCCAATTTCTTGCGACACTGGACTTTCATTAGCCTTGAATATTGATAAGGTATAGTAAAATGCCGTTACCAGCCCAGTTAGGACCAATGGTCTGTTATACAATCCTCTTTTTAAAGCTGAAAGTATACTGAGAACAAATCCATAGCGAAGATTCTTATAAACTTGGGCATTTAATTTACATGCTTTTATCCAACCACTTGCTGCATTGGTAGGACGGAAATGTTTGACTTTTAAGTGGGGTAGCATAACAATGGAATGACCATGATGCCTCAAGGCAAATTCATCTGCAGAATCCCAACCCATCATGGTATATAACCCACCAATTTGCTGAAATGCAGTTACTCTATAAGTCTTCAAAGCACCTCGAACATGATCATTTTTAGATACTTTTTCGTCCTTCCAAGATCCATCTTGTATAGGGACTTGGCACATGCCTCCAAGAAGTCCTAAGTCATCATCATCTTGAAATGTATTGATAAGGTGTTCATTATAATCCTGCGGGAACTCGAGGTCGGCATCAAATTTTGAAATCAGATCAAAGTCTTCAATGCAGATGCTCTTTAAGCCAGAATTAAATGCTCTCACCACTTTGGATCCCACAGCTCTTTCGCTTTTTGTATTCTGTACAAGATGAAGAGTAGAATGTCTTTCTTTCAGTTCATTGACTATAAGTGGCGTCTTATCTGTCGAACCATCATCAACGACAACAATTTTATCAAAAGGAACCGTCT